>CAYVNW010000081.1:0-1783 GCA_964452915.1 uncultured Bacteroidaceae bacterium | reverse complement strand
GCATTGCGAGCTACGTTTTCGAGGTCTTTGTTGACAATGACTATACGGGCGTTGCGATTGCCACGGAGCATATCACAAAAATAGTCATCAGGTGTGGCGAAGGAATAACCGAGTATGAGGATGCGGCTTGACCTGCTGATGATGTTTCCTGCTTTATACCATGCATCGATGTAACGGTTGGATATGACCGGCTTTAACTTCAGCGGTGGCAGGAACGACGGAATGGGAACGGACTTGCGGTCACCATCGAGGCTTATCTCATCAGTCAAACGGTTTTGGATGAAATCCAATACATCCAGATTTGTTATGTTGTCTATCCGGAACTCGTTCTTATTCTCTATGTCAACATACTCCATCAGGTTGCCGTTGAAGTAAACGACTTCGTCTGTACAGTCCTTAGCAAATGTAGTATAGTTGAACGTCACCAATGCGGTTTTTGTGTTAGCGAGTTTGCAATATATGGTATCGACACCGGCACAGTTCATTCCGCTTTCGTCATGTGTGGCTTTCGCCTGATCCGACAAGTCTTTTCTCACTCTCTGTTCCTCGTGTACCATATACGCCCAAAGCATCCATGATATATACAGGTAGGTGCGGATATAGGTGGGCATATTGCTGTAGAAACCAAAGAAATATTGTGTCAGGAGCCGTTCAATATCGAGTATGTTCTTGTACACGTGACGCAATATAGGGCTTGATGAGTCGTGCATACTTCTCTGCAGTATTTCCACTATGATGGTTTTGAAGGTCTCGGTGTAATTTACATGACTGAAATCTATGATAGACTCATCGGTGACGGGCATCCCGAGTGCCTCTTCTATCAGACTGCCGGTCTCTTCATCTATTGCCGCTCCGTTTTTTATGTCCCTAACCTTTGAGAACAGCCTTACTACCAGATTGCCCATCTTACGTTGCGCCTCGTCGATGTTAGGATTTGTAGCTAATTCATCTGTCACATTGCGGACTATGGAGTCTATCTCATGGTCAAGGTCTTTAGCCAAATGATCGATGGCGTTGCTGACAAACTTGTCGAAATGAAAGCGGACGCCTCCTATAGTTTTCCTGAGTGCCGCATCGATCTGTTGTCCTTCCTCGGTCGCTATGTAGTCAACGATCTGTGGGATTAGGCTTGCAGACGTGGGCATGCCTAAGACAGATTCGGCTCCGGCACCAAGAATTATCACCACATTTTCACTATCCTCAGAAGCCGGAGGATTAGCCGCACCATTGAAATAGTTGTTGACAGTGGTGGCATTTGGGTTGTAGCTGCCGACACTGTCCAAGTGGGTATCTTGGTAAGTGTTGTTACTGCCTGGATTTCCTGTAATGTCTACTTCCATTTTGGCTTTTCTGGTTTTACTTGCAGACCTCGAAAAATGATATTAATATCATCGGGCTTTGATATTAATATCGTTGGCGATTTATATTAATATCGTTTGGACTTTTAATTAATATCTTTTTTATGGGGTCTCGCTAAGGACGATTTATTACTGATTTACTTCACACAGTATGTACTTGTTTACTGATTCGCTTTACTTAGTCTTTAACATTTTACTAATTAGCTTTACACACTAAGTGACTACAGAAGTTCCTGAATCTTGTCGCTTATCGCCTTACCCGGACCAAAGCCAAGGGCATGACGGACAGAATGGTCTTTATCGCCCTCAAGCGCCTCTGTAAATTGCGCCGCATTATAGTCTTTGAAGGCTCCATGCGTACTGAGGCAACAGATGATGTTGGCAACGAGGTTGCGGTTGAAGTTCGTACCCTGCTGTTTGCCTGG
>CAYVNW010000080.1:0-1840 GCA_964452915.1 uncultured Bacteroidaceae bacterium | reverse complement strand
TTCTATTATGCTTTAATTGTTAATTCGGTGTAAAGTAATTCTGTATTAAGTCAATCCGTTCAGTTTCGGAGAAAGTGTCAGTCGCTGTTACCAGTCGGAATCTAAAGCAGATTCTGAAGATACTGTGGATTTTAAGACACCTGCTACTTCGTTGATAGTTTTCTTCACTTGATTATACAGCACAACGAAAGCTTTACCATACAGTTTGCGGTGCTCTAACTCGTCCTCTTTTATAGGCTGAAAACTACTAATACGGTCGTGAATGTCTTTTGTCTCATTAATGTTTGATCGCTTTCCTGTATAGTAACTTAGCGTAATAGATATGCGTGCACGATTGTCCTTCGCCTCAACGCGTAAGGTGAATGGCGCATTCAGGAAATAGGAGTAGGGAAAGAAGTTTGCTTCATGAAATTGTAGGTATTCTCCATTGCCTGCTACTACATTGTCTGAAGGTGAGTCTACAACTATTTTGTATTTGGTGTCTTTGTAGGCTTCTTGCATGTATTTTAAAGCCGCACTATAGATCTCATGTTTTTGTAGGTGCAGGCTATCTACGATACAGGCAATGATGACATCGCCATTTTTATCAACAATGTAGTCTTCATCGTTTATTTGGGCTCTACCAGTCATCGTCATGACAGAAAGGCACGTCAATATATATAATTGTTTAATCATACTGTGTTCACATTTGAATAGAGAGGATGCACCATGAAGAATTGTGATGCATCCTCGCGTCATTTTGTTTAACGATTTGGTGTCGCGTGTGAATCTTGCTTTATGCCTTTAATATTCACACCCCATCCCTTAACCTTTGTAGATGATGTCTTGTATGCACCAAAGAACCAACTGTGTTTCTCTGTTTCAAACTCTGGTTCGAGGATAATGTCTACATCGGCATTTTCCTTTGCACGGTAAAGAGCTTGTGCTTCACGCTTGTTCAAACCACGGTAACGATTCGCACTTTTCAGAGTTTTGTTTCCGTTGCGTTCCAGTTGGATGAAGCCCAGCAACGTAGCTGTGTTAACAGATGCCTGCACTTTCTTTGCGTTGGCATAATCAAGATCTGCCTCAACGTAGGTGTTGATGTTTGTGCCGCCAATACCCATGACTGCGGCTTGCTTCTCGTAAGATGCGCAACTTGCTAAACCCATGACAAGTACACCTGCGCAAATAGCTGTTAGTGAATGTAACTTATTCATTTTGTGTTGAAAAGTTATATCAGGTGATACCCTGTCCTGATTGTTCTTAATTAAGTTTTTGGATGACTACATATAAGCAAGTAGGGTATCGAGTCTATATTTGCTTTTCCCTTTAGGTCCTGAGAAAACCTGTACAAATAAACAAACAGAATCGATACCCACACTTTAGTAAAATCAATACCCTCCGCAAGGTGTGCATGATGGCTTTAAAAAGCCACCAACACACCAACGGGTCAGATTGTTATACCCCGTAGTATCTACCTCTGCTATGTTTTTGACATGTACGTTTGAATTTCTCAGGTTCAAAGGAAACAAAAACAAAGCGTTAGCACACACTTTCTAAATACGTAGTGCCTCCAGCATAACAAGCGATACTATCAGTCCCTTTCCTGGCCCATCGTAATATAACTTTACTGAAAGCAATTGCAAAGATAAAACTTTTTATTTAATTCGTGGTAAGTTTATGTAAATAAATATAATAATTTTTTGAAGTAGTCGGGCGGCTGGGTACATTCCCCAATTCTTGGACTTGTCGTCTATCCTAAATATCCGATCAGGGTAATTTACCATATTTACAGCGTCAACGCTACCTGTAAATATCTATTTTTCTTTATAAATATTTGTTGGTAATGAAAAAATAG
>CAYVNW010000079.1:0-1851 GCA_964452915.1 uncultured Bacteroidaceae bacterium | reverse complement strand
ACTTGATTATTGCAAGCTGTCCGTTCTCCCAGTCCGGCTCCCTTGTATAGCTGACCTTGATTTGGGTCGTGTCTATGGGCATATCATCCTTGGACATGAATTCGGCAAACAAACAGCTGCTGTCATCAGAAGTTTCTGGATATGATGAGAAATACCAAAATCCTTCTTTTCGCAAATCCAAGTTTTCTTTTCCTAATACACACGCGCGAACAATGCCTCGAAAGCTATATGTCATAATATAAGAATCGTTGGTATTTACAAAAGACGTCACCTCCGGGGGGCAAAGCTGTATGCGCTCCTTAGCCTCATACATCCGATTTTCTTTCATCCTTGCCTCAATTTTGTCCTTGTCGGGATAATCAATAGTGAACAACACTGTCGCCTTGTCATCATCTACTTCATACATTTTGTCACCTCCTTCAGGAAAGTAGAATAGTTTTCCATCTGTCTTAAAGAACGTTGTACACGCTACAGGACAAGAAGGCAATTCCCCTTCGCTGATTATCTGCTTCCAAACTCCGTCATGGGATACATATAATGTTCTATCTTCTTCTGTATAGCCAAACAAATTGCCGCCATAACAAGCGAAGCTCGTGAAATTCTTATCCGTGTCTATCACCCTGTGAACCTTACCTTTCATATCAGCGACTATAATCTTGCTGTTAGGCTCGCACAAAACATAGATGCTGTCCTCTGTGATGTCAAAATCAAGAATGGTCAAATATTCGTTATGAGCGTTTCCCTTCCTGTTGAATGTAGCGACGCTGTTGCCATCCAAATCAAAAACAGATATTAGGTCGGACATATCGTTCATCATAACGTAATAATGGCTGTTACATCTTATTTGAGATACCGTTCCAAGAACATTGACAGAATCCTCGTTCATTGTAATTACCTGAACAGAACTCCAAATATCCTTTGCAGATATTTTCTCTTGGGATGCACCAATTTCAATATTCTTTTGTTTTTCGTTAGTATTGCCATTGTTGCATGCGACAAAAAGAAATATACAGGCAAAGACTAATAATGCCATCCTATTCATCATTGATTAGATTTTAGAAGCAATCAATAACAAAATGTCGTTGCAAGTTACTTGGTCACCCCTTTCACATGGTCCAAATCCATGCTTCTTTTCATGATTAAAATACTGTGTTGCATTCGACAAGTTGACTTTAGCACCAACACTTGCACTAATTCCCAGGAATTTCACAATTGCATTTGCCTGAGCTTCACTTGTAACTTCGAACTCACATTTAAAATTATGCAAATACCAATCTGAGGAACTTGTATCATCATCTGTTAGAACCTCGATGTTCTGCATTACAAGGTCGCTTTCTTTGTCTGCTTTGTAATCTTGATAAGTTTCGTAACAGCACAACCCTGCTGCGGCTACTAATGCGACTGCTAAAGCCGCTCTGAATCTCTTCTTTTTCATAGTCTTTTTTTTACATTAATAAATATGTGCATATATATTACGTTGCAAATGTATTAATTAAGACTGATATTACAAAACAAAAATGAATAAAATTTGTTTTTTTAAGTAAATAAATACCCATTCGGGTATATGTAATACCCGTTTAGGTATATGCTCATTCATGTGGTATTACAACAATGTGTCATCGCATTCAAAGTGAATCAGTAAATGTTATGCATATGTGTAGAGCGAATAATCGTGCAAGCCGAACGCAGAGCTAAACTTGTTTAAGCTATGCTGAGGCGCCGCCGATTATCTGTGAAGCGAATCAGTAAAGAGGATGCCATCATGTAAAGCTAATCAGTAAAATGTTAAAGACTAAGTAAAGCTAATCAGTAAAATGTTAAAGACTAAGTAAAGCAAATCAGTAAACAAAT
>CAYVNW010000078.1:0-2516 GCA_964452915.1 uncultured Bacteroidaceae bacterium | reverse complement strand
CAACAAGGTTCACCCTGAAGAATATGTGTCTTTACAGGCTACAGAAGAGCTTTATAGTTTAATTTATGACTCTCAATCAGGATATTTAAAGGACCTACCCGAACCAATGTAGTAGAATTATTTATGATAGGCGCATTTATTGGCGATTTAGCTGCTTGGACATGGACAAACGACCATGACAAATTCTACCCACAACTGTTTTCAGATGTGGCTCAAAAGTCTGTGTACTCTGATGTGATGCTATTCACTGCCAAGACTCTCATAGAAACCCCCAATATCTCACGAGATGAGTTCATGAGAATGCATCAGTGTTACTTTGGTATTAGTAATGCGAAGGTCAATGCCGAGTATGACCTTTTGCGTTCGATTGTTATCGGTTGGATATATGATGAGGATTCTATTTCCCATGCGATACACTCCTATTGTTTGTGTGATGAAAAGGAGGAAGTGTATGCTTCTCACTTCATGGCTAAATTAATTTATAAACTTCGAACTGGTTCAACTAAAATAGAAGCTGCTCAAGTTGAGTTTTGTGGCCCATTCCGTTCATTTACCAAACAGGAACATTGGAAAAATGGCGATGGAATATTAAGTTATCTTGTTCGTGCATGGATGTCATTCTATGATGCATTTGATTTTGGTAGCGTAATTCATAATGCAGTAAAGCAACCAGGCAACCTGACTCTAAACTGCATTTTTAGCGGTGCATTAGCAGATGCAATGTATGGTTGTGAAAATTACTTTGTCAAGAACAAGTTTGAAGGTGGCCGTTACATTGAGCATTTAGATTTCGTTGATAGCTCTATATATTACCTGCATCATTCAAAGCGAATCTTCTTTCCAAAGAACAATGCAAGGACAAATGTTGAAAGACACTATTGGTATGATGAACCTTGTCCGTTTTCAGATAATGTAATCACTTCTGAACTCAAACGTAGAATCACTAAGGCATTCTATACAGGCAGGGAAGCCAGATTTGGATTCTATCTGGACGATGGATGGTTTTACGTCTATAGAAGTTTCATTCTGCTGGCCCGTTTCAAACTTAAAGAACAACCAGACGGAACGTATAGAATTACGAACTACCAAAAATCTGATGAGTCCAAACAATACGATTTGGATAACACTGCGATAGACTGTGCTTTGTATTCAGTAGAACATGACTGGGACTATGTCTCTGGAGAAAAATAATATGATGACGCATGATGAAATAGATTCGAGACTCGCTGAATGGACAAAAATTGACTATGAATTTGCTGAGTTTATAAACGGCAGCAATAAAGTCTATTGGATGTATGAAGCGGAAAAGGTTTTTGAACAGATTCATAAAGCCTTTGCCTCTGTACCTGTCGGTACCAGAACAAACTATATCCAAATAATACACGATGCTCTTCATTTTGAATCAATAAAGAAAATTGGTTATGGTATAGTCCATATATTCGAACATTACTTCATTGATGAGGAAGATCTACTTATTATTTGGAAGCATATCTCTGATTATGCTAAATCTACAGGAAAACTAATGTCTGTCTCAGAAGCCTACGGCTACCCTAATGGTTCATCTCCTAAACTAGGACAGCCATATAATGTACACTTTATCATGAAAGAGGAGTTTTCTGCTTAGATAGCAACACAAACACATTCCAACGTGAAGGCTTCTTATGCCTTCAATGTTTTCTACACCAAGGATACTACTACCCTTGGTTTTCTCCCGACGCTCGTCTCTAAGAACCCGTGGGAATGGGCAATGCTCCGCAACCTCTTCAAGGGAAATAAAGCCACTGTCCTTTTTCGTCGACCGTTCTATGGAGACACCCTTCCATTACCTGCTTGCAGCCTTGTTCTGCAAGTAGCTCGCGGAAGAGCTCGGCTGCAAACTCGGCAAGTTTCACACTGTTCCCGCTCCTCTGAAGAAAACGGAATCAGGTACCATCACAACTGCTAATAGCAACTTCGACACGTATGCAAAACGTGATGTCTTTCTCCGTGAATGCATTCTCCGTATTGTAGGGGAAAGAGTGGCTGTCAACACAAAGTACAACCCTATTCACAGCCGCGACCTCAAAATCTCTATTGATGGCTACACCTTATATGTAAGGTTCGGGGAAGGAATAGTACGTGACTGGTGCCCGGCTGACAAATCCATAGCTGAGCTTCCAGCCTCTGAACTGCTCGAACTCCATGACAAGGATATTACCTGCCGAAATGCTTATGTCCATGGATGCAGCCGAACCGGAGTGTTCATCAAAGAGGCTATGAGCATGCTAAAAAATCGTCAGGTTTTACTCTTTCCCGACCTCGGAGCAACAGAGTGATTTTGCTTATAAGCCACATAAGTTTGCCTATCATGCCGTAAGCTCACAGACTGCCTGCATAAATCTTTTCATGCCTTTACTCCTTTCTGAGGAAGCTAACCGTATATTACAGCAGATTCCCGGATGTCCTTCAGATTTCAATAAAATAGCAAGAGACAAATTGTTTCACGGGTTCTGTTTTGAATATTGGGAACAAGACAT
>CAYVNW010000077.1:0-2824 GCA_964452915.1 uncultured Bacteroidaceae bacterium | reverse complement strand
GTGCGTATACCTTATATATAATAAGGTGTAAGGTAGTAGTACGATAAGGATTCGGTGATGAGGGGATGGTGAGATAGTTGGTAACAAACAGAAACTTTTAGTAAAACAAATAAAAAACTTAACTAAACAAAAAAGCTTATGAAAAAAATATTCACTTTATTATTGGCTCTTGTGTTCACACTTGGGATAACTGCCCAGGGCCGGAAAGATGTCACGAACACGTACATTTTTGATTGGGGTGAATTTACCAGTACTGAATCTTGGACACTGTATGCATCTGATAACGAATTTCATTCTGAAGGTTCCGGACACATGGGAACTTATGCTGTAGCAAACAATATGACATCAACTACTGATGACAAACATCTTGGCGCATATTGCTGCTTTGGATTTCAGTGTAGATGGGCTGGTAGTTATAGCTCATATAATAGAACCACCATTGATGCTTTTTGGCCCGAGGGTTTTTATACTATCTCTTACGATGTGGAAAATACAAACGCCGGTACAAAGAACGCTACTTACGACAATTTGTTCTATGTAAAATTTGGTGATGACTCTTATTATTACGATACGTCAACGGAATGGATGTTGGGCGAAAGCGATTGGACCACACATACTGTTACGTTCCATGTGCCGTCGCCGATAGACGCAAAATTGCAAATCAGCCTGGGATATGGAACGGGGGCAAATAACTTTGCTTCGACTGAAACTCCACATCTGTATGTAAGCCGCTTGAAGATGGAATATAAGGGAAAATCTGAATATGACAGGATAGACTTGCAAACAGCCATCGATAAAGCAAACAGTTTGAATGTTGTTTTGAAAGACGAGTCTTTGAGTAGCTACATTGATCAATGTCAACAGATATATGAAGAACAGATGTTTGATGAACAGCAAATCTCTGAAATTACGGAAGATTTTCTTTGGAATATAGAAGAAGCAGCATCTTCCCTTGCATCGAAAGTTTACTATCTTTACGACAGCGAGGCAAAGGTATTCTTATCTCGCGGTTGTGCGGGAACAGAGGCAAGTGCTGATAAGTATGGTATACCATTGACTTTGACTTTTGCCGATGGTGCGTACACGATTAAGAACTATACTAATAGCAATAATTATATAAATGCTAAAAGCGGTGTTTACACTGACCAGGGAGTATATTATTGGACTATAGCTGCAAACGACAGCGGTATTACCATCGCTAACAGTGCAGGCAAGTATCTTACTCATGCATCTGGCTCTTATGGCGAGTATGCAACTCTTGGAGATAACGTAAAAGTATGGTCATTGCTTACCAAGTCCGAACGTGATTCCATCGTCTGCGCTTATTCAAAGGATAACAAGACTAATGTCATTACTGCCGCAGGACTTACAGACGTGACAGCTGACAGTTTCGATAACACTATCAGTGGTTATGCCTCATCTGTCGTTAAGACTATAACTCCTAATGAGTATAAGTGGACTAAGGTCAGAGGTGGCGATGCAAACACAACTGATCCACGTGAAGTATTTCAGGGTACAGGTAATTTTACAACAACTGTCACAGGATTGGAAGCCGGTTTGTACAAAGTTGGGATAAACGCCTTTGAGCGTTATGGTTCGAATGCAGATAACGTAACTTTGGCCGGCAGTGGCTACTATGTCGTTACTTCTTACTTGAAGGCCGGCGATGAGCAGGTATTGTTGAACGGCTGGGCTGAGGCCAGAGCAAGTGATAATAATCCTGACAATATTGCTGATGCCAAGAAATTGTTTGACGCAGGCGAGTACTCCTCAGAGGTTTACGTCTATGTAGATTCAACAGGAACCCTTGATCTGACGGTTGCCGTACCATCATATTGTGAATCTCACTGGTTCATCATGGGCAACACAGTGTTGACACTCTATAAGAATGTTTCAGAAGAGGAATCAAACAAATTGATAGCCAAAGCAGACGCTCTAAGTAAAGGCGATATGAATAAAGACGTAAAGACGGCTTTGACTGATGCTATGACAGCTCTTGAAAGCGACAAGATATCAAAGGACAAGTTCCAGACTCTTTTTGACGCTGTAACTGATGCACAAGCATCTGTTGATGCATACACTGCAGCCAAGACAGAACTCGACTTGCGTTCAAGTTATGTCAAGAATACCAACTTCTACACTGCTGAAGCATACGCAGAGTATTACACTGATCCATTGGCTAAATACAACGCACAGACTCTGACTACTGATGAGGCAAAGGCTCTTCCTGAATCTCTTGTCTGGCATGCCGCCGCGCAATTGAACAAGTTCTTCGGCGCAGCATGGGGCATAACAGGTTATGATAATGCACCTTATGTCAATACATGGTCGGTAGAGGGAAACAGCGATGGCAGTAACTTCACAACTCCGTTCTATGAATACTGGACTAATAGTGGCACACTTGGTGACAAAACTCTCACTGGTACAATCACAGGACTTGAAGCAAATACAAGGTACAAGATTTCTGCAATAGTACGTGTTCAAGTATCTTCAGCTCCTGCGACAGGCATCACAATGCAGGTTGGCGATGGAGACGCTGTAACTATTACAGGTAATCAGATAGGCTCGTCACAACTTTATTATGACACATACACAGCAATAGGTGAGACCGACGCAAGTGGCAAGTTGACTCTTAAGTTCAATGTAGCAAGCACAAATGTAAGCTGGCTGTCATTCAAGAACGTCAATTATGCAAAGGTTGGCACTGTTACTCTCGACGAAACAGCTGAGGATCCAATCGCTGCATTGACGGACTGTGCCGGTATGACTGTTGATGTATCATTCACTCGTAACTTTACCACTGCAGGTTATTCGACAGTTTGCT
>CAYVNW010000076.1:0-3195 GCA_964452915.1 uncultured Bacteroidaceae bacterium | reverse complement strand
GAATATTCAAAGCAAAGATATATATCAACAACTAATAACTGAATACAGTAATTATGAAAGAGAACCCAACATACAAGTACGGAAGAGCCGGAGTATGGCACGGACATGGAAAGGCCCGTCGGCGTATCGTCCGTCCGCATTGTGCCGAGGAGCGACGACAACGACATCAGGCCTGGCGATACCTACGAGCTGTTTTACTGGGGAGAGGGCAACAAATGGGAGTCAGGAAGGCGGAGTCAAACGTACTCAGCTTCGACGGCGTTCCCAAAGGCGCACTGATGTGGCTGAGGGATTACACCAGGAGAATGGACGAGCGTCCGTTCCTTATCGACGGGGACGGCGGCGTGGAATGGTGGTGACAACAAAGTATAGGGTGCACAGACTAACCATACAGGACATGCGCATACAGATAAAAGGGCAATCCGGTTCCCCTTTCAAGAAGAGTCGACAAACTATTAAATTTTTAATTTAAAAAAGTGAGAACGAAGGAATTAAAAACAAGCAAGACAGCAATGTTGCTGTCAGCGTGTGCCGCTATGGTACTTGTACATCAACCTCGCCGGATCTTGTTCGGCTGACGATGAGGATGTCTATTATGGTGACGAGTTGAAAACACGGGCAAAAGCGACAAGGAGCGAAAGCCCAGAATCACAGGGAACGGGTGATTCGTTTTGGGACTCCCTCAAATCCCAATGCGGGGTAACAGGATGTGGCATTTGGTGCGTCGGTTACTTGATGTCAGGAAGAACTGAGCCTGATATAAATAAACTTATCGGCTATGCCAATCAGTTAAACAGCAACTGGAAGACAAACGGCGTCGATGCGTCTTTTATTATTTCATTGTCTCAATTAGAGCAAGTCAATTTATATTCAAATATTTCCAGCCATTACAAAGTTGGGGAAGAGAAAAAAAACGATCAAAGCAGGGTTGCCGCCAAAATCCGTGAGCTGAATGCGAATGGAACTTTCCAGAACAAGATTATAAGCGTAGGTACCAACCATTGGTACGTAGCAAAGAAATTAAACGGCGAAAGCATTACATGCATAGACGCTAACAGCTATCCTAGTACGACAACGCACCCTATAAGCAGCGTCACGGAATTAGTCTATTAATAACACTACTGTCCCGTTAAAGTGGACTAATCGATCTTTGAAATGATTGAAATATAGTCTATTAAGTAGGTTTTTGAAATGAAACGGACTTGATTTTGTAACTTTGCAGCCAAATACAATTGACTGCTATGTTCCAGGACAAATACGTTTTTGCTCAACTAACCGCTTTTATGAACAGGACTCAGTTCAATAACTACGTTCGCAAGTATGATGGCAATCGCTACGTGAAGCACTTCACCTGCTGGAACCAACTCCTTGCAATGATGTTTGGTCAACTGAGTCTTCGTGATCTGATCGTTGCATTCGAAGCACATCGAGCCAAGCAATATCATCTTGGATTAGGCCGTGAGCCTATTGCCAAAACAACTCTGGCAACGGCTAACCAGAATCGCAACTACAGGATCTTCGAGGATTTCGCTTTCTACATGATGAAGGAGGCTTGCGAGAAACGGGCGACCAATCTCTTGGATATTCCTGGAAAGAAATAAGCATTTGATTCTACGACCATTCCTCTATGTCTCTCAACATTTCCATGGGCAAGATTTCGAAGGAAGAAAGGTGGTGTCAAAGCCCATGTCTTATATGACATTGAGGCCCAGGTTCCGGCCTTCTACACAGTGACCACTGCATCAAAGAATGATTCAACGGCTATGTTTTCAATTCCCTATGAACCAAATGCCTACTACATATTCGACAGGGCTTATGACTCATTCAAAGAACTTTATAGAATACATCTGACGGATTCCTTCTATGTAGTCAGAGCCAAGACGAACTTGAAGTATAAGATAGTCAAATGGAAGAGACGCATGCCAAAGGACGTGCTTGCTGATGCCGAGGTGAGACTTACAGGTTATATGTCGGAGAAGAAGTATCCTGAGTCATTCAGACTCGTTAGATACTATGATGAGGAAGAAGAACGTGATTTCACTTTTCTCACAAATGCCAAGCACCTCACTGCTCTTGAAGTTGCAGAACTTTACAAGAAAAGATGGTTGGTAGAACTCTTCTTCAAATGGCCAAAGCAGCATCTCAAGATTAAGAAATTCTGGGGAAATACGGAGAATGCCGTCCGCATCCAGATTGCTGTCGCCATCATAACCTACTGTCTTGTCGCAATTGTCCATCATGATATGAAATTGGAACATTCAACCTATGAGGTCTTACAAATCCTTAGCATATCACTTACGGACAAAACTTACCTGACCGACCTGTTCGATAAGACTAAATTCAACTATGTCAAAGAACCCGATTGTCCCCTCATTCCGGGGCTATTTGATTAATATATAACTCGTCCCAATTTTAACGGGACACTAATGCTTTAATAAAATATATCAATATGAAAAGGTCAAGGGAATTTGCCTTAGGTATGGTGATAACTTTCGCGATTTGTGTACATGGACAGGTGAGCAACAACCATCTACCAACCAAATCCATTGCGTACTTGCCAGAGCCAAAAGGTTACATCACATCAGAGGATAATCACCAGTATTTTGTCGAGGGGGACTTTGAATATACGGTCATTAAAGGTGACTCCAGCGCCTCATGCGCCTTGTCACGCAATTTCTACCTGACAATGAGGTTCGATTCAGAAAAGCGGAAAAGGAGTATCATAGTTCCTGCCTACGTCACTCATGATGGAGTGACATATACAGTGCAGAATATACTCCCATCCGAGTTTACAGGATTGAGCGGATGTCCTGATATTGACACCATTATTGTCAGTGAAGGAATTGAGAGTATTGACGAAGGCGCATTTGAAGGTTGCAGGAGCCTCAAGCATGTATCTATTCCTGCTTCAACAACATATATTCGCAGCGGACTGTTCGCAGGATGCCCTTCGCTAAGTTCCATTGTCATAGACAAGGACAATCCTGATTATGAATCACCTGAAGGGAGTTGTGCAATAATGGAAAAGAGAACTTGCACACTTGTTGCAGGGTGTGAATCCACTTTCATTCCGCAATACACAAAGGTAATAGGCGAAGGCGCATTTGAAGGTTGTGACGGCATGACAAGTATAATAATTCCTGAAGGTATAACACAAATAGGCAACGGAGCATTTGAGGGATGTGCGAACCTTAG
>CAYVNW010000075.1:0-3822 GCA_964452915.1 uncultured Bacteroidaceae bacterium | reverse complement strand
TTTGGCTCATTCATACTTGTCCCTCCTTATCCTCTTTGTTATCGTGTTTTGCGAAGAGCAGTTTCTTCATTTCTTCCTCTGGTGGCAATACTTTTTTGAGCTTTTCGGGCATTACTTGATACGTTGCCACACCCATAGGCTGATTGTAGTCTTGAAGAAGATACTCCACATACGTTTTATCGGCATCGCAGCAGAGTAAAATACCGATGGTTGGGTTCTCATGCGGCTTACGCTCATCGTCATTGAGCATACGAATGTACGCTGCCAACTGGCCGAGATAGGCTGGTTTGAACTCTCCCTTTTTCAACTCAAAGACCACAAGGCTCTGCAACTCTCTGTTGAAGAACAACAAATCCACATAATGGTCATGCCCAAACTTGTCGATATGCACTTGGTTGCCCATAAAGGTAAAGTCTTTGCCAAACGTAAGAATGAAGTTCTTTACGTTAGCCACTATCGAGTTCTCTATGACACGTTCGTCTATGTCCTGTGGATCTCGCTCTCCAAGTTCCTCCACATTGATGAAGTCAAGCAGATAGTCGTCCTTAAACATGGATATAGCTTTGGCTGCATATCGAGTGGAGGGCATGGTAGTGGCAAAGTTGTTGGGCATCTGCGATTGGTGGTGAAAGAGATCTGCCTTCAGATTGTTACGCAGCGTATATTTGTCCCAATGCAGTATTGCTGCTTGATGGATATAGAATACACGTTCCTCTATAGTGGATGTCTTGGACATTATCTCGCAATGATGACTAAAACTAATGGAGAAGAAATCATGTATGTCCAAATCGTCAGCCATTGGCTGGCGATTTAATGTTAGTAAGGCATGAGTCGGCAAACTTTCTTCATTATCAATGCCTTGCAAATCGCCAGCCACTGGCTGACGATTTAATACATCTTTCCACAGCTCATAGAATTGGCGCATATTTTTAATGTTTGAGACACCAAATCCACGCAATCCTGGCAGTTCTCGTCTTAGTTGTTCGCTGATGGTCTCTATAGCTCCTGTACCCCATGCACCTGTGCGAGTATTGTCAGAGACGTACTTGCCTATGCCATAATACAAGGCAAGCATCTGGCGATTAACCACTTTGGCAGCTTCCAACTGGCTTTGCAGTATGGCAGACTTGATTTGCTGTACTGCCTCGTTATATTTTGTTCCTATCTGCTTCATACGTTAGTCCCCCATATTGGTGAGTTCTTTCAAACCTTTGATTGCATATGTGTCTCCAGTAAGCTGGCTGACAAGTGATGACAATTCATTCTGTGCTATTGCCATGTCCTTACCTATCTGCTGATAGCTGACGGCATATTTTTCACTCAACGAATGAACCTGAGATTCTAATGCGGAGAGAACGGACGTGAATGTTCCTGTTATGCCTTGGCATACTGGCTCTATCCATTTTTTGTGTAAGAACATAGAAGTCTTCTCGTCCGTAAGATGCTCGATGGCCTCTATGGTCTTGTCAACGAGAGCTTGCTTGTCTGCCTTGACTTGCTTATTGACCTTGGACTGTTCATCCCACAGCTTCACAATCTTCTTAAGTTTTTCCTTAGTCTCTGCTTCCACGTCAGCCTTGGGCTTGGCATCAGTTTTGATGACCGACTTATTGAATGCATTGTCCTTCTCGCTGTCGAGATAGGTTTCTGCTTCTTCATCGGTAAAGGAATCGCGTAATTCGTCCAGCTCACTGCCAATGTTTTCTATGCGTTGTTGCAAGGCTGTGATGGCATCCAACTCTGTTTGGAATTTCTCATGCTGCACCAAATCAAAAGGAATGATACGACCTTTCACACCATCAGGAACTTCTATCTCCTCATCGTTCTTCTTCACTATTTTATAAGCAGTCTCAACTTCACGCACAGCATCAAATCCTTCTTGCTGTACGGTCTCAATGTCATTGACAATTATTTGCCAATTATCAGCTAAGGCTTGGTATGCAGCATATTTATCCACCAATGGAATGTCTTTCAAACGATTAAAAATATCCAACGCTATCTCGTCTTGTGCTGTAAGTTCATGAACAGACATTACATTATCTATGAGAAGTTTGTGCATTACATCTGCGAAGCCTTTGAAAGCTACGTCAAACTGCTCTTTGAACGCCTTGACATCCGTATTGTTCTCAATGATGCTTTTTGTATCTTCCGAGCGGAGATGTGAATAGGGCTTGTCTGCCTCTGGTATGAACAAATCACCACAAAGTGAAGGTAGGGCATCCCAGTATTTATGCAAATCTTCAATCTCTGAATTAGGGATGCCGCCAAACATTGTGGCATAGATGTCATAATGATCGGCTTCCTCGCTTGAATCTACATAGCGAGGAATGTTCAGATTATAGGCGTTCTGGCGTATCTCTTCACGGTTTACGCTACGAGAGAACCCTTTAATTGTCTTGCGGTCACGCACAGTATCTGCTATCTTCTTGATGTCGCAAGCACGAAGCTTGTTCTGCTTGCCGTCCTTGACAAAACCTTTGCTGGCATCAATAATCAATACATCATCGTTGTCACGGTGCTGCTTCAGTACCATGACAAGTGTTGGAATGCCGGTACCGAAGAAAATATTGGCAGGCAGTCCTATGATGGCATCTATATTATTCTTCTCGATGAGGTTGGTACGAATTTGTTCTTCTTCTCCTCCACGGAACAATACACCATGTGGCAATACTATGGTTAAAATGCCGTCTGGTTTAATATGATGGAGTTCATGTAACAGAAAGGCATAATCTGCCTTACTCTTAGGAGCGACACCGTAATCTTTGAAACGAGAATCCATTTCTTTATCTGTTGGATTCCAATGCTGCGAGTAAGGAGGGTTGCTGACGACTGCATCCACATAAAGAGGCTGACCGATTTCACTACCAGCCTTATACACAGGCCAATCCTCGTCAAGCGAATCGGCACAACGAGTATTGATGTTGCTTGGTTGGATGCCTCGCATAACAAGGTTCATACGAGTGAGGTTGTAAGTGTTCTCTTTCAACTCTTGGGCATAATACTTCACACGGTTCTTATCTGCGATGTGTCTGCCAACAGACTTACCAATAGTGATGAGAAGAGAACCTGAACCAGAAGTCGGGTCATAAATTTCAATCTGATGCTTATCTTTTTGGCTTTCAGCCACAATCTCGGACATCAGAATAGCAACCTCATGAGGAGTATAGAACTCACCTGCTTTCTTTCCTGCATTGGCAGCAAAGTTTCCTATCAGGTATTCATAAACATAACCCAATACATCATAGTCTTGCGAGCCATCTGTAGGAATATCCTTGATTAGCTTGATAAGGTCTTTGAGCGCACGAGTCTGACTGGCCGGGTTTTCGCCCAATTTGCTCAGACCTGCTTGTAACGTCTTGAAAATACCGTCATACACTGGCTTGTAGTTGGGGCTTACCAAACGGTCGAAAGAGTTAAGGGCCACACTGAGGTTGGCAACGGTAAAATTGCTATCGGGTTTAAGCCATGTCGAAAAAAGATTATTGTACTCAATAAAATAACCGATGTTGTTTTTGCAGTACTCTATAACAAGTTTCAAGTTCTCATCCTCATAGTTCTCTACAAGATTAACCAAGTCATCCTCTGTCCATCCGTCTTTTAAGAGGTAGTTAACCTCGTTGTCGGAGAGGAACTTGTAGAATATTAGGCCAAGAATATAGTCCTTATACTCATTGGCATCTATCTTTGAGCGCATCTTATTAGCCGAGGCCCAAATCTTATTTGCGAGTTGTTGTTTGTTCATATATTGAAATATTTATTTTCGTTTATATGTCTTTTCCTGATTTAGGTAGACAGTTTTTTACTTGTTTCCTGACTTAGTTG
>CAYVNW010000074.1:0-4548 GCA_964452915.1 uncultured Bacteroidaceae bacterium | reverse complement strand
TTTGCCGTTTGGTCTTTTTATGTTACCTTTGCAGCAAAGACAACGAAAAGAATGCTATGAAATATCCTATTGGCATACAGACGTTCGCAGAGATAGTAAGCAACAAGATGGCTTACGTTGACAAGACGGCGCAGATGTACCGCTTGGCTAATGGTACAAAGAACAATTTCCTGAGCCGTCCACGACGGTTCGGAAAGTCTTTGCTTGTCACCACGCTTCAGGCTTACTTCGAGGGCAGGCGTGACCTGTTCGAGGGACTCGCCATCGAGAAACTGGAGACGGAATGGACCGTGTATCCTGTGATACACTTGGACTTGAGCCGTAGTAAATACTATGACATTGCCAACTTGTACTCTACTCTCGACCTGATACTAAGAGAGTATGAGGCCAAATACAATATAACAGCCGTTCCATCCGCCAGCAACGGCAACCGCCTTGACGCTATCATTCAGGCGGCCGTACGCACGACCGGCGAGCAGGCAGTGGTGCTGATCGATGAGTATGACGCTCCGATGCTCGACAGTATCTCGGACGAGAAGCTGCAGAAACAGATCCGTGACATCATGCGTGACTTCTTCAGTCCGCTGAAAGCACAGGAAGGCAACCTGCGGTTTGTATTCCTTACAGGCATCACCAAGTTCAGTCAACTCAGCATATTCTCCGAGCTGAACAATATAAACAATATCAGCATGGACGACGAGTTCTCTGACATCTGCGGCATCACTGAGGCTGAGATGCTCGGAACGTTCAAGGAAGGCATAACTGAACTTGCAAAGGCGAACGGCATAACTTACGACGAGGCGGTCTGCAGTCTCCGCCGTCAGTACGACGGTTACCACTTCTCTGCCCATGGTCCTGCAATATATAATCCGTACAGTCTGTTGAACGCACTGAGCAAGAAACAGTTCAGCAGCTATTGGTTCGCTACAGGCACACCTACGTTCCTGTTGGAGTTGATACAAGAGCGTAATATCCTGCTTCCACAATTGGAAAATGTCGTAGCTACAAGTGACCAATTTGATACACCAACCGACAGGATCGGCAATCCTATACCCGTACTGTACCAAAGCGGTTATATTACAATCAAGAGCTACGAGTACGGCGCCTTCACGCTCGGCTTCCCGAACGAAGAGGTACGTGAGGGCTTCAACCGCAGTATACTGAATTATATTGCGCCAGACTATGGTCTTACAAGGACATCATTTGGCATACAGTTCAGCCAATGCATGCGTGCTGATGACATCGACGGAGCTATGGAGGCGCTGCGCGTGTTCCTTGCAGGATTCCCATACGACATTCATCACAACCGTGAGGACTACTACCAGGCGATACTGTACACGGTGTTCGTCACACTGAACTTCACCATACGCGCCGAGGTGCGTACGGCAAAAGGACGTGTGGACCTTGTGGTGAGTACGAAGAGCAGTGTGTTTGTCATGGAACTGAAACTTGACAAGAGTGCGGACGAGGCTCTTGCGCAGATAGACAGCAAGGACTATGCTCTGCCTTACAAGGCGGACAGACGCAGGGTGTTCAAGGTTGGCGTCAACTTCTCAACAAAAGAGAAGACCGTAGTGGAATGGAAATATGTTGAATCATAAGGGTGCATTTGCTAACAGCCGGCAATAGCTATTATGAGAGACATATATATAATAAGGTGTAACAATCCGCAATGCCAGCAATGGTGTTGCGGATTTGCTGTATTATGATGGTATACCATGTGGTGTGTCTGCCTGCTGTGGCCATACACCTCTACGAGGTGTGTCAAGCGGTTACCCTGCACGGGTCGCCGCTTAGTTACATCACAAAAACACGCTGTTCCCCTCGCACGTGTATATAATAGGGTGTATTATGGCAGTAAACCAAAATGACAAAAGGCCAAGGAGAAAATTGAATTTGAGACTCCACAAGTATGCGTCTTCAGAAACTTTATATAACTTCGCATTTGCTGTTGAACTTTGAATACGATGACTTTTATAAAAAAGTTTTGTATGTGTGTTTGTTTTTGTAATTTATTTGTAACTTTGCATATTGTGAATACATAATTAATATAACTATGAAAAAATTTTTGTTGACATTAGCAATTGTGCTGTCCGGCACTACAGCATTTGCACAATCTAAAGTTTATCTCACTCGTGAAATCTCTCCTGAAGCTCTGGTCAAAATATATAAGGCTCTCGGTGTTCCTGCAAAGGGACGTGTGGCTGTTAAGATTAGTACAGGCGAAGGAAGTAATCCAAATTATTTGAAACCGGAACTGATAAAGGATCTTGTCTATGAAGTTGACGGTACGATTGTTGAGAACAATACTGCTTATGGAAGCGATCCCGGCGACGAACGTAATAACACTGCTAACCATTGGAAGGTCATCGACCGACATGGCTTCACACAGTATTTCCCTGTTGACATAATGGATGAGTATGACCAGATTCGTATTCCTGTGCGTGACCACACTCATCTAAACTATGATATTGTGGGCGGACACTTGGCAAACTATGACTACATGATATTGCTCAGCCATTTTAAAGGTCACCCTATGGGCGGTTATGGAGGCGCACTTAAGAACTTGTCGATCGGCTGTGCAAGTCAGGACGGAAAGGCTTATATTCATTCAGCAGGTAAGATGAACAAATTGGATATGGGCAAATTATGGACTAATGAGTACATAGGCGATCAAGACGGTTTCCTTGAGAGTATGGCTGCCGCTGCTCAGGCTGTTGTCAACTACTTCAAAAAAGAGAATGGCATCATTTTTATTTCTGTTATGAACAACATGTCGATTGATTGTGACTGTGTTGACCATCCGGCTCCTGTGAAGTTGAAAGATTATGGAATTCTTGCATCTACCGACCCTGTAGCTCTTGACCAGGCTTGTGTCGATATAATCAACCAACAGAAGGTGACTGCAGAAAACGATCCCACAGACCTGCTTAAACGTATCGACAAGCAACATGGAACCCATACGATTGATTGGGCTGAGAAAATAGGTCTCGGTTCGAAACAATACAAGATCGTTAACCTCGATAAATAAAATAACTTTAAGTCTCTGCTACACTCTGTAGTCATCTGTAACTTATGGTATGCATGCAGGGGCTTGTTCTTAAGTAATACCGACATATGGAATTTATGAATACAAATTTAAAATTCGTGTTCCCTGGTCATACCACAGTATTCTTTGGTGAGGGACAGCTTAACACTTTGCACACACTTGCGATGCCAGGCAAAAAGGCATTAGTGGTAATATCTAATGGAAAATCTACACGTGCTAACGGCTATCTCGACCGTACCCTCGCTGAGCTGAACAAGACCGGTGTTCAGAGTGTGGTGTACGATAAGATACAAGCGAACCCTACCAAACAGAATGTTGAGGATGGAGCGAAACTGGCTAATGCTGAAGGATGCGACTTTATTGTTGCTCTTGGCGGCGGTTCGGTTATGGATGCAGCAAAGGTAATAGCTATCAATGCTGCTAATCCCGGCGACCTTTGGACCTACGCTTCCGGACGTACAGGAAAGGGATTGACCGGCAATAATCCTCCACTGCCTTGGATTGCTATCACTACAACTGCCGGCACCGGCTCTGAAGTGGACTGTGCCGGAGTGATTACGAACCTGGAGACGCACGAAAAACTTGGAATAGGCGACCCACGAGATTTTGCCCTTTATGCAATTGTAGATCCCGACTTGATGACATCTGTACCGCCAAAGTTTACGGCTTATCAAGGTTTTGACGCTCTGTTCCATTCACTCGAAGGTTATGTAAGCAACCGGAGCAACCTATTTTCTGATATGGTACAGGAAGCAGCTATCCGCAACGTCGGTAAATTCTTGCCAATCGCATATAAGGACGGAGCAAACAAGGAGGCACGGGCACGCATGGCATTTGCCAACACAATGAGTGGATACTCAATGGATACCAGTGCCTGCACGGCTGAGCACAGCATCGAGCATGCAATGAGTGCTTATCATGAACGGCTGCCTCATGGAGCTGGGCTTATCATGATTTCAAAGGCTTATTTCACTACTGTCATAAACAAACATGTATGTGATGACCGCTTTGTTAATATGGCACGTTTCCTCGGAAAGGACGATGCAACAAAACCAGAGGACTTTATTACTGCTCTTGCAGACTTGCAGAAGGTTTGTGAAGTGGATGACTTGAAGATGAGTGACTACGGCATACAGCCAGAGGAATTCAGCGAAATGGCTACAAATGCCATTGAAGTAATGGGCGGGCTTGTGGCTTGTGACCGTCAGCCATTGACTCATGATGAGATTGTTGAAATTTTGCGTCAGTCGTATAAGTAACGGCATTTACCAACTTTTGATTGGCAATAACAGCTGTTTATTCAGATAAAATATGGTCAATCAAAAAATATAGGACTCAGCGTTTGCTGGTTAAATCATTTTTGACTAACTTTGCAAACGCTTTTGGAAGGTTGGCAGAGTGATCGAATGCGCTAGACTCGAAATCTGGTATACCCATTACGTGGTATCGTGGGTTTGAATCCCTCACCTTCCGCAAATTAGAGAGACAGGCAGAAAGGA
>CAYVNW010000073.1:0-4577 GCA_964452915.1 uncultured Bacteroidaceae bacterium | reverse complement strand
CTTTCGACCAGCTCATCTGGGAACACCGCCACGGCACCACGTGGATACATGTCAGCGTCAGCCGCAACTATGCTGCCAACCGTCATCAGGTGCTGGCGTAGTTCACTTGTCATCATAGTGGCCGTATGCTGCAAGTACAAGTACAATTACAATATCATCATGGATTTCGTACACCAACCGGTGTTTCTTTGTTATTGTACGTGACCATTGTCCGCTGCGGTCACCTCTTAAGGGTTCAGGATGTCCCGTGCCAGTGTATGGATGCTCCATCAGTTCGCGCAGTAGCTGCGTCACCTTTTTGAATGCCTTTGGCTCATTGCGCTTTAGCTTGGACAAGTCTATTTCACTCTCCTTGGTGTATTGTAGCTTGTACATTATCAGAGCTTGTTAAGCCATTGATTCAATTCATCGGCATTGTTGATTGTAGTGTAATGTCCCTCTTCCCATGCTTTCTTTGATGCATCTACCTTGTCAAAGAATTCCTTCTTTGTCATCAATGTAGGATCTTTTTTTTGAGAAGTACGGACTTTTATGCCAGGAAACGCCTTAATTACTTTTTTAAGAATAGGCAGCAAGTTGTCATCCTCAATTTTTAATATCAATTCAGTCATACCTTCAAAGTTTGTTTTTGCAAATGTAATACATTATCTGCAAACAAACAACAATTATCAAATTTTTTCGCCATGGTACAATGTGGATACATGTCAGCATCAGCCGCAACTATGCTGCCAACCGTCACCAGGTGTTGGCGTGTGGGGTATGATGTGCAGGCCTCCAGTCAGCCTGCGGCATGACAGAGGTTGAGCGGCACAAGGCACGGTCACTGCAATTGGGATGGCAATGTGCGTCAATGTGGCACCTCGCTGAGGTGTGTTTCATTTAATTTCCTCTATTTGTTTAATCAAACTACGAATGTAGGTGTCTGATACATTGTTTATATCGCTTTTGTCGTATATTGAAAGTAACGATATGTCAAAAAGCTCATCTGTACGCTTATTAATATGATACATTATGACTCTTGCTCCGCCGCTTTTTCCTTTACCCTTGGACGCAATGGCCATACGGACCTTATATATACCGCCACCCAAAGAAGAACCTTGCATAGGTTTTTCCTTCAAATCAGAAAGCAAAACGTTATAGTCTTCTTCAAAGGATTTATACTTCTTGGCAAGTTTTTTTGCCATACGCTCGAACTCAGGCGTAACGTGAATTGAAACCTTCATGGGTTATTTGAAAAGATCTTTGGCATCTTTGAGATTGATCTTTCCATGCTTGGCCATATCAAGTTCATGCATTGCTTTGGTCAAGCTGTCTTTGACAAGCTTTTTTTGTCGCTTTGTTTCTGCGTCCTCCTCCACAATCCGTTGTATAAAGGCTTCACGTACTTTCTTTGGCTGACTTTGGAATAGTGTCCATAGGGCATCAACTGTACTCATCTTAGATGTATCTAATGTCGCTAACATAACGTATAATATTTACTCAGTGCAAATATAGTGACTTTCAGTTAACAATGCAAATAAGTTGCGTTTTTTTTGCGTTACGACTTACAGAACACCACACCTTTTTTATTCTTTGCTGACTATTATAGTTTTGAAATTTGGGGTTAAGCATGGTGACACCTCTACGAGGTGTATCAAGCGGTGACCCTGCCTGGGTCATGGGAGAGGGTTATGTCTACCACCCTCAGTCAGTCCTGCGGCATGACAGAGGCTGAGCGGCACAAGGCACGGTCACTGCAATCATACGGGTGACGTGGGTTATATTACAGGTGGTTGTAGTCGAAGATGGTTGGAGGTGAGAAGAACAGGGAGTAGGTGTCGATTGGAGGGAGGGTCATGTCGCCTTTGCTGTCGGCTCCCCACAAGAGGTCGTCGAGACTTCCACATACTTCCGTGTCGACTATGCCGCGACGGTACAGGTCCTCTATCGTGCTACGGATGCCATCGACACCGGCGAAAGTGGCGGAGTTGAGCAGGTTGCCGAGCGTCTGGCTGTCGCTTATAAGGTCACGGGGAGAGTCGGATATATAGGCATCGAGTACCTTGCGGAAGATGCGGCAGCATTCCTCACGCACCGGCTCCGACTGCGTCTTAACCGCTATGTCGCTGAGCCACTCACTTACTATCTCCTTACCAAGGTGTCCTATACCTTTCTCTAACAGGAATGGTTCCAGTAAGGATGGACTGGCGTAGCACAGAGGCCACATGGCGGGAAGCACCGAGTTGTAGCCGTGGTCGTCTCCAAGGTTGAAGAGGAGGATGTCGTCGCTCTGGCGCATCAGCTCAAGGATAATTCGAAGGAATGAAGGAACACTGTCGGAATATCCAATGGAATAGCGAAGCGAGTTAGGGATTATGTTTGGATTGACTTCATCTGCCTCCTCCAATTCAGAGAGGTCCCTACCCCACTGACGGCCAAGTTCACGTAAGATGAGTTGACCAAGGTCGGAGATGGCATCAGACGGAAGACTGTCCATTGTCATGTAGGCGCGCTTAGTCATATCATAGTAGTCGCGCGACACTATCTCCTCTATCTCGGGATACCGCAAGTGGATGGCAGAAGGATAGTCGTTTCCTTTATATGTGTATCGCATGTGATGTGTATCAATGTGACACCTCTACGAGGTGTGTCAAGCGGAGACCCTGCATGGGGATGACCGGCGCAAGGCACGTAATGCTACTCGTCCTTAACAGGTATTTTATGAAGCAGTACATAGCGCTGTACAAGACGGCGCCAGGTGCCAAGACGCGGACACTGCCACATGTCGACTGCTGCGGGTATGGTACGGCGCAACAGGACTGACACCGGGTGCAGGCGGTGAAGTATAGTATAGGGCAATGAGGACTCACCCTCATGGGATGCAAGCAACGAGACGATGCTGTCCATATCGGAAGACGGGATGTCTATGCAGAAACCGGCTAAGCCAGGAGATTGCCAGAACATACGTACCGGTGACGGACGGTCGGCATCAGCAGGTGACAACAGTTCAGCCATCGACTCGACCCCATGTCCACGAAGTGAGGACAACAGTTGCGATTGTGACTCGGAGTCACGCATGCGGTAAGTATCGATAAGACCACTCCAATTGACGAATGCAATAAGTCCGGTGCCGGAATCGTCAGGCTTGATGCCTATATGAGCATAATATACATAATCGTCTGCCGACTGCGGCAATCCCTTAGGAATAAGATACTTGCTCTTTATAAACTCACTACGTAGATCGAGACGCAAAATCACCTCGAGAAATGCACCGTGGCGCAACAAAGCATATCGTGCATTGTGGGCAAGCCGACGCCCTGATGTAGGAGTCAGGAACGGACGAAGCGGTGTGTCGGGTATGACCGACTCCAAGCTCTCGCCCACCAGTCCGTCGACAGTCTGGAAGTAACGGCTGAGCACCGTCAGGCTACCCTGTGTCGGCGTGTCCATATCTTCGAGGAATGTGGCAGCAAATGAAAGCCGCCGCTTAAGTTCAGAATCATTGGAGTCGAGCGACGCAGCACGCAACCTGTGTTTGGCCGTATCGAGACTGCAACCGTTCATATAGGTGAGGATGGTACGCAGGGCAACCGGTGCGTCATCAGCGAAGAACGCTGACTGGAGGCTACCTATCAGACGGTCGATGAACCGCCAAGTATTGGTCAGCTGGAACTCCTTGCCATCAACAGCCTCACGAACTATCACATAATTATATTTGCGAATGTTGGAGATGCGCACACTCCATATACCCATACGGCAAAACAGACGGTTGTCTCTTCCACGACGTTTGCCGTCCACCACATTGTCCTCACGCTTGACCACGCCCTGAAAATGAGCATACGGACCATCGATGACACAAACCGTGTCATAGCCTCGCTCCAACTCACGGTAAGTCACATCATCGACAAGATCCAGTCGTTCCATACTGCGCTCGATGTCACGCTGATCGTTGTAGATACGGAACAGCTCAAACTCATCATACGACACACGCGACAGACTCAGTATGTCTGAGAGTGTGAGACGTGGAGTACTTGGCTGGATGAGATGCGGGTTACCGTCGTATTGCTTTCCGTTAGCATCAAGAAGGTAACCGGTGCGAGTCATACTGCGACAGAAATCCACCCTGTGGGGCTCCGTCACGTTGACAAACACGACACCACGAATCGTGAGACAGAACTTGTACTTCTTGCCATCTGTGCGCTTAGGCAGATACAGACGGTAGCGGGGAAGATAGGTGCGGCTCACAAACGGAAGATTCCGCAACACCTCCTCTACGCTGGTCTCAGTAGAGTTATCGGTCCTTATGATGTACCACATTATTAAATTATAGGGAGTGCGATTGTTTCGGGGTACTTCCTCTCTTCCTTAAGGAAGCATGGGCTTCCCCAAGGGACTGGATTTGTGACTGGAATCACAGCATTGACAATCAGTGGAAATACCTCCTCTAACGGTTAATACTTTTATGTCTTGTTCCTGCTGTCGCACGACTAACGTCTGTCGCACGGCTGGTTGATTTCTTAATTATTAGCAAAAATACCATACCACAGTAAACTAACGATTCTACTTGTTATGAACTTCTCTTAGTAAGAGAGGGTCAC
>CAYVNW010000072.1:0-4714 GCA_964452915.1 uncultured Bacteroidaceae bacterium | reverse complement strand
TGCTATAGCCTTCGATGGGTCGAACACAATCTCAATGTACCGGCCTGTACCACCCGTTATCTCAACATCGTGTACCCCATCCACACGTTCTATCAGAGGTTTTATCTGCTGTATAAGCCATTCCTTTATCTGTTCGTCACTACCCTCCGCATTGATTCGGTACTCCAATATTCGTTTTACAGAATTATCTGTTATACCATGTCTCACAACCTCTCCTCCCGACAGCACCGGATATGTTACCTTATCGGGCAGCTTCGGATATACATTCTTTATGAGAGAAGCAATTTCAAACTTCACAGCCGAAACATCTGCCTCCTTTTTCAGTTTCACCGTCACCTCACCACTGCCAAAATACGAGACTGATGACACTTCTTCCACTCCCTCCACTGCCATCATCATGCCTTCAATCTTGGAAGTGGCGTTCTGCTCAATGACTTTAGCACTGGCTCCTTCCCACCCGAAACGTATCTGCAACGTTTTACCTTGTTCTGCTTTCGGTTCATTGGCAACATCAATGAGCGGCGCCAATGACAAGCCAATTGTCATCAGCACACACATCACAAGCAATGTCCGGAAGTTCGATTTCATTTCAACTTTCTGTAGATAACATAGTAAAGCATTGGAACAAAGAACAGGCTGACCAGTGTGCCTATAATCATCCCGACAATCAGAGTAAGCGACAGAGGAAATTGCAAAGCGGCACCCATATCACCCTTATGAAGGAAAGGCAACAGCGCGAGGATAGTGGTCAGCGATGTCATAACAATCGGTTTCAATCTGTTGTGTCCTGCGACGAATATAGACTTGACAAGAGGGGTTCCGCTCCTGCGCAACCGGTTGATTGTATCCAGTTTCAAGATAGAGTCGTTTATTACTATACCGCTCATCACTACAATTCCGATCATTGACATCAGATTGATGGATTCACGCAAAAGCCAAAGCACCAGCATTACGCACATGATGTCAATCACAATCTCAGACAAAATGATGAATGGCTGAACCAGACTCTCGAACTGTGCCGCAAGTATAAAGTAAAGTAAGAGTATCGCAACAGCCACAACAATCATCACTTCTGCGATCATATCACGGCTATCGAAATAATCACCATAGAAAGAGACTGTCAGATCATCTGATTCGTCCGCGATTTCTTTAGCAAGACTCATACACTGTTCCACCACATCATCATCAGCATTAATTATCACAGGACAATATTCACCGTCGCTGCCGGCATACAGACATTTATAAGTCTCGACTTTTTGAGGTACAATAAGATAACTCAGTGGAATATCAACACCTTCACTGTTTGTTACACTGTGTGACAATATTGTAGCTTCATCTTTCGCACTTGTACCGACTGCAACCGGAATGGTCCTTTCGCCTCTGTTGATCTCATATATTTGATTTTTGTCGAGGAGTCCCTTAAGTCTGTTATACAGTGTCTGGTAGTTCACCTTGTACAATGCCAGTCGCTCAACATCCGCCTCATATCTCATCTGCTGCTCTTTGGCTATAGGCTGAATACTGATGTCGGGCATTTTGTCTTTCAATGTTTTTACGAATTTCTCGGCATCAATTAAATCAGGGCGTTTTCCGCCTGAGGTCTGCAAATGAATTTCCAAATCAGCATTATTCTGTCCGGAGAATATCAAATCGAACAGATTACCGGATGCACTGAAGGTAGCCGTACAGTTAGGATAATTCTCTTCCAAATATTTTGTTATTTTGCTTTGTGCATCCTGCAGTTTTTCATTTGACTCACATTTAAAATAAATTGTACACTCCGATGCCGACATGTCCTTTGTGTGCGACAATATGAACTCCTGGTTTCCGATTAGTGAAGTGGAGGTTTCTGTCATGCCTTCCACTGTTTTCATCATCAATGAACAACGTCTGTCATTCTCCTGGACCGATATACCCTCATTCCAGTCAACAGTCAGCAAAGCATCGGAATAGTCCATTTCCGGTAACCGTTCTTTTCTGAGATGCGGATATACAGCAATGATGGCGACAACTATTATGCCAAAGCTAACCAATATGGCTTTCTGATGCCGCAATACAAATTTCATTGTTTTCTCATACCACCCGAAAAGAACAAACTTATCGTCATCTGCAGGCGGAATAGCTTTCTTACGTCTGTGTGCGAAGAAAACATGGAAATACATTGGTATGACGAATGTAGCTACAGCAAGCGAAGCGAACAGACTGGTTGTAATACCTATTGCCTGGTCATAAAATAAAGCACCGGCCGTCCCGCTCAAAAATATTAAAGGAATAAAGACAGAACATGTAGTAAGCACCGAACTGAGCATTGGTGTGAATACTTCTGTTGTACCTTTAACTACAGCATCAATCAGTCGCATTCCGCCACGCCATCTCTGCACTACATTATCAATTACAATAATGCTGTTATCAACTATCATGCCGACTCCAAGAATGAGTCCCGACAATGATATGATATTGACGGATATACCAAGCAAATAGAAACATGCGAATGTAATTATAAGAGAGATCGGGATTGTCATTATTATAAGAAAAGGCATACGCCAGTTGCGCATGAAAAAGAAAAGGATTAAGCATGCCATTACCGCTCCGGCTATCAGACTGCCGCGCAAGTTGCTTATAGAATAATCCAATAACTGGGTCTGATCGCGAGTGAGCTGAAAATCCAAGTCGGGATATTCATTCCTCAACTGACCGACCAGTTCATCAATGCTCTTTTGCAAGTCCGACATTTGTGCATCGCTTTGCTTTATAATTGCAAGTGTGACAGCATTGTCTTCATCATGACGTACAAGTCCATTGCGTACTGATACCTTCTCTTCTATCCGACAAATATCTTTTAGTTGTAAGAGGCGCCCGTTTATGTTAAGATAGATATTCTCGATGTCCTCTTTGTTCAGTATCTGTGAATCGAAGTGAATGCTGTATCTGTATATGCCGTCAACCACACTTAATGCACCCAGTGTAATATTGTTCTCGCTGATAGCTTGTTCAACATCAGAGTTTGTGATGCCAAGCGGTTGTGTTTTGCTCTGATCGGGTATACAGATGATTTCTGTGCCGGTAGTGCCGCTGACATCGACCATTGCCACATACGGAATCTGCTCCACACGGTGAGTGACAACTTTCCTTGCAAACCTTCCCAATTGTGCGAATCTGAGTCCGTCTTCATCATTCACGCCATTAGGTTTCAACCGTATGTCCATATACATGGCAGGAATATCCATAGCACTTGCTTTCACAACCTTCGGACGGTCCATAACATCATACAGCGAATTCATTGCACGGTCAACCTTCTCATTGACTTCAATAAAAAGTAAGCTCATGTCAGAGCCAGGGTCGAATGTCAAGGTAATGCTGCCACCATCCATTTTGGCTTCGCTCCTTATATCCTTCAGACCTGCCACCTGCATCAACTGTCCGCGCAGTGGTGATATCAACTTACGGTCAACTTCCTGTGCCGACATACCATTGCCTGTCACCTGTATCGTAATTTTAGGAATGTCAATATCTGGCATCAGCGAAACAGGGATGTACCGCAAAGACAATACACCAAGCACGACTAGCGTGATTACACACATGGAGACCGCAATCGGGCGTCTAACAAGAATATTCAGCAACTTATTCACGATGTTGTCTGTTTTGTAGTTTCACACTATTGTCTCATTTACTCTTCATTGATCTTCACCTCAGTGTCATCAGCTAAATTGAGGTTACCCGATGTAATTACAATATCGCCATCTTTTATTTCGGTTTCCTTTATAGCGTTTCTGGTAATGGCATATTCATTAAGATTGCTATACACAATGTCTACATATGTCCATACAGCCTTACCGTCTTTATACAGAAAAATGACGTGGTAGCCGTCGCGTTCAACAACTGCATCCTTAGGTACTACAAACATATAGGGAACTGTATTCTCAACCACAACCTTCACGTTCATTCCGTCGAGCAACAAGTCGGACGTGTTTTTTATTCTCGCTTTTACTGCTATAAGACCGCGATCATCAACAGTAGGATTGATTTCGGTAACTGAACCCTCGAATATCTGATCGTCGGCTATGAACGGGCTGACTTTTATTTTCATTCCAATTCTAATGGAAGTCAATTCTGCCTCAAGGATTTTAAAATCCACATCAAAGAAACTGTCATCGATAAGCGTACACAGCTTGTCGGTCTTTTGATGCAGACGTCCGTCTACATTAGCCACCTTACCACTGAACGGAGCAATCAGTTTACAGTCGTTCAGCGTTGATTGTGCGGCTTGCAGTTCATATTTAGCACTGTAATAACCCGAAGTAACCTCAGCGCGTTCCAACACGTCGGCCGGGATGTCATCATCTAAGCCAGAGTAGCCAAGACCTATTAATTTATCCTGCAAATCTACTCTTGCACGTTCCATATCACGCTTGGCACGCTCTAAAGCCAACGACTGATCCCTACTGTCAATTGCTGCCAAAACCATACCTTTGGCAACTCGCTGGCCCTCTTTTATGTTAATCACTTTCAGTGTTCCCGATACAGGCATGCTTAAATCCGTCTTCTGCAAAGCCGACAGTCTTCCGTTACATACAAGTTGCCTGTTGAATGTTCTTTGTTGCAGTACGGTGGTGTCGACATAGATATACGACTCCGTTTCTTGTTTAATGTCAGGTTCTTTATTCTCCTCTTTCTGTCCATTTCCGCAACTCACATACACGGATGCTGTTGTTAA
>CAYVNW010000071.1:0-4825 GCA_964452915.1 uncultured Bacteroidaceae bacterium | reverse complement strand
ATTACAAAAATGAATAATATGATACGAATAAAATCGAATAAGAGATATGTCAGTGTATGGGCTATGGCGAGTCTTCTGTTTTAACTGCACTGTGCTTCATGTGTTCTTGTCTGAGTTCGAAGGAGACGTCAAAGATAAGGCATGTATCAGTAAAAGATAAAAAAAGTAAAAGTTCATACCCAAACGGGTATTCTATATACCCGAATGGGTATTTATTTAGTTTAAAAACAAATTTTTATTCATTTTTGTTTTGTAATATCAGTCTTAATTAATACATTTGCAACGTAAAATAGAAGGATATATGGATAATCAAAAACTGACATAGTGAAGATTCTTAAGGATGGCGGTGAAGTAGGACTTAAGACTTTTATAAGCGCTTTGGATTATGTTTCAGAGATTACCCCTATGTGTTGTTACATAATGAATTGCACGACCCATCAAATCGTTTATTACACACCGAACGTGAGTTTGCTGTTTGGCCGCGCTTCCATAAATCTGAGACGTTTTGATTATAGGTCTTTTGAAGGTCATATTATGCAGTCTGAACGTGAAGAGATAGCAACCGCCTTTAACCGCCTACAGGGAAATCAACGTTCTTTGGGAATATCAGATTTGCGAGACTGCATAATAGCTTGTGACGTCCATTTGCATACAAAGATTGATGGCACAGACAGAGCGGATGGCAAGTCCATATTGTTGCATCAGAAGATGTCGCCGATAACCTTGAATTCGGACGGCAGTGTCAAGCACATGTTGTTTACCTTATCGTTCTCTTCAAAAAAGTATGCCGGTCCAATTCATGTATGGACAAAAGACCGTTCTGAATATTATCAATATGACTCAACTAAGAAAGAGTGGAAGAAAGCGGCTTTCATAAAGTTGAGCGTGACGGACAAGGAGATTCTCCGGTTATCAGCGCAGGGTTATACGACGAGTGACATAGCAAATGAACTCTGCAAGTCGGTAGACAGTATCAAGCAGCACAAGGCCGCATTGTATAAAATACTTGACTCGACAAACATCGCAGGAGCTATCAGTAAAGCAATCAAGTTAGGATTTCTGTGATATAAAAACATAATACATATGATTTTATTTATTAATAACATAAAAATACAAAAGCGATGAAAAAGAAGAAACTTAAAGCGACATTAGCAGTCGCATTAGTAGCCGCAGCAGGGTTGGGAGCTTATCGTACTTATCAGGATTACAAAGTTGACAAGGAAAGCGACCTTGTCATGCTAAACATCGAGGCACTGACGGAAGACGACACAAGTGATGATAAATATGTCTATATTTTGAAAAAGAGCGGACAATGTTATAAGAACGGATGTGACAATGTTAGAATTGTTAATGGAGTGAGCCAACGTCATTATTATTCATATAGTACAGGGCATCTTTGGCGGACTTGCAAGAGGGTTAAGAAAAGTCAAGAAAATCCGTCCAGTACGTGTACCACACAAGATTGCCCAAATGACGAGTGCAGTTATGAAGGGCAAAATGGCTGGATGTAGTATTGTCATGTGTTTTCATTGTTAACTTCTATAGTTTAGCAGAAATGGATGTTAAAACGATTTGGATTACTTGTGTGCTTGTATTAGTTATGTCTGCATGCAAACATATTGATACAGAAAGCGCAGATGTCAGTCAGATATATTTCAAGGAGAGTGACGGGAATGCCACCTTTGCAGATTTGTTCGACGTAATAAGCATTATCCCGTTAGAGACCAGTGACGGTTGCATGCTGTCAGATGTGATGAAGGTGGTTGCATACGATCATCGTTTCTACGTCTATGACGAAGGGGCTTTTCCTTCCCTGTACATATTCAATGACGACGGGATGTATTATAGCAGGGCGGGTAACTACGGGAAAGGACATGGGGAGTACTCTTTCATATATGATTTTACCATAGACAAGGTTACAGGCAAAATCGTTGTATTGTCATTGAAAGGAACTGTAATAGTTTACGACTTGGACGGGCGGTATTTGTTCTCCAAACAACTAACTGACGATGTCGCCCTAAGGAACATCGCATGCAATGATGATGGATATGTATGCTCCACGAATCATGCAGGATTCTCTGCGGGAGAATACGACCTTTTATATTTTTTCGGCCATGAGTTTAATTTTGTTACTCGCAAGCTGAACGCCGGAACGCGTTCGACGCCTCCGTCCCATTATGTGCCATCACCATTGCAAGGCTGTAATGATACCGTCTATTATTTTGACTTTGACGAGAACTGTTTCCATATAATCAAGACAGATGAAGGCATGGACATGCATACATACCAGGTAAAGACTGCCCGTCCTTATAGTAGCGAGGATATTGTTAAAGGGAATTTGGAAGAACACGTTTTGGATTATGATATTATAAATGAGAGTATATATGCTAACGGGAAAATTTATGGATGGATGGACTTTCAGAACCGTCTGTGTCATTTTCAGTACACCTTGGCATGCGATTCGTTATTCTTGACTTCGTACGGATTGTTCAAACCCACGGAAATATACTATGACGGAAATGATTTCTATTCAGTAATTCCATCGGATATCTTTTTGAGTTTGGTCGATGACAGCTATCCTGAAGCTGCTTTTAGAGATGCCTTGCTTGAGTCACTAGGTACTGACAGAAATAAGGTAACAATAGACAGTAATCATGTCATAATGAGGTTCAAGGCAAAATCAAAAGCAAAGAGAAATGCGTCGTAAACCACAATTCGTTTTAAAACGTTATGTAAAAGGGATAATTGCTATTAGATTGATATTTTAAAGCACTTTCTCTTGTGTATTATCAAATAATTTTATATATTTGCAAAAACTTAATAACATTGATATGAAAACAAAAACATTAACAAACATTACCGTATGCTCCATTTGTATCAAAGTGGCTATGGCGTTTTTGCTCGCTCTGTCGCCTTTGTGCCTCGCAAACGCGGAGAATGGTAGGGGTGCGGACGGCAGTTATACAGTGGTCCGCCTCCAGAACCCAGCTGCGGGTTCGTGGTATTACTCAATAAAGCGTGTGTTCCTGACCGCTGACAGGATAATAGTATATGACACTAACGGGCTGTCTCAGTACGGCATGGATGGCAGACTCATAAAGACGGACTCCCTGCTAAGGGGCGACAAACGCAACCAGTACGGTTACGTAAAGGATGTCGCCTTGGACGAGAAGGAGCGTGAGTTGTATGTGTACACTACCAATCCGTCCAAAATCATAGTGATCGATTACGACTTCAACCACAAGCGTACGCTCGACATGGACTATAATAGTGTGGAGTTGTGTGTCAGCGGTAACTATCTGTACGCTCTTACAAAGGATGGCCGTCCAGGAGTATACCGGATTCTCCGCTTCGACAAGGACAGCTTTAACGAATCCCCGCTTGCGGCCGTTCCCGACACCCTTTTGTCGTATGACAGGACCTTAGACTTCAACTTTGGCAACGTGCGGTTCTTGAATGCGAACGGAGTGTCCGTGTACGCCACCCTGCCGTTCGACGACACCATATATTATATAAGTGACGGTCGGGTTGCACAGTCGTGGCGTGTTCCGCTCGATGACTGGTTTGACTACGACAAGTACAAGGATGCGGGACCGGGTAACATGCCCAAAGATCTCCTTACCTCCACTTCGTACTATATAGGGTCGGTATCAGGCAATGGTGCGTCGTTGGTAGGCGAAGCCAACCTGTGTAACTTCACGATGAGCACAACTTCAACCACGGACAAACTTACGAAGTCGGTATTCGGACTTGAAAAGACGTACGTGTTTGTAGTGCCATCACAGGGACGGGCGGGAAGTGCTGTAGTCAGGCTCCGTCATCTGAACTCATCGGTGAGGGATCAGCTGCTGTCCAAGGCCAAAGAGGAAGGAGTAGGCGAAGATCTGATAAGTCTGATGAAAGAAGCGTCACAGACGGACTATCCGATACTCTTGATATTTAAATTGTAGAGCTGTAGGGTAAGAGGTGGAATAGTAGCCCTATCATTGTTATATTTAACATTAAATAATTGTTTGTATATGTATGACGTGTTAATGAAACTGTGCGTTTTAGCGGCATTGTTGTGTATGCACTCCTGCAACGGTGGGAACACAGAGGTTGAGGAGGGCATAGCACAACTGCAGTCGAGGCGGATACAGCTGCCATTGGACTCCTTCCTGGTTGTTGGCGGCACAGAAGAGGAAGGTGGGCAGGCTGATTTCAGACAGGTGGTATACCTTGACGAGTTCGACTGCACCAAATGTGCTATAAAGCACATATCAAGGGCATGGTCCGCATTTATCAGCAACGACAGTATCAGCACCGACAGGTTGCGGTATGTGTTTGTGCTTTCAACCAGTGGGTATGTGCTACCGGAATTGGAGCAGACTATTGAGAATACGGGGTTTGAACACGCGTTATATATAGATACGGCAGGTGTGTTCGCAAGGTTGAACCCTCACATACCAAACAAGGGGATGTTCCATACCTTTATGATAGACCGTAACGACAGTGTGGTTTTGGTGGGCGACCCTGCGAGGAACAAGAAGGTGCGCGAACTGATGTACAGGATTATAAATAATTAGATTACAAAAATGAATAATATGATACGAATAAAATTGAATAAGAGATATGTCAGTGCATGGATTATGGCGAGTCTTCTGCTGTTCCTTGTAAGTTGCAGTGACGAGCAAGGGTATAAGAAGGAGACGCTGTCTCCGTCGGTATTGACAGATGCGACACTGCTACATGCTGATACCATCGCACTGGATTTGGACTCTTTCTATGCGACAAAGGACTTTTACGTGTACAATGACAGTGTTTTAATAGTAGTAAACGGCAAGGC
>CAYVNW010000070.1:0-5568 GCA_964452915.1 uncultured Bacteroidaceae bacterium | reverse complement strand
ACAGACATCGACACCTACCAAACCCACCAGCAAGTTGACTTTAATATCAATTACCAGAACTATATCACATCCAATCCCGAGGCTGAGTTCATACCTGTTGTTCTGCAAAACCACAGGTGGGATACTCATGTGTATGGTGTCAAACCCACCTATCTGAGAAACAACCAATTGGTGTATACACATAATCGTAACCTCATATTCAATGCCGGCAACGAGTACAGACGGTTTGAGATTCTCGATAAGTATGTCCCAACCATGAGAGTAGATGTTATGAAATACGAGGAACCATATTACCATGCTTACGTCTTTGAGGACTTGCAACGCATTAATTACAAGTACGACGAGGACCAGAACGGACGTTTCCTCATCAGAAATTCTGATAACATCGAAAACGACACTGAGAGCGATTATTTCTACACTCATTTTGCATTGAAAATGCCTCAGCTTGGGGGTGGTGACATGTTCATTAACGGAGACCTGACTTACGGGCGGTTTGAGGAAGAATACAAGATGACATATAACTTGATTGACCATCAATATGAAATTGTACTTCCACTGAAACAGGGATCATACAACTATCAGTATTTGTTCAAACGTGAAGATGAGGATGCCGGACAGACTGCACAAAGCGAAGGTAACTTCTATCAGACTGAAAACGAATATTATGTATATGTCTATCACCATGCGTTTGGTGCACGCTACGACAAACTGGTCGGATTCCAAAGTTTTAAATTCAAAGGTAACAACACATTTTAAATTATCAAAGGATATACAGTGAAACGACTTCTCACTTTTTTTCTTCTTCTGTCTACAATCCTTTCGTCGCACGCTCAGACAATGCGGGGATATGTTCTCGACTATCTCGACAACTACACACGCAGCGATCAGTACTTTAAGCGAAGCACTCTCGACAGCCTGAACGTGAACGACAGCACACGGACAATTTGTTTATATGCCAGTGGAGGTTTTAAAGAACAGTTCTTCACCGACTCGATTGTCGACGAAATATACAAACACATAAAGAAGTTTATTCCTGACTCACTGGCAGACTACTCCCTCAAAATATTTACTGACCGGCATCTGATTGAAGAGCTTGTGCCTAACGCTTTGCGAAAAGGACCGAAGAGTGAGGACAGAGTGTGGAACACTGAATACGAAGGTGCTCCATGGGTAAAAAACAACAGTTCGCCACTGTTTGCACCAAAGGGATTGGAAGGCAACCACATTGCATTATGGCAGAGTCACGGTACTTATTGGAAACAAGATAAAGGACAATGGATGTGGCAACGTCCGCGTCTTTTTTGTACCACAGAGGACTTATTCACTCAAACGTTTGTAGTTCCATATATAATCCCAATGTTGGAGAATGCCGGAGCTGTGGTGTTTACACCGCGTGAGAGAGACTGGCAGAATAATGAAGTTATTGTTGACAATGACGCACCCGAGAAGGATGGCATATATGAGGAGGACGGCAAGTGGCATACAAGTGATTCCTCTGGATTTGCACATTTGAAAGAAATATACTACATGTACGACCGGCCGTTCCATGATGGCACTGTACGTTATGCCAACGCCACCGGTTCGTCAAAAAATACGTCCACAATAACCTGGACACCCAACATTCCTGAAGATGGTGAATATGCCGTGTATGTCGCTTATCAGACGCTGCCAAACAGTGTTGATGACGCAACTTATACAATCATGCACAAAGGTATGGCAACCGAATTCAAAGTCAATCAAACCATGGGTGGAGGCACGTGGGTGTATCTCGGTACTTTTTCCTTTGCTAAAGGTTGCGGCCGACAAAACTCAGTCAGTCTGTCTAACTTTAGCAGGAGTCAAGGAGTAGTCACTGCCGATGCTGTCCGTTTCGGAAGTGGTTTCGGCAATATAGCTCGTGGAAATTCTGATGGTGGAGAGCGATTGTTCGAAGCTCATGTGAGCAAAATGCCTCGATGGGCAGAAGCTGCTGTCTATAGTGCCCTATGGGCTGGCATGCCAGATTCTATTTACAATCATTTTCATAGTGATGACGACTACAGCAACGACATTTGGGCACGACCGGAAGTCAGCAACACGCTTGCCGGCGGTTCTCCATATATGCCTCACAGAAAAGGACGCAACGTGCCATTTGAACTGACTATGGGGTTCCACTCCGATGCAGGCTTTTCACGCACAGGCTCGCTCATTGGCTCATTGGCTATCTGTACTTCCGACACTGCTTATAACCACGGGAAACTTAATGCAGGGATCGACCGTTTTGCAAGCTACGACCTCGCAAGCTTGCTGTTGCGTAACCTGTCGACCGATATGAAAAAATATAATTGGAGGGTTAGACAGTTGTGGAACCGCAACTATGGCGAGACTCGTGTGTCTGAAGTTCCTTCAATTATATTGGAAATGTTATCGCACCAAAACTTCGACGACCTTGTTTTAGGCTACGACCCACAATTCAAGTTCGACTTTTGCCGGTCGGTATACAAAACGGTAGTTAAATATATTGCAACACAGCACCGCCGTGATTATGCTATCCAACCTTTGCCTGTACACAACTTTGCAATCACTCTAAACGACCAGGATAAATGGGCGAATCTCACATGGGACGCAACGTACGACTCGCTTGAATCTACCGCCGTACCCGACAAATATGTTATCTATACTCGTATCAATGACGGCGACTTTGATAATGGAACTGTTGTCGACGGTACTTCTTATTTAGCCCACATAGAGAAGGGCAAACTCTACTCGTTCAAGGTCGCTGCAATGAATGAGGGTGGCATAAGTTTTCCTTCTGAAACCTTGTGCGCTTATGCTGCACATCAAAACGAAGGAACCATACTTATTGTCAACGGATTCACGCGGCTTGAAGGTCCAAAACATATTTCCACAGCAAGTGAACAAGGTTTTGATATAGATGCTGATCCAGGTGTTCCTTATGGTAAGTTCGCCGGCTTTTGTGGCAGGCAACTTGTGTTTAGTAAAGCAAACATGGGAAGTGAGAAGTCTGATGGCACAGGATACAGCGGCTCTGAATTCGAAGGCACCATAATGGCAGGCAATACGTTCGACTATGTTTACATTCATGGACAAGGTCTGAAGTTGCTCGGCAATCACTCGTTCTGCAGTTGCAGCGAAGAGGCTATGATCAATAAAATCATTGTACCGAAAGAATATGCTATGATTGACATGATCTATGGCGTGCAAAAGTCGTTCAAGGAAGAGTCGGCAAGATTGCTCGACAATTATTGCAGACAGGGAGGCAGACTCCTGACAAGCGGGGCATATTTATTTAATGGTAAAGGCTTTACCTACAAATCACTTCATGCGGCATATAATGGAGAAATAACGGATAAGTCAATCTGCTCAATCAATGGTAGCGGACTTAACTTCAATATTTATCGGGAGATGAACGACAAGTGCTATGCTGTTCCGCATGTGACGTCATTGCAGCCGGTGGATGGTGCGTTTGCCATGTTGCAATACATCAATAATATGCCTGCCGCCATTGCATACGATGGGACAGACTACAAATCAATCACAATGGGGTTCCCTATTGAAAGTATCAAGGAACCGCGTCAACGCAACCTGCTGATGGAGGCTGTCACTAATTTCCTTTGCCGATGAACGACACTTTTAAAAATCCCGACATAGCAGCCTTTTTGCCAACTACAAAAAAGGAAGTGGAACAGAGAGGATGGGACCAACTGGATGTTATCCTCTTTTCCGGTGATGCATACGTTGACCATCCGTCTTTTGGTGTAGCGGTTATTGGAAGGATCATAGAGGCTGAAGGACTGAGGGTCGCAATTGTGCCGCAGCCCGATTGGCATGGAGATTATCGTGACTTCAAAAAACTGGGACGTCCACGCTTGTATTTCGGCATTTCCCCTGGTTGTATGGACTCAATGGTCAATAAATATACAGCTGCAAAACGATTGAGGTCGGAAGATGCTTACAGCCCTGCCGGCAGACACGACAAACGGCCTGAATATCCTACAATTGTCTACACAAAGATTCTGAAACAATTGTTTCCAGATGTACCAGTCGTAATCGGAGGCATTGAGGCATCTCTCAGGCGGCTTACTCATTACGACTATTGGCAGGATAAATTGAGAAAAAGTATTCTTTGCGACAGTGGAGCCGACTTGCTGTCTTACGGAATGGGTGAGCATTCTACTAAAAGTCTTGTACGTCTGTTGGAGGATGAGCTTGCATCAAATGGGAACGGTGCCATCGATACACACACGTTCCGCAATCTTATGCTCCGCAATCCTCAGCCTCAAACAGCAATGTTGTTGGAGAAGCATGAGGTGAAAATCACAGACAAGGATATTGTGCTTTACAGCCACGAACAATGTCTGAGAGACAAAAAAAGCCAAGCGGAAAACTTCAGGCACATTGAGGAGGAGTCAAACAAATACCATGCCCAGCGATTAATTCAAGAGGTCGACGGCCATTACGTTGTAGTCAATCCGCCCTACCCGCCTATGACCCAAGAGGAAATAGACGCTTCATTCGACCTGCCTTACACAAGGTTGCCTCATCCAAAATACAAAGGCAAACGCATTCCGGCATACGACATGATTAAGTTCTCTGTCAACTTGCACCGTGGATGCTTCGGCGGCTGTGCATTCTGTACTATTTCCGCCCACCAGGGTAAGTTCATCTCAAGCCGCAGTAAAGAAAGTATATTAAAGGAGGTGCGTAAAGTAATGAGTATGCCTGGTTTCAAAGGTTACTTAAGCGACTTGGGTGGTCCAAGTGCCAATATGTATGGAATGCATGGCAAGGATCTCAACATATGCAAAAAATGCAAACGCCCTTCGTGTATCAACCCCAACGTCTGCAAGAACCTCAATACCGACCATAGTGCTTTGTTAGATATATATCATGCGGTAGACTCACTCAAAGGGATAAAGAAAAGTTTCATCGGAAGCGGAATCCGTTACGACTTAATACTGCACGACACACATAACGACGCAGTCAACAAAGTAAACCGAAGCTATGCGGAAGAACTTATTGAACATCATGTCAGCGGACGTCTGAAGGTTGCTCCCGAGCATACAAGTGACAATGTGTTGCGCCTGATGCGGAAACCATCGTTCCAACTTTTTTTCGACTTCAAAAAAATATTCGACTATGTAAACAATAAGTCTCACCTAAACCAGCAACTTATACCTTATTTTATCAGTAGTCATCCCGGATGCACCAACAAAGATATGCAGCAGTTGGCTGAGATCACAAGAAAGATGGGATATAAGCTTGAGCAGGTGCAAGACTTCACCCCTACCCCGATGACTGTAAGTACAGAAATGTGGTATACCGGCTATCATCCTTATACTTTAGAAAAAGTGTATTCAGCCAAGACGCCTAAAGAGAAGAAAGAGCAAAACCAATATTTCTTCTGGTATAAAAACAAACCTCCAAAGGCTTGATTCCATATCTATGCCACGGGATGACAATGAGAATGATGTCATATAAGACGAGAGAGACAGGCAGTCGGAACATCCGTATCCTTTCTGCCTGTCTCTCTAATTTGCGGAAGGTGAGGGATTCAAACCCACGATA
>CAYVNW010000069.1:0-5776 GCA_964452915.1 uncultured Bacteroidaceae bacterium | reverse complement strand
AACCGTGGCGGACAGCAAGGCGGATACAACCGTGGCGGACAGCAAGGCGGATACAATAATCATCGTCCAGGCGGACAAATGTTCCGTCAGCGCAACGCCAACTATGACCCTAACGCAAAGTACAGCCAGAAGAAGCAAATCGAATACAAAGAATACATTGCAGATCCTGACGCTCCAATACGTTTGAACAAATATCTTGCAAACGCCGGAGTATGTTCACGCCGCGAGGCAGATGAATTCATACAGGCAGGTGTCGTAAAAGTAAATGGAGAGGTAGTGTCAGAACTTGGAACAAAAGTAAAGCGCACCGATACGGTACACTTCCATGACCAACTGGTGAGTCTTGAAAAGAAAGTCTATGTACTGCTCAACAAACCTAAGGATTATGTTACAACGGCAGATGACCCTCAAGCACGCAAAACAGTCATGGATCTTGTGAAGAATTGCTGTCGTGAACGTATATATCCGGTTGGCAGACTCGACCGTAACACAACCGGAGTACTTCTTTTCACTAACGATGGAGAACTTGCATCAAAACTTACCCACCCTAAGTTCTTAAAGAAAAAGATATATCATGTATTCCTCGACAAGAACTGTACGACAGCTGACATGCAGAAAATAGCCGAAGGAGTAGAACTTGAGGACGGTACAGTTCGTGCAGATGCCATCAGCTATGCAAGTGATACAGACCGTAAGCAAGTAGGTATTGAAATTCATTCAGGAAAGAATCGTATCGTACGCAGAATATTCGAAGCCCTTGGCTATCGTGTACTGAAACTCGATCGTGTAATGTTTGCCGGACTTACCAAGAAAGGTCTGAAACGTGGTGATTGGCGCTTCTTGACAGAACAAGAAGTGGCAATGCTTCACATGAACGTGTAGAATTTAATTGTCACATACGCAATATAAGACGATTAACTGATAATAATAAAGAGAAAGGAACAACTATCAAATGAAAAGAACGAAGATTGTTGATTTACTGAAACGCGAGGACTATGGCACGCACGTGTGTGTGAAAGGTTGGGTTAGAACAAAGCGTGGCAGCAAATCCGTGAATTTCATTGCGCTCAACGATGGCTCGACAATCAACAACGTACAAATTGTTGCTGATGTCAACAAGTTCGATCCTGAAGTACTAAAGCTCGTCACCACTGGTGCATGTTTGGCCGTTGAAGGCTTGATGGTGCAAAGCATCGGTTCAGGACAAGCGGTTGAAATACAAGCCGACGATATAAAAATTCTTGGCGAATGTCCTTCAGACTATCCAATGCAAAAGAAAGGCCAGAGTTTCGAATACATGCGTCAATACGCCCACCTGCGTTTACGTACCAATACGTTCGGTGCTGTAATGCGTATTCGTCACAACATGGCTATTGCTATCCATACATATTTCCATGAGCATGGATTTTTCTATTTCAACACGCCAATCATTACAGCGTCCGACTGTGAAGGGGCAGGTCAAATGTTCCAGGTAACTACCAAAAACCTGTACGACTTGAAGAAAGATGAAAATGGAGCGATTATCTATGATGACGACTTCTTTGGCAAACAAGCATCACTGACTGTCAGCGGACAATTAGAGGGGGAATTGGGTGCAACATCTCTCGGACAAATCTACACATTCGGTCCGACCTTCCGTGCAGAAAATAGCAATACACCACGTCACTTAGCAGAATTTTGGATGATAGAACCAGAAGTCGCATTCATGGACCTTGAGGAACTGATGGACCTTGAGGAAGATTTTATAAAGTATTGCGTACGTTGGGCTCTCAACAACTGTAAAGACGACCTTGCCTTTCTAAACAAAATGATTGACCACGGGCTCATTGAACGTCTTGAAAGCGTGACAAAAGAAACATTCGTACGGTTGCCTTATACTGAAGGAATCAAGATCCTGCATGAGGCAATCGCAAACGGTAAAAAATTCGAGTTTCCATGCGAATGGGGAGATGACCTTGCATCTGAACATGAACGGTACCTTGTAGAAGAGCATTTCAAGAAGCCTGTAATCATGACGAACTATCCTAAAAAAATTAAGGCATTCTACATGAAAAAGGATGCTGAAAAGCCAACGTACGATGGCAAAGAGATGGAAGAGACAGTACAAGGAACAGACGTTTTGTTCCCTCAAATTGGAGAAATAATAGGAGGCTCAGTCCGCGAGGAAAATTACGATAAACTGATGGAGGAAATCACAGAACGCCATATACCGATGAAAGATATGTGGTGGTATCTTGATACACGGAAATATGGTACATGTCCTCACAGTGGATTCGGACTTGGATTTGAGCGTCTGATACTTTTTGTAACAGGAATGCAGAACATACGCGATGTGATTCCATTCCCTCGCACTCCTAAATCGGCAGATTTCTAAACAATATACAAACATAACGTTTAGTAATGTATTTATAAAACCTTGGAAGTTGACATAAGGCTTTCAAGGTTTTTCAAATAAGCAAAATGACATATAACAAGTAACTATGAAATGGGAATATCTACAGCCGGTGCGCATTATATTCGGTAACGGAGAGATAAGCAAACTGGGTAATGAAATAGAAAAAACCGGAGGCAAAAACGGGATGCTGGTTACATCGAAATCGTTTGAGCAGCGTGGCATGACAACACAAATCCGCACAATATCCGGCGGGCGTATAAAGCATGTCTTTGCAAAGGTCACAGCTAATCCTACTGTTGAAGAATGTGATGCCTGTGCAGAAATCATGCGCAATGAAAAATGTGACTTTGTAGTAGCACTTGGCGGAGGAAGTGTACTTGACTTGGCAAAAGCGGCGGCCACTTTCTGCCTGACACAAAACAAGTCGACTGATTTTCTTCAAACAGGTAAGCCAATACCAACAGACCACTTACCTTTAATTGCCGTTCCAACTACAGCAGGTACAGGAAGTGAGATAACATGCGTCTCAGTCCTTTCCGATCATGCACGAGGAGTGAAATCACCAATGAATTCAGTAGGATTCTACCCTACTCTCGCAATTGTGGACCCAGAACTTACTTATACAGTACCGCCTTACATAACTGCATGTACAGGTTTTGATGTACTCTGTCACTCTATCGAAGCCTATTGGAGTATACACCACCAACCTATTTGTGATGCTTTAGCTGTGCACTCCGCAAATCTTGCAATACGAAATATAATACAAGTATATGACTGCCCGGATGATAAGCAAGCACGTGAGAATATGGCAGAGGCCTCGGTTATTGCGGGGCTTGCATTTACCATGCCAAAGACGACATCAGCTCATGCATGTTCCTATCCGTTGACAAACTTATTCGGCATACCACACGGTGAGGCTTGTATGATTACCATGCCTTACTTCATTCGTTTCAATGCAGAACATGGATGCCAACGTATAGAGGACCTCGCAATCATGTTAGGATATAAGAATGCTCACGACTTAGCTGACCATATCGACAAAATGCGTGAACATACCGGCTTACACAACGATCTGCGCTTCCTCAATTTGACGCATGATCAATTTGAAAAACTGGTACAAGGCAGTAAACACCCGAACCTTCTTAATAATCCGGTAGAAGTTAAGGAATCGGACTTAAGAGAAATGTATTCAACAATGGTATAGCTATTATATAACTGTTTACAACAATCGGTCATTAGAGTACGTACAAGTAACTAATGACCGATTCTGGTTTATGAATTTATTTCAATAACAACATACTCTGAGCGGGTACCTATTCGAAACTTTCCTCCCCAAATGCCAATACCTGATGTTACATAATACTGAGTGCTGCCCTTAGTCAGCAATCCGAACGCATCCTCATAGATAGCATCTTCAATCCAGCTAATTGGCCATACTTGTCCATAGTGAGTGTGACCCGAAAGCTGAAGACATATATTCGCCTGTTCAGCCTCCTCCAAATGATACGGCTGATGATCCATCAAGATTGTAAATCCAGTGTCCGGTTCTGTTTCTTGCATCAACTGATTGAGACTCTTCCGCCTGATGTTTGTGCGGTCATCCCTTCCTATCAAAGTGATGTCGCCGACTTTTGCTACAGAATCTACAAGCAAGCATATGCCTGCATCGTGATAGAATTTGACAGACTCTTCCTTTCCTGCATAATATTCATGATTACCAAGTATGGCATATACAGGAACCTCAATCTTACGAAGCACATCTTCCATTTTCTGTTCACGCACCGCCCTGATGCTACCATCAATAATGTCACCGCATATCAAGACAAAATCAGTGTGTTCGCGATTTATGAGTCCGACCCAACGTTCCAACTCGTCCCTACGGTTATGATATCCTATGTGCAGATCGCTTAGTACCACTATTCTCACCGGTTCTTTCAAAGCGATATTGCTTTTAATTTCCAACGGCACACGTACCTTATTATTATAATGCACATAACCATAGATGAACAATGTAACCAAAATTCCGGTTACCACTAACGTTCCGGGCAAGCTGTTATAAAGAAAAGACTTTGGAACAAGTCTCACAAGGCGGCATATATCAAGCAGGAGGAAAAGCATAACTGCGTACAAAGCGATGAAAAGTGTGGAATTGCCAATCTCATACAGGACAACAGACAGGGAGAATGGTTTGTTGTCAAGACTAAATATAAAGTACGAAAAAGACAACACCATACAAACTAATACCAAAACAAGAACAAGCCATTTCCATATCTGAGGGAACGACAGAATACACCATATATGCCACAATATGTAAGCATAAGCAGCTAATGGCAAAACCGTGAATAATAAGAACCACATTCTATTCATAAATCACATGCCCATCAAATTATCCACTTCCATTCCGGTATGTCTTTAAACATTAAATGCCAACTGAGACAACCTGACAGGAAGCAGATCAATGTTTTTTATATGGCAAAGTTATAACCTTTTTGCATAACCATCAGCACAAGAAGACGTTTTTTTAATTAAAACGACTTACAAGATGACAAATATAGTAGAATTTCGGTCTTGCGACCTTTAATTGAAAAAACATAAGACTGATATTATCTAAAAACAAAATGATTCGTTATCTTTGCACTATGAAAAAAAGAATATGTATATTCGTAAGTGGTAACGGTACTAACTGTGAGAACATAATCCGTTATTTCCGTACAAACGATAAAGCAGATATTGCTTTTGTCCTCAGTAACAGAGCTGATGCACATGCATTAGTAAGAGCAAAGAATTTAGGAGTAAAGACAGTAGTGCTGACAAAGGAAGAAATAAACGATGATTCTACACTCCTCGGGCTTCTGCAAACCGAACACATTGACTTTATTGTGCTTGCGGGATTTTTGCTTCGTGTACCAGACTTCCTTATAAATATGTACAATCATAGGATGATCAACCTCCATCCTGCATTGCTACCTAAGTTTGGAGGGAAAGGAATGTATGGGCGGCATGTCCATGAAGCCATAAAAAAGGCCGGAGAGACAGAAACTGGCATGACTGTTCATTGGGTAACGTCAGAATATGACTCAGGTGAAATCATCGCCCAATACAAGACTGCATTGTCACCAGAAGACACCGTTGATGATATTGCGGCAAAAGAACATCTGTTAGAAATGAAATACTTCCCTGATATCATTGAGCAATGTCTTAATACCACTCCTGACAACAACTAAGATCATGCACAAACAACATTGATTGGCACTGCCCCGAACTTGATTTGATTATGCTCATAAGCAGACTTGATTTCATCAATAACATAATGAGGTTATGCCCTATGACTTTACCTGAATTTACTTTACACTCTTTGTACTTGTTTACTGATTTGCTTTA
>CAYVNW010000068.1:0-5867 GCA_964452915.1 uncultured Bacteroidaceae bacterium | reverse complement strand
TATTCTCCTCTTTCTGTCCATTTCCGCAACTCACATACACGGATGCTGTTGTTAATAAAAAAACAGATAAAACAAGACTCCTCCATGCCGGTCTCAAAGTGGTTATATTATACTTGCTCATAAATCTTTATATAGCTGTTCTGTTTTAGCGCGATATTATTTTATTCACGTCGACTTCAATGTCACGTTTCATAATCCAGTCGTACAAAGTAAGTTTTTGCAATTCATAGTAGCTGGTCCAGAAGGTCTGTAGCTGTCGCAGATACTGCGTGTTCGCACTTTCCATCTCTTGTTGTGCTGTATTCAGTTCTGTCACGCTGATGGAACCTGCGCTGAAAAGTCGCTTGCTTATCTCATACCGTTCGGCAGATATGTCCTGTGCCCTGAGCGCGTTCTTGCACTGCAGTTGCTGGCTATTGAAAAGTTTTACCTTTTGGTTGACCGACTGTATGAGTTCAATCTCTGACTGTTCGGCTTCAGTGCGTGCGATTTCAAGTTGTGCCTCTGCCATATTCACACGTCCGCGACTCATACCCCAGTCAAATATAGGCAATGTGACCGTAAGTCCTATGATTTCGTTGTCCTTCAGTCGTGAATAAGCGTCTTTGAACTTATCTGCGCTTTGAGTAAAACCTATTTCACTGTTCAGTTGGATTTGCAGTCCTTTCTGTGATTTAATTTTCGCAAGGTTCTCTTCAGATTCAAGCAACGACAGTTCCTGCTCGTGTACGAATGAAGAATTTTCCTTCGCTTTCTGCAACACAAAGTCTGCATCGACTAGCAGTTCTGGAGTTGAATATGGTGGGACAAGTTCTATACCTTCATAGTCTTTTATCCTCAGGTACGAGAACAGGCTGAACAATTTGTCATCGAACGTCAGCTTGTTTTCATTGACCGCTACCTGTTCATTGAGAAGCGACAGTTCCATTTGCAGAATATCACTCTTATTCAATGTTCCGAGCTCAAAACGTTTCTTTGCCATTTTATACAATGTCGTGCGGTCTTCATAGCTTTTGAGGCTCTGCTTATAAGAAGATTGTGCATCGAGAACGGCAAAGAATAGAGACGTGGCATTCAGTGTAATTCCTTCAAGGGTCTCCATGTATGTTTTTTCGGCAATCAAGTATTTCTTTGGCTCTATACGTTTTTCCCACTTTAGTTCGTTGTATGCCCGTAAAGGCTGTGTGTAACTGATACGTATCGGCTGTGTATTATACGTTGTCAGATCATAGTCGAACTGGTCCAACCTATACAGATACGATTGTAAGGACACCGTTCCTCCTGTGGCTACTATACGCTGGTCGAGTGACAGAGTAAGATAATTCGATAAGGAATTATTTTCCACATAATTGATCTTACCGTCGTCTGAATTTCTGGCTTCCACTATTGAGCGGTCATAGTTTAGCAAACTACCCGACAGCGACATTGATGGAAGCAGTTCTGCCTTGTAGGACCTATATGTCCAATAACTGGTAAGAAAGTTGAACCTTGCAATTTGTGCCGCATACGAACGTTCTCTGGCTATCTGAACCACATCGTTCAGAGTCATGCGTATCTGAGCATCTGCGTTTACAGCATACAAGCATGCAAGTATTAGTGCAACAATCGTTCTCTTCATTTAATATTCAATGCTTTTTGATTCGTGTTGGTTCGTATTTAATATTTCCTTAGCTTCCTCTCTCATCGATACCGTTGCAGGTGACTCCCTTTTTGGAGTAAAAGCAATAATCTGTCTTGCCAGTCGCATCATGTTCTGTTTTTGTCCGCATTCCTTATACAGTGTCATCCGACAATAAAGCGGATACATGCGGTTTGGCAGCCGGCAATATGCCGCCTTGTATGCGCTGTCCGCTAAGTCATAGAAGTGCATCGAACGATAGTTGTTGCCTTGCAAGATTGTGAACATTGGATCAGCGCTCACTTTTAGTCCCCGCCTTAGGACTGCATTACTCTCGTTCCATCGTTCCGCCTTTCTTAATGCTTGCGCATAGTCAAACAGAAAGTTCGCATTGTCTTTCATTACAGGCATTAGCTCATAGTAATCGTCGAGAAACGCCTCGTCGGTCACTCCTGTCATCTGACTATAAGATTCTTTCAGTTCATTGCGGTTAATATTATACATAACGAGAAGTATTTCTGCAAAGATACATAAAAAACAAAAGACAAGACGAGTGAATGTATGACTTTTGATATAGTTCTTTATTATATTTTTTTTTATAACGCATAATTTCATCTTTCGGACACTTGGAACGCCACCATTAGTCAGTCCACACGCCATCATGACGAATAGCATACGGAACTCCCAGATGTCTGAGGGATAGGAAAAACAAGAAAACACAATCAATGCAATCAATCCATACAACATAGGAGATTTTCTCTGCCAGAGCAGAAAAAAAACACAAACAGCAATACTAATCCAAATGACCATGCCAACAACTCCTTGCTCAACTCCGATTTTTAACATCTCACAGAATGAGTTTCCAGGCACTTCAGCCACATCTATCCAAACATCCATATCGTCCGTAGTCTTGAAGAACGAAGTCATTTCACTTCCATAAGCTGACAGATAACTGCCTACTCCACTACCTGTCCACAGATGATTGATTACGGATTTGCCGGATATGTATGCCATAAACAACCTGCCATCGGCTGAGGCTTGTTTCAAAAAATATAAAGGTACAGCTATGATTAATATCAAGACAATTCCACACATTACAAGCCTTTTATGTTTTCTCCAAAACAGGCATGCCATCGAGACGGCAACCGCAAGCCATGCAGCCCTGCTCCATGTGGCAGGCAACACACACAAGCATACCAATGCAACGGCAAGCCACACCTTTCTTCCTGTGTTTATATGTTCAGACATGAATATTGAAAATACAACCGCAAGGAATCCTCCGTAAGGTCCGGGATTGTCAAATGTTCCCGTCAGTGAATACAACAAATGATTCGAACGCTGTATGCCTGCCATTTGCAATACACCAATGACTACTTCATAAGCCGCCCATATAACCAGGATTGACAAAGCCAGATTGCCTGTTGACGGCAACATTCTGATTATCCCGTAAAGCAGCAGCATCATAGTACCATCGATAACTATTTGGCTACAAGGAGTGTCTGTCACCAAATATGCACTGACCATCATGCACAGCCAAGCAGCAACCACCAATATGTCAAGCGTCCGTGTCCTCATATCGTCATCAGCTTCTTTTCGTTTGGCCTTATTACAAGTTTGACTACTCCCACAACATACTCTTCAGGCACAAGTCCCCAATATCTTGAATCGTTTGAGTTAAGGACATTGTCACCGGCCATAAAGTAATAATTATGCAGAAAACGGTGGCGTGTTAATGGTTCGTCCCCTGACATCACAATATTCTTGTCCCAATCAATAGAAAGAGGCTTACCAGTCTCCCATTCCAGCAGAATCCTGTAGAGCGTTGCCTCATACGGAGTGATTTTGATAACGTCGCCTGTTCTCGGTATATACATCGGCCCGAAGTTGCGTATGTTCCAATTGAAATGCTCGTCGAAAGGTATCGTTGCCAGCGAAGGAGGGTACACAGTTGAATCTGTAAGCGCGGCGAGTTTGCTTTGCTCGGATTCTAATCCGAGGATGCCTTCATAGTGATCGCTTTTATACCAACCGTCGACGATACGCAGACTGTCGCCAGGTAGTCCGACAATGCGTTTGCAATATACTTGATTTAATACAAAACTAACCTTCCAGTCATGGTACGGGTAGTTGAACACAACGATGTCATTATGCTTCAACTCTCTTGTGCCGTTTGTACGCCATGCCTTGAGTTCCTGTCCCGTCTTACTAAATTCGAATTCGCTGTATATTCTTGCTCCCATAATCATTTTGTTTACCACAATTTCATCGCCCGGCAACAAAGTCGGCATCATAGAGTGAGTTGGAACTTTGAAGTAGTCGAACAAAAACGCACGCAGAAGAAACCAAACACCTATCAGCAATGGTACTAAAACCACTGCGAACACATAGAGTCTGATTTCTCGCCATACCTTAAGTAAAAACGAAAGAGACAAGTACTTGCGCATCACATTCTTAAAACGAAGCATTCGCATTCAGTATGTTTAAAATTGCATTAATACACCCTCGCCAGTATCCGAATCTTGCTGTATGAAACCAAACGGACTTTTAAGTATATCATCATAAAACACCGTCCATGTCGGCAGTCGCACGTCCAACAGGTGGAAGTCGGGACGGAAGTCGCTATCACGCATCGACTCCTCATACACTTTGTATTCACCTGTCTTCGGATTGAACCCCCACAGCACGGCAGTCCCACTCAACTTATTCCATTTGTTTTTGCTCCAATAGTAAGTTGTCATCGGTCGGCGCAATTTACCCTCTTTAACCTTGTCGCGGTAAGCCAAACGATATAGTATGGTGTCACGTGACAATCCATATACTTGGATACGGTCATTCACATCGGATATGCCGTCGCTACCAATCAGTGTGAAGGCATGGCCAAAAGTTCGTACACTGTCGCCATTAGCGTATCCTATGCGATACCATTGACGTATTGTGGTGTCGGCGAACCTGACACTATCACCATCCACCAATCCTTCACGTACGGGAATCCACTTCCAGTCATGAAAACGACAGAGGAACAAGAATTTTTCTCTACGAAGGCTATCTGGTACTGGCATCGTCAGGTTGAAAGTCCGGCACATCTTTGATGTTATGTCTGTACGTGTCACCGGACTTGCGAATTTCTTCAGCGTTGCATTGTCAAGAAATTCTTTAAGCAGGTCAACACGTGCGGGGTCAGCCGCATAGTCTGTCTCCCACACTCTCCACGCTGCCATCGAGTCTTTAGCCTCTCCCATGTAAATCACCGTATCGCCGACAGTGGCACGGAATTCCCTGTGGTTGTTACCGACGGCAGGGAACAAAACCGTATAATGCGGCACTTCCGTGAAGCGCCAGTTTATCTCCATCGTCGCACATGGAATGCCACATGCCCTCATAACAAGTGTCGTGTAGTGTGCGCAGCCTTTGCATTCCATCCAGTGCAACCGCTCCATCATTTCCGGAGTAAGATAACTGCGGTTTACGAGTCCCATGCTACCTCCGTATGCAACTTCGCGCCTTATACAGCGTAACAGGTAATCAATCACACTTCGCATATCCGACGGATCCGCCACCGAATCTGTGATACTTGCTTCATATTTTTCCTTGAACATCCGTCGCCATCCGTTCAGTTCCTCATCTCCGTTGCGATACGGAAGTATGTAGCGGCAGAAATCATCGAAGCCGACACCCTTTGCCCACGGCCGTTGCCATGAGTCGAAGGCAAGGTCTATATTCTCACGCAAGAACTCATCAGTTATAGTGTCACGGTCAAGAACGGGTTTGGACGACATGATTTGTACGTTCAAACTGTCGAAGAATGACTGGAACACCGAATCGCCACGCATTGAGTCAACCGCCAGCGCATCCATATATGTCGGCTCAAACTCCTTGCTTAATTGCCGCTTAACTCCAAAGTGCCATTGGGAGTTGTCCTTCTGAAATGCCGCAGATGCTGTCGGTGATTATATTCTCATCCACCTCGGCACTTGCCGCTTTGCCGTTTACGATGAACCATTTCACCATCTCCTCGGGAATCATGGGTTCCTTCGGACCAGAGGAGCATGAACACAGAGTGCAAAGTGCGACCAAGACATAAAAGGTACAAGTTTTCATTTCACATACAGCTTTATCAGGAATGGCAGACCATCCTCGTTGATGGCTGTAGCGTAGAACACATCCTCTTCCGTACCCTTGGAGATGGACGACAGATACTTGTCGTATTTGTAGCCCTTAATGTAGTTGCCCGACCAGTCAAACTTCAGTA
>CAYVNW010000067.1:0-6256 GCA_964452915.1 uncultured Bacteroidaceae bacterium | reverse complement strand
AGAAGCCCAATCAAAAAGGCATGGTCGACAATCCTCCAACGATGACCGCTATAAGCACAAATAATGATATGATACGGTTGTGCAAAAAATAACCTATTATCTTATTGACCATCTCACAATCGCATAATAACTATACAATATACATAAAACTTTTCTTCATTCATCTGCAAAAATACAAAAAAACACTCACGGAACAGTTCAAGTTGTATGTTTTTTTTATAGCTTTGCCTAAAATTTGAGAACAAGGTTACAAATCTTATACACTAACAACAAAACGCGAAAAATTATGCGAAGGACAATATTAATTCTATTTGCGGCTATAGCTGTATGTATATCGGTGGATGCAAAGACGGTCAAGAAGACATTCAAAGCAGACGGAGCATGCAATATGTGCAAAGAGCGCATTCAGAAAGCAGCAAAGTCTGTACCTGGTGTATTAAGTGCTGCATGGAATAAGAAGACAAAGGTGTGCACAGTGGTGTTCGACAACAAAAAGACTAATCTCGACAAAATTGAAAAGGCGGTGGCAAATGCCGGTCACGACACCGACAAAGTAAAGGCAACTGATAAGACATATGCTAAACTGCCCGACTGTTGCAAATACCGGAAATAAATGAAACTTTTATTTAATAGTCAACACTGAGTATTCGGAGTATTCAGAGTACTCGGAATTTGCAATTGCAACCGAATTTGAACGTGAAGCGCGCGATATGAATACAGACACGGGAATAATTATAGAAACGCTGCACAAAGTGCAGGAACTTACTACTGACATCATTAGTAAAGAAGATCAAGAGAACATAAGCAAAATCGTATTAAACCATGCTAAGGACGTCAGCACGGATACCGAACTCGAGCGGGTTTTCGGACTAAATCCAATACTGTTTGACCTTCAGACTGCCTTGATCACCATTGAGGAAATCGGTGCCAGTCGTGCAATCGTTATCAGCATACTCCTACATGAGTATGTGCAGAGAGGTTTTGTGTCCGAGAAGCAAATCAAAGATACGTTCGGAGAGGATGTAATGCGCATTATTCACGGGCTTTTGAAAGTAAATAGCCTGTATGCCAAAAGCCCAAGTGTGGAGACAGAGAACTTTCGCGATTTACTGCTTTCGTTCGCCGAAGACATGAGGGTTATATTCATCATCATTGCCGACCGTATAAATCTGATGCGGCAAATAAAGGAGCGCGGAACTGACGAAGACAGAAAGAAGGTCGCCAAGGAAGCCAGCTTTCTCTATGCACCATTGGCTCATAAACTCGGTCTCTATCTCATCAAGTCTGAGTTAGAGGATCTTTCACTGAAATATCTGGAAACCGACACCTTTTATATGATCAAGGAAAAGCTCAACGCTACTAAACGTGCCCGCGATGAGTATATAGAGAAGTTCATCGGACCTATCAAGGAAAAACTCGAGACAGCCGGACTGAAATTTCACATGAAGGGGCGCACGAAGAGTATACACTCCATATGGCAAAAAATGAAGAAGCAAAAGTGCGCATTCGAGGGCATATACGACTTGTTTGCCATCCGAATCATTCTCGATTCGGCTCCCGAACGTGAAAAGCAGGATTGCTGGCAGGTGTACAGCATCGTTACCGACATGTACCGCCCGAATCCGAAGAGGTTGCGCGACTGGCTAAGTGTGCCAAAAAGCAACGGATACGAAAGCCTGCACACCACAGTCATGGGGCCCGAAGGTAAATGGGTGGAGGTGCAAATACGCACCGAACGTATGGACAACATCGCAGAGCACGGTCTCGCTGCCCACTGGAGATACAAGGGAGTAAAGGATAGCGGAGCCAAGTTGGAAGACTGGCTTAAGGATATTCGTGCCGCACTTGAGGCTCAAACACCCGACGAACAACTGGTGGACCAATTCAAAGTGGACCTCTACAGCGATGAGGTATTCGTATTCACTCCTAAAGGCGACCTATTCAAACTGACAAAAGGCTCTACCCTACTCGACTTCGCATTCAAGATTCACACGAATGTAGGATTACACTGCAATGGAGGCAAGGTGAACGGCAAAAATGTTCCAGTACGCACCAAACTGAAAACAGGTGATCAAGTCGAGATCCTCACAAATCCAAATCAACTGCCCAACAGCGACTGGCTCAACTATGCCATCACATCGAAGGCTAAGAGTAAAATCCGTCAGAGTCTGAACGAGCAAGAACAACATGCCGCAATCTATGCAAAGGAAACCATTGAGCGCAAATTTAAGAACCGGAAAATAGACTATGAGGAACCGATATTGATGAAGGCCATCAAGCGTTTGGGATACAAAAATGTAACCGAGTTCTACCGTGCGTTGGCAAGCGAGGTTATTGGCACGGACAAGGTAATTGACGCATACATAGAGGAACAAAAAAGGGCAAACAACGAGCTTCCTACAGCAGACGTGATAAGTGCGTCAACATACAAACTCAACCCCGACACCAGGACAGCACAAGCATCAAGCAAAGACGTGTTGCTCATTGGTGATAATATAAAAGGTGTACAATATACTCTCGCAAAATGCTGCAACCCTATTTATGGCGATGATATTGTTGGGTTTGTAACCATCAGCCGAGGCATCACCATTCACCGCAGGGGATGTCCTAACTGTAAGCACCTGCTCACAACGATGAGCTATCGTGCGATTGAAGTGAATTGGGCAGAAAAGAACAACGGCCAGTTCTCTATCACCTTACATATCGTAGGAAATGACAATGTAGGCATCATCAACAACATAACGAGCATCATCGATAAAGAGCAAAATACCTTGTTGCGTGGTATTGATGTCAAGTCGTCGGAGGACGGATTGTTTGCGGGCAACCTAACCATCATGATAGATGACAATAAGCGGCTCAACCTGCTCATTAAGAAAATAAAAGCAGTCAAAGGTATAAAGAATGTTTCTCGATGAAGACAGTACTTCTGCAAGTAGGCAAAACAAACCAGCGTGGGTATCAAGCCATTATTTCCGACTACGCCGAACGGCTGAAACACTATTGTCAGTTCGAGATCATTACCATTCCGGAACTAAAAGGAACAAAGGCATTGTCGCAAGAGCAGCAAAAAAAGTTGGAAGCAAGCTTGATACTGAAACAAATCACAAGCAGCGACTTCGTCGTGCTGCTTGATGAACGCGGAAAAGAATTGAGCAGCACCGAATTGGCTTCATGGATTGAAAAAAAACAACAATCAGCTATAAGGCGTCTTGTGTTTGTTATTGGAGGACCATACGGCTTCGCATCCAAAGTATACGACCGAGCTGATGAAAAGTTGTCGCTCTCCCGAATGACATTCTCACACCAAATGGTAAGAATGATTTTTATAGAACAACTATATCGTGCCTTCACTATAATTAAAGGTGAGCACTATCACCACAGTTGATTGTGTAAACAAAAAAATGCAAACACGACATTGCAAAACAGATGTCACACTGCAGTAAAAGCACAAACACAAAATAAATTTCTATCTTTTGTTATGGCAGTTACAAAAACTAACAGTAACTTTGACACGATATGTGAAAATGGAGAATATGGTCTTCTTTGAACAGCATACATATAATAACAATACAAATTAACTACATTTTCTATGAGAAAATCAATTACATCAATCTTGGCACTTGTAGCAATGATGTTTGCCACAAGTGTATCAGCACAAACCACATTTACGGGATCTGCTGACGTGTATCCATCAACATCAGAATATGACGGGAAAACCATCATGTTCTCTCTTTCCGACATCGCTACAGCACTCGGAACAGATACAGCGACATTAGTAAAGGATCTTAATTATTGGAGGGAGAACTGGAACATTGACTCATTAGACGTTAAGTCTATCATCTACAACGTCCCTAACGACACTGTAAAATCCGACAATTACACAACGGGTGAAGCCGGTGGATTCTGGATGGACAGTGTTTCAGTTACAACAGAATGGACCAACCATCCTTTTTGGTTTAGTGAAGTGGCTTGGAACGCCAACGATGATGCCTTTGAGGTGTTTGTAGGTCAAATGCCAAATGTAAACAGCGTTGGTGACTCATACTCAACAACACTCTTGATTGAGTACAACAACCAGACAGTGAACCTCAACATCTCAATCAACTTTGTTGAGCGTCCTAAGTTGAATAAAGAGCCTGTCAACCAACTTTCAAAACTTACAATTGCAGGTTCATCTGCAGTCACAATCACTCAGTATCCAAGAACAAATTACAATTCGGACAGCTTTACAATTGACGTTGCCGGATTGGCAGAAAAATTAGGCCTTGATCCTGAATTGATCACAGTGAACCTCGATACAATGTTGTTCGCTAAGACATACGATTCAACAAACGAAACCATAAATGATTCCTTGTCTGCAGAGTTTACGGCTAATCCAACGCCTGGTTTCTGGTACATCAAGACATTTGATGAAAATACAGGCGAGGAAGGTCCAGAAGTTGTTCAGGGCGGATACGACACATCAAATGATATATTCTACATTGCGTCAATCGCATACGCCAAAACAGATACATCAGAAACAATTTCCGGAATTCTTGGTCAGTGCCCAGGTGTTAATAAGGCAGGTGACAGCCGTTATGGCTACTTCTATATAGTTTATGGTGACAAAGCCTATGAAATAAAAGTTACTCTTAACCTTGCAGAAGAACCAGAAAGACCTTTCAAAGACATGGAAATGATTGGTGAAGAAGATCATGATTTTGAGATTGACCATGATGCTCAATACAGTTCACAACCAGTTGGTCAATTTGACATTAACCTTGACTCAATCGTAGGATTACTTGGAGTAGAACAAGGAGAAATCTCACTTCAGTTCCTTGCAGATGAGAATAACTTAAATGGTTCAAACACAACTGCTAACAATGGTGGTTGCTGGCTTGATACAAACGGATTTGTGATTGGTTGGGGATCAGAAAGTACATGTTTGGGGGTAGAACCAGCCTCAACAACCGACTTTACTTCATTCACCGTCTATTGCTTTAATTCTTCAAATCTTAACGACGATGAAGTCTATAAAGCCCCAGTACTTATTGTCGCAAACAACAAGTACTACAGATTTAATGTATCACTCAAACGTCAACCTAAGGTGATTGATCCAGACGCCATGACAGTTGAGAAGTGTGAGGTTGTTGGAACATACAACTACGAGTATCAGATCGTACCTAACGCAAATTACCAAGATTATGAATACCAAGATGCTATTATCGACGTAGATATAAACAAGATCAAGGATTTGCTTGGTACAAGTACATTCGAATTTTACGGAGAAGCTTATCCTGATTCATTGGGCAATACAGTCTATTCAAAGACATACTCATGTGACCCAAATCCAGGCTTTTGGATGTCACTCGACACACTCGATGCAAACGGACACCATTCTGTCGTAAGCAATTGGGGTGCGACAAGAGGTAGCGAAAAGACCAATATCAACACATATGGTATCTGCTACGCAAATGGTCAGTTTAGTTTCTACCAATTCCCAGGTGTACCATGTGCAACAGTTGGTAACTACTACACGGACAACTTCTATCTCGTAAGCCTTAGCACTGGCAAGAAGATCAAGTATACAATTACTGTAAGATACGTTGAGGAACTCACAAAGCACACAACTGCTGGAAGCGAATCGTTGACAGCTGCTGCACGTGAGGAAGAAGGTGCAGAATATGGTAGGGCTACTGCAGTTGATCTTACTCCAATGTATACAGCTCTTGGATGCACACAAGAGGAGTTCGAAAACGCAGGTACATGGGTAGCACCTAACCAAAGTGGCACATATACTTCAGACAACTATGATGCCGCTGAAGGATTCTACTTCGACGCAAATGGAAAGACAGTAGACGATGGTTCTGAAGTAATGCACGTAGGTATCAATGAGGAAGGTGAACTTTATTCATGGGTTATCGACAACGACAACCTCGACAATACTTACACAGTTACATTCGCTGCTCTTTACAATGACCAAATGTACTACTACACTGTCACTGTAAACAGAACTGGTGCTCCAACTGCTATCAACGGAATCGGAACAGATGTTGACAACTCTGGTGCAATCTACGACCTCACAGGACGTAAGATCAGCAAGCCAACTAAGGGTATCTACATCCAGAACGGAAAGAAGTACTTAGCAAAATAAACTTTGTTTCATAATAGTTTGTGACTAACAGTCACGTGGGTGTACCTTTCGGGGTACACCTTTTTTATTGCCATGACGACGCCTACTATCTGCGAAGCGAATAGTAGTGCAAGTCAGATGAGC
>CAYVNW010000066.1:0-7809 GCA_964452915.1 uncultured Bacteroidaceae bacterium | reverse complement strand
AGGATGATGACAATACTTCTGACAGTGGCTCCGGTTCCGGCTCTGGCAGCGACAGTGGCTCTGGTTCAGACACAGGTAGCGGTAGTGGCTCTGGTTCCGGCTCTGGCAGCGACAGTGGCACAGGTTCAGACTCAGGAAGTGGAAGTGGCTCAGGCTCTGACAGCGGATCCGGCTTGGAGGGAGAATAAAAATCGCCGCCGCTTATCGGCATAGTGCGTGAAAATCTCTGGTACTTATGAAAGAGGGGGTGTATGGTATGTATGCACGCCCCCTTTTTTTCTGCTTTGCAATGAATGTGGCATCAAGCCGTACTAAGGGACAGTACACTATATGGAAGTCAACCCAGTGGATGTCTCCGTGGTGATATTGTCATGTTGATAGGGGGTAATATGGGTGGCGGAACGCTGTCGCTGGCTGACGTTGTTGTCAGATATAAAAATAAAAGCGTGTGATTTCACTGCTTCAAGTTTTTTGTGTACATTTGCACTTGCAAAAACAAATACTTGATATTATGGCAAAGACTACATCATCCGGAATCACTTATGGTGACTTGATGAATTCTATAAAACAACGCAGGTTCTTACCTGTATATTTGCTGATGGGGGAGGAGTCTTACTACATCGACCGTATATCCGACGAACTTGCGTCCACTGTCTTGGCGGAGGAGGAGAAAGACTTCAATCAAATGGTTATTTATTGTACGCGCGAAACGGATGTGCGTAATATAATTAATACAGCAAAGCGCTATCCGATGATGTCGGAATATCAAGTAGTAATTGTTAAAGAGGCGCAGAATTTATTAAAACTTGATGAGCTGGCGGAATATGTCCAGAATCCGCTAAAATCGACCATTCTCGTAATATGCTATAAGAATGGCGTTGTCGACAAAAGAAAGAAGATAGTATCGCTGTGTCAAAAGGTTGGGGTGGTGTTCGAAAGTCCTAAAGTGAAGGAATCTGTCTTACCTCAGTTTGTGACCGACTATCTGCAGCAAAGGGGACTGACAATTGATAACAACGCCCGAATGATGATGGCTGAATATATTGGAGCAGACTTGAACCGTATGGCGGGCGAGCTCGACAAACTCATTGTTGCCAATCAGGGCGGAACTGCAAATATTACTGCTGAACTGGTTGAACAAAACATAGGTATCAGTAAGGAGTTCAACAATTGGGAACTGAAGAATGCTATTGTCAACAAGGATGTCTTTAAGGCAAATCAAATTCTGTTCTACTTCGACTCAAATCCGAAGGCAAATCCTCCGTTCTCAACTTTAGCTGTGCTCTTCAATCTTTTCGCAAATATGATGCAAGGCTATTATGCACCTGTCAGGACTGAATATGGCATAGCCCAAAATCTGGGATTTTCACCTTGGCAAGCTAAGGAAATAGTGGCTGCCATGAGAAACTATACTGCAACAAAGACTTTGCGGATCATCAGTAAGATCAGAGAAACGGACACCAAGTTGAAGGGAGTGGGGAAGGGTAATGCTACTGATGGAGAGATAATGAGGGAACTCATCTTTTTCATCTTGCATTAGTCATACGGCCGCCTTTCACTCGTGGCATACTGTGCGGGGGGTGTCATGCTTCTGTGCGGTGGACATCTTGATTCTGTACCCGTAAATCAATAATGTTTTGTTCACGAAAAAGTCGCTGAAAAATGTAAAATCACGTGCGATGTCCGGTTTTTAAGGCGTCAGAATGCCTAAAAACAGATGTGCGCAGGGGAGTTTTACGGTTTCTTTCTGTGTCTTTCCTGTCTGTCTGAATTTTTTAGCTCAAAATCACTGTACAAAAATTTTAGGCTGTTGACCTATTGAATTTAAGAGTGTTAGCCTCGATTTTTGGCTCTTAAATCCAGCTGTCTTTCCTGCCGAAAAGTAGTTTCTTGAAAAAGGGCGAGACTATGAAGCAAAATGAAGACGGATATACAATTGGAAGTCGTGTTTTGCAAAACGTAAACATGAATTTAAAATAGTCAATCATTCAAAATGTAAATGAATTGACATTGTTAAATGTAAAACGGGCGTATAACTGTAATTTATATGAAAGTAAAGTCGGCCAGCATAAATATATATTTAATGATTTACCGTTGTTTATGTATTGATATTTACAATGATAATAAAACAGATAATGCCCCAATAATCAGATAAATATAATGTATAAATAAACTTTAGGTATAAATAAAGAACGCAGAATTATGCATTTGTCGTGTGGATGGCATAAATGCGAATGATTATTATGCTGATAATGCATAGATAATCAAATCTGTAATGTCGGATTGCAGAAAATAAAATGAAGTCGTCTTGTGCGTGCTTATGTTAGTTTGTATAAGTAGGTGCTACATCATACGAGTCAAAATGTATAGTATACAAAAACAAATACAAAATTTTTTTCTAAATTTATTTTGAAACATTTGGTAGTTTGGAAAATTATATCTACTTTTGTAAACGAATACAAGATGAAGGTATTTTTCTTGTGTTTCACAATTGATAAGTAAGAATTGATTATGGATGACAAAGAACGCATTGAATATATAATAAAGGAGATGTCGTTAAGCAATGTGGAGTTTTCTCAACTGACGGGTATAGCCCCTGCAACAATTTCTCATATTACCAGCGGACGGAGCAAGCCGACATTACCTATACTAAAAGCTATTGTTATGGCATTTCCGGAACTCAATCCGCAATGGGTATTTATGGGTGAAGGCCCGGTGTACAGCAAGTCGGAAGCAGAGACCGACAACGTGGTTTCTGAACAACCTGTTTTGCGACAGACCGGCACCGGCGGGCTCGACCTCTTTTCAACAGCACAACCAAATGTGAAGCCAAGAACTGCCGAGACAGTAAAAGCGAAGCCTCAGGCTCAGCCGGCAAAAACAATGGATGTCTTAGGTCTTAAAGAAGTGATCAAGGCTTCGGTCGACGAAGCTATAGGACGAAGGAAAAGACAAATAGTTGAGGTGCGTATCTTCTTTGATGACGGAACGTACGAGGCATTTAGTACTCCTAAATAATATATATAATAAGCCAAGAAGAAATTAAGATGTGTGATGTAAAAAAGCATAATGAAAAAATGCAGCCGCCGGCAATATAAGAACCAGGCTGCATGACGAAATTAAGATGTTAGACTAAGCATGGTTTGATCGGGGCTAAGCTGTGACAGTTTGGTCCCGATTTTATTCTGCTGTATGCCACTATAAATTTTAATGTTTGTTATGTGTTAATTATTTAAGTAAATGCAAGAAGATAATTGATAAAATAAACATCTGCGTTGATAGTATTTCTTTGATTGCAACCGAACTCATTTCGCTCCGTCATCCGTAGTCAGACCGAACACATACCTATAAAGTATACTGTGGATACGCATATACAGATAAGCGAAGTTTAACGCTTTGAGCGGACTACTTGATGAATGTCTGCCTGACGATTGGAAGAAAGGCGTCATAATAAAATTGAACGGTCCTTTGTCGTGGTTAGCGAATAAGAGTCTTCATATATAAAGTGACGGTGCATAACTTTACTGAAGCCGACTTTATAGCCATCAGGCTGTGTTACATCGCATTTTTGCGGAAAATACCGGCAAATGTGCTACACAATGCTTTTGATGTTTTGTGTATTAATAAAAAAAGAGTATATTTGCTACGGAAAACAAAACTATAGTAAAGATATGAACTCGAAACTGCGACTTGTACTTATTGTCTGCCTAACTGTGGTTAGTGAAGTTATAAGTGCTAAATCCTTTATTGTAAATAACGGACAGACAGTGGTGATGTCAATTGATACCACGCTTGCTCCTGTAGTTGGAACAGCGTTTGAGATGTTGAAAAAGGATATGCTTCATGTGCTAAATGCACGATTGGAAATCGTTCCATACGGAAAGAGTGGCATGAGTCCTTTGATTGAGGTGCGGACAGACCATTCACTCCGTTCGCAGGGTTTTCGTATCTCGGTCAGTGACGACGGAATACTGCATGTCGACGGAGCCGATGCCTACGGACTTGCATACGGGTTGTTGGAGATTTCACGCATGGCAGGGGTGTCGCCATGGGAGTGGTGGGCGGATGTCAACATCCGGCCAGTCAAGCAATTTAAACTCAAACGTGGTTTTGAGTCTGTACAGTCACCTTCGGTAGAGTTTCGTGGTATTTTTATCAATGATGAAGATTGGGGCATGATGCCTTGGAGCTATCAGACCTACGACCCTGCAGAAAAAGGTGTGATAGGTCCGCGTACCTATGCACGCATATTCGAACTGTTGCTTCGTTTGCGTGCCAACTATATATGGCCTGCTATGCACGAGTGCACCCGTCCGTTCTTTCTGACAGAGGGCAATAGGGATGTGGCACGCCGGTATGGCATCTTCATTGGTGGTTCTCATTGCGAGCCTATGGCATGTTCCACTGCCGGTGAATGGGGACTGCGCGGTAAGGGTCAATACAACTATGTGACCAATGCAGAGGCCGTACGTAAGTTCTGGACCGACCGTCTGAGCGAGGTGAACACGCAGAGCATCCTTTATACCATAGGCATGCGCGGTGTTCACGATAGCGGAATGCAGGGCGTGAAGACTGCAAGCGAGAAATTATATTGGTTACAGAAAGTTATTGACGACCAGCGTGAACTCCTGGCAGAGTATGTGAACAAAGATGTGGCTCAAGTGCCGCAGGTATTCATACCTTATAAAGAAGTGCAGGCTATATATGATGCGGGGTTGAAAGTTCCGGAAGACGTATGCCTTATGTGGTGTGACGACAACTATGGCTACATACGTCATTTCCCTACACAGCAGGAACGTAACCGCAAGGGCGGCAACGGAGTGTACTATCATGTTTCATATTGGGGCGCACCGCAAGACTACCTGTGGCTCGGAACATTCTCCCCATCGTTGTTGTTCGAGCAGATGGAAGAGGCATGGGACCGCGGAATACAGCGTATATGGATCTTAAACGTAGGCGATCTCAAGCCGTGTGAGTATCAAATGGAACTCTTCTTAGATATGGCGTGGAATATCGATATGGCGAAGTCGCAGTGGGCAGGCGGATACACTCATTTGAACAACTTCCTATGTCGTGAGTTCGGTGATGCAATAGGAGAGTCTCTATTGCCTTTAATGGTTGAATACTATCGCCTGGCATACGTGCGGAAGCCTGAGTTCATGGGTGGCACACGAGTGTATGAGTCAGACCGCAACGAGTGGTATAAGATAGTTGACAATCCGTGGACTGACTCTGAAGTTGATCGGCGTATAGCGGCCTACCAGCGTTTGGAGGATGCCGTCGAGCATTTGTGGACGTCAATTCCTGCCGACCGGCGGGATGCATTCTTCGAGCTTGTGAAATATCCCGTACAGGCATCGGCCGAGATGAACAAAAAGTTCCTTTATGCACAGAAGGCGCGCCATACGGGTGATGTCTCTTATTGGCAGAAAAGTGATATGGCCTACGACAGCATAGCAAGTCTCACCGCCATATATAATGAAGGTACATACAACGGAGGTAAATGGAACCACATGATGGACTTCCGGCCGCGCAAACTGTCGGTGTTCGACCGAGTGCCTCGTGAAGGACAGGCTCCGGACCCTTCGAAGCGTGCGGCCGTCACATATGCCATACCTTCCACTCCGCTTTGTGTGCTAAACGGAACAGACTTCAAGGGCGATACACAGAATGCCTATGGTGTCGGACTCGATGGCAAAGCTGTGAAAATCATACATGGAGCGACTGCCAATGCTTCTTTCGTCTTGAATAAAGCAGACAGTGTCCGGTTGCTCGTGCGCTTGGTGCCTCATTTTCCTGTTATAGAGAACGGCACTTTGAAGGTGTCGGTGTCGGTCGACGGCAGCACACCTGTAGAGCTGCAGTTTCAGACCGTATACCACGGAGAGCAGTGGAAAGAAGGTGTGATACAGAACTACGCCGAGCGTTCGTTGGACAGTCTTTCATTAGTTGGCGGCAAACACACAGTCACTATTAACGCCATAGATGATGGCGTGATACTCGACCAAGTTTTGGTGATGCCTAAATAAAGTCTTTGTTATGAACCCTGCTTTAGTACAATATATAGAGAACGAGATAATTCCACGTTATGACTTCTTTGATGCGGCACATCAGCGGCCGCATGTCCTGAAGGTGATAAACGATAGTCTTGTCACTGCGCATAAGCTCGATGCCGATGAAGCGATGGCGTATGTAGTGGCAGCCTATCATGATCTGGGTCTTTCACGTGATCGTGCCACCCATCACCTTGTGTCAGGACAGATACTCCGCAACGACACCAAACTTCAGCGTTGGTTCACTCCGCTGCAGATCGAAACCATGGCACAGGCAGTAGAAGACCACCGTGCGTCAGCCACCCACGAGCCTCGGTCGGTGTACGGCAAGATAGTGGCCGAGGCAGACCGCAGCATCGAACCCCTCGTGGTCATCACCCGAACAGTGCAGTACGGTTTGTCACACTATCCCGACCTCCCGCGTGAGCAACATGTGACACGGGCGGTCAGCCATCTCCACGAAAAATACGGACCGCAAGGGTACATCAAGTTATGGATTCCAGGTTCGGAGAATGAGAGGCAGCTGCAAAAACTTCGTGAACTCATGGCAGACGAGGCTCGGCTTCTGCACACCGTTTCTGAGATATACGACTCACTTGTGTCCGAAAACCACAGACCCGACGGTCTGTCTCAGCCATAAACAAAGACAACCATTCAAAAATCAGTAAACAACATAACAATGCAAAGATTCCGAATTCTATTGTGCCTGCTCGTCATTGGCACATCACTTTCTGCTCAAAGGCACCAAACGATGGTGCGTACAGTCCCTATGGACTCCATTCGCTTGAGCGACCCCTTCATTCTTGCCGACAGTGCATCACACACTTACTACATGACCGGCACCGGCGGCATGATGTGGAAAAGTCCGGACCTTAAGATGTGGACCGGGCCCTACAAAGTGGCCGACATCGATCCGCATTCTTGGATGGGCAGTCATCCGGCAATATGGGCAGCAGAGATCCATCCCTTCAAAGGCAAATACTACTATTTCGCAACATTCACTAACTCCGCAGTCAAGATCGACACCGTGCGAGGCAATGTTATAGAACGCCGCGCATCCCAAGTACTTGTAAGTGACCGCCCGGATGGACCCTACCGCTTGTTTGGCGACTCCACTTTCCTGCCGGCCGACCGTCCTACCCTCGATGCCACATTCTGGATTGACACTGATGGCAACCCGTATATGGTCTATTGCGGAGAGTGGCTGGCAAACTGGAACGGCACGGTTGAGAGCATACGCATGAAGCCCGATTTGAGCGGAACGATAGGAGAGGGCAAGGTACTTTTCCGTGCGCACGACTGCCCTTGGAGCCGTGAGGTGGAAGATGGTAAGGTCATGCCGAACAAGGTGACCGACGGTCCGTTTCTGTTCCGTACCGCTACCGGTCGGTTAGGCATGCTGTGGACATCATGGATTTATGATGTATACACCCAGGGTGTTGCATATTCAGAAAGTGGCACGCTCACCGGACCATGGATTCAAGAGGATGAGCCAATTACACCACCCAATTTCGGCCATGGCATGCTGTTCAGGGATTTCAATGGCAGAACGCTAATGTGTATCCACAGCCATAAGAACATCAACGGATACTATTTGCGCATCCCCCATCTGTTCGCTGTCGACCTCTCTGGTGACAAACTCCGTATACTGGGTCCGGCTGAGTAAGCGGCGGTGCCTCGGGATAACGGTGGAGGGAGAGACTTGCACGCTTATTCGCTACGCAGATAAATCGGCAGCGCCTCAGCATAGCTTAAA
>CAYVNW010000065.1:0-8092 GCA_964452915.1 uncultured Bacteroidaceae bacterium | reverse complement strand
ATGCCATGAAGCCCATGAAGTTATGCCATGAAGCCCATGAAGTTATGCCATGAAGTTCATGGATACACACCACAGTTGAATCTTTTCGAAAGGAAAAGAGGATGTATCAGAATTTTGATACATCCTCTTCTTATAATTAATGATGTTTTATTACTTTACGTACTCTTGCCAACTCTTAATTTGCAAGTCTTCGAGGCTCTTGTCAGTAAAGGCTTCGATGAACGCTTTTGCCAATCGTGCGTTTGTCATCAGTGGTATGTTGTGATCGATAGCCGCACGACGTATCTTATAACCATTGGTGAGCTCACGCTTTGTCTGGTTTTTAGGTACGTTGATTATAAGTTCGAACTTATGCTGTGCGATCATGTCCATAACGTTGAGTCCTTCCTTTTCATCCGGCCATGCAACTTCTGTCGCTTTCACTCCGTTCTCGTTTAAATATTTTGCGGTACCGTGTGTTGCGAAGATATCATAATGTTTCGCCTGTAACTTTTTGCAGGCATCGAGCAAGTCCATCTTGCCGCGTGCCCCACCAGAAGATATCAGTATACTTTTCTTCGGCAACTTATTGCCGGTTGCTATCAGTGCATTAAGGAGAGCCTCGTTCATGTCATCGCCCAGACAACCAACCTCACCGGTTGAGCTCATGTCGACACCTAATACAGGGTCTGCGTTTTGAAGGCGGGCAAACGAGAATTGGCTTGCTTTAACTCCTATGCGGTCAATATCAAATTCAGACTTGTCGGGTTTGGTGTATGGAGCGTCAAGCATTATTCTTGTAGCTGTATCGATAAGGTTGTGTTTCAGTATCTTTGAAACAAACGGGAATGAGCGCGAAGCACGCAAATTACATTCGATGACTCTTACGATTGGACCTTTTGCAAGGTACTGAATGTTAAACGGTCCGGATATATTGAGCTCTTTCGCGATTTGACGGCTTATCTTTTTCAGTTGCCTGATTGTTGAGTAGTATATTTGTTGTGCAGGGAATACAAGAGTAGCGTCGCCCGAGTGTACTCCGGCAAACTCAATATGCTCACTGATGGCATACTCTACGATTTCACCCTGTTGTGCCACTGCATCGAACTCTATTTCCTTTGTGTCTTGCATAAATTGGCTGACCACTACCGGATAGTCTTTGCTCACCTCTGTTGCCATGTTTAGGAAGCGGTCGAGTTCCTCATCGCTGTAACATACATTCATTGCCGCACCCGACAAAACGTAGGAAGGACGTACAAGAACGGGGTAGCCTACTTCCTTGACAAATTCTTTAATGTCATCGTGAGATGTCAGCGCACGCCATGCAGGCTGGTCAATACCGAGTTTGTCGAGCATTGCCGAGAATTTATTCCTGTTCTCTGCACGGTCGATGCTAATAGGAGAAGTTCCGAGTATTGGCACATCCTGACGGTACAGCTTCATTGCAAGATTGTTTGGAATCTGACCACCGACACTTACAATAACGCCCCGAGGCTGTTCAAGGTCGATGACATCAAGTACACGTTCGAACGACAATTCATCGAAGTAAAGACGGTCGCACATATCGTAGTCGGTGCTGACAGTTTCGGGATTGTAGTTAATCATTATACTCTTGTATCCCAATTTGCGTGCTGTGTTGATGGCATTAACTGAACACCAGTCAAATTCCACGGACGAACCTATGCGGTATGCACCTGAGCCAAGCACTACGACCGATTTCTCATTATGATAGTAGTTAACGTCGTATCCGGTAGTGCCATAAGTCATATACAAATAGTTCGTGAGTTCCGGATGTTCACTTGCCACAGTATTTATACGCTTGACAGCAGGAAGGATATTCATTTCCTTGCGGTATTCTCTGACCTTTAGGTTTTCTGCTTCCATATTGCCTGACGGCTTCAATACAAAGCGTGCTATTTGAAAGTCGCTGAACCCGCAAGCTTTGACTTCGCGCATGAATTCAGGCGTGATTTCTTCAAGTGAATTGAGTAGTTGCAGTTTATGTTTGAGATCTACTATATGTTTGAGTCTTGATATGAACCATGTATCGATTTTAGTCAATTCCTCAATACGGTCCACTGTGTAGCCTTCTTCAAGAGCCTGTGCGATAGCGAATATTCGCAGGTCTGTAGGGTGTGACAACTCGTAGTCGAGATTATCAAATTTAATGTGGTCGTTGCCTACAAATCCATGCATACCTTGTCCGATCATACGCAGACCCTTTTGTATCATCTCTTCAAAGGAACGTCCGATTGACATTATTTCGCCTACCGATTTCATTGAAGAACCGATTCGTCGGCTTACACCGGAGAATTTAGTAAGGTCCCAACGTGGAATCTTGCATATCATGTAGTCTAATTGCGGTGCCACGTATGCGGAATTGGTTGTTCCCATTTCGCCTATCTGGTCAAGAGTGTAGCCAAGGGCTATCTTTGCCGCTACGAATGCGAGCGGATAACCTGTAGCCTTTGAAGCGAGAGCGGAGGACCGACTAAGTCTGGCGTTGATTTCAATGACGCGGTAGTCATTGGTCTCTGCATTGAATGCGAACTGGATATTGCACTCTCCGACAATATCTAAGTGACGTACAGTCTTTATAGTAAGATCTTGCAGAAGTTTCACTTGTTCGTCAGTAAGTGAACAGGTAGGAGCAACGACAATGGATTCTCCTGTGTGTATGCCAAGCGGGTCGAAATTTTCCATACTGGCCACTGTGAAACAATGGTCATTCTTGTCACGTATGCACTCAAATTCGATTTCTTTCCAGCCTTTCAGTGATTCCTCCACAAGTATTTGTGGAGCAAAAGTGAAAGCACTTTCTGCTAATTGCTTGAACGCTTTCTCGTCGGGACAGATTCCACTTCCTAATCCGCCGAGTGCGTATGCTGAACGTATCATGACCGGATAGCCTATTTCGCGTGCCGACTTGATTGCGTCATCCATGTTTTCCACGGCATGACTTACCGGTGTCTTAATATCTATCTTGTTAAGTTGCTTAACGAAGAGGTCACGGTCTTCTGTATTCATTATAGCCTCAACAGATGTTCCCAAAACTTTGACCCCATATTCTTTGAGAGTGCCATTAAGGAATAGCTCTGTGCCGCAATTTAAAGCCGTTTGTCCTCCGAATGCAAGTAGAATGCCATCCGGACGTTCTTTCTTGATGATTCCGGTTACAAAAAAAGGTGTTACTGGTAGGAAATAGACCTTGTCAGCAATACCTTCGGAGGTTTGAATTGTTGCGATGTTTGGGTTAACTAAAACTGAGCTGACGCCTTCTTCTCTGAGCGCCTTTAAGGCTTGAGATCCTGAATAATCGAACTCTCCCGCTTGACCTATTTTCAGGGCACCGGAGCCGAGAACCAGTACTTTTTTGAGTTGCTTGTCCATATATAACACTATTTGTTTTGGTGGTGAGACATTATTGTTATGCAAAGTTACGGATTTTATTGTTTTGAGGCAATGTTTATGCAGTTTATTTTTCTATATGCGCTGTATATGCATTATTTGTTGCGGTTGCCTTATACTCCGGTTGTCATGAGTTTTAGTATTTTCGAAATGTGAGCCGGCTCCTTGAGCACGACAGTACAAGCCGGTCAGAGGTTAGGGTAGTGATAGCGAATTTACCATCTGGAGGGCAACCATATTTCATGAGCGAATCAAGAGGTTCTTCGGTATCGAATGGCCGATGAAATGTCCTGTCTATAAATAATGAGTCGTTTGTGTAGTGAAAATACGACAAATAAAACGTGTCGTAGCTCTCGTCTACATCTTTGGTCTGTAATATATTGTACTTGATAGTATAGTATATACGTCTGTTCATGTTGGTGGCTACAACACTTTGCGTTGCATTGTCTTTCCACTCAATGAGTTGCCAGTTACCGTCGAGATCTCCGTTTATGTCTGTTTTGTCGCACGACGCTGTGCACATTATTAATATTATTGCTACAACCGCAATTCGTGTCATCTTGTGTTCCATTCCTTTCTCAGCGTCAATGAAAAACCAACGCTGTTTTTAATTATACTACCATGATTTATGCCTATAGCACCCTTTGCCGATAATCCTTTTGTCCATGCCGGCTTCCATGCGGGTTTATAAGTGAGTTCTGCAAGTAAGAAACGGTCGGTCTTGGTGTTTCGCAGTGGAGAATCGTATGTACCCCATGAACGCATATGGGTGTATAGCAACTTATAGTGCAGTTTGCTATTGGGGTCGCCACACGTTCCGATATGTATAGCTTTGATCCTGTTGTGCCTTGTGCTTATGCTATTATTATCATTATATATTGGTGAAATAATTAAAGGATTCCCGATCGACATGCCCCAATGTTGCCAGCCTCCATAGATATGATTATAATAGTAGTTGTCTTTTCCGCTTATTTGTATTGGAATGCTTGATGTTTTATCGTGATATATACCTCCTGTTTGGTCTTTTGTCGATATGAGTTCGACTAAAAATTTAGACATTATAGGGTTGTCTGGCAACTCTGTCTCGATGCCCCATGTCATATCTTTCCAACCGTATTGGAAGAATAGTTGTGAATGGTCCTCAAAGAAATGTTCGAAGTAGCCCCTCACTGACCAGTCGGGCATGTGAAACTGCAGACTTCCGTGCCAACTGCCAAGATGATTACCTTCTACGTTCTTATTGTCACCATCATTTGGATCGCTTCCGCCCATTGTGAGAGCATTCCAAAAACCTTTCAGTCCGCTATTCATTTTAATATGTGGATTGAAGTCGGGCGACGGGTCATCTTGTCTTTGTGAGACATTCCATACTTCACCTCCGAACTGGCTCGCTACTTGTATGCCGCCGGTGAATGTAATAGGAAATACTTCCTTTTTACCTATGTTGACATATATGGATTTACTATGGAACAAAGAATTGTTAGAGTAGAGTTTTTGTTTGTTGGTGAAATCCTCTTGCCAGTTGTTGTCCGTGTATATTCCGAAGGCTATATGCGCTTTAATACCTACCCAATTGTTAAGGCCATTGATAGGAATATAATCAGGCAGCTCAAGCCGTAATTGAGGAATTGGGCGTGCATTTATTCCTATTGTCATGTCTCCTGAACTTAATTCATTGTCGTTGAATTCCATTGGCAGTTCTTTTGCTCCGATTGTGCAGAGTATGTGCCTGTATTGTATCTGCCCGTATAGCTGATGTATGAAGAAGTCAGCTGTATAATTATTAGGATCGACCAAATCCACTCCAAATCCCACTTTCCACTGACGCAGAGAGTCTGTATGGATGTCGCGTGTTAAAGCCGTCCTAATATACCCGGAATTGCCTTTTGCTGAGGATAGGCCGTATTTGTTATTTGTAAACCAGAATGGGGCGGTTTTACTGTCACTAAGGGAAATGTTGCTCTCTATCATATACGTAATGTTCTGCCCAAGATGTCGCACTTGAGCAGAACAGTATACGGAAATAAATATCAATAAAGTGATTAGCCGCAGCCTCATCTGCAGAAGTTATTTTGCGAAACTTACAGAGCGTGTCTCACGAATGACTGTAATTTTAATCTGTCCCGGATATGTCATTTCGTCTTGTATCTTTTTGGCTATATCGGCACTGAGAGTTTCTATATCGGCATCGGATATTTTGTCGGCACCGACTATGACACGCAGTTCACGTCCAGCTTGGATTGCGTATGTTTTTGTAACGCCTGGATAACTCATAGCAAGTTCTTCGAGGTCGTGCAGACGCTTGATGTATGCTTCGACAATCTCACGTCGTGCTCCTGGTCGGGCACCTGATATAGCGTCACACACTTGTACAATAGGGGCGAGCAATGTTGTCATTTCAATTTCATCGTGATGCGCACCGATTGCATTTACTATATCCGGCTTTTCCTTATATTGTTCTGCAATTTTAGCTCCATACAGTGCATGTGGCATTTCCGGATCTTCGTCAGGAACTTTTCCAATGTCGTGCAGGAGTCCTGCTCGCCGTGCCTTTTTAGGGTTCAGTCCAAGTTCAGCTGCCATGATGGCACACAAGTTTGCTGTCTCGCGTGCGTGTTGCAGCAGATTCTGACCGTATGATGAACGGTATTTCATCTTACCTATCAAACGGATAAGTTCGGGGTGTAAGCCGTGGATACCCATATCGATGGCTGTCCGTTTACCGGTTTCTATAATTTCTTCTTCAAGTTGCTTTTTGACCTTGTTGACTACTTCTTCTATACGTGCCGGATGAATGCGTCCGTCAGCTACCAATTGATGGAGTGCGAGCCGGCAGACCTCACGGCGTACAGGGTCGAATCCGCTTATTACAATCGCCTCAGGCGTATCATCTACAACCAATTCTGTTCCAGTTGCTGCCTCAAGTGCCCTTATGTTTCGTCCTTCACGCCCGATAACTCTACCTTTGATTTCATCGTTGTCAAGATGAAATACAGTGACCGAGTTTTCTATGGCTGTTTCTGTGGCTACGCGTTGTATGGTTTGAATCACAATTCGCTTAGCTTCTTTATTGGCAGTTAGTTTTGCATCATCAACAATCTCATTAATATATTGCTGTGCTTGTGTACAGGCTTCGTCCTTCATGCTTTGAATCAAGTGCTCCTTGGCCTCGTCTGCTGATAACCCGCCTATTTGCTCCAGTTTCGTGCGCTCTTGCTGTCGTAATTCTTCAAGCTCTGCGTGCTTTTTCTCGTTGTTGGCTATTTTAGCTTCCAAACTTTGAGACAGGCTGTCACATTCCTGCTTTTTGCGGATCAGTTCTTCGTGGCGTTGGTTGAGTGAGATTTCTCTTTGTTTCAGCTTGTTCTCAATTTGTTGGAATTTTGCATTCCGTTGTGATACCTCCTTATCGAGTTCTGACTTTTTATTAAGGAACTTTTCCTTGACTTCAAGCAGTTTCTTGTTTTTGATGTTCTCTGCCTCTTCTTGTGCCTCCTTAATTGATTTGTTATAGGTCTGTTTCAGAATATATCTGAACAGAGCATATCCGATAACAGCTCCGACTATAATGCCGACAACTGTTGTGATAATTGTAATTGCGATTCCTTCCATTTTGTTACGTTTGTTTTATTATATAATACGCACAACGTCAGCCTGCAAACCTGTGCATTCTGAAATTGTGCGCGTCAAATCTTATTGGTTGTATGATATGGGTGGTAGAATTCGATGACAGTTTATTGTTTGTTCAACAATTTGTCAATGTCATTCCCTAAGTCTTCTAATACTTCGAATATCGGTGAGGCATCAACTTTGTCTTCTGCAGTCAAGGCCTTTATTTCGGAGTTAAGCATTACCATCGCATCATAATAATTCTCATTTGGAAGGTCTCTGTATTTTTCACGCATGGCAATAAGTTGCTGATTGACATTGCTTGCCGCTTTGCGAACCAGTTCCTCTTGATCTTCACTGGAAACAGACATTGGTAATGTCACCTTTCCAATTAAAACGCGTATAGAGAATTTCCTTCCTTCCATTTCTACATCGTTATGAGATGTCCGTCCGAATATTATTATTCATCATCGATTGTCACCTCGTCCTTGTTTAGGAGTCCGATGCACTTATTGATTTCGCGCACCAGCCTTGTGATGTGTTGACGTGCTCCTTGTAAGTCTCCGTCGCTGATCACCATCATTTTGGCTGTTTTCAGATTGTTGTAATCCTTTTGACAATGGTTGAGTTTGGTGCTGAGGTCTGCGATGCTCCCGTCCTTTTCTTTTATAATTTGCTGAAGGCGGGCGTTTTCATTCTGAAGCAGCTGGTACTGTGTAATAAGTTGTTGTACCTTAACTTCGAATTGGCGTAGCTTACGCTTTTCCTCACTTGTCATGTGGATTCTTTTTCAACAGTCCAATTGTATTACTTTTTTATTTTACTTTCTGCCTTGTCCAATTCTTCTTGTGAAGGTTTTGGCTCTTTCTTGGCAAGCGTTACTACATTGTAGACGTATTCAACAGTCCAGGCCTCGGTGAAACCAAGTGCCTTCTGATATTTCCTGACGGCATAAACTGATTTCCTGACTCCATCGTCCTTCCAATCGTTTTGTGTGAATATGTCGTTGACCGTCTTTTCTATCATTACTCTTAATGCTTTCTTTAAGAACGATGGTATTCTGAACTTCCATTTCATAAGATTACCTACAAGCATC
>CAYVNW010000064.1:0-8125 GCA_964452915.1 uncultured Bacteroidaceae bacterium | reverse complement strand
ACCCCACATAAATCCCTGTATCTCAAAAAGATACGGGGATTATTGGTTTAAAGAGGGATTTCCATTTTTAAGCGAAAATAAGAACTTTCGAAAATAAAATAGCCGCCAAAGTGCCGCAACAAAAACAACGAATTATGGCTACATTAACAATTGAAATCGTAAGGAAGCACAGTCCTTATCCTGTATCTTTCCTTATTCGGCAGGGAAATACAAAAAAGCGCATACCGACGGGAATCACACTTGCAGCGTCGGAAGTATCACCCAGTAGGAAGCGTATAAAAAACATCACGAAGGCCCAACTGATAGAGACAAAGAGAAGAGAGCTACAGGATAAGCTGGATGAAATCATGATTAACAGCATTGGGCGGAAGGTGGATGCCGAATATCTGGTAAAAAGGCTTTTGACTTCATCTCAGAGTCTTGATTTCTTTTCTTTTGCGGAAGATTGGCTTAAACGATCCACTATTAAAGGAAAGAAGAATTATTATACTATGCTCAATTCTCTTGAAAGGAACCTTGGGCACAGATCCCTATCCTTTGACGAAATCACGTATGGGCTGCTAAAAGAATACGAAGAGTTCCTTTCTGACAAGCCAAGGGCGCAGTCTCTCTATCTCGGAATGATGCGTCACTTATACCGTGAGGCGATGAGGCGGTATAACACAGATTATGACCAAGTGATAAAGAATGATCCATTTATGAGATACCAGGTGCCAAAGCAGGTCTTAATAAAAGGTGTCCGTGCTTTAACTTTAGAACAGCTAATGAAAATCTATCAATACAAAGGGGGCGAAAACAGCAGAGCACAGCTTGCAAGAGATTGTTTCATACTCTCATTCTGCCTCATGGGGATGAACAGTGTCGATATGTTTAGCGTTGATACTATAAAAAATAATACTATATGCTATTGCAGACAAAAGACACGGGACAGACGAAGTGATCACGCCTATATAGAAGTCAAGATCCACCCTTTTATAAAAGATCTTATGCAAAAGTATAAAGGAGAAGGACGTATATTTAATTTTGCGAAGCGTTATTCAGACGCGAAAGACTTCAACAGAGCATTAAATCTCGGACTAAAAGAAGTGGGGACAGCTGTTGGTATCAAGGGACTGAATTTCTATCAAGCAAGACACACGTTTGCAACTCTGTCTCGTAACCTTATGAAGTTTTCGAAAGGTGACGTTGATGAGGCTCTAAATCATATCGGGACAATGGAGCTGGCTGATATTTATATAAAAAAAGATTTTTCGATTATCAATGAAAATAATTTTAAACTAATAGAATGCGTATTCAAGGAAATTGAACGTTAATTTGAACTTTTATCAAATCCTCTTTAATGCGACAATGCCAAGGAATATTGGCTGGAGAACAGGCTTACGCTAAATTGTCTGCATGTATGAACAAGATTAAAGGGGATAATTAATGGCAGAAAGAAAGATGAAAGAAACTTCCACGCAACTTTCTTTCTTCGTTCACCACTGATTTACAGAGCTCTAACATTCTCTGATTGGAAGCAAACAATACATTCCTCATGCGATGATACATAGTACAAACAAAAGTGGTTACCCTCGAACGGCATCCTTCAATGGAAACAAATCATTTTGCTGGTGTCAACAATATGATTTACATACGAACACCCTTTTGTCATATCGTCATATTGTCATATCGCAAGTAAAAAAAAGAAGGGACGGTCCTCACGGATGATCCCTTTTAGTGTCGGTATGAAATACCAATAACTAATACCAATAACAAATTACTATGAAGAAAATCACACTCACTTCCTACATTGGCCGACACTTTATTTACCATGGACTTAGCTTCCGCCTTGTTATCCACTGGCTTCTGTTCTTTGCGTTTCTGATAGCCTCACGCAGCTCCTCTATCTTTGTTGCCCAGACAGACGCACCTTCCGGCCACGTTATACTGAGCCAGTCTTGCAGAACCCTGCATACAAGCCATTCGTGTACAAGTTGCAGGATAAGCTCTATAGTTCCTCTGTCCGTCTTTGCTGGTACGGACAGAAGCATGACAAGTTCATCTTCATCTTCCGGCTCGTTGTCAAGGTACACGCTTCCCGAAAAGCGGATCTTGCTCCATGGCTGGAGCATTCCTTCCGCTTCGGCAAAGGCAAGCCTCATAACCCTCATAACCCTGTCACGGTTGCCGTCTTCTATAATGTCCTGTACGAGGTGGCGGACATGGTCGTAATCATGAGGGTCTATCAAGTCCCCTTGTACCCACGCCATGTTGGAGACGTCATAGAGCACTTCCCTTACATTATAGACAAGAGTCACCTTTAGCTTGCCGTCTTTTTGGCGGCAGCACGTACACCTGCCATATCCTCTGCAATTTGAGCTTCCCGTTACATTCATTTTATTCTCCAACTATATTTCTCCTTACCGGTCTTATCCGCTTATTGGCGGCTTCGCGCATAGTCTCAAGATTACTTGACGCAAGAGTGTAGTAGTCCGCCGCATCAGCCTTGTTCGTGATGTTGAACCAGTCTCCGATCGCCATGTTCACAATATACTGGTGCAATGCGGAATTGACCGTCTCACGTGTGGAGCTGTTATAGTTGCACGGCATGATCAGCGACACGTTCAGCACTGTGTCCGTATTCTTAACATAGTATACCGTACCGTCAGCAACGCCTGATGAAGGCAGATCGTCAATCTTGTCCACCATCGTTATGTTTACTCCTGTAACTGTAGACGACGGAACCCATGTCACACCGTCCGGACTTACAACCGCCTTGAAATAGCCGTCCTCGGAATAAGTCATGCTCATAAGTTCGTCCGTTGCCGTAGTACCTTCCTCATCAAGCCACTCACTTAGCTTTGTCTTAAGCGTTCCAAAGGCGTTTTGTATACTGCGCAAAATCTGATTTGCGTTCTCGTCATCGTCGTTGGCCTGCATGTTCGCCACCTGCTCATGGTTGGTGCCTGTCTGACGGCTGCGTCCCGTAAGGTATGTCTTGTTCTGTATGTCGTATACCAGCTCACGGACAAACAGCTTCATTTTAATAGTCTTTCTCATATTCGGATAATATTGTTGTTATGAAATTCTCACTCTTGTAGGTTTCTTCTTATAGAAAAGCTTCGCAACAATGTCTTGAAGATTATTGTTTGCCTCACTTTCGTAACGCTCTACCCCATCCTTCTTTACAAAGTTGTTCCATTTGCTTATAATGGCATTCACGAAGAAACTGAACAGGCTTTTCTCTATACTTGGCGTAAGCGCTGTGTCATAGCTGCTGCTCAGTTCAAGATTGGCGACATAGGCGGGCTCGGTAGTACCCGACCCTTCCCCATTCTTAACAGTATATGTATCATCCACGGATGTTACAAACCGCTTCATACTCTCGGTAACAGCGCTTGACGCTTCGTCCCAAAAACGTTGGAGCATGCTCATATCTTCACTTGTGGCGAAGATGCGGTCATAGGCTCTTTCGTCACCAACCGCCTTCTTGCCCTCGTAAGCAGTTGTTTTTGCGACCTCGTTCAGCACGTCCGACTTTATAGCTTTTATCGTAATATTTATCATACAACAAATGTAATGGTTATATATTCTTCGCTTGTTTTATCTTTATACGTTGCCACGTATTTTCCTTCTTATCCATATCGCCGCATATGCTATCACGAATATTATTGCGACTCCCGACAGGCAGACAGCCAATGAGCCTATGTCCATTCTCACTTGCTCCCACCGTGTCAGCTTCTTCTCTACTGGATAAGGAACTATGATCGAGTCAGCTTTAACCGCCGCCGTGGAGTCAGCCATGGAGGAGATTGAAAGACTCTTCTTCTTTTCCTGGCTCACAAGCCTCAGCGTATGCCAGCGGTCAACATAAACAGTATCACCCGACAGGCGCACCGCCATTGAGTCATGTCTGTATATGTCATTACGTGACAGCACGGTGTCTCTTACCGTGTCATGCAATACCACAGTTTTTTCCTTCCACTCGGTCCTTATGCTTTCCACGGGCATATACCGCGTCTTGCATCCCGTTAGAAAGAGCATAAGGAAATAGCTTAGCAGCATAAGTATGAAATATTTCACTTTTTCAATGTCCATCATCGCTATATCTCCCTGTATTCCGTTTTAGCGTCAAAACACGGGCATGCCTTTTTCGCAAAGTCTCGGTGCCCGTATATTTTTGCGGTTGGATACTTCTCCCGCAGTTCTTTCAGTAAGTTCAAAAGCGCATTTTTTTGTGCTTCTGTACGTGTATCTTTAGGCGTCTTACAGTCTGTAGCCAGCCCACCAATATAACACACTCCTATCGAGTTCCTGTTATGACCATAGCAATGTGCGCCCACCCCGCTTTCTTTCCGTCCTTCATGCACGCTCCCGTCACGGTAAACAATGTAGTGGTAACCTATCGTCTTGAAACCTCTTGCCTTGTGCCAACGAGTGATGTCGGAGACGGTATAGTCCTTCCCTTCCGGAGTAGCGGAACAGTGGACTATGATTTCAGTTATCTTTCTCATTGCTTTTATTCTTTTTGTCCTCTACCTCAAACGCACGCCTTACCTCATCCTCGCTGACATGCAGTTTGTTTGCAATCTCGCCTACAAGTGCCCCTCTGAAAAGTTTAAGGAACGGCATATTCGGGAATACGATCAGTGCATTACCCATACTTGACCATAACTCCACAAGTATAATTACCGAACATATCACAGCGGTGGTAAGAACGACGCTTTCTCCAAGCATCCTGTCAAGAAAACAGAATGCGAGGATGGCTGTGCCGTAAACAGCAAATTTCCCTACAGTATCGCGCATCAGCTCTGATGTCGTAAAACGGTGCATTTTTACACTTGCGGCTATACCCCAGACTAAATCCATAACCACGACAAACACGACGAATGTTATTGTAGTTGAATGGGCTACAATAGCGTTAAGGATAACAAGGAATATGCCTGTTATCCAGCCACATGCGGTAGATAATATCATTGCCAGTTTATTAAGGAAATTCGCTATTATACTATTCATCTTTATATTTTGGGTTAAATGCCTCCAAGTTGGTCCACCGCAAGCTTATAGACTTGTACTTACAGTACATTTACTTATCTGCTCGGGCAGTGAACCACTTGTTGACATTTTACTGTTAACGACGGACAATCATCAGTTAAGTTGTGCTGTAGCAGCACTCACAGCGGATGTTGAAAGACCTGTATTTGCAGTCACGAACAGTATATTTCCAGTTGCAAGAGAGTAATATGTAAATGATAGGGACAAACCTGTCATCGCTGCAATATCAAACGAGAGACCACTGGTCCCTATGTTTTCACGTGATCCGTTAAACACACAATCTGTTGCATTGTTGTATTTAGCAGGTATCGTAACAGTCTTTGTAGTACCTGCAAAGTTGACGATATTTACATCATAGCGTAGACCGTTTGCAAGCGTACCTGTAACAGTAAATGATTTTTCTTGTGATTGCGAGAGATCTACACCATAGTTGTTGTATATGCCGCCACCAATTGTAATTTCAGTGCCGCTAATAGGTCCTCCATATCCAAGGTTACCGTTTACCTCTACATATGCCTTACCGTCTTTATCTACTTGCACTCCCTGATACTGAGATATTCCTCCAACAGTACCTGTTTCGACAGAAGAAGAATTAGTCTTAGACGATTTTATACCGCCAAGTTCTGTCTCTGTAGCCTGATGCAGTACATAACCTGCTCCCGATTCAATCTTCTGATATGTAGAACCAGTCCATCTGTAACTGTAATTTGTTGGCAGATCCAAGTACTGTTTGCCTTTTAACCGGTCTGATGAGGATCCTGTCTCATCTGTAACAAGTGTTGTATAAGATGAATCAGAGTAGAAGTGCCCGTCATTAAGATAACCTTCAATCACATCATCCACAAATGACGGTAACTGCGCTGCCGGAATTTTGCCGCTGTCATCAAGTGTTGCAATTCCACCTTTCTGCCCAAGGGAACTGTTTTTTGCAAACAATTCAACTGACGCCTGGCAACTGTAAGTGTTTGTATCTACAGGCGACTTGTTGGCATCAGCTTTCTTGACAGGAGACAGCGAAATAACATTCTCTTCTGAAATGGAAATTCCCGTTCCGGCAGAATAAGAGCCTTCGCCAGATGAGGACGATGGGGATATAGTCGACCATGTCGGGGCTTTGCCTTCACCATTCGACTTCAAGTACTGACCGGAAGTTCCGCTGTCTGTAGGAACGTAAATGTCAATGTCCGTAGAATTAACGTTGGTTTCGCTACCGTTCAGCTTCACGATAATGCCGTCAATTTTCGACTTGACAGCCTTAAGGACTTGCACGAGTCCTGTGTAATCAATAAATCCAATTGGGTTCATAATTCTAATCTTTTTTAATTTATAAATTCGCTTTGCATTTCAAATAAACTACTGCCATGACAAGTCCTTATCTATGAATATATAAGTTGTACCCGTCTTGCTGTCAGGCAGCACATTGATTGTGAACTTGTGGTATGTATACGCACCCATGCTCACAGTCTTAGCACTGCCACTTGTAAGGACTCCGTTATAAATTACGGTGTGCGAGCTAAGTCCGAACGTACCGTTGATAGTAAGTGTGTTCGTACTTGTTGTATAGTTGAACACTATCAGTTTGTACTCCTTACCGTACTCTGGAGTTGTCGAACTTCCTGTATGAGACCAGAAACCCGACAGGGTGAATCCCTGTATCGTATTGATATACGTAGTCTCACATTCTACATACAGTCCCTGCGTCTTGCCCGTGGCGGTAATGGTCGCCTGCTGGTACCCTTTTACCCGTTCAATAGAATATACACCGAACAGATTTGTCCATGAAGGAGCACCGCTACCGCTACTTGTCAGGAAATAACCATCTGTACCGGCTGACGTAGGCGCATAGAATGAAGCTGTCGAAGCTCCTTTAGCAGTGCCATTCAGAGTAACTGCCGTACCACCTGCATAAGTTGATCCTTCTGTAATTGTGCCACTCGACAAGAATACGGGCTTGGTAGCACTACCCTTGGTTGAAGTACTTGCGGTTATAGTGCCACTTGACATATACACAGGCGTTAATCCGCTTCCTACGGTTGACGAACAGGCTGTAGCCGTACCTGCGTTAAGATATATAGGTTTCGCTGCTCCTCCAACGGTGCTTGTACCAAGTTTGGTAGCGGTCGTTGAGTATGACGAGTTAATGGTGATGGTATTGGCACCAGTACTGGTATCCGTACTTGCGCTGAGTGTCACGTTGCTTCCCGCTTTCAAGTTAACAGTGTCCGAATACGCACCACTATATGATGTCAGATCTGTGCCGTTTACCTGTATCGTCAATGTTTCTGGATTCGGCAGTTCGCTTGGTACTGTGGAAGGCGGCGTATACCCAAGTGCACTTGTCACATTACTTTTTGTCAGTGAGATTGTTCCACTTGATACAGTGATATTCGAACCGACCTGCACTACACCCTTGGCAGTTGTGGTAGCCGTAGTTGGTGTGTAGCTTGTAAGGACTTTCGCACCACCGCTGTACAGGCATCCGTCTGTCCCTACATATGCCGTATCTTGCGAGTAGGTCTGAGGATTTGCAGCCTGGCTTGTCGCACCTATAAGGAATATCTTTGATGAGGTGTCAGTCGATCCTGCCGTGTTCTTTGTATCACTATTTGTTACAGTATTTGTTATAGTCAGCTTTGAGTTTGTGGTATCAAGAGCGAGACTAATACCTGTACCATTTGCTATTGTAAGGTTTCCCTGTTTTGCTGACGATGTCAGAGTTGTGCTGCCTACCGTTATCTTCGCCAAAGCGTTCTGGTTTACCTCTGCTCCTGTGGCTATGCCGTTCAGCTTCGTTTTATCCGATGATGACATCAACCCATTAGCCGATGTAGTGGCGGCGGAATAGGTAGTATCCTTGGCGGTGATCTGTATCTCCTTGCTTGACGAATCTGGTGTCAGTGTTATATTGCTCCCTGCAACAAAGTTTAAGGTTGCCGCAGTAGAGCCAGTTGTTGACAATACCGTAGTTCCGTCTGCCTGAAACTCAAGTGATTTTGGATTCGGCAGACTGGTAGGTATCGTAGGTATTGTATAAGTAGTGTCTTTTATACCCTTTGAGTCAACAGTCACTCCTGTGACATGACCCTTTGCA
>CAYVNW010000063.1:0-8128 GCA_964452915.1 uncultured Bacteroidaceae bacterium | reverse complement strand
GAGCAGCAAGCCATCGCCTCCTACTTCACCTCTCTCGACAAACAAATCACCCTTCAGACCCAGCGTTTGGAGAAATTGAAACAAATCAAATCTGCTTGCTTAGACAAGATGTTTGTATAAGCGTCTAATAAATTGTGTAACCATCTAACGACATAATAAAATATGAGTGACAACATACAAAGTTTCATCAAGGAACTCGCTTTTGAGGAAGCATTGACCGAGCATTTGCTCAACCATGGTTGGAATGAGGTGATAAAGAACCCGACAGAAGAACAACTCGTTGAGAATTGGGCAAATATCATCTATGACAACAACCGTGGCATTGACAAATTGGGCAACTATCCTCTCACTAAAAGCGAGATGCAGCAAGTCATAGACCAAGTGAATCTGTGCGACTCCCCTTATGCTGTAAACAAACTTATCAATGGTCAACAGATAAGCATCAAGCGAGACAATGAAGAAGATACCAACAACTACGGCAAGGAGGTATATCTTAAAATCTTCGACCCTAAAGAAATCTCAGCAGGGCAAAGCCGCTACCAGATAGCTCGTCAACCAAAATTCAAGACCAATGAGGCAATATCAGGTGACCGTCGCGGCGACTTGATGTTGCTTATCAATGGTATGCCAGTAATACATATAGAACTGAAACGTAGCAAGGTGGATGTCAGCCAAGCCTGTTTTCAGTTGAAGCGATATACGCATGAAGGCGTTTTTGCTCATGGCATTTTCTCCATGGTGCAGGTGTTCGTAGCCATGACACCAGAGGAAACACTCTATTTTGCCAACCCCGGAGCAGAAGACCGTTTTTCAAAGCAGTTCTATTTCCATTGGGAAGATTTCAACAACTCCATTGTCAGCGACTGGAAAAAGGTCGCTACTGATTTGCTGTCCATACCTATGGCGCACCAAATGGTAGGCTTCTACACCATAGCCGACGACAAGGACAAAACCTTGAAGGTGCTTCGCAGCTATCAGTACTTTGCCGTGAGCAAAATTAGTGATGTTGTAAAGAAAACCAACTGGGACGAACACCAACACCGTGGCGGCTATATTTGGCACACGACAGGCTCTGGTAAGACCATGACATCATTCAAATCGGCACAACTCATAGCCAACTCAGGCGATGCAGACAAAGTGGTGTTCTTGCTCGACCGCATAGAACTTTCGGTGCAGTCGTTAGATGAATATCGTGGCTTCGCCGACGACCCAGACTCGGTGCAAGACACGGCTGACACCAGTATCTTGCTTGCCAAACTGAAAAGTACTGATGCGGATGACCGCCTTATTGTGACATCCATTCAAAAGATGAGCAACATAAAGGAGGGGACTGGCATATCGAAAGAGGTCATTGACATGATTGGGAAGAAACGGTTGGTATTCATCATCGATGAATGCCACCGCAGTGTGTTCGGCAGTATGCTCATCAGCATCAAGAACACATTCCCTCGTGCCTTGCTCTTCGGCTTTACAGGAACTCCAGTGTTTGAAGAAAACGCCAAGAACGAGATTATGACAGAAACGCTCTTTGGCGATATGCTTCATAAATACACGATTGCCAATGGTATTCCTGATGGTAATGTGTTGGGCTTCGACCCTTATATGGTGAATACATACGATGAGAACGAACTGCGCGAGTTAGTAGCATTCCGTCATATTGACCTCAAACTGAAAGACCGCAATCCAGACGAAGAACCAAGGAAACGCTCAACAGAGGAATATCTAAAGCTCATTGACGAAGACGAGGAACTACGGAAAATCTACGACTATTTCGTTTCTGAGATTCAAATGCCAGACACATACAATGAAAATGGCAAACAAGTACACGGCATCGAACACTATCTGCCCAACAACATCTATCGGACAGACAAGCACCATCTTGCCGTGGCACAAGACATTATCAAGGGGTGGGACAGACTGAGCAAGAATGGTAAGTTTCATGCCATGCTCACAACTAAGAACATACCCGAAGCGATTGCCTATTACAAGTTGTTTAAGGAGCATTATCCGTCAATGAACGTGGTGGCTATATTTGATAACAATATTGACAACTCTGATGAAGGCATTGCTCGTGAAGATGCTATCGTGGAGATGCTGACGGATTACAACGCAAAGTATGGCATGACATTCCAATTGGCAAATTATGCAAAGTATAAAAAGGACGTGGCCAAGCGTCTTGCGCATAAAAAGCCATACATTGGCATTGAGAACGACCACAGCAAGCAAATAGACCTGCTTATTGTGGTCACACAGATGTTGACTGGCTATGATTCAAAATGGATCAATACATTGTATGTAGACAAGGTGATGAAATATGTTGACATCATTCAAGCATTCTCACGTACTAACCGACTCTTTGGCCCGGACAAACCATTTGGCATCATAAAGTATTACACCTATCCATACACAATGGAGCAGAACATCGATGATGCTTTGGAAGTGTATGTTGACCGCCCCTTAGGAGTATTTGTTGATAAGTTGGAGAAGAACCTCTCTAACATCAATCAGCGTTTCTTGACCATCCGTAACATCTTTTACTCTCACGACATCAAGAATTTCGAGAAACTTCCTGATACTCGTGAAGACCGGAATATGTTTGCAAAATGTTTCTCGGAAATGACACACTTACTTGAAGCGGCGAAATTGCAAGGATTTGTTTGGGAGAAGAAAGTGTATGAGTTTCAACATGGAGACACTTACACAAAGGTTATCATGGAAATAGACGAACAGACCTATTATATTCTGTTGCAACGCTATCGGGAACTTTTTGGAGGTGGCACTCCAAGACCTAAATATACCTGGGATTATGCTATCGACACATACATCACCGAAACAGGTACAGGCACAATCGATGCAGAATACATTGACTCCAAGTTTCAAAAGTTCATTAAGAACCTTTACATGGAAGGGCCGGGAAGTGAACTCACGAAATCGGCATTGGAAGAACTGTGCAAAACTTTTGCAACCCTGTCTCAGAAAGATCAACGCACGGCACTAATCATCCTGCATGACATTCAAAGTGGAGACTTGCACCTTGACAAAGGAAAGACTATCTACGATTACATTGCAGAATATCAAATAAGCGAGCTTCACAAGCAAATCATAACTCTTAGTGAAGCAACTGGGCTTAACCCCAGCCAACTTATCAATATTATGAGTTGTGACGTAAATGAGCAAAACTTGAATGAGTTTAACCGCTTTGAGAACTTAAAGCTGACGCTCGACTTGCAGAAAACTCGTGTTTTCCTGAATAAGATTTCGGGGAAACCAGTACCTCCGTTCCTCGTGATGCCAAAGGCTGACCAAATACTGCGTAAATTCATCCTCGATCCGATAACGAGAACCCACATTCTTATAGCATGGCTGCATGACGAAGTCACGCTGGAGAATGTAGAAGAGTATCATGAAGAGGAGGACAAGGAAAACAACACGCCACAAGATGATGACAAAGAAGTCGTGCTCAACATTGAGAAAATAAAGTTTTGCATAAAAGACATCTTGAAAGAAACGTTGTCAGGCGTAAGTAGATATATGCGTTCACAAGACGAAGTGCTTGACAGTGTATTCTATGTATTGGGAAAAGAATCGCTTGAAAGTCTGGACGGTGTTGGACTTTTCATCTCTCGTGCCTTCTCTAATCTGTTTGTCAAGGATGCAACAATAGTTGACAAGTTCGTAAGCTTCAACTTGCTGGTGACAAAGTTCGAGGCTTATTTGAAGAAACTCTTCTTCTTGATGAAAGGTGAGGAAGTAAGCCCCCAATATGAAGGACAGGATGTAACATGGAAGAATGTTATTCATGCGATACATCCATTATGGACACTGAAATACAATGAGAACGAGGAGTATCAGAAATTGTATCAGTATTTAATGTTGGTGAAAGGATGGCGTAATGATGAGTCTCACATATCACCTACGGCTTCAGAACAGGAGATAAATGCAGCAATCAACATCATTATTACAATGTATTTCTATGCTACAGGTTCTTGCATTACGGAATTAGAGAGCGCAGGGCATGATGTTGAAGACAACAGCAACTGCCACATCGCTCCATTTGCGCCAAGCGTGTAATAAAGCTATTACTTAATAAGTCTCCGATATTATAACGTATCGGGGACTTTTTTTATTGGATTTTCAATTTTTTCTACTTCTGTGCAAATAGACTGCATAGCAGCATCGTACCTTTGTAACTGTATTAGATAATATATAGTAACTTCTAAAATTTAGCGTATGAAAAAGGTATATCTTCTGTCTGCATTGCTTCTCTCCGTTATCGGTTCTAATGCTCAGAATATTTCAAAGAATTGTTATCGTGGTTTCGTTGATGCAGGGTATTCGGTCGGAATAGGCGACTATGATTTTGGCCGTTTCGAGGTCAATACATCACATGGTTATCAAATCAATCCGTATTTGTACGTTGGTGCAGGAACAGGCTTGCATTTTATGTCATCCTACAAAACGAAAGACATGGACATACCACTTGACATTAGAGACAGCAAAGTGGATATACCTGTATTCGCCAACATCCGTTGCAACTTTCTGAAGAAGAAGGCAACCCCATTCATTGATGTCAGGGGAGGTACTTTCGTAACGAATGGTGGTGGCCTGTATGTCAACGCTTCGGCAGGATGCAGATTCTCTATCAATGAAAAACAGGCTATAAACCTATCTGTTGGTTATGCCACGGAGAAACTGCAATTCGAGACTTTCGACCATTTTACAAGCCATACAAGCATGGATTATACGAGATACACTACTCTGTATGACACAGAAACGATAACCATGAAACTTGGCTTTGAGTTCTAAGTAATATGTTTAACCAAAATATTGTAATTATGAAAAGGATACTATGTCTTTTATTCGCATTTGTCGCTGTGAGTGCATCCGTGGATGCCCAAATTCTAAGAGCCGACGAGCTTGAAAAGTACGCAAAAGAAAAGTATGGCGAGAAATGGGTTGATGCGGCAACTAACCTTGGTTCTCAGCTAACTCTTGACAAGAACAATGCCATTACCTATGTGCAGATAATTCCTGCTGAAGGTAAGACCAAAGAGCAGCTTTATGTGCTGCTGAACTATTGGTTTACAGCAACATTCAACGATGCAAACTCTGTAATCAAGTTGAACGACAAAGAGCTTGGCACAATCATTGCACAAGGTTATGTCGCAGACATTGCCCAACATGCAGGTGAAACAAGTGCCTATAACGTAAGCATAAAGCCCGTCATCAAGTGCGACATCAAGGATGGAAAAGTCAGAGTGACATACTCCGTACCGTTTTATGATGTAAGGCGACTAATTGGTGGAGGTTGGATGGCTGCCCTTGGCGGCTCCAACACACCGCCAACACGATCTGATGAAAAGTGGACATTAGACTCCTGCTTTCCCTTTGCAAAGAAAGATTCTCACAAGAAGACCTCATGCAAAGCTCTCGTGATGGCTCATGCGTATTCAAATGTTGTCATGGACAAAATTGAGGAATGCGTGAAGAATGGCCTTGCAGGAAATGAGGGAGAAGATTGGTAATTAATATTGGCGTGTCGCTGGTTTGCTATAAATTAGCGGCACACAACTTGTTGGTATAATTTTGATTATAATATGAGCAAAACATCCATACCTCAAAGAGTGAAGGCAGAACTTTGGTGGAGAGCATGTCGGCGCAAGCTGTTGGCGGAGCCGTGGGGCGCAATCCCATCTCACTGATTATTCCATGCCACAGGGTTGTGGGGAGCAATGGCAGTCTGACAGGATACGCAGGCGGAATAGAAAAGAAGCTGTCATTGTTACGGCTGGAAGGAGCAGATATACTTGGTTTGTTTTGATCCAATATAGTACTAAGCAATTAGCTCGTCCCAGAAGCACTGTGGAAGATGAATATTTTCAACGCTGATTGCACGTTCAAATAGCGGTGCTATCTCATCTGGCGTGAATCCTGCGATGCCACATCCGATAGGAGTGACAAGAAACGTTTGCTTTGGATGTGCCTGAGCATATTTGATGAATTTGTCGACATACGGTCTGATAGTCTCCACACCACCTTGCATCGTTGGAATGGCGTAGCTCTGTCCTTGCGGACCATCACCATTGCCAAGTACTGCGCCAAAGTACAGGCGGGCAATGCGGGCGGCACCGCCACCATGCATCCCTGCAAGGTTGCTCCCAAACACAAAGATTTCATTAGGCTTGAGAGAAGTGATGTAATTGGGCGTTATTCGATTTGCTATATTTGTACTCATAGTTGTAAATGATTCATTCATTGATATTGACGGCATTTGAGTTTTGAATACACCCGGTTCCATAGATTCGTCGTAATAGCCATTTGGTTCTTCCAAAGCAACGGTTTCCGATAACTCCGGAGCGACATAGTATTTTTTGAAATATGGAATAACGACATGTTCCATGAGCTTATGATATTGCTGGGTAACAGCTGGCGGAGTAATACCAAGCTGCGAGGCGACCTCTTTCCCCTTGAAGCCGTCAATAAGCATCATTTGCAGGATTAACGATTGGCGACTGTCCCGTCCTAAGACTTCATGGCAAATCTCAAAGACGGTGTTGCGGAAATCCTCTGAAAAGTTATTATCGGCGACATCGAAACAAAGATTTCCTTTCTCCACTCGTTCTTCAAAACTCTGCGTCCGCATTTCTTTGTTGTAGGCCTTTAGACGGTCGAGCATGACAAAACGGAAACCATTAATCATCCATGTTTTCAATGTCATATTTGGCTTACGATCCTCAAGTTGCTTGAATTCATGCTTATCAAGTAATAGATAGTATTCATGTACAATACTATAGAAATCAAGTCCTACTTTCTTTTCCAAATCATAATGCTTATTATAAATATGGTAGGCTATGTGGCATATACCATAGAAGTAGTCACGGGTTATACGTGGGTCACGCCTCCGCAATCCATCTATTATCTCTTCATCGGTCAAACCGATAGTTGGTCTGTATATTGGATCTGTCGTCATTTGACCACAAATTTAATAAAATAATTGTCTTGGCACTTAATTTTTGAATGCATTTATTCTTTTAATAGATAAACGACGTCGGAAAATCAAGTGCAAACGAGGGAAAAGCGAAACCAGATTTGCAATGCCCCGAGTGAAGCATTAATTAAGTAAGTTAAGTTTAAAGATTAAGATTAAAGAGAAGAAGTTATGAAAAAAGTATTCAACCTTATCGTTGTTGACGAAAGCGGCAGCATGTCTGTTATTGAGCACCAGGCTCTCGTGGGAATCAACGAAACACTGGAAACAGTACAGAAGATGCAACTTTTGCATCCGGACATAGAGCAGCATGTTACACTCATCACCTTCGATAGTACTCACAGACGGTATGTCTTTGACAACGTTTTGGCAAACCACACGCATGCTCTTACTAACAAAGAGTATCGTCCTGGAGGAGCGACGCCTCTATATGATGCTATTGGCATGGGTATCAACAAGCTGAATGCCCAAACAGAATCGGACGACAATGTGTTAGTTACCATCATTACTGATGGGGAAGAAAATTGTTCAGTGGAATACAACTTAGCGATGGTCAAGACTCTCATTGAGAAGCTTAAGAAACAGAACTGGACATTCACACTCATCGGCACGGATAATCTTGACGTTGAGGGCATGGCAGGTTCGATGGCCATCGACAACCATCTTGCATTCAAAGAAAATGAGGAAGGAACTATGCATATGTTCGCAGAAGAGCGTAAATCCCGTTATAACTATAACGCAAACATTGCAAAAGGCGCATCACTTGAGGAAGGAAGTTACTTTAATAAAGAATAAAACGGCCTATAAGGTGATAACGACCACATGATAAGCTGTTTGTCTGGACTTCTGTTCACGTTTATCGCACAGTTTATAACAACAAAAACCTGCTGGGAATCAGCAGGTTTTTACTTTGATGGCGGAGAGAGAGGGATTCGAACCCCCGGTACCTCTCAGTACGTCGGTTTTCAAGACCGGTGCAATCGACCACTCTGCCATCTCTCCAAAAGTACGCCCTCAGGGGTTCGAACCCTGGACCCTCTGATTAAGAGTCAGATGCTCTACCAACTGAGCTAAGGACGCATCACGTTTTGCGCTTCAGGATGGGCTTGAACCAACGACCCCCTGATTAACAGTCAGGTG
>CAYVNW010000062.1:0-9032 GCA_964452915.1 uncultured Bacteroidaceae bacterium | reverse complement strand
CGAGATAAATGAAATCTTGGACAAATGTAAATGGACATGGACCACGATGAACGGTAAGAACGGTTATAAGGTTGTTGGTCCGAACGGTAATTCCATCTTTCTGCCTGCCGCAGGCTCTCGCCTTGGGTCAAGTCTCAACTTTGCGGGCACGTACGGCGGCTATTGGTCGAGTTCGCTCAATACGGACTACCCTTACTCCGCCTGCTACTTGTACTTCCTTTCGACGTATCACGACTGGCTCTACAGCTACTACCGCTACTACGGGCAGAGTGTCCGGCCTGTCCGCCCATGAACTCATTCTTGCCCGTCATACCCGTGTCCCGCTGTGCTGTGACGCCCTGCCACGGCAGTGGCTACCCAGGGGCGTTACGGCACCGCTGGAGGACTTTCATAGCACTGCGGTATAGCACTGATGCATAGCACAATTATAGCACACTGAGGATCTGCTCACTTTGCTCGGAATGACGGGAGGGGTGTCGTAGGTATGACGGAGTGAGTAGTGGATGACGGAGGAGTAGGGGATGGACGATGGGGTGTAGGGTGCTATGCTTTGATGATATAGTGTGACAAAAAAGGCTACCCTTTTACGTCACGTATAAGAGTAGCCACAACACAAACACAAAATAAAACACGACAAAACTACTAATTGCAAGTATATTCAACGTTGATAGTCGAACAGCGGCTTTCCATCATTGAGATGTCGCATGTGAATGACGAGCCTGCCTTGCAATATTTGTAGAGTGAAAATATTAATCATTTAGTTATGATCACTTTGTCTTAGCGCTTTCTTGAAGCGGAGTGCAAATATAATGACTTTTTTCCAATCGGCAAAACATTTTGAAGAAAATTTTTTAGTTGTTTTTGTTAATACCATTTTGAGCGGTTGTAATTCATAAAGTTTTAAACTGTAGTGAACGAAATGTGTCCTTGTGGTAATCTCTGTTTAATGTGAGCTGTTTCGTTTGCTTGTCTCCTTATTTCACTTCTTTCTTATTTGCTGCAAGAGAGAGCAACAAAGGAATCAGGTACAGACACCATGACAGAATCCCGTAGAAGACGCTTGTTCTTGTGAGTATGTTGGAATAGTCCAGACATGCCATCAGTTCGCTGACGAGAATCATAGAAATGAAATAAGTTTGGCACTTCTGCAATAATGAAGTGTGTGCCTTGATCGTGTCATTCAGGTTTGTGAAGTTGCCGGACGATATGCCATAGACATTGCTGACCAACAATACAACACAACAGATTCCTCCGTAGATTCCTTTAGTAAAAGGAGAATGACATAATTCCCCGAATGAGTTGCGCAGCACTCCATTGGGTGACAACGTCATAAAGGCGGTAATTAAACACAGAATACAAAATACCAAAATGGCAAACGAAAGGGCACGGTTTTGTTTTAATGAAGCTTTTGAACTGAACGAATATATCAGTCCAGATTCCTTCAGTGCTCCCAAAGCAATCAACCCGATAATGATATCGGGGTAGGGGGCATTGCCTATGTTTGGTACGAAATTGACTACTGCCCATCGGATTGCATCGGCACTGAACAGGCTGTTCAGTCCTGTTTCATAAATGTTGCCTATCCAAGAGCACAAAGCGATGATTACAATCGCCATTAGCAGTACAATTGGTATTCTATTGTTTATGTCATTAATCCTCATCTGGTTCCAGATTGTCTACATCGAGAATTCTTAATTCAAAAGCCCTGGTAATAAGACGGGGTACGTTAATACGTTCTTTGTCTCCGTTTGGAAACAGACGGCTGATGATGTCTGCCTGGCGTTTTTCCAATGATTTGGTCCCGAAGGGCATGTTGCGCAGGTTTGCAATCATGTCTTTTGTATAGCCCAATGCCAAATGGCGAAGGAATATCTCATCGTACTCGTCAATGTCGTATTTAACGATAGACTCTTGTCTTTTGTATTCATTAAGTACTGAACGGCGGAACCGCTTTACAATCTTTTTCAGTATTGGCTGATTGAAGACATACTTTTTGCCGCTCATCACGCTTTGTACGTCATCAGGTGTCAACAATTCTCCGCTTTTCAGTATTATCCCGTCTGCTCCGGCATCGAGCACATCGACCCACAGCTTCTCATTGAGCACTTCGCCTGTGAATATAAGAATTTTGACCGGCAGTTTCTTGTCACGCAATTGCCTGCATATTTCGACACCGACAGTGGTTGATCCTCCCAAGCCAAGGTCCAACAAGATTAAGTCGGGAGTTTGCTTGTCCATGAGAGACCAGAAATCCTCCTCGGTCTGGGCTGTCCCAATGATATTTGCCTCAGGAATTTCGTTTTTGAATATTTCGATAGTACCCTTTAATTCCAGTGGCACATCCTCCACGATGATTACATTAAAATTATCCATATAGTTATATTGCTTTTATTATTTGTTTACTTTGTTCTTCTGTCCGTTAAGCATCACTTCAATCTTGTAGCCTTCGTCACAGTTTGAGATATTAATCCTGCAACCGCGCCGTCCGCCATACTCGTCGTGTTCACGTACTATCTGTCTGCACACCATATATTCTACGCCGATAAGTTTGTCTTCCTGTTCATCGTATTTCAGGTGTTCAGGATAAAAAAGTTTTGACAATTCATCTTTGCTTTTATGTATACGGCAGTCAGTGAATGTCAGTTTTACCATTCCTTCATTATTATATGTGGCATACAATTTGATCTGTCCGTCTTGCTCGTCTTGCAGCATTGAAGATATTATGTTGTCAATAAGATACTGCAACATTGCTGCATCACCAATAATGGATAGTCCGGCTTGGGCGTGAACTTCGCATCCGATATCGATTCCCTTTTTCTTTGATTGTCGTTTAAGTGATTTCTGTGCATACTGTACAAGTGAGTCTATGGATACGTTCTTACGTTTAAAAACGACATTATCGAGCTGTTTTGCCGCACATGCACTGAGTATGGAGAAGATCTCCTTGTAGTAGCTGATCAGTTCATTTAAAGTTTCAATCTTACCAGCCATTTCTTCAGACGACAAATCGTCACCTACAGAACTTAAAATCTGCTTGATTCGGTTAGGGTAGAACATGGTTTCATGCTTAAGTGCCGACAGGCAGTTGTCCAATACCATGTTTTGAATATGTATACTGCTTTCTTCCTGTTCTGTACGGTGCTTCTCATATTCCTTCAGTTGTATTGAGTCTCTCTGACTTTCAACCTTGATATTCGAGTAGTATATATAAGTTGCCAATTGTTGTGCGATTAGCCTTATTATTTTCTCCTCATCGGCTGAGACCGATGTATTGTGAAAGGCTATGACCATTGCGCCGATGGTGCCAACAGGTTCTTCTTCTTTACTGACTGACGGATCGGGGATGAGCAGGAACGACCGTAGAGCTCCGTCGGATATTACGATTTCTTTGTTTTCTGAGACACTGCGTATGATTAAAGTCTCTACAGAGTCGGCTGCCGGACAATTAGCGGTAAGATGGATGTCGAGGGTCGGCTTGTCGGCTGTTTTTGTGCCAATTGCCAATCCGTCTGTTTGTTTGATGTCGTTCAGTCCCCGATAGATAAATTCAGTCAAGTCATTATGCTGTTGAGTGAACAGGTTTTTGTTAAGTTGCATCAGTTGGCGCATGTTGAACGTAGGTAGCAAATGCATACGATAGTACACCAGGAGAAAAACGACAATACCAATCAGCACTAATAAAATTCCAATACTTATAATGGTTTGCCGGATAATATTGGTCTTGTGAATTGTTTCCACGGATTCTTCAAGTGAGTAGTCGAAATTTGCCAACTTATACAGACGTTGGTAAATGTCGTTGTTGTATTTGTACAAGTCCCAATTCTGAAGGGCGAGTGCCGCTACTGCAGTCTCGTTGCGAACGTCAAGTATAATTGAATAATCTGTTTTTACGCCTGTATTCCACCAGTCCAGTTCTTGGTAGGTCTGACCTAAGAGTGTAAGCAGCTGTGTTGAGTCGCCATTTTCTGTAATATATTCGGCGTTCAGTTCTTGGATGACAGAATCGGCATAAACTATAGCTTTATGGTAATAGCCGTCGATATTGGCAAAATACACAGAGTCAGCATATGCGGCAGCTTTCTTAAGGTGAACGTGATTATATGTGTCGGAAGTGCCTTGGCTATAACCATTGCAAGTGAGAATCAGAAGGGCTGCGGTAATTATAGAGCGTATCGTACCTTTAGGCAGGCGGAAGAAAAAGCGGCTGCCTTTGCCGATTGTACTCTCAACGTCGAACAGGCATACAGAAAATAAAGAGTTGGATTTGCGATATTTGTCGATTATGCCTTTACAATTCATAAGTCCGAAGCCGAAACCTTTATTTTGCTTCAGTTCACTGTCGTTTTTGGTATCTCCGATCTTGCTGGAATCGTAAACTTTCTCATGACGTATAGTTTCCATATCCTCAGTAGAAAGCCCACGTCCTGTATCGGACACAGATATTTCCACATAGTCGTCGCATGTCAGAGTGTTGATGCTTACGTGTCCGCCTTGAGGTGTATACTTCCTTGCATTATCAAGTAGGGTATTCATCATAAACAAGGTTAGTGCTCTGTCTGCTTTTACTACGGCATCAGAATTCTCTACATGCAGTGACAATCCTTTGTCTATAAATGAATTATTGCTTTTTGCCAGAGTGTCGAGCAGTGGTTGCAACTTGAAGTTCTCAATGTTTAGTGAGACGATGCCCTGGCGTACTTTTATCCAATGTGACAGTATTTCGTTGTAGAGATTAATTTGTTCAATGAGTTCCATGAGATATGAGAGCCTTTCCTTCCGTGTTGCTGCCGGTTCGTTGGCATCTTTGAGTTTATGCAATTCATTTATTGCCCGATCAAGAAACGGTGTAATGCTATATACGAGCGACAGGTTTGTGCATTTGTCAATATAGCTCCGTTTGTTTTCGGCGATGTGTTGCTCGTGAATGTATGTCTCACTGTCAATGCGCTTTTCTTCCATCTGCATAGAGGAATACAACGATTGTTTTTCCTTCATCCACTTGTGGAATGTTTCCTCAACTGCTGCAATGTCCTTGTTATAACTGCGTTCCGTCCTCCTTTTAAGGAATCGGATATACAGGAATAGTCCAAGGAACAAAAGAACAGACAATATCGCTACCATCCATGCCATGATGTATTGTCTGGCTTGTTCTATTTCTAAATTCTCATATTGATTCTCAAGCTGTTTGTCTTGTCTGGTTGCATTTAGGATGTCAAGGTAAATGTTCCTGTTGTAATCTGACTGGCGTTTTTGTCCAAGGCTACTATAAACCATACTAAGATGTTCACGAATTTGCGCTATCCAGTCCCATGCGCAAGTAATGGTTCCGTTACGCATCCATCGCATCTCGGTAGACATGGAGTCTTGTTGAGACGAATATGGCATTAGAAATTCTGCGTCAACGCCATATAGTCGCCGGTGTTGGATGTTGACAAACTCAAGGGCTTTGGTTGCTGTGTCGAGTGCCACCTCTGGTTGGTTCCTGTGAACATAGTACTCTGATATTGTAAGATAAGTGACTGCACGGCTGTATATTGATCCGTAGTCACGGAACAGTTGCAAAGAATGCCGGGCAAGCTCTAATGGGAGACTGCTTAATGAGTCTGTATTGTCTGTAGTCTCAGAGTTGATTATGTTGCTTGCAATTTTTTGTAAGGCACTTGCCAGCATGTAGGTGAGTCCGCTTCGTCTGCCTATTTCCAACGCACGGTCGTAGTCGTGTGTCAGCAGACAATATCTTGCGAGTTGTGCGGAATCAGAGTTTACCATGCTCATGTCGGATGTGACACGTTGAAGTTCGGCATCGCCTTGAACTTCCTGTTGTATATTATTATAATAGGTAGCGGAAGCGAAGTGGAATTCACTTTTGACATAATTGTACCAGGTTGTTTGTATTGGTGTAAGCAGGTTTTTATCTTCTTCAATACGTCTGAGTTTGTATTCGGCATCGTTACGGTAATCATAAAACGCATCGTTACGACTTGTGATTTGACAAATCTTCATAATGCCTACATCCGCTGCCGCTTTTATTATAAGGTTGTTAGTAGTAAAATAGCTTTCTAAATATAATGTCTGTGCACTGTCGTAGTCCATCAGCATGTATTGCACGAATGCTAAGTTGTTGAGAGCAATAGCTCTGCCTTCGTCATAGTCTGCCGACTGATCGAATGCCAATTGCGAGTACTTTGCAGTGGAATCAAGATGCATATACCTTGTGGCGTAAGCAATCTCGTTCAGTGAGTCCACTTTGTGCCGTAAGCCGTCGTTTACTCTGAATGTGCCGGCAGGCGGATACAGTCCAATAACTACAAATGCCACGATGATGCCAAACAGTCCGATTAGCATCCATGTTTTCTTCGTTATTCTTACAGTTGAGTATTTCACTATTATTACAAACTTATAATCGACAAATCTTTATATTTAAGGATATACCGGACGGATAGAATGTCCGAGATAACGATCGTAGCTATACGGTTGATGGTAATCGTCAGAACGAATGAGCAAGTAATAGGCATCGTCGGGGTTACTTGTATCATACAAGTTTGACCAATAGTGAGCGTAGGTACCCGCGTAGCGGATACTTGACCCGTCGCGGTAGCCAGCAGCAGGCAGAAATATAGAGTTCCCGTTCGGTCCTGTCACCTCATATCCGTTATTGCCATTCATTGTGGTCCATGTCCATGTGCACCTATCCGTTAATTCTTTTATCTCATCTTTTGTAGGCATTCGCCATGGCGCACCAAGAGTCACGGTTGCTGCATCATCCTTTGCATCAAGGATGGTCCTGCCGTCATAGCCATTGTATTTACTTAAAGAGTCGCCGTACGAGTCTAAGCAATATGGTGCATTATACCAGTTATAATCCCATTCGTTTCCTGTTCGTGGCTGTGTCTCTGCCCATGCATAATAGTTACCATATTGTTCAGGGCGTGATGCCCCGAGGTTGCATGTAGCCCACTTTACACTAAGACCAAGGTCAACATACTGAGGTGATAGTACGGGGCGGATGCTATGACCACGGCATCGAGCAAAGTCGTCTGCCATTCCTTTTATTTTTGCATAGAAGTATAAGCCGCACGCTAAGTCTTCTGCATTTATATTTTCAGAGTTTGATTTGTGAACGCTGGTCCAATAGTTTCCATCTTCGTTCTCACTTTCACACACATTATCATTATACCAGCCTGCGGCAGGTAAAAAAATAGAGTTCCCGTTCGGACCAATCACTTTATATCCTTTATTCCACTTCATTCGTCCCCATATCCAAGTACATTCATTTAATAGCTCTTTCATCTCATCATCTGTCGGTATGCGCCATGGAGAACCGAGGGTCATTGTCGCCGCATCGTCCTCCGAATCAAGGATTGTTTTGCCATCTGAGTTGTTGTATTTGCCCCAATGGTAGTAATTGAGTGAGTCCATGTATTGATAGTAAGGGGCGGATTCCCAATCGAACCCGCTTGCTCGAGACTCTGTCTCTGCCCAAGCATAATAATCACCATACTCATCCGGACTATACGCTCCAAGATTATGAGTCGCCCATAGGGTTCCGCTTGGCAATCCGAGGTCAACATAGTTGTACCCGTTCACTGTTCCGCTTGGCCCACTGACTGTTACATGTAGCGACAATTCAATTGCGAACATAATTATGGCAACTATCAGAATAGCCGCACAGCCGGCAATACCAAGAATCTTGTATGTCTTTTTATTTTTCCACCAGGTAGAGTCTTTGAGTTTCTGTGGCGGTTCCTGCTTGTGCTGTTCACCTTGTACAAAAGGTATATTAATCCGTGTGGCATCTCCATTGTTCACTATCACCGTTTCACGGTTCAAGTCTTTATTGTCAATGGTATTGGATGTTGATGTCTCCTTCTGACGGCTATGATCGATGTTGCCATTGATTGATTGCTTGACTGTATCAGTATTGCTCAATTCCGCAAGAAACTCACCGACAGTGGACTGTCTGTTCTTTCTTGCTGTTGACATCGCTTTTGTGATCGGAGCTTTGAGATCAGCCGGAAAGCCCTGTGGAAATGTTAAGTCTTCATCTATCAAACGAGGGGCCGGAGGCGGCACAATGCCTGTAAGCAGATAATACAAAGTTGCGGCAAGCGAGTAGATGTCGGTCTGTGGGGAAAACTCCCGAACTCCTCCCTCATTGTATTGTTCAAAGGGAGCATATCCATGTGACAAGCCTGTCAATGTTGTGGATGTCTGCATTCCCGTGGAGTCATACTGTTTAGATAGTCCAAAGTCGATTAATACCGGCGTGTCATCTGTTTGCCGCACCATTATATTTGCCGGTTTTACGTCAAGGTGGTTCATCTTACGGTCATGGATATACTCCAGAGCCTTTCCCACCTTATTTATATATACCAATGCCTTTGACTCGGACAAAGGTCCGCTCTGACGGACCATGTCGGACAGGGTACAGCCGTCAATATAATCCATCACATAATAAGCTGTCGCGTTCTCCTCGAATGCGGCATGGATTCTGATAATGCCTGGATAATTTAGTTTGGCAATATTGCGTGCCTCCTTCAAAAACTTCTGCTTGAGCCGCTCTATAAACTCACGCGAACCTGCTGTGCCAAGGTTCACGTGACTCGTGTCAGTGTCACGGTAGCAGAAGTTCTCAGGAAAGAACTCTTTGATCGCAACCTTCATTTCCAAGTTTACGTCAGTCGCAAGATACGTTATTCCGAACCCACCTTGCCCGAGAGTCTTCTCTATACGATACACACCATGATACAATGATGTTCCCTCCCGCAAATATTGTGCCGTATTTATATCCATGGATGTTCTTTTATTTCTTTATTTATATACAAAGGTACGATTATTTTTCTAAACTAATGACGGAATGCATACATTTCTTTTATTGTATAAGCCATAAAGAATAAAAGGAATAAATAGTAATAAAGGAGAATCATAAAGTTATGCCACGAAGCCCATGAAGTTATGCCACGAAGCCCATGAAGTTATGCCATGAAGCCCATGAAGTTATGCCATGAAGCCCATGAAGTTATGCCATGAAG
>CAYVNW010000061.1:0-9420 GCA_964452915.1 uncultured Bacteroidaceae bacterium | reverse complement strand
TGTTGTAGAAGCTCTTGTTTTGAAGAGTAATGACAACAAACTAATAATCAAACCAAATAATTTGGTTAAATGATGGATGTTTGCTATATTTGCGAACAAATTCTATATTGACAATGACGAACAGTTTCACTGGTACTGGAATACAGGCAAAGTTAGCAGGCATACTCTACGAACTTCTTATGACACGCAAGGATATGTCATACGAAGATGTACTTATAAAATACGGGCCCAACAGGTATTCGGTCAACTATTACTCAGCCTATAACAAAAGACAAAAATTATGGTATGTTGAAAAAAGCATTTTTCACAGTAAAAAATGCTTTGAATAAAAAAGAACCTGGATGTATCTCTATGTTCTGAGGATGTTATTTGGAGATGGAGACATAGGGGAAAATGATTATGGAGATAATCCTAAGGGAATAAACATGTAGTGTAATCTTGGTATTTGCAACCTTGCAAATCTGTTTTGGCAAAAAAAGAAGTAAAACTTGCAATGTTATGGAATTAATGATGAGTTGAACTTTTTGAGATAACTTTGCAGCGAAAACAAGAAATAATTAAAAGAATACGAAAATGAAAAAGATCATTCTTATGGCAATCATTGCCATCGCAAGCATTGTTAGTGTTAACGCACAAAGTTTCAACTCCTATGGAACCTCCAATCGTAGAAGCAACTCCTATTGTAGCTATGGTTCTACTAATACATCTGTGAGATATCAGCGAGGTTATACTCGTTCCAACGGAACTTATGTAAAGGGTCATTACAAGACCAACACCAACTCTACCAACCACGACAACTTTTCTACTCGCGGGAACTCCAATCCTTACACAGGCTTAACAGGTAGTCGTGCACGTGACTACTCTTCTGGTGCATATAACTATGGCTCTGGCAGATCAATACAGACAGGTTCTCGCGGTGGTCAGTATTATATTAACAGCCGTGGCAACAAAACTTACGTTCCAAAGCGATAAGATGAGATCCAACACATTCTACAACTAAAAATCAGAACCTGTACGAAACAGATATTATCCTTTTTCGGATTTGCATTAGCCATATTAGCTTTGCATTCTTGTTTTGACACGCACAAAGACCCTTCGACAAGAACTTATGAGAGTTCCTATAGCTCTTCGTCAACTGCCACTGCCTCACCTGAGGACGATGCTTATACAAACAATTCTCTAAACACAGGTAGCAATCCTTATCAGGCAGCAAGTAATTCGCAAGAATCTGTAGAAGACGATCCATATTATAATAATTCTCTAAATACAGGAAGTTCCCCTTATCCGTCATCTGGCAACAGAGGGGAAGACAGTCAAATAAGTGTCCTCACATCTTCAAGTGCAAATTGTGATGTAGTAGTCATCGTAAAAAGACATGGCAACGTATATGCAAATGCATATATTGCCGCTGGAGACTCCTATACATTTGACCTTCCAAATGGGACTTATCAAGTATTCTTCTATGGTGGCCGTGGATGGAATCCCAATAAGAAGATGCCTAACGGAAGAACTGGCGGCTTCGTTGCGAATGAATCTTATTCAAAGGACTCTCCGATCGCTCTTGAATATCAAGGTTTAGAATATGAACTAATCCTCCAACCTGATGGTAATTTTAGCACTCAACCAAGTAATGCCTCTGAAGTTTTCTAACGATAATCATATAGTATTATAGATATGCAACAAAATCATCATTACACAGGCTTGACCGATGCCCAAGTGTTGGAAAGCCGTACAAAGCATGGCGTGAACGTTCTCACGCCACCAGAGAAAGAACCTCTATGGAAGCAATTCCTTGAAAAGTTCTCAGACCCTCTCATCATCATCCTTCTAATAGCAGGATTCCTATCGCTGGGTATATCAATCTACGAATATGTTGGCTTAGGCAAGGACTGGCAGACGTTCTTTGAGCCAGTGGGTATCTTTGTGGCTGTCCTTCTTGCAACAGGCATTGCTTTTATCTTTGAACTAAAAGCGGACAAGCAATTTTCTATCCTCAACCAAGTCAACGATGACGAGTTGGTTGAAGTAATACGAAATGGCAGTGCTACGGCTATTCCTAAAAAAGACATAGTTGTTGGAGATATTGTAATACTGACAACAGGAGCTGAGATTCCTGCCGACGGAACACTTTTGGAAGCAGTTAGTCTCAACGTTGACGAATCGTCATTAACAGGAGAGCCGATATGCCATAAGAGTACAAACGAAAAGGAATTCAGCAAAGATGCGACCTATCCTACCAACCGTGTACTTCGTGGTACAAAAGTAATGGAAGGACATGGAATCTTTCAAGTAGATGCTGTAGGCGACAAGACTGAGAATGGCAAGGTCTTTGAGGCTGCCCAAATTGACGACAGTGTGCGCACTCCTCTTAATAAACAACTTGACGGCCTTGCCACTCTTATCACAAAACTCAGCTACGTGTTTGCAGCCCTCATCATTGTCGGCAAGCTCATGGTTTATTTTGACTGGGCTCCAATAGTTTTGACATTAGCCATCCCTACAGCTATATTCTTCTATCTTGTAATAAAGAAGTTTGATGATTGGAAGTGGCCAGCTGTTACAGTGTCCATTATCGCCTACTTTGTCGTACTTATGGCTATGGTAATGTACTTCTTCAACGCACTTACTCCAGACAAGCAGGTCGCAGACCTCATTACCTATACTCTCGACACGCTGATGATTGCTGTAACGCTTATAGTCGTTGCCGTGCCAGAGGGGTTGCCGATGGCTGTAACATTGAGATATAGCATGCAGCGTATGCTAAAGACGAACAACCTTGTCAGAAAGATGCACGCATGTGAAACCATGGGAGCGGCAACAGTCATTTGCACCGACAAGACGGGCACTCTCACGCAAAATCAGATGCAGGTCTATGACACAAAGTTCTTCGGACTGGACAATCAGAAACTTGCCGATGATGATGAAAGCAAGCAGCTTGAAGAGGGAATAGCCGTGAACTCGACAGCGTCTATCGACTTCTCTGACTCTGAGGCTTTGAAAGTATTGAGAAATCCTACTGAAGGTGCATTACTGTTGTGGCTCAACAAGAATGGAATCGACTATCGTAAGTTGCGTGAAAGTGCAACAGTCATAGAGGAACTGCCTTTCTCGACCGAGCGCAAGTATATGGCAACCGTTGTCACTTCCAACCTCCTCCCTGGTAAGAAAATTCTTTACGTGAAGGGTGCTCCCGAGATTGTACTGAGCCTGTCCAAGCAGATAGAAAAGAATATGAAGTCATCTGACATCGATAAGCAATTACAAGACTACCAAAATAAGGCAATGCGTACGTTGGGCTTTGCTTATCAGATGATAGAAAACGGCGAGGAAGCAATTAAGGATGACAAGGTAGTTGCTGCTAACTTGACATTCCAAGGCATTGTTGCCATAAGCGACCCTGTTCGTGTTGATGTTCCTGAAGCTGTAAAGGAGTGCATGGATGCCGGCATCAATGTCAAGATCGTCACTGGTGACACGCCGGGTACTGCCAAGGAAATTGGACGTCAGATAGGTCTGTGGACTGACGAAGATACCGATAGGAACATCATCACCGGTCCTGAGTTCGCAAAACTTTCCGATGACGAACTTGACAAGCGAGTACTTGACTTAAAGATTATCTCTCGTGCTCGTCCTATGGACAAGAAACGTCTTGTAGAGTCTCTGCAACGACTAAATCAAGTAGAAGCAGTAACAGGAGATGGTACCAATGATGCACCTGCTTTGAATGCTGCTCATGTCGGCCTGTCTATGGGCGATGGCACCTCGGTAGCAAAAGAGGCCAGTGACATTACTATCATAGACAACTCTTTCTCTTCTATCGGCAAAGCTGTGATGTGGGGACGCTCACTTTATCAGAATATTCAACGTTTCCTTTTGTTCCAGCTTACAGTGAATGTAGCTGCTTGCTTCATCGTCCTCTGTGGCGCATTTATGGGCACTCAAAGTCCCCTCACCGTCACACAGATGCTGTGGGTAAACCTTATCATGGACACATTTGCTGCTATGGCTCTCGCCTCGCTGCCACCATCGGAAAGCGTAATGAAAGACAAACCTCGTGACCGCAATGCATTCATACTCAATCGCACGATGTTGGAGAACATACTCGGAGTAGGTGGATTCTTCTTTGTCATGCTGCTTGTATTGCTTTATGTATTTGAGCATTCCGACATAACTCAGCTAACAGACTTGCTTCATGTTCATCTGGGTGCTGCGAATGGCCTTTCTTCATACGAGTTGACCTTATTCTTCACTATCTTCGTGATGACCCACTTCTTCTACCTGTTCTGTGCCCGTGCGTTTGAAACAAATCGCAGCGCATTACACTTCAAGGGATGTACTGGCTTGCTTATAATAGCAACTATCATATTCTTTGGTCAAATCGCAATGATTGAGATTCCTGGTCTACAGAACTTCTTCAATGTGGTCGGTTTGAAACTTGAAGATTGGATAATCATCATTGTCGGATCTTCGTGTGTCCTCTGGGTACGTGAATTTTGGTATCAAGTGAAGCGTTTGGTAAATAAATAATTGCAGTATTGGGTTACGCTACAAGGAAGCGTAACCTTTCATACATATATAAGGTGTAATACTCATCATGAATCCCAACCGATGGATATTAATATGTCGTAATGATGCCGACCCACAAACAATGCCCCAACCGATAAATATAAATATGTCCAACATGGTGTCGGCACGCAATCAATGTCCCAGCCGATGAATATGAATATGTCGAACATTATTTTGGGGCCGGCACAAGGCACGGCAACGGGATAATAACAATTAATTATGAACTTTATGCTGTGGTATGCCGACTAATTTGTATCTTTGCGGGAAGAAATACACCATGAACAGGATGAAATGTTTGATATTGGTTGGCGTGGCGCTGGTCGTGTGCTTCGCCTGTTATCTATTACCTCATCTTTGTATGTGTATGAGGAACCCTCCATCATGTGTCTTGTAAACATTATGTATGAATGCACGTGCAGATGTATTGATTGGCACAATCTGAATCTCTCCGTCTTCAATTTGTGATTGCTCCAGCACATTGTCGATCATCCTTATGATTTCCTTCGCATTCTCTTCAACCAGTTTGCAGAATTCTTCCTTTTCCTGCTTCGTGAACTGGGTGTCGCCGGAAAGCACAAGTTGTGAGAATCCTGTGACGGCATTGAGAGGGGTGCGTATGTCTTCGCTGATATTGCTTAGCAAGCTTTGCCGCACCGAACTCTTGTTGACGTCACTTTGAAGCTTGTTGAGGTTGATGTCCTCTTCCACTTCCTGGTCGCATTCGTATGCTATGCCCATGAGCAGCCGTGTTTCCTGACTGTCGTGTGATGAGTTGAACGATAACTCGTACCAGTGAGATTCTTGTGGAGTCAAGTCGAGGTGTATACGGATTCTGTTTTTCCCGTTGCCGTCCCCGTAGTGAGTGATGATGCTCCATGAGTATTTACTGTCTCCATTCACGTACTTGTCGAATTCTGCGAGCGGCATCTCTTCGGGCAGGTGATAGAGGTCGGTGAATCCTTTGTATAATTTTATCGTATCATTTTTAATGAACCAGTACACAAGTTTCTGTGATTCTATCATCATTATGCGTCGCATTTTCTCGTGTTGCATAATCCTGGTCATGAACCGTTCGTTGCGGCTTTTGTAGTTTAATATTGAGTATACGATAAGTGATAAACTTGCTATCACGTAGATCGCGGCAAAGGCTATCAGCAACCAGAAAAGGAAGGAGTGGGACACACGCAATGGTACGTTGACGATAGTGAAATCACCACTGTAGTCTTTATATTTCAGCGGTGACGGTTGCCACCTGAGCATGGCGTTGTAGTCGAGGTAGTAATCCGGTTTATGTGTTGCTACAGGCAAGCTTTGCGGACTTGCTCCGCCAAGAATTTTGACCGCGTACTTGATGATGTCGTCGATTTGGGTCTCTGCAGATGCAAAATATCCTCAGAGTATACTATTTGATTGTGATGCGTCCTTGTGGAACAGCATATTCATTTCCTATGTGTCCGTTGAGATTCTTGGTCAAAAACCTGATGAGGCAATCACTGTAATTAACTGTAGTGTGTTCAATGATCTTATTGTTTTTCAGCATACCCTGGAAGCCTCCGCCTGTCAGACAATAGTCGATGGTTGCAAGTACATAAGTGCGTGCAGGGTCAAGCGGCTCGTATTCACCGGTTTGTTTATTCAATATGCTGACATCTGTCACGCCGTCAGGTTTTCCCGCATTGATCGTGAACTTGATGCCCGACACTTGGGGAAAGTCTCCATTCTCATCCGGCACATATTGTGTACAAGCATTCAGCAATGCCAATAGTTGCTGACCTGTTATCCCGACAGTGCATATAAAGTTGTTGTATGGCAGCAGACTGATAATATCGCCGTAAGTCAGCGTACCGGCAGGGAGTTCCGTCCTGATTCCGCCTCCGTTTGTCATGGCAAAGTCTGCTCCTGTCATAGCACGGTATGCATCGGCCACAAGGTCACCGGCGTTGGTCTCTGCTTTCCTGACCTCTTGTTTCCCTTCGGTGTCAAGTATATGCAATTTCACGTCGCTTACACAAATCTGCTGGCTTGTCTGGCCTGCCGTAAGTGCCTTTATACTGTCGGTGACGTGTTTGACAGTAGCGTTAATCTGTTTAACCGACTCCATAGGAATTAGCTCAGTGCTCTTATTGCCGTTTGGCTGTATCAGAAGCTTGCCGATGTTGGCGAATTTAGTACCTGTTTCAGAAATTACAACCATCTGTCCGTCTTTGTTCCTTACTTTGTCGGATGGTATGACAGAGTGAGTATGTCCGTCGAGAACAGCGTCTATATTGTCAGTATTTTGTATCATGCCGTGGGAATCAACGTTTGTGTCATTTTTGCTCTCGCCCAAATGAGCCAACACGACAACATAGTCAGCACCGGCAGCCCGAGCCCGGTCGGCTGCTTTTTGCACCAGAATGTATGTACTGTCGGGACACAACTGGTAGAGTTGCTTGCCGTCCTCGTCGAAAAAGGCATATTCCTCTGTCTCAACGGCAGTAGGGGTGGTTGCGCCAACGAACGCTATTTTGTATGGTCCTGCATTTTTCATGATGTATGGTGCAAACGGGAATTGTCCGTCAGCCATGTTGCGAAGGTTCACGCAAGTTACCGGAGCTCCGAGATAAGACAGCAGACTGAACATGCGTGGTATTTTGTAATCGAATTCATGATTGCCCAATGTGATGGCATCATAGCCCACAGCCTTCATGATGTCGGTGATGTACTTACCGTCGGAAATGGCACCGGCTGTCCCTCCTTGCAAGAAATCTCCTGATGACACAACTGCCACGTATGCAGTGTCGGATATGGCATCACGAAGTCCGGCCAGTTTTGCGTACCCGTCAATTGCACAGTGTACGTCATTCTCATAGAGAACAACAATACTTTTTTCTTTCTTGCCCGTGACGTTCGATACTGATTTACATGAAAAAAGTGATGCCGTGGCAAAAACCGTTGTTGCTATAGTCATCAAAAGAAATCTTTTTTGCGTACTCATAATTATAGTGTTTATTAAGTAGTCAAATTAATATGTTTGAAGTAAAGTGGAGATAGCAAAAAGACGAACAAATGTGTCGTAAACATCTTATTTCTGAAAAACCACTATGCAAAATTACAAATTAAATTCAATTCCACGCACCATGTTTGCGTTTATTTTGTAACTTTGCGACACGACTAAAAACAATATGTTTAATAAATAACATCAACTATGGTAAATTACAAGGATCTTGGTCTCGTAAACACACGCGAGATGTTTAAGAGAGCAATTAAAGGCGGTTATGCAATCCCTGCCTTCAACTTCAACACAATGGAGCAGATGCAGGCAATTGTACAGGCTGCAGTTGAGACAAAATCTCCGGTTATCATGCAAGTATCAAAAGGTGCGCGCAACTACGCTAACGGCACTATCCTTCGCTATTTGGCACAAGGAGCTGTTGAATATGCTAAGGAACTTGGATGCGCACATCCTGAAATCGTTCTTCACCTTGACCACGGAGACACATTCGAACTTTGCAAGGATTGTATCGACAATGGCTTCTCTTCAGTCATGATCGATGGCTCTTCACTTCCATATGAGGAGAATATAGCACTTACAAAGAAGGTTGTTGACTATGCTCATCAGTTCGATGTAACAGTTGAGGCAGAGCTTGGTGTACTCGCAGGTGTTGAGGATGAGGTTTTTGCAGCAGAATCTCATTACACAAAGCCAGAAGAGGTTGTTGACTTCTCTTCACGTTCTGGTTGTGATTCTCTTGCTATCTCTATAGGTACATCACACGGAGCTCACAAGTTTACTCCTGAGCAGTGCAAGCTTGTTAATGGAGTTCTTGTTCCACCTCCATTGGCATTCGACGTACTTCATGAAATAGAGAATAGACTTCCTGGATTCCCAATCGTACTCCATGGATCTTCATCTGTTCCAATGGAGGAAGTTAACACAATCAACAAGTATGGCGGTCACCTTGAGGCAGCTATCGGTATACCAGAGGATCAGCTCCGTGAAGCAGCAAAGAGTGCAGTATGTAAGATCAACATCGATTCAGACTCACGTCTTGCTATGACAGCAGCTATCCGTAAGCATCTGTTCGAGCATCCGGGAGACTTCGACCCACGTCAGTATCTCAAACCGGCTCGTGAGAACATGAAGAAGCTCTACATCCACAAGATTGTAGATGTACTTGGCTCTGACGGCAAACTGGCTCAACCTTAATGGGCAGGTAACATAAACGGAGTGGGGCAAGTTGCCTCGCCGAATAAAACAAGAAGCAGGAACGTTCTTCGTTCCTGCTTCTTTAATGTCCCTATCCGGTCTCAACCCCTTCTTCTCTTTCGGGATGAAGTCCGAACTGTAGGGTCTATTAACGGAGACAGCTGTAACTATTATTGCTATAGCTATCACTGCAACAGAAACACTTCCCAATATTATCCATTGCTTTTTATGTGAAGTACCTCTACCGTTCTTCTCCGGTGTGTCAGTTTCCAGGTACGTTTACTACTGTTTACTATCCGTTTACTAAAATGCCTGTGGTCGTGCGACCACAGAACATGCTGATTTACAGATATAAATGGCATGGACTCTCATTCTCTCGTACAACGTAGCTAATGGCTGTAACATTGTCGGTTTCTACTGATTAGCTCTCGTGATAGCAGGCGGCGTCATGGGATGACAGCGTGGTGAGACATGGCAAAAAAGCATATTAATTGAAATGCCCAACGATATTAATATAAATGGCAAAGCATATTAATATAAATGCCCAACCATATTAATATCCTTTTTGGGGCTGAAAAAACCAACTATGCATGATGTATCAAGCGGTGGTCCGAGATACAGTAGTAACGAGTAGTGTTACATACCCTGTCAACCGACCAATTTTT
>CAYVNW010000060.1:0-9614 GCA_964452915.1 uncultured Bacteroidaceae bacterium | reverse complement strand
AAAAATAGACTATTTTTGCATTGCGAACCGTATCGAACTGTCGGTTGCGTCACCCTGCCCAAAAAGCAGAGACCCCGACAGAGGGAAGTATATGCCGAGTCTGGAGAGACTGGTAAAATACGGGGAACTACATTATGGGATTGGCGTTTACTACGCTTTGTTCTTGACGCTCAGAAATCTGGTAAATTTCATTCACAGTCAAGTATGATGCAATTGTAGATGTCCATGGTTGTGTATAATCACTTATAAGCATTCTTATATAATTAAGGTGTATTATCTTATACGATAGGATGTAATATAAGTTCGATAATATGCACAAAGCGTGGGTCTCTGCGTTGCTCATTCAACTGTGAAGGGCAATACCAGAGCCTCTGAGTGTGGAATGAGTAACAGTACGGATTCCACGCTATTTTCATCTGTGTACATATAAAACTTCTAAGTTAGAACTTATTATAAATGGAAGCCTATATGGGATCCATGGGCTTATTCGTATAACTAATATGAGAAAATTAGTAGCACTTTGGATTATCGGATTCTTAATGGGATTACCATGCGTCATGTTCGCTCAATCATCCTCTAACTATGGAATAGAGCGCAAGGCGCAGAAAGAAATTATCAAAGAACGTAAAGAAGCGGCAAAACTTTCAAAAAAAGCGATAGAGACAAAGGCCGTCAAAGAAGCAAAAAAGCAGGCAAAGGAATTAAAGAAAGACGGATGGAAAGCTGCTCCAGGCAGTGTGTCTTTGGAAAAGCAAATTTCTAACCTGCTGCTTAGACAATATGAGCTTGACGGAAACTTTCCGAAGTATATTATAGGCAAGTCATCGGCAAGTGCCAGTAGTTATGGGGTCGCACGAAAACAGGCAATAACACGTGCTCGTGTGGAGGTCGCTACAAACATGGAAGCCGAAATAGCGGCTCTTACAGAAAATACCGATTCTAATGTGGAACTCAACGCTAATGAAGTACAGACTGTAGCGAAGATGCTCGACACAAGCAAGCAACTTGTGCAGCAGAAGATAGGCAGGACTGAGGTCGTATTTGAAGCTTATAGGAATGTTGATGGTAACACCGAGGTTCAAGTGGGAATTACATACGATGGCTCTATTGCAAAATCAGTAATACTTGAGTTGTTCGAAAAAGACAATGCGGAAATCAAGCAAAAGTTGGAAGAACTGACAAAGTAATTATTTCGAGAAGCTCAACATTCTGTTTTTTATAATATGTCCTTTGTGAAATTCAGGAAGTCTCTTACTCACCATTTGATGGTAACGCTTCTGGCTATTATGATGACCGGTTTCTTTGCTGTCATCATGATATATGCGAAACCTTTTAGTCCGGTTAGGAGAGCCCTTGAAGAGTTTTCTTTTACGGATATATATTATGAAATACAGGCAGAGGGAGAGGCTAAAGACACAAGCAGGATAATTACAATAGTTGACTTAACAAAGCTGACATCAAGGACAGACATTGCACAAACACTGGAGGATATTGAATCCTATGATCCGGTTGTCATCGGTGTTGATGCTTGCTTTGATAATGAAGGAAGCGATTTTGTAGGGAATGCCAGAATTATAAGTGTAGCAAAGAATTATAAGAATATTGTCTTCGCGGAAAAAATGGTTGATTGGAAAGATGAAAAAACTGGGTGGACCAAAGAAATTCATTCTTTTTTTCATGAGACAACGGACATTACGGAAGGTACAGTAAATGTGCCACGTACGCTTTATGACAAACTAAAACGTAGAATTCCGCTTTGCGAGACATATTTGGGCGATATGCGAGCCTCGTTTGTTGCGCAAGTGGCCAATGCCTATGCCGGTGAAAATATTGTTGCTGGCAGGACTGATGATCTCGATATTAATTTCTCTCCTACCGTATTCCGTGTTTTACAACCAAACGAAGTAAAATCTCATCCGGAACTAATAGAAAACCAAATAGTTCTGTTTGGAGCGATGTATGAGGATTTCGATACTCATTGGACACCGATTGGAAAGATTGCAGGAGTTGAGCTTCTTGCATACGGAATCCAAACGGTTTTATTGGACAATGAGATAACTTATTTGTCAGGTTGTCCCCTTTACATCATTTCGTTTATCATTGTCATTATGATTCAAGTTTTACAGTCTGCATATTTGAAATATACAGAATCATCAAACTTAATGGTTATAAAATATATTGTAGGATCACGTTATTGTCTTAATATATTCACGTTCCTGTTGCTTTCTTTATTTGTGGGATTTAGTTTCTTCATTTTTAGGCAGTTCCATGTCAGTGTAAATCTGGCATGGGCAACTGCCGCCATTCCGTTTCTGGCATCGTCAAGATTTCTCTATAAAGATATATGCCGGTATGTCGATAAGAAACGAAAATTGAATAAAATCAACGTATAAAATCTGCAAAACATGATTAATATAAAAAAGTCAGTAGCATTCTTTGCCTTAGTCATAGTGGGAACCATAGTGTGTGATGCTCAGAATCTCATTGCATACCATGTCGTGGGAAATGTGACTTATAAGGTAGGTGGTAAAAGCTTTCCTCTTGTAATGAATACCAATGTTACAGAACAGACTGTGATAAATATACCATATAATGGCAAAGTGGAGCTAATCGATGAATCAAGACAACAACGCATTACGTTGGACCGCCCAGGCAACGGGAGTATCCATGCTCTTGCGGAAGGTCAATCCAACTCGATTTCCAAATTGTCGAATCAATACATCACATACGTAAAAAAGCAACTTACCAACAAAGGGCTTGTATCGCAACAGCGATATACCGACATGGCTACCGTGACAAGATCGATGGATTCTGTTCCTAACGGAACAAACGTTCATGATGATGCAACTGCATCTAATTCGATAGTGGCCCAGTTTAATATGTACAAGAAAGCATCAAGGGATAAATTTGAAAGTTTTCGTGATAAATGCAACCGTGAGTATGCTGAGTTTGTCCGACAGGCATGGACAAAAGTAGGCTCAAGTCCACGAGTTGAACGCCCTGTCGTTCCTGAGGTCAAGCCTGTAATTTACAATGGCACGGACAGATTCCTTTTCTTTTGTAAGAGAAAACACAAAGCAAAGAAGGTTGAGACTGATTCCGGCGCATCTGAAAAAAAGGCAAAACAGCCGCAACCAATTGAGGAAATTAAGGAGGTGGCTATTCCTGACTCTGTGAAAGAATTCGCTTACATGCCCTTCACTTTCTTCGGTACTGAAATGCGAGTCAGAATCGACGAAACCAAGAGACTAAATATCGGAGAGATAACTCCAAACCGTATTGCCGATATCCTTCTCGTTCTCTCAACGAAAGACTATGATAATCTGCTGTATGACTGCTTGGAACTACGCAAAGAACATCAATTTTGTGATTGGGCCTATCTATTGATGTTGAAGGAAGTATGTGATCAATTTTGTGGTAAAGGAACGAATGAGGCGGCATTGATGCTTGGCTATTTATACTACCAATCTGGCTACAAGGTTAGATTCGCATCCGATGATGTCCGTTTATATCTTCTTGTTGCCTCAAAACATCTCATATATGATAAGTCTGCTTACTTGCTGGATGATGAATTTTTCTATCCGGTGGAGGAAATATCGGAACCTATATATATATGTAAGGCTGAGTTTCCGAAAGAGCAAGATCTTTCATTATACATATACAACCCGCAGATATTCAGTACGCAAAGTTATGATGAACGAGAGATTCAATCTACCCGATACCCCGAAATATGCTTTAAAGTAAAGGTCGGTAAAGAATTAATCGATTTTTATAATACGTACCCTACGTCATATGTAGGCGAGGATTTTACAACGCGATGGGCAATGTATGCTAATACGCCAATGGATGAAAGTGTTAAAGAGCAAGTGTATCCTGTATTACTCAAAGAACTGCAAGGATTGTCGGAACTGGATGCAGTAAACAGGCTGCTCAACCTTGTTCAGACAGGTTTGGAGTACGAATACGATGATAAGGTTTGGGGGTATGATCGGGCCTTTTTTGCAGAAGAATCACTGTATTATCCGTATTGTGACTGTGAGGATCGTTCTATCCTGTTCACGCGTTTGGTGCGTGACCTGCTTGGTCTCGAATGCGTGCTGGTATATTACCCCGGGCACTTGGCATCGGCAGTTCATTTTACCTCGCTGTCAGAACCTCATGGAGACTACTTCACGTATAATGACAAAGATTTTATCGTGTGTGACCCTACATTCATAAATGCAGGTGTCGGGATGCAGATGTCAAGTATGAAGGATGAAGAAACGATTTTAATCCCAATTAAATAACATATAAACGGACGAAGATGAATACATTTACAAGATTATCATCATTATTGGCTTTCTGTCTTGTTTTTGCTTTTACTGCAAATGCACAGGTAAAAATGAACGTACATGGCATTGCAACAATGTATGTGAGCGACGAGGACAACATCACTATTTCGGAGGCCAAGGTGGAATGTATAAGGAGAGCTCGTTGTGAGGCAATAAAAGAGGCGTTTGGCGAGTTGATCACTTCAAGTACAAACATGGTAGATGCAGAATTAAACGGTGAAACGCTCTCTCAATTTGTTGAGGAAACCAATTTAATGTCAAAAGCGGAATGGCTTGAAGATACACGCGAACCAAAAGTATCGTATTCGCCCACTGATGGCAATAGGATTGTTTTCACTGCAGAAGTCTGGGGGAAGGCGCGGGAAATAAAGCAATCGAAGATAGAGTTTGACTGGAAAATTCTTTGTGGCGGGACAAGTAACAAATATGAAGGTAATACTTTTGGCAACAAGGAACGTATATACATAACATTTAAGACACCAGCGGCGGGCTATGTGGCGGTATATTTACTCGACAGCACCAAAAAGACGGCAAGCTGTCTGTTGCCATACAAGAATAACCAAACAGGTCGGCATAAAGTAGCGTCAAACAAACAGTATGTTTTCTTTGACCCAGATAGCGACTCTAAGGCTGTTGGATATAACTTGACAACAAGTGCTCCTCTTGAATTAGACCAGGTCGTTTTCATTTTCTCGCCAAATCCATTCACTAAATGTATAGACATTACAGGCGACCGCCGGCATCCAAACAGCCTAAGTATAGAAGATTTCGAGAAATGGCTGAACAGAATAAAATCCGCTGATAGCGACATGGTTGTTGACCGTAGTAAATGGGTTAAAATCATTAATTCACGAACTTAAACATAGCAAATTACTATATGAGAAAATTTTATTTAATGGCAATTGTGGCTTTTGCCTTAGCAAACAAAGCTACCGCTCAAATTCAGGACGGGGCAAACGGACAGAGTATCTTGGACATAAAAGAAGATACGACCTTGGCTACTTCGCTTGATGACATTCTTAAAATGCAAGAAGAAATACATTCGTTGAGCAGTGGCGAGACAAGAGTCCGAAATGTATGGAAAAGAAACAAGTACCGTAATTTTGGCTACAACACAGCGAAAATGGAATCAGACGGTGAGGTCCCGTTGGGGAAAACAGAAGGAGGTAATGAATATTCGAGAACCCTCAGTTTCGAGTCCGATTGGGGTGCGTCAATTACGTTGGGAACCAATTATCGCTTACATAAGCCGATTGCGAATATTGTAAGCATCGGGTTTGATTACACATGGTTTGACTTGAACGTGCATCACTTCAAAGTTGATTGTGACGAAGATGGAAAAGAAAGAATGTACAATAGCTCCGACCTTAATGATGATTATATTCATTATATGCCATGGGAGCAGGAAAAATATGAGGGTGAATTTGGCATGATGCTTGGTCCGTCGTTAACAATCGCACCGTTTATAATGTCAAGGAGCAATGCTCTTGCCCATTTAAGGTTTCAGGTTTATTATCATATTGGCTACCGGTTATCTGTCGCTCTAATAAGGGATAAGGATAACGAGCATGATGGAAGCCCTGATCTCAATTTCTCAGAGTTTATGTGTGAGTGGGGACATGGTGTCTATTCTGCATTTGGCATTAACTTATCATGGAAATCCATTGGATTTGGATATGAAACCAATTCTGGCGATATAGAGTACAAATCATTGAGCAGTAGTGATTTTGGAAATGGTAAAACAAAATTCAAACAAACTTCTAATAGGGTGTATTTACAAATAAGATTTTAGTATTTAGTTGACAAATAGTAATAAATATAATAGGTATGAAGCGATATATTTTTATGGTATGCATGACTTTGATCAGTTGTGCATGTTGTGCACAGGTAAGTTCTTTTACACTGCAAGGCAAATGTGGTAAAAATACATCTTGGTCATTTGATGGAAAGACGCTGACAATAAGTAAGATCTCAAAAGACTCAAAATATTCTGATGAAGATAATTCAATTCCGGATTATAGTCTAAAGAATGACATTGCTCCATGGATAAAGAAAGAACTGCATGTCCGCAGTGTGCATATAGGAAGGGGTATCACACGTATAGGCTCGTGTGCGTTTGCGAATTGTCACGAACTTACTGAAGTTGTATTTGAAGGTACGGACTTGCATGAAATCGGCTGGGGAGCATTCTATAATTGTACACGGTTGAGAACAATTTCGCTACCAAATCAATTGCGCAAGGTAGAAACCATTGCGTTTGCAAATTGCTTGAACATCACTTCAGTAAAAATCCCAGACCAATGCCGTATTGAAGATCAGGCTTATATTAATTGTACCGGCTTGCAGGTGTTGGAAGTGAGCCCTACGGCGACGATTGGGCAGTATGTGTTCGCGCATGAGGTTCAAGTAGACGGTAGTACACGCCATGCACTCTACAATGCGGAACTCCTTCGTGTTCCATCATATATGAATTCTAATAATTGCAATACTTTTGGCATATCAAGTACTGCACTTAACAAGTACTACTCTCAGAGTGGCGTAAGTAATTCAAGTTTGGAAGACTACGATTATGTTACATCTGAAATTGACACTGTCATCCCTATGGGGTATACAACTCGCAATGACACTTATGTTTTGATTATAGGCAATCAGAATTACCGGTTTGCGCCAGACGTACCTTATGCGATTCATGATGCCCGCATTTTCAATAAGTACTGTAAAACCACATTGGGCATCCCGTCTGAGAATATACATATTGTGGAAGATGCAACTAAGCAACTGATCAATGATGACGAATTTGATTGGCTAAAAAGCATACAGGACAGGGAGGAAAAGGCGCTTATCGTATATTATGCAGGACACGGCGTTCCTGATACAAAGAATAATAACAAGGCATACTTGCTTCCTACCGACGTAAGAGGTGCAAAGCCTCAAAACGGAATCGCTCTGGACGATTTTTACGCCAGCATCGGTGATTTGGCTTTCAGACAGTCTGCAGTATTTCTCGATGCATGCTTCAGTGGAATAAACCGTGACAACGAAAGTGTGAATGAAGGAGTGCGTGGTGTGGAAATCGCTGCAAAAGAAGGGACCCTTGAAAATGGTAATATTGTAGTTTTCTCTGCGGCACAAGGTAATGAAACGGCACAAGGCTATCCGGAGCAAGGACATGGGCTGTTTACGTATTATCTGCTTAAGAAGATACAAGATTCTGAAGGGTATGTATTTTATGGCGACCTTGCGAACTATCTGAAGAAGAATGTAAGCCGTCAGTCTCTCAATTTTAAGCAACGTAAATCGCAAACTCCAACAGTCAATACCACTAAGAACTTAGAAGATGCTTGGAAAGATATGGGTTTATAGTCCTTCTGGTATTACATTTATTCAAAAATCACAATGAAAACTAAGATTTGTTTATGGAGTTTGCTTGTCGTCTTGATGGCAACGATAATGAATGCGGGATTTGCGTCATGTAGTGACAATGAAGATTTCGATATAGAACAAAGAGAGGCAGAAGTAACAAGTAAAAACCGTAGTAAACTGTATCATAGTAAATGGGAACTACTGCAAGAACAAGACGTAGATTATAATTTTGGTGATTCTTGTGTGGTAACCCGCGATGATACGGTCATAGTATATTTCTATGCATCAGATTATACATCGGGTTATACATCAGATAGGAGGAAGGGCTATATCTATTATTCTATTAAAGATCCGCAATCTGCTTCTGGCGCTTCCAGGATCAGGGCAGTGGCGCATTTCGAATATGATGTAGACGTAAACGACGTGAAACTGGATTACATTACCGACCAAATACTGCCAATACAAGGCTTTGAATTCTTTAAAGGCAGATTGCAGGTTGGTGACTCATTAAAGTTTTATGAAAAGGAAATGACTGTCAATGATGAAGATTTCATCAAGACCGTACAAGGAGAAGAGTATGATCACTGTGCGTGGTACTACGATTTAAAATCAACGTTATGGATTAAAGGTGATTGGATCCCATCTGGTTATTCGTCTTATGCAACTTCTTTGAAGCAAGCGATTTTCAAAGCAAATAAAGTTATCATAAACGAAGGGGTAACTTCTATTGAAGAGTATGCATTCCAGAATTGTACAGGACTGACAAGCATTGACATTCCAAACTCTGTTACCTGGATTGGAGACTATGCATTCTATGGATGCACAGGACTGACGAACATCATCATACCAAATTCCGTGACAACGATTGGATACTATGCATTTCAAGGTTGCACAGGAACACTGACCATTAATTGCGACATACCTAATGGTGACGGTTATGATTGTTTTCTCAGAGGATCGGAGTTCACAAAGGTGCACGTCAATAGCAAGTCTATAGGACGGCATGCTTTCTCCGACCTTTCTACAATTAAAACTCTTGAATTGGGAGACTCTGTAGAATCAATTGGAGACGCTGCATTCCAGAATTGTACAGGACTGACAAGCATTGACATTCCAAATTCTGTTACCTGGATTGGAGACTATGCATTCTATGGATGCACAGGACTGACAAGCATCGCAATCCCAAATTCTGTGACAACAATTGGAGACTATGCATTCTGTGGATGCTTTAAGAAAATTGTTATAGGTTCTGGGCTGCAGGAGATGGGTTACAATGCGTTTATTACAGATAGTATCGGAGAACTGTTTGTTAAATGTCCTACTCCTCCGTCTACTTATGGCAATATAATAAAAAGCATAGACGGAACTTCCGTTGAGAGTGGATGGACTCTGTATGTTCCTGAAGGTTGTAAATATGCCTATGCGAATGTGTGGCCTTGGAGTGAGTTTAAATCAATTGTGGAGGATAGTAGATTGGGAAAATATGATGCGAAAACGAATGATTGATCAAAGATTAACGAACAATCAAAAACGAGGTGGTATTCAACAAGATCGAACGAGAAACTCAAACTTCAAGCTACTATTGACAATATTGTTGCTTGTCATAGTAATGGTAGTAATGTATATAATTTTTAATATGACTCTATTGGATGATAATACAAACAATGAAATTGGCAGAAAGAATCGTTTTGACAATATGTTCTTGACTGGTGTTTCATCTGGAAGTGATTCCTCTGAGATATATAAGAAAACAGAGATTGCCACAATCTCCATGACATAAGGTTGTTCACTTAAAAAATCCCTAACATATTATTTTATTAATCAAATAAATTTTAAAGTAAAATGAAGATAAGAAATTATTTTTTTAGTTCAAGTGTGGCTATTGCTGCAATGGTACTTGGTGTTTGTATTGTTTCATGT
>CAYVNW010000059.1:0-10130 GCA_964452915.1 uncultured Bacteroidaceae bacterium | reverse complement strand
CCCGTGAGGTGTCGGCCGTCATCCCGTGAGACGTCAGCCCGAATTAGCCCTTCTTCCCTAACGCAATACAAAGATACGTCATAATATCCCGTAATGCAAATTTTTGGAACGGATTGGGCTTTTTAGGGAATAGATTACTTTATCACGTTAAACGGATTAATTTCATTTTTCGACAATTAATACTCCAGTAACAATTAACATGAGACACACACCTCCGGCACGGCATGACAATATGACAATATGACAATATGTTCCCTCACATCGTAGCAGTGATGGTAAATGTAGGCACCCATCACGCAGATCTATAATATAGAATTCGTTTATACGTGCAACTATTTATTTGATTATAAAATGAATTGAACAAGGATGTATCTTTTCAAGTCGTTGACTTCCGTGTGCAAGCTGTGCGTTCTAAGAGCCAGTATCTCCTTTTGTCATATTGTCATATTGTCATATCATATACGTCCGACACCTGTTCGGACTTACAGGATTGTGGAGTCTTAAAAAGAATGATTTTTATAATAAAAATTTTTTGTAAATTCCTTGGTAGTTTAAAATATATTGCTTACCTTTGCACTACAATAATCAATTAACAACCAAGAAAAACAAGGGCGGTGAAAACCTTTCACCGTAGAAAGGATAAGACAGAGGAAGCCCTTCCCGCTTATTTCCCTTGTCATAGAAACAAGGATGCAAAAGTGTATGAACTAAGACCAAACCATGAGAGGATTCCCATCTATCTCCCACTATGAGACAGCGGTGCACTATTGCATCAACTTTTTAATTTTTTTAGATGACAAGCAAACAGAAACCCGTCTTTATTAGTGACGGTAGCGCCACAAGCTGGCGTTTGGAAATGAGCGAGATAGAGCACATAGCCGCGCAAGGCAAACAGTGCATAGTCTACCTCAAGGACAAGGGCAAGTTGAATCTAAAACATTCACTTGCCAAACTCTGTGAGATCCTTCCAGAAGGATTTCTTCGCGTCGGCAACTCCGATGTAGTTAATCTATGGCACGTCGACAGCTACTGTGGGCGTGCGATCACACTCGACAACGGCGACGTTGTCTACTCTGGGGTAGCCCCGTGCTACCGCCGTGTCCTTCAGGACAATATTAATATTTTAAACGCAAAACACAAAAGTGTATGAATAAAGTAACTTACACTGAAGCAGAAGGAAAGTGGGTAAAGATATTGTCACCACTTACCAAAGAGAGTTTTTTAAAAATGGAGCAACAAACTAATTTGCTTTTTGCTAATGTCATAAATGCTTTCAACGCCTTAAAAGCCGACCCGACCGACAAAAGTAAGAAAGAAGCTTACAACAATGCCAAGAAGCGATTGCCAATGCTCAACGTCAATCTCTTCGCCCAGGAAGCAACCCCGTTAAAGGGTGCGCGCTACATCCTCGGCAAGGCAAGTGTATTCGGCGTTGACTACGACCTTGACCAATACATTGTTTTTCCTGACTTTGATGACAGACACGAAAAACTGGTCAGTGGCATCATTGCCAAAGCCAAGGCAAACAACATTTGCATGGTGCAACGCACTCCAAAAGGGGCACACGTGGCGGCTCTGCGCGACCCCGGCCTGTCACAGTTGGAGAACATAAAGCGGTTAGACATCGCACTGGGGCTGGAACACGACACCAACGCCGAAGATCCAGAGAGGGTGTTCTACCACTACGGCATGGCAAACACACCGCTGCTTGACGACAGAATGTTCGACATGAAGCCTGTAGCACCGCCCGACGTCGATTATAACAAGGCTTGCGCGCATACATTGAGTCCCGTAGCATCAGCTTCAGACGCATCCATGCCTACAGCCACACCTGCGTTCGCCTCGACAGCTACCGCAGAGCCGCGCTATCTCAACAAGTATCCGTTCTCGATGATAGTGGACAAGTATTGGCAGCTGTATAACAACGGGCAGACACCAGTAGAGGGACAGCGCGACAAACTGACCTACCAGCTTGCCAGCGATTTGTACCCTTTGTGCAACTGCGACATCAATATGCTTAAGCGCGTGGTGCCAATCTACGACGGCTTCCCTCTCGATGAGTGGGAGAAGAAGTTCGAGTCGGCACAACAAACGAATCGGGAGGGCATTCCATATCGCATACAAAGGGTGCTAAAAGCGCTCGATGCAGAAAAAGAAGCGAAAGAAACACCGCCGCCAATGCCGCGCCGCCTGCCACAAGTGGTGAAGGACGTCACTTCGCTGACACCTACCGAGTTGAAACCAACGGTAGCCGCCGCTATGTGGGCTCCTTTCAGCGCATATCTGGAAGATGTAACCTATCCATATATCGATGGCAGCCTTTCACCGTCCACTGTGATGTGCGTGCTTGTTGCTCCAATGTCAGAAGGCAAAGGATGTGTGGAGCAACCGATTAAATACATAATACGCGACTTGTCGGAGGAGGACAAACCTAATAGGGAGAAAGAAAAGGAGTGGACAACTGCTCAAAGGAAGGGTAAGACTAACGCCGCGCGACCGAGAGTTCCAATACGCATAACGTATCCCGACATGACACAACCGATATTGACAGAGCGTTGCTGCGCCAGCGAGGAAAACGGACGTTACAACCTTTACACACACGGGCCGGAGCTCAACGAACTGTCGAAGTTAGACACACGAGGCAAGCAGAATGGTATCAACCAGTTCATTATCCACTCGTTCGACAATTCTGCAATGGGACAGGAGCGGTGGATGGCGGACGCTATGTCGGGAGGTGCCCCGGTGCGGTTCAGTTTCAACTTCAGCTGCACACCGACCATGTTTAGGCAAATTCTTCCCAAATATACACTTTTAGACGGAGCGGTTACACGCCTTTTGCTAATTACAGTACCAAAACTGGACCCTCACAAAATGCCTCGCTACGGAAAGTACAGTGAAGCTTATCACGACCTGCTGACTCCATACATAGAGCATTTGCGCGCAGCTCATGGGCAAATCACATGTGCTAAAATCTTCAAACTCTTTCGCAAAATGCAGCAAGAGATTGCGGATAGCTATGAAAAAATGGGATTGGACACGGCTGAAGGGAAGGTGTTCTGGAGTTTTGCGAAGCGTGCGCTTGTCATTGCGTACCGCGTAGCAACAGAGCTTTACATCATACAGGGCAAATGGGACAAGGTGTCCGAGAAGTTCATTCGTTGGCTGTTTAAGTACGATATATGGTGCAAGATGCACTTTTTAGGCGACGAACTGAAAAGCCTGATGGCGAACGAAGGACACCGAAACTTCAGTAGAACCACAATCTACGACATGCCTGAGTACTTCACTCGTTGCGACGTGGAGAAAATGCAACTCAAGTCCAACACTGTCGATCAATGGGTCAAACGTAAAAAAGTGGAGAATCTGGGTAACGGAAACTTCCACCGGCTCGTGTGAGCAAGTCGTGTCGTGACGACATGACATTATGACAAAAGTCTTTTGCCCATAGCGAGAGACATAAAGTTAAATACTAAGAAGCCCGGGGACGTGCGGTCCTCGGGCATTTACTTTTTACACCTTTTCCATTTTCCCCGCCAAAGGCGAGACTTCTCTGTGCTCTTATAATACAGTCAGTTGTTATTGGCCGAGTTCACTGAATGTTCGCCTGCCTTTCGCATAGTATTGCCACAGGAGGAACACAGAAGTATGATCGGGCTGTGATTTTGAGTTTCTCTGGCTTTGGATATTTTCACGGACTGACTTGTAGGAGGTTTTCATCCGGTTGAATTCCTTATTGGCACGCACCACCGCCCTGGCATTTGGCAAGTCGCCCTTGAGCAGAAACTGAAGAGCTGCCATGAGATCAAGCAGATGTCTGACTCGCAATACATGCTGGAGTTCGGCATCCGGCAGGTTCTTATACAGCATCAGCATGTTGTTACGGAAGTTTAGGAACGTCTTCCGGGCATTGCCATGATTCAGCGTCGCCCCACCCAGATGGAAAGCAGAACTCTCGGGTATGCACACCAAGCGGTAACCCATGATTCTCATACGCCAGCAGAGGTCGATTTCCTCCATGTGGGCAAAAAACTTAGAGTCGAGCCCCCCAGCCTTCCAATAAACATCGGCACGAACCATCATGGCCGCGCCCGTAACCCACATGACATCTTCAATGTTATCATATTGCCCGTTGTCGTTCTCTACTGTTTGGAACACTCTGCCACGGCAATAAGGATAGCCATATTTATCGATAAAGCCTCCGGCAGCTCCGGCATACTCAAACTGAGACACTCCATCCTTGTAGTCCTTCAGCTTTAACAACTTGGGCTGGCATGCGGCAACATCCGCATGGCTGTCCATATACGCCAACATTGGATTGAGCCATCCATCCTGTCTGATTTCCACGTCGCTGTTGAGCAACAGATAGTATTCAGCGTCTATTTGCTTCAACGACTTATTGTATCCTTCGGCAAAACCATAGTTTTGGTCGAGTTCGATGACGCGTATTAAAGGGAATTCGCTCCTTAGCATAGCGACAGAATTGTCGGTTGACGCATTGTCTGCCACAACGACTTCTACACCGTCCTTCTCAGAGCATCTGACAACCGACGGAAGATACTTGCGCATCATTTCCGCACCATTCCAATTCAATATTACTACAGCAAGCTTGCACATAATGCGTCGTTTGTATTGTTAAAGTTATTCATCCGTACATTCACTATCTGATTGTCCAGCTCAGGCCGGTTTGGCATTTCAACCCTTATATAGTTCTCCGTGAACCCGTTCATAGGCTTTCCACGCCGTGACGAATGTTCTAAAAGGACCTTTGCTGTCTTGCCTATATGCTGACGGTAGAACTCATGTGTCTTTTGTTCTGAAAGTTTCAGCAGTCGTCCTGTACGTTCATGTTTTTCTTCCGGACTGACCACATGCTTGATTTCCAAAGCTTTGGTACCCGGGCGTTCTGAGTAAGTGAACACATGCAGTTGTGTTATGTCAAGACTTGCAATGAAATCGTATGCGCGGTCGAAGTACTCTTGTGTTTCGCCCCGCGTGCCTGTCATTACGTCAACACCAATGAAGCAATCGGGCATCAGCTCTTTAATGCGTTGAATCTTATGTCTGAACAAGGCTGTGTCATAATGTCTGTGCATAAGTTTCAGAACCTCATCGCAACCACTCTGAAGCGGTATGTGAAAGTGCGGCATGAAGGCGCGTGACTGTGCACAAAAATCAATGATCTCATCGGTAAGCAGATCGGGCTCAATTGACGAAATACGGTATCGTTCAATACCGGGCACCTGATCCAACCGGCGTATCAAGTCAATGAACGTCTCCTTTGTAGTGTGTCCGAAGTCTCCTATGTTCACTCCCGTAAGTACTATTTCTTTGCCTCCATCCCGAGCCACTTGTTCCGCCTGCCGCACAATGGATTCAATGGAACCATTCCGGCTTCTGCCCCGTGCCATTGGGATAGTGCAATAAGTGCAAAAGTAGTTGCAGCCATCTTGCACTTTTAGGAAATATCTCGTACGGTCACCGTGCGAGCAAGAAGGGAAGAACGCTTTCCGGTCAAGAAGCAGCTGACGGTCTGACGGTTTTACGGTTTGCCCCTGAGTAAGCATGTAGCACATTTGTGAAAGTAATTCTCCACGGTATTGTGCACCAACAACGAGACTGACGCCGGGGATATTGCTTATTGTCTCAGGGCTTAACTGGGCATAGCATCCGGTGACAGCGACAAATGCGCCGGGGTTCTCCTTTATTATCTTATGTATAGCCTGTCGGCACTTACTGTCGGCTTGGGAAGTCACACTGCACGTGTTGACCACGCAAATATCCGCAGTCTCACCTTTTTGCGCCTTCTTCGCCCCGTGCTTCATCAGCATCTCACCGAGCGTTGATGTCTCGGCAAAATTAAGTTTGCAGCCCAATGTGTAGAATGCGGCTTTCTTTCCCTCCAATATGCTGTAATCTATCATCAGCTGCAAAGGTACGAATAAATCAAGAAAAGCCGCATCTTATTGACAAATATTAATATGAATATGAGAGCGAGACATCCATCTTCAGCTCATAATAATATTGTTCGTCAAGAACAAGGAACACGGATGCAGTGCATTTGTTTTCACCATACAGGAAGCCTGTGTAAGCAAAGGTAAGAGCGCCGGAGTCGGCTTTATACCCGATTTTGCACTGCATAATTTGCGAGCCATATGTGCATACCTGTCCATTGAAGTTCATGTAGAACCCATCGGAAGAAGATTTCTTCCGGGTCAGTTCGTGGGTCGACAAGTTATCGTACGCCATATATACGAGGTCTGAAAGTTCAGTACCCTCAGGGAAACATGCCAGAATCTTATCCATGTCGAGCGAGATGTTTTGCTTATCCATTGAGCGCACTGACATCAAGTTATAGGATGCGCTGACTGTTTCACCTCCTACCCTCGTCATTGAATCAGTATAGATGTCGAGTCCATATCCATAACTCTGGTCGTCTGTCGGATCGTCCGGGTCGGGATCGGGGCCATCCCCTCCTTCACCATTATCGAACGTAGGAATTGTGAAAGCATTTATTTGCTCTGTCATGTAGTCAATACGGTTAGTGAGCCAAACCCTCATGTTCTCTGTCTCCTGTGTCGGATCATGAGTTCCATTTTTGTCGGCCTTAGGCCAGCGGAGCATCTCACGCTCCATTGCACTCAACCCGTCGTTGTCCTCACGCATGCCTTCAGCATACTTCATAGTTTCTGTCCAGCAGACCGACATCAAACTGTCCTTGTACTGGTTCCATTGGTCTATATAAGCTTTTGTGAACTTGCCGCTTTTGAACATTCCGTCATAATAGTGGCTTGTGCTGGAAGGAGAGACTCTCATGCCCGTGTAGTCGGTAAAGAACGTGCACGACTGATATTGATTATAATAGTCGAGGCTGTAGCCTGCGTCATAGTCCCATGCAGGTCCGAACCTCCACTTTCCGTTGCCGTCTTTCGACAGGAACACACTTCGGTTAGGGAAGTCGGCATTGTCCACGAGGTCGTTCAGTTGCAGGAGGGCTATATACGATTTTATATCACAGATAGAGTCGAGAGCATCATACCTTCCGTTCTTGATAGCAGTCTCCAGTTTGGCAAACTCAGCACGTACAGAGTCACGCGTCGCCTTGTCAGCATCCTTTGGATATTTCACACCGATAGGAAGGTTGTAGACATCCGACCAGAAACACGTAGAGTCGGTATTGTATTTCCAAGTGTCGTCACCGTCATCTGTGTCTATCGTGATAAAGATACCTTTATCCTTTGATATGTCAACACGGTTGCTGCCTTGCTCCACTTGCTCTGTCATCTGGTAAAGACCTTTATATTCCCCATTTATAAAGACTTCAACATAGCGTGTCTTGGTACAATAAGCCACGCCGGTCATCTTGCCTACAATGAACGGGAAAGTGTTCATAAGGTCAGTCACATCACGGTAGTTTGCGAGGAACACCCACTTACGTGCCTTTCCTATTCCAAGAATCTTACTCTTAGTATCGAGAGATATTTTAAATGGTTTCTTTGGATACCATCTCCACGATGAGTTGCCACGCCCGCGAATACGTCCCGTACCCGAATAGCTTGGATACTCACCCTTGCCGTCAATCGATATGTAGCATCGGTACCAATCTTGCCTGCCTCCGTTTGTCTCGTCGGGGAAAGCCGGATTATGGTAATAGCATACTAATGTGTCGAAATTCTCGATTGTAATGTTCATGGAGAATACCCTGTACTTGTTTTTCGTCAGCAAGTCAGGATCATCCACAAAGGTGACACTGTCGAGCAATTCGGTTTCGAATGGTATGTAGCTAATCACATCATCGGTCTCGCCATTACGGTGCATTCTCAGTACCTCACCATTTTCATTAAAGTCGATATCGGTTATGTCGCCGACAGCGTAAGGGAAGGTCCACACACCATCGTATATAGCATCGGTTGTGTGTACATCAACCCAGGATTGTGCAAAAGAGCATTGCCATATCAAAATGAGCAGTGCTGTAATTTGGATTCGAAGCATAGTTGTATGTGTGTTTATTAGTCTTTATTCATTATTCATTTAATTGGTTGTTCAAGAACTGCCTTGCCCGTTCTATCAGTGTGTCTTTCCGGCGCATGACATCTGCCATGTCCATCTCCACGACAATATCAGGAGCTATACCAAACTCTATTTGCCGCTTATCACGGTCTACATATACTACTGCACTGTAGCGTACACTCCAGCCACATGGTATTTCTTGTGTGAAAGGCAGTCCGGAGCCTCCACCCGTTGTGTCTCCGAGCAAAGTCACATTAGGTAGACAGTCCATCATCTTCACAAAGTCGTTTGTAGCAGAAAAACACTTGCGGTTGGTCAGCACCACTACTTTCTTCTGCCATCTGGTTCCTTTTGCAGGCTCCAGGTATTCAGGCTTCGGTGACGAAAAATCGCTGTGCCCCTTGCCTGTCTTATGATATGTATAGCCGACAAGAATCTTTTCGTTCGTGAAGTGTGAAGCCAATTTAGTGGCATTTGAAAGTTCACCGCCCCCGTTTCCTCTGACATCGAGTATCAGTCCGTTGCACGATGCAAGCAAAGTAAGCATATTACTGATGTTACCGTCTCCGATGCCGTCGCTGAAGCTCTCATACTTGACATAGCCGATATTGTCGTCCAAAACCTTATATTTCAGACCTGACGCTATATTGTAGTCTGTGCCTAAGTAGCCACGTGCGATAGAGTCATAGTAATTTTCCGGATAATCCTCCCAAAAACTCCAGTTTCGGCCCAAGTCGAACGAAGCTCCCAGATTGACGTGTCCGTCTTTCAGTTCCCCTATCATGTTGCAACACACTTCGAACAACTGCAGGCTTGTCATGTTAGGATTGACTTTCTTGCTGTAACGCTCGTACACCTCATCCCAATCCACGCCAATCTGTTCTTTCTTGTAGTCGAAGAAGCAGTATCTCTCGTCAAGCAATTGCCACAACGCCTCAAGGTTGCCTGAAGGAGTGTCATCGGATGGTAACTCCTCACCCACGCAACTACCCAGCACGACTATGCACGACATGTTCAATATGTATAGCAACTTCCTCATATGTTTACACCGATTATGAAAGAATGGACGTACGCATGATAGCGTAGCTTGTTATATTTCGTCTGATACACAAATCCGTTATATCCTACGCTGAACCGCATTGAGCCTAACGGGAAACAAAACCGCAGGCGGTAATTAACGGATGGCGTGTTAAAGGTATGGGCAAACACGCAATTGCTGTCGTAGTGCCCCAGCGAGAATTCTTCGTAATATGATTGTCCGAACTGTGGCGAATAGGCACAACCAATTACGGGAACATCAAAGGCACACTCCAACGCACAAGGCTTATGCTTAATATTGAGTCCGTAGGTTACGACCGACGACACGTGTGCCATCAGTGAGACTTTTGCTTGGGCCGGATTGTTGCCATTACGGTCGTTATAGACACAGCCGAGCAACAACTGCCCCATCGGTCCTGCCTTTAATGTCCATCGGCCTGCATGAAGAAGACTGAAATGATGGGCCAAACCGTACATCAGTCCGAAATCATAATCATAGACATTGTTTCCAGGGTTCTCTGTCCTGCCAAAATACGCCCTTGTACGGTGCATGGTATGTTCATATTGCTTTTCGACCATCAAGTCACCCCTCGTTCCTATATAAGAATAAGGAGACAGATAAGTATCGAGTATATTGTCTGAGCCCACTCCTATCATCAGTATAGTAGTTGGGTATTCGGGTTTGTCACTTTGTGCAAGTGCACGCAGTTGGAAGCCGGTCAACAACATCAATATGTAAACAATCTTATTTGCCATTGTGTATCAGAACAAAGTCAGTTGAATTGGTCCTTCATCGTGTGGAGGATTCTTTTTGCGGTATTCCTCATCCGACTCAGGCTCCTCATGTTCTTGTTTGTCACTCTCGGCGCTCTTTGAGCCGTCTTTTCCATCGGGTACAACAATATCATCTGTTTCAGCAGGAACGTCATGTGTGTCATCGCGAGTAGTCTTTTCCGACTTTTCATCTTCTACAGGCAGATTATCATCATCATTGCGTTCATCATCAGATTCATCTACACCATTTGGTTCATCTCCTCCATCTGGTTCGTCTCCTCCATCTGGTTCGTCTCCTCCATCTGGTTCGT
>CAYVNW010000058.1:0-10447 GCA_964452915.1 uncultured Bacteroidaceae bacterium | reverse complement strand
GATGATGTCCATGGAGATTCGTTTTTTTTATTCCTGCTTATGCTGATGAATACAACAATAGTTAATAATCTGTTGTATCGCGCATATTTTTCATTGATACTTTTCGTTCTTTCACGTAAAATGTGTACCTTTGCAAGCAATAAAAATTGTATAGTATTATGGCATCATTTATTGCAGATAGAGTTGTAATGGAAGGTTTGACTTTTGATGATGTTCTTTTGATTCCATCATATTCAGAAGTACTTCCTAAAACGGTTGAGCTTTCAACTAAATTTTCACGTAACATTGATTTAAACATTCCTTTTGTGACAGCAGCTATGGACACTGTTACAGAAGCACCTATGGCTATTGCCATTGCACGTGAAGGAGGTATAGGAGTAATACATAAGAACATGTCGATTGAGGACCAGGCTCGTCAGGTATCTATTGTTAAACGTGCGGAGAATGGCATGATTTATGACCCTGTCACAATTAAGAGAGGAAAAACTGTCGGTGATGCATTAGCAATTATGGCTGAATTTCACATAGGCGGCATTCCTGTTGTCGATGACGAAGGGAAACTCGTAGGTATAGTAACTAACCGTGATCTCCGCTTCCAGCGTGACAAATCTGTTCTCATTGATACGGTTATGACAAAAGAAAACCTTATAGTGACTCACCAAAAGACAGATCTTGAGAGCGCATCACAGATATTACTAAAGCATAAGATTGAAAAATTGCCGGTGGTTGATGATGATAATCACCTTATAGGACTCATAACATATAAGGACATTACAAAGGCTGAGGACAAGCCGATGGCATGTAAAGATTCTAAAGGCCGTTTGCGTGTTGCAGCAGGTGTTGGTGTTACGGTAGATACATTTGACCGTATAAAGGCATTAGTTAATGCCGGCGTTGATGCCATTGTGATTGATACGGCTCATGGCCATAGCAAATTTGTGATTGAAAAAGTAAAGGAGGCCAAACAACATTTTCCTGAAGTTGATATTGTTGTTGGAAATATCGCAACAGGAGAGGCTGCGAAAATGCTTGTTGAAGCCGGTGCTGATGCTGTTAAGGTTGGCATCGGGCCAGGTTCAATCTGTACTACGCGAGTGGTAGCTGGTGTGGGCGTTCCTCAGTTGAGTGCAGTCTATGATGTCGCAAAGACACTTGAGGGAACAGGAATTCCTGTAATAGCAGATGGCGGTCTGCGTTATTCAGGTGATGTTGTAAAAGCTCTTGCGGCAGGTGGTTATAGTGTTATGATTGGCTCGCTTGTAGCAGGAACAGAGGAGGCACCGGGAGAAACTATCTTGTTCAATGGCCGTAAGTTCAAGTCTTATCGTGGAATGGGCTCATTAGAGGCAATGGAAAACGGATCGAAGGACAGGTATTTCCAGGCGGGAGAAAAAGATGTGAAAAAATTGGTACCAGAAGGAATCGCCGGCCGCGTGCCATATAAAGGAACTGTACAAGAAGTAATATATCAACTGGTAGGCGGCTTGCGTTCGGGAATGGGCTATTGTGGAGCAAAGGACATACAGGCGTTGCATAAAGCAAAGTTTACACGTATTACTAATGCCGGAGTATTGGAAAGCCATCCACATGAGGTTATTATAACAAGCGAGGCTCCAAACTATAGCAGACCAGAATAAATTGACTATAAAGTATCACACAGTATGAATCGATTGATTGCATTAGTCACAGCCGGAGTTCTGACGTTGACAGGGTATGCACAGGATGATCCTGTCTTGATGACAATAAATGGTAAGCAAGTAACACGCTCAGAATTTGAATATAGCTACAACAAAAACAATACTGAGGGAGTGATTGACAAGAAAAGTGTGGAAGAATACGTCCCATTGTTCATCGATTTCAAATTAAAGGTTGCGGCAGCGGAAGATGCGAAGTACGATACACTTACAAGCGTTATCAAGGATTTGCGTAGTTATAAGGAGCAAATGGTCCTTCCGACTATTGTTGACAAAGACTTTATAGAACGTGAGGCTAAGGCAACATATGATAACACGGCAGCACGTTTTGCCGGTCAGGATATATTGACAGCAAGTCATATATTAGTGCTTATGCGGCAAGATGCTACTGACGCACAACAGAGAGCGGCGAAGCAGCGTATTGATTCCATTTATCAAGCAATCTGTAATGGCGCCGATTTTGCAACGTTGGCAAAACAGTGTTCAGATGATAAAGCATCTGCTGTGAAAGGCGGCAGGTTAGGACAGTTCGGAAAGGGAATGATGATTCCGGATTTTGAAAACGCTGTATATGCTATGAAGGTCGGTGAAATATCTAAACCTGTCAAAACCACTGTTGGGTGGCACATAATAAAATTGGAAGACAGACATCCGTTTGAATCGTATGAGTTCCATCATGATAACATTATTAAGTTTTTGGAGTCACGTGGAATCAACGAAGCATCAGCAAACCATTATATTGATTCAATTGCAGAAGTGCAGAACGTGAAACGGGATGTTGTTGTCGATAATTTGTTTGAGAACTTGATTTCCAAAGACAAAGATGCTAAATACCTTGCTCAAGAGTATTATGATGGTACTTTGATGTATGAAATATGGAAGGATCAAATAGTGGATAACGTATCTAAGGATGGAGCAGGAATTGCCGCTTATTATAACAAGAACAAAAAAAACTATAAGTGGGATTCGCCTCGTTTTAAAGGAATAATTATTCATGCAAAAGATCAGACAACTGTCGATGCCGGAAAACGGCTGTTGAAGAAAATAAAGGACGACAGCTTATGGGGAAAGACCTTGGTTGATGCATTCAATAATGACAGTGTGAAAAATGTTCGTATTGAACACGGCATATTTAAGCAAGGTGACAATGTGAATATAGATATATTTGTATTTGGAGCATCAAAAGAAATCAAACCTTTGAAGGACTATCCAATTACTGATGTGTACGGACGGCTCCTAAAGAAGCCTGAGTCGTATAAAGATGTGAAGGGACAAGTCACGGCAGATTATCAGTCTGCTAAAGAGAAGGAATGGGTTGACAGTCTTCGAAAGAAGTATTCTTACAGTGTAAACCAAGAAGTTTTGAAAACAGTAAACAATCATTGAAGACAATGTTCAGTAAGAGATTAACAGAATTAATAGCTGTGCTGATAATATGCCAGACGACAACGTTCGCACAATCGAGTGACAATGTGATCGATGAAGTAATATGGGTTGTCGGCGACGAGGCAATATTGAAGTCAGATGTTGAGGAAACCAGAATAAATGCACAGATGGAAGGCATGCATTTTGATGGTGACCCGTATTGTGTCATTCCTGAGCAACTTGCTGTTCAGAAATTGTTTCTCCATCAGGCAGCGGAAGATTCTGTTGAAGTTACTGATTCTGAAGTGTGGCAGCAAACAGACAGTTGGTTAGACAATCTTGTTCAGGTAATTGGTTCAAGAGAAAAACTTGAGCAGTATTTTGGTAAAACGATGACTCAGTTGCGCGAAGAACGCTTTGAGGCGCAGAAAGATATGATGCTTGTTAGAGAAGTGCAGAGTAATCTGATTAAAAATACCAAAGTAACACCAACACAAGTACGTAACTACTTTAAAACATTACCGGAGGATAGTCTTCCATTCATACCTACAACTGTGGAAGTGCAAATTATCACACGCGCACCGGAAATTACTCAAGCGGAGATAGATAACATTAAAGCTGACTTGCGGAGTTATACCGAACGTATCAATTCGGGAAAGGATAAGTTTTCCACACTTGCCATATTATATTCAGAAGACGGGTCGGCTTCAAAAGGTGGTGAATTGGGCTTTATGGGACGTGCCGACTTAGTGCCGGAATTTGCTAATGTCGCATTTAGTTTGACTGATCCTAATACGGTCAGTAAGATCGTTGAGACTGAATATGGATTTCATATTATACAGTTAATAGAAAAACGAGGAGACCGTATAAATGTACGTCATATACTGCGTAAGCCGAAACCTACAGACGAGGCTATAGAGCAGGGTATTCATTTTCTCGACTCTGTGGCTAACGATATTCGTGAAGGTAAATACACATTTGAGCAAGCTGTTCCTTATTTGTCGGATGATAAAAATACAAATAAGAACTATGGTATAATGGTTTATAAAGATCCGGAATCATATGGAGTTGCTACATCAAAATTCGAAATGGTCAACTTGCCGACGGCAATTGCCCGCGTGGTGACCAACATGAATGTGGGAGAGATCTCGAATCCGTTTACAATGGTCAACGATCAAGGTAAGGAAGTCGTTGCAATTGTCAAGTTAAAAAACCGAACAAATGGGCACAGGGCCACTATGAAAGATGATTATCAGGCTCTTCAAACGGTTATGGTAAATAAACTGAACGAGGAGAAAATTGATAAATGGATACGGGACAAACAGAAGACTACATATATCCGCATCAATGAGGTATGGAGAAATTGTGAATTCAAATATCCTGGTTGGATAAAAGAATAAGAATACATGCAGATTGCTCTTACACAGATAAGAAGTAGTGTAAATGGTTATAGGATGCTTCTCGTGGGCATCCTATGCTTGCTGATATTTTTACCTGTCAAATCACAAGACAGGCAAAGGCAAACAGACTCAAGAATATACTTGATTCATTCAGACGTTTTGTATAAAACGCCGGAAGATCCGCATGCCGAGATCCTGGTAGGCAACGTAAAACTTAGTCACGAAGGAGTATACCTAAATTGTGACAGTGCAAGATTCTACAGGGAAGATAACTCTTTTGACGCTTTCGGCCATGTTAAGATGATACAAGGTGATACTTTGTCTTTGAATAGTGACAGTTTGTTTTATGATGGGTTTGGTATGCAAGCACATGCACGTGGCAGTGTCGTTTTAATACACCGTGAGTCGAAACTGACTACGGAAAAACTTGACTATGACCGAGTGTATGGAGTCGGCATGTATATTGACGGGGGAACTCTTTATGATAGCGATAATGTACTAACATCAAACTGGGGACAGTATACGCCGTCCACTCACGAGGCTTTCTTTACAGATGACGTCGAACTCGAAAATCCTAAGTTCAAGCTCATATCCGACACCTTATATTATTATACAGACATAGAGGTCGCAAAGATTGTCACTCCGTCTAATATAACCACCTCTGATGGAACATTTGTTTATGGCGAGGCAGGAAACTATGACACCAAAAACTCACGCGCAAACCTTTTGAACCGCTCTTATGTCATAAAAGACATGCGAAAAATAACAGGCGACAGTTTGTATTACGATAAAGAGTCGGGTATCAGTGAGGCTTTCGGTGATGTATTACTTACAGATGACGAAAATCTTTGTGCCATAAAAGGCAACTATTTATGGTACGACGTTAATTCAGGCAATGCATTTGCAACAGACAGTGCGGTGGCTATGGAATATTCCGGTGCTGATACATTATACGTTCATGGCGATACGCTTAAGATGACCACATATAATCTCGATACTGATTCTGTGTATCGGAATCTTTATGCATATCATCATGTCAGAATGTTTAGGAATGATGTGCAGGGAGTCTGTGATTCTCTTGTAACACTGCAACTCGATTCTTGTACATACATGTACGGTCAGCCTATCTTATGGCATGACACTCAGCAGATATTCGGTGAGGAAATACGAATATACAATAACGACAGTACTGTAGATTGGATACACATAATCAAACAGGCGATGACGATAGAACGGTTGGACTCTGTGTCATATAATCAAGTTTCGTCAAGAGAAATGATGTGCTACTTCAATAACGGAGAAATTGAGCGTAATGAAGCCCATGGAAATGTGTTTGTAGTGTATTTTTTTGAGGAGAAAGACAGTAACCGCATATTGATGAACTATACAGAGACTACAGAGTTGAAATTGTATATGAAAGATAAGAAGGTAACAAAGATATGGATGCCAAAATCAACCGGTACGATGTATCCTATTTTGAAAATACCTGCTGACAAGCGTTATCTCTCGAAATTCGCATGGTTCGATTATATTCGTCCTGTTGATAAGTACGACTTGTTCGAATGGCGGAGTAAAAATAAGAAGAATATGCTTAAAGCGACAGAAGACAGAATCCTGCCGATACAAGATTTGAAGAAAATAAAATAAAAGGACTAATCAGATTATGGGATTGTTTCAAGTTAACAAGCCAAGAGGCTTTCAGCACAATTATATGTATTACGACCCACGTAAGGAAAAATTGCAGAAAATTGAAGAAAGAGCTAAACGTGAGTTGGGTATGCTTCCCGAGAAAGAGTTTGACCCTGAAGATATCCGTGGCAAATTTGTCGGTGCAACCAAGCATCTAAAACGGCGCAAGGAAAGCGGTAGAAAACCTGTACCATCGGGCATATTGATTATTATCATTATCGGTCTTGTACTGTTGATGAAGTTTTTATATACAGGTACATTATTCTAAATATGGAAGATATTATACATTTGCTTCCGGATTCTGTTGCAAATCAAATTGCTGCAGGTGAAGTCGTACAACGCCCGGCATCAATTGTGAAAGAACTGGTGGAAAATTCGTTGGATGCTGGGGCCAAAAACATACAGGTCATTGTCGTTGATGGCGGACGGATATGTGTTCAGGTAATAGACGATGGAAAAGGTATGTCGGAGACTGATGCACGACTCGCTTTTGAGCGGCATGCTACATCCAAAATCCGAGATGCCGCTGACTTGTTTTCATTAACTACTATGGGCTTTAGAGGCGAAGCATTGGCTTCGATCTGTGCGGTTGCACAAGTTGTTTTGAAAACCAGACGTCCGGAGGATGAAGTCGGAACGCAAATAGTCATTGCAGGATCTAAGGTGGAAAGCCAAGAACCGGTAGGATGCCCAGTCGGAAGTAATTTTTCTGTCAACAACTTGTTCTTCAACGTACCCGCACGCCGAAAATTTCTGAAATCGAATCAAACAGAGCTGTCAAATGTAGTTGCAGAATTTGAACGTATTGTGCTTACACACCCAGAGTGCTCATTTTGCCTGTACAATAATGGAGTTGAAATGTATAACCTGCCAGATACCACTGTCCGTCAGCGTATACTGGACATGTTCGGAAAGAAGCTTAATTCTGATTTACTTGCCATTGATGTAGAAACATCGATGGTGAAGATTTCTGGTTATGTAGGTAAACCGGAATCGTCAAAGAAGCGAGGTGCACATCAGTTTTTCTTTGTGAATGGACGGTATATGCGTCACCCTTATTTCCACAGTGCAGTGATGTATGCATATGACGGACTTATCCCGGTTGGAGAGCATGTCTCATATTTCATTTACTTGGCAGTCGCCCCTTCTACGATAGATGTTAATGTACATCCGACAAAGACTGAAATCAAGTTTGATAATGAGCAGGCAATTTGGCAAGTACTGTCAGCTTCAGTGAAGGAAGCTTTGGGCAAGTACAGTAGTGTTCCTACCATTGATTTTGATTCAACCGACAAACCATACATCCCGACGTTAATGTATGGAGAAAAAAAAGACATACCTTCTCCTACACCGGTAAGGTCAAACTATAATCCGTTTAAAACAGACTATAAAGACTATGGCGGTGCACCTGATATTCCACATGATTGGGAAAGTCTTTATGCCAGTGTAGAACGAAAAAACGATGAGCAGTCCGACCAATTATTATGGGACCAACCTACAGACAGTGCCCCTGACCTATCTGTTCCTCATTTTCAATATAAAGGGCGATATATTGTTTTGCCGGTTTCTTCAGGCCTTATGTTCGTTGACCAACACAGAGCTCATGTGAATGTTCTGTACGAGCAGTATATGGAGACATTGTTTCAGCAGAAGCGTATTTCTCAAGGAATGCTTTTCCCTGAAATTGTGCAGTTAACGAAACAAGAAGAGCTTACCATTGAGAATATAATGGAAGACCTCGAATATATAGGTTTTGAAATAGTCAATTTGGGAGGCGGGTCGTATTCAATAAATGGCATCCCCTCGGGACTTGACGGTGTGAATCCTGTCACATTGTTACACGATCTAATCTATGCGGCAATCGAGACAGGAAGCGGTATTAGTGAGAAAATACATAATGCAATAGCACTGACGATGGCAAAAAGTACATCAATTGTGTATGGTCAGGTACTTTCAGATGATGAAATTAATGTTTTGCTTCAACAGCTTTTTACTCTTACTAATTCCAGATATACGCCCAACGGGCAATTGGTATATTCGATAATAGACAATGCTATGATCGAAAAATTTTTCAAGTAGAGAATTACATTTGTAAATGCTCACTTGCATGGTTGAAAGGGCAAAAAACACGTTTTGAGACTGTAGATTTAGTGAAAAAGTTAATTCCTGAGCATTTTTTTTTGAGTTTATGTTTGTTTCTAAATGAAAAATACTAAATTTGCACTTAAAATAAAAGGTGGATTGTCTTTGTGCGGCCTTTGTGGAGGTTGCTAAGGCAAAACAAAAAAGGTCTTCCTTACTCAAGTGTGAGAGGTTGACAAATGAGAATAAATAAAAAGACGTTATTAATTCATATTTTTTTAAATTTAAAAAAAAGTATTTATGAAGAAACTATTGATTGCACTAGCTTTTGCTGGTGTTGGTACTGTAGCTAACGCTCAGACCACTCAGATTGAGACACCTTCTAAGTACACAGTAGCTACCAATTCATTCTGGTCAAACTGGTACATACAGGCAGGTGTTGACATGTCAGTCATTGATGTTTACAACAATGGTGAAGCTCTTTTCTCTGGAGAATGGCACAACAACCGTACATACGGTGTAAACCTCGCAGTAGGTAAATGGTTCACTCCAGGACTTGGACTTCGTTTGAAACTTAATTGGCAGAACGGTCAGTTCGCTCATGCATTCCGTAACACTGATCACATCACAGATACTCCAGACTTCGAAAAAGGAGGTTATGCAGCACTCTATGGTGACGTTCAGTTCAACCTCAGCAACCTTTTATGCGGTTACAACGAGAGCCGTGTATGGAATTTGAGTGCTTATCCACGTGCAGGTTTGTTGCGTAATTTTGATACAGATACTTACTTCCCAGCTCTTGGAGTAGGTCTTACTTCAACTTGGAAGATTTCTAAGCTTATCGGTATCTACGCTGATTTCTCTTGGACTTGGACAACAGACGGTCTTGCTAAGTATGAAGGAATTGAGCGCAAGGCATTCTGTGCTAACGAAGTTGTTAACCTTGACCTCGGTGTTCAGTTCAACCTTGGTAAGAGTAACTGGTCAAAGGCTGTTACTTTGGAGCAGTACAATGCTCTTGCAGCCGCTTCAGAAGAGGCTCTTGCTAAACTTCGTGCAGAACTTGACAAGGAACGCGCTGAGAACGCACGCCTTCGTGCAGAACTCGCTAAGCAACCAAAGTCAGAGCCTGCAAAAGTTGAGAAAGTCGTAGCTGCTTCTGCAACTTCTGTATTCTTCGACATCAACTCATCAGCTCTTAACTCAAAGAAAGATCTTGTTAACCTTGAGGCTATTGCTTCTGCAGCTAAAGAGTCAGGTGCTAAGGTTGTCGTAACAGGTTCTGCTGATAGCAAGACAGGTTCTTCTGCATGGAACCAGAAGCTTTCTGAAAACCGTGCACAGGCTGTTGCTGATGAACTTGTTAATCTTGGTGTAAATCGTGACAATATCACAGTTAAGGCTGTTGGTGGTGTAAACGAAGTTTCTCCATACACTCTTAACCGTCGTGCTGTCATTGAGTTGAAATAACATCATATATTGACACAATAAAATTAAGGTGTGGCTTTGGTCACACCTTTTTTTGTGTCGGTACGTGTCATGTAGTTTTTGATGGTCGTTGACTTTTCGTCATGTCGAGTCTTCGGCCGAACGCATTCTCATTGCACTATGATAGTGCTATGATGCTGTACTATGGTACCGCTATGAAGATCCTCTCGGCTTCGCGCCTCGGGATGACGGTATGGGTATCTTCCTGATAACCGTCTCCTTTGGTCTGCTCTCGGCTCCAGTGTGCTTATGCGTCCAATGATGTTGCATTCGTTTTACGTCCAACAAAGGCTGGACGCAAAAGCAAACGCACTACGACATAGTATGATTGCAGTATAGAAAAAGCGAATATGGCAGCTAACACAAGGCGACAAGGTGATGAATCTGTCTAACCATCATTATAAGGTATATGTTGCCGCTTGAAGATTGTAATATGTTTACTTAGCTTGACTTAAACAGTGTAATTCACCCCCTCGAACATAGAAACTAAAGAAATATGTTGAAAAAAGTCCGTAAAAAGTTTGTCAGTCTCCAAAAATGTTGTAACTTTGCATCGCTTTTGAGAAATACATCAAAAGACGGGATGTAGTACAGTTGGTAGTATACTTGGTTTGGGACCAAGGGGTCGCACGTTCGAGTCGTGTCATCCCGACATAATAAAGACAATAATCGTTAGGGCGTTTAGCTCAGCTGGTTCAGAGCATCTGCCTTACAAGCAGAGGGTCGGCG
>CAYVNW010000057.1:0-10806 GCA_964452915.1 uncultured Bacteroidaceae bacterium | reverse complement strand
CACTCAATACAATTCAACAAGCGTTGCGTATGGAACGGCTATAACTGCGCTGAATGCTCCTACAAAAGAAGGATACACATTCTCAGGATGGACCACTATTCCTGCCACCATGCCGGCTAAAGACGTGACAATAAATGGTACTTTCAGCATAAACAGCTATAAACTTACTTACATTGTCGACGGCACGGAATATGCTTCTTACAACATTAAATATGGTGAGGCAATCACATTGATTGCAGAACTAGAGAAAGAAGGATACACATTCTCAGGATGGAGTGAAGCACCTGCTACCATGCCGTCACATAATGTTGAGATTACAGGAACATTTGAAGCTAACCCTGCATTTGCGAAAGAAGACGTTAACCATGATGGTCTTGTCGATACGCAAGACGTACTTGATGTCTACAATTTCATGCAAAGTGCCGCTACTGGTGAAGTAAATTCTACATTGGATGTTAATAATGATGGAAATGTCGATACACAAGATGTACTTGCGATATATGATTATATAAGTAGAAACTAATGAAAAAGTTTAGAGTTTTTTTGGTTACAGTTCTGATGGTAATGTCTGCGGGCTGCGCATATGCGGCATCTACATGGATAGACGTTACCGATGAGTTTATTGTCAACCCGAGTTTCGTTGACAATGATCTCAGTACAGGATGGTCGGGAACTGCATTCGGAAGTTATAACCCAATCGAGAATGCTGAGCACTACAATAAGACCTATGACACTTACCAAACGATCACAGGACTTAATGCCGGTAAATACAGATTGAGCCTTAAGGCTTTCTACCGCTCCGGTTTACCTTTCGACGATTATAACCACTACACAAGCGGTGACCCATCATCCTACCAGCATGCTTACCTCTATGCCTCTTCCTCTGTCGGCAATCAGTCAGTACCGATAGTGTTAGATTCGAGTGCGGCTCTTGAAAATAGTCTTGGGGGTGGCACAAGCATAGTCGGAGGTTCTTACTATATACCAAACAACATGGATGCCGCACACTACTGGTTCGAGGCGGGCTATTACGACAACAGCGTAGAGATTGAAGTAGGAAGTGACGGTGAGTTGACCATAGGCATCAGAAAGAGTTCTACAATTGCCTACGATTGGACTTGTCTCGACGATTGGAAGTTGGAGTACTATGGCGAATTGGTCAATGTGTCAAAGGTCACATTGAATTCCTCTTCTGTCGAGTTAAACATTGGTGAGACATTTCAATTGAATGCAAGTTATTCTCCTACCAACGCCACTTATAAGAAATGTACATGGAGCAGTTCCGATGAATCTGTAGCCACTGTTGATCAGACAGGTCTCATCACTTGCTTAAAAAGAGGAACGACAACAATTACCGCTACATCATCAGACGGCAACGCAGAAGCTCAGTGTACAGTAAATATAGTGTACAACGGAGCTAATGCCTCGTCATTGATAATCAACGAGATCATGGTGGCGAACCTTGACATGTTTGTCGACCCGTCGTGGAACTACGGCTCATGGGTAGAGCTGTATAACCCAAGCGACCAATCTGCCAGTGTGGGATATTATTGGGTGAGCGACAACCCCGACAGTCTGAAGATGGCTATGCTCCCATTTAAAGTTGGTAGCATACCTGCTCATGGCTACTTGACTTTATGGTTCGAACATGCCGACACACGCAAGGACGTTGGTGATAATTGGACTAATACACAAGTAAACATGGAACTTGATGCCGATGGTGGAACGATCTACATATCCGATGATGCCGGGAACTTGATTGCCAGTCAAACATATCCTGCCGCCATACATCGTGCTTCATACGCACGTACCACCGACGGAGGCAGTACATGGGCTTACACCGCTGACCCTACACCCACGGCAACAAACGCAACAAGCACGTTTGCGGACGAACAGATCGAAGCACCTACAGTAAATCTCGATGGTAGGCTCTTCACCGGCAGTTTAAATGTCAACGTCAGCAAGCCGGCAGGCTCGACCCTCATGTACACCACCGACGGCACGACTCCTACCCTGACCAACGGAACGGAAAGTTCTGATGGATCATTCAAAGTGAGCAAGACAACCACATACCGTTTCCGCGCATTTAGAGACGGCTACCTGCCAAGTGAGGTCATCACCCGTTCATACATTCTCAAAGACAAGGACTACTACTTCCCTGTCGTGTCAGTGGTAACCAATCCTAAAAACCTGTACGACAACAAGATAGGAGTGTATGTCACTGGCACAAACGGCAAGACAGCCAACCAGGATGCGACAAAGCGTAACTTCAACATGGAGTGGGACCGTCCTGTAAACTTTGAGTACATGAAGGACGAGGAAGTCGTGTTCAACCAGGAGACTAACTTCAGCATCAACGGAGGCTGGAGCCGCAAGTATGAGCCTCGCTCGTTTAAGATAAAGGCAAAGAAGCTATACGGAGTCAAAGATATGATATATCCGTTCTTTGACACCAAGTCACACATAAAAAACAAGAGCCTTTTGTTCCGTAACGGAGGTAACGACAATTATAACCAGACACGAATCAAGGACGCCGCCCTTCAGGAGATAGCGCGGCAATCGGGCTTCCGACTTAACCTCCAGGCTTACCAACCAGTACACGTGTTCATCAACGGCTCATACCTTGCCATGCTCAATATGCGCGAAGTCAGCAACAAGCATTACGCCTATGCAAACTACGGCATTGATACTGACGACATCGACGCATTTGAAATGAGTGTCGATTCTGGCTACGTGCAGACAGCAGGAACAAAAGACGCATTCAATCAATGGTACAGTCTGTCTGCCAATGCTTCGGATGCGCTTACTTATCAGCAGATATGCGACATGGTGGATATTGACGACTACGTAAACTATATGGCTTATAAGTTCTTCCTTAACGACTGGGACTGGCCTCATAACAACCTCAAGGCATTCAAGGGCAGAACCGACGGTAAATTCCATTTCATCGTGTTCGATCTCGACAATTGTGTCACTTTGTCAGGCAACAACATATTCAATGACTTCGCCGGAAAGCAGTGGTATCGCTTCTATAGTCGCCCTGAGTATAATTGGACCAGTATTTACGCAGAAGTGGAAATGGTAACAATATTCCTCAACATGTTGAAGAATGAAGAGTTTAAAAAGAAGTTTATCGATACTTATTGCCTTGTCGGAGGATGTGTATTCGGTGACGAGACAGAAATCAGCAACATTGTCTCGGCAATGGCCGACAACATCAACACGGCACTCTCATGGGAAGGGCATTCAGCAACAAGCCTTGCCAACACTATCATCAATTCGATTACTGGCAAATTCAAGTCAAACATGATCAACATGATGAAAAATTACTCGACATTCGGACTCTCGTCCACAGAGGCACAAAGCGTACAGATTAGCTCAAATGTGGAAAACGGACGTATTACTTATAACAACATGGAGATTCCTAAGAGTAAATTCAATGGTTATGTTTTTGCCCCTGTCACTCTAAAGGCAGAAGCTCCTGCCGGATACAAGTTTGCCGGATGGAAGGATGCAGGAGAAACCAGCAGTACTGTTAAGACTCTATTCTCCACTACCGACACATGGAACTACTATGACCAGGGATCACTCGACAATACGGGATGGAATCTTGAGGATTATTCAGAAAATGACTGGAGTCAGGGAACCGCTCCATTTGGTTATGGGAATACAGGTAAGTATATGGCATCAGCAACCACACAACTTGATTGGGGAACCAATACAAGTAATCGTACGTCGACTTATTATTTCCGCAAGACTTTCAATCTCGATTCGGACCCTGCTGACAATGAGACATACACCCTTAACTACGAAGCTGACGACGCAATCATAGCATACGTCAATGGAAACGAAATAGGTTCGTATCATCTCTATTCGGGTGCAACCTACTCCACCCTATCACAAGACCTTAACAGTTCATGGTACGAAGCCGACACACCGCACTACGGCACCATGACTATCGATAAGTCGTTCTTGAAAAAGGGTACTAACGTAATTGCTGTGGAATTGCACAACTGTACTCTTCGCTCGTCCGACGCATGGTGGGATGCAAGCATCACAGTGACCAGTTCCTCTTCCACAGATGCTACAAGCTATGTATCAACCGACGCTGAATACACCATACCATCCACAGGATCACACGTCATTGTTGCAGAGTATAAGGCAATTGACGCAGATGAACTTATAGCGCAACACGTCACACCGGTCAAGGTAAATGAAGTAAGTGCGGCAAATGACATCTACGTCGATGATTATGGAAAGCGGCACGACTGGATTGAACTCTATAATACTACTAATGCGACTGTAGATGTCGCTGGCATGTATGTGAGTGACAACCTTAGCAAGCCTTACAAGTACCAGATACCGAGTGGAACCATTAATACACAAATTCCGGCACACGGCTATCTTGTCGTATGGTGCGACAAAGTGGACGCACAGACAGAACTCCATACGTCGTTCAAACTCGCATCTGAAGGCGGTATAGTACTCCTTACAGCTGAGGACGAGTCATGGGCTGATACATTGGAATACTGTGAGCACAATGGCAAACAGACTGTAGGACTATATCCTGACGGTGGAACAGCCACTTATGTAATGGATGTGCCAACTATCGGCGAATCCAATCGCATCTCATCATACGACGTTCTCTATTCTCAGCCTCACTTAGAGCCAAATACATTTGAATTTGCTATGGGTGACGTCAATACAGACTCATTAGTCAACGTGACCGACTACACAGCCCTCGTAAGTTTGATTATGAAGACCGACGATGGTGCATTCAACCTTGAACTCGGTGATTTCAATGGCAACGGCATGGCAGATGTTGCCGACCTTACATCGCTTGTATATCTTATAAAGAACGAATCACCAGCTAAATCGGTCATTGTACACAAAGCACAAACTGAGGAGTCACTTGACAACTATGGATTCGGTGCTGACAACACAAGTATCAACGCTGGCGACATAACCATATTGGCAGTCAACATGAAAGCTTTTGCTGATGATGTGATGAATGTACAGTTCGATGTTAAGTTACCTGAGGGCATAAATATGGTTGACGTTCAAGCAGGCGAGCTTGCTTCTAACAGCCATGCGGTAACTATGTCGGAGTTGTCTGACAACACTTATCGGTTGATGCTCCATTCACAGACAGGCAAGCGGCTGGTTAAGTCGGGAGGTTGCTTGATGTTGCTGACACTTAAAGCCAACGATAACGCCTCACGCGCAATCGAGACAGTTGACTTTACAAATATTTACGCATCACTCTACGATGCTACTCTTGTACATATAGATGACGTTGAAGCAGATTTATCTGTCGGCGACGCCACAGGCATTGACTACATACAAAACGATTCTAAGGACTCAGATGACATCTACGACATATCAGGCCGTCGTGTCAGCAAGATTTCAAAGGGCATGTATATAGTTAATGGAAAAAAAGTATATGTAAAGTAATTGATATATATAGTCATATTACAAAAGCAGCCATGTTGCGAAATTCACAACATGGCTGCTTTTTATTTCTGATTATGAAATCAACTGTTTCTCATCTCCATCAACAATTGTTTCTGACGTTCCGACAAGTTGGTAGGAAGAGTAACATTGATTGTAAGTATAAGGTCACCTCCATTTGTACCTTTACCTTTAAGCCTCATCTTCTGACCTGGTTGAGTTCCTGGTTTCAACTTCAGCTTCAATTTCTCGTTGTCCGACTGTATGATGACATCACCACCAAGAATAGCGGTGTACATATCAATGCTTATACTTGCATTGGCTTCTGCCGGTGCTGTACGGGCACGACTGCGTGCCGTACGCGCTTTGCTGAATCCGCTTCCAAACAATTGTGAGAAGAAGTCAGAGAATCCTTCACCTCCATTGAAGTTAAACTCATACGTCTCACCTCCTTGTCCGCTGCCAAACGGATTGCCTCCACCGCTAAACGGATTGAAGCCTCCACTAAACGGATCGCCTCCGGTCTGGCTTCCGAACCCGCCATTATTAACCTTGTCCCAATTTTCACCATACTGGTCGTAGCGGGCACGTTTGTCAGGGTCGTTCAACACTTCATAAGCCTCATTCAGCAATTGGAACTTAGCTTTTGCTTTTGGATCGTCTGGATGTAAGTCAGGGTGAAACTGTTTGCTACGTTTCCTGTAAGCTGCCTTTATTTCAGATTGCGGAGTGTCTTTCGGAATACCCATTATTTTATAATAATCTATAAACTTTGCCATATCACATAATGTTTTTTATTTCATTTACCTTACAGCAAATTATATGCCAATTTGCCTGTTCTGCCATGGTGACTACCATACGTCACAAATAGCCCCCATCCATTCTGCTTACGAAGCAGAGTGAGTGGGGGCACATATACATCCAAGTTTATGTCTTATTTAAGCTTCCGCATTAGCGTCAGTCGGCTCTTCTGTAGCTTTCTTACGTGTCGAACGACGCTTCTTTGGAGCCTCTTCCGGTTTGTCAGGCTTTACGCCGGCAAGTTCTGGGTCAATCAATATACGTCCACAGTACTCACACACAATAATTTTCTTGCGCATACGAACATCAAGTTGACGCTGAGGAGGTATTTGTGCAAAGCAACCTCCACACGAGTTACGCTGCACATACACGATGCCCAATCCGTTACGGCTGTTCTTACGGATACGTTTGAACGCTTGAAGCAGACGAGGCTCTATCGACATTTCAAGATTCTTTGCTTTTTCACGGAGTTTCTCTTCCTCATCCTTTGTATCAGCGACAATCTCGTCAAGTTCATTCTTTTTGACATCCAAGTCTTGCAAACGTTCTTCAAGCAACTGCTTGCTCTCTTCCACCAAATTTTGTTTAGCTTGTTCAGCTACTTTTGCTTCGTGGATTTTTTTCTCACACAATTCTATTTCGAGATTCTGATACTCAATTTCCTTGTTCAGAGTATCAAACTCACGGTTGTTGCGCACATTGTCAATTTGCTCCTGATAAGTAGCGATTTTTTTCCGCGCTATTTCAATGTCGTTCTTAAATTGGTTTACGTCTTCTCCTAAATTTTTAATCTCACCATTTGTGCGCTCAATACGTGTTTTAAATCCCTCAACTTCGTCTTCAAGGTCCTCAACCTCAAGCGGAAGTTCACCACGTAACGTACGAATGTCATCAATCTGTGACAGATAAGTCTGCAACTGATAGAGGTTCTTCAATTTATCCTCTACCGACAGCTCGCTTGGAGATAATTTTTTCTTTGCCATTTTTTTATTCTTTATATAATATTTATAATATTCTTATTTACTACAAGTTCTTACAGTCATTTATAGAATATAGGATTCACCCTCAGATTCGTATCATACACTGGTATTTCTGGAGCTGCCCCATTTATGATTTCCCTAAATATCTCAGTCGTGTATTGCTCACTTTCATAATGTCCGATTTCCATCAATAGCATTTTGTCTTCATAGCCAAAGAAACGGTGGTAGCCTATTTCTCCAGTTATGAATACATCAGCTTCTGCTGATAAAGCATTAGGAACCAGGAACGCTCCGGCACCGCCACACACAGCAACCCGCTGTACATACAGTCCTTTCCAATCATTGTATCTGACACATTCCACGCCAAATAACTGTTTAACCCTACCTATGAAGTTCTCTTTGTCTGTTGGGACAGACAAACTGCCAACCAGTCCGCTACCTCCATCAGTACCGTCCTTTGGTTCCAGCCATTTCAATTCGGTAAGTCCGAGTTTCGAAGCTATGCGATAGTTCACCCCATGAGGAGCGTTGTCAAGATTCGTATGTGCCGCATAGACAACTATGTCGTTCTTGATCGCCTTGATGATTACTCGCTCAATATAATCCTTGCCTGTAATTGATTTTACAGGATGGAACAGCAATGGATGGTGGCTGACAACCATGTTGCAACCACGACTTATAGCCTCGTCTATTGTCTCTTCAGTGACGTCTAAAGACAACAATACCCCTGTAGCATCTACATCCTTTGTCAGTCCAAGCTGCAGTCCGGCATTGTCGAATCCGTCTTGCAGGGCCAAAGGTGCAAAGTCTTCAAGGGCATCTATTATTTCCCTAATCTTCATAATTATTTGCAAAGATACAAAATTTATTTGGTATCAGCCACAGTACATCCGGAATTTTTCATGTTTTCTTCCATATTTTGCACTTGTGACTACATACATCTGCTGTAATTTGTTTACCTTTGCATCAGAAATAAAGATATTACTTATGAACAAGATTCTGATTCCCATTATTATGATAATGACATGCATACCTATGCGTGCCCAACAGCTCCCTGTATATCTCGACGACACTAAGCCTGTAGACCAACGGATTGAGGATGCCCTTAGCAGAATGACTCTTGAGGAGAAAGTGAAGATGTGCCATGCAGCCGGAAAATTTTACTCATGGGGTGTGCCACGGCTTGGTATCCCCGGATTGTGGACATCCGACGGGCCCCATGGCGTACGCTACGAGATGAACTGGGCAGACTGGAATCATGCCAACTGGGAAATCGACTCGTGCACAGCATTCCCCACCCTCACCTGTCTGGCTGCTACATGGAATGAAGACCTCGCCTTCAAATATGGTAAAGCGCTTGGTGAGGAGGCACGTTACAGAAACAAAAATGTTATGCTCGGACCAGGCGTCAATATTTACCGCACACCGCTAAACGGACGTAACTTCGAATATATGGGCGAAGACCCGTACCTCACATCACGCATGTGTGTACCATATATCAAAGGAGTACAATCGAACGGGGTTGCCAGTTGTGTGAAGCACTTCTGCCTCAACAACCAGGAGACCAATCGCTGGACCATCAATGTGGAAGTCAGCGAACGCGCCTTAAGAGAAATATACTTGCCTGCTTTCAAGGCAGCTGTACAAGAAGCCGGAGTATGGGCTCTAATGGGGTCGTACAATAAAATACGCGGCACACATGGTTGCCACAACCACTATACACTCATCGACATACTCCGCAACGAATGGGGGTTTGATGGGGTTGTACTATCCGATTGGGACGGCACACACAACACTAAGGAAGCTGTTCTAAACGGACTCGACATTGAGATGGGCACATCACAAAGACCAGACAAAGGTATCAAAGCCAAGGATTTCCGATTCAACGAGTCTTACTTGGGCAATGATTATCTGAAAGGATTGCGTGATGGAACATTCCCGCTGTCAACCGTAGACGACAAGGTCAGACACATACTTCGCCTTATCTACCGCACGGCAATGGACCGCAACTACGGATTCGGCAACCAAGACTTTTCTGCACACTCCGATTTAGTCAAAGCTGTGGGAAGTGAAGGAGTAGTCTTGTTGAAAAATGAAAAAGCGGGCAAGAAAAAACTGCTTCCTCTCGAAGCAACCCGTCTGCAGCACATACTCATTGTTGGTGACAATGCAACACGAATACTGTCGCATGGCGGACAGTCATCGGAACTCAATCCACAACACGAGACGACCGTACTTACTGCCATGCAAAACCGGTTTGGAAACAAAATAACATACGCCCACGGCTACTCGACAGACCGCAAGCTGACAGACCGGCTGAGAGACGAGGCCGTACAGGCGGCAAAGAACGCTGACATAATCATATATGTTGGCGGACTCAACAAAGAAGACCATCAAGATTGTGAGAATAGTGACCGCTACGACATGGGACTGTCGTATGGGCAAAACGAATTGATAGACGCATTGCTTAATGCCAACCCCAATATCATATTCGTTTTAATGAGTGGAAATGCCATAGAACTGCCGGCAGTAAAACGTATGCCTGCAATATTGCATGCATGGTACTTAGGCAGTGACGCAGGCGACATCATTGCCGACATAATCACGGGCAAAGTCTGTCCGAGCGGAAAACTTCCATTCTCCTACCCCGTACGTTTGGAGGACAATGCAGCCATGTCGTTTGGGGAAGAATCATACCCAGGAATCAATGGCACCGTGACGTACAAGGAAGACATATTGGTTGGCTATCGTTGGCACGATACAAAACACATACAGGCACTATTTCCTTTCGGACACGGACTGAGCTACACCACCTTCAAGTATGGCAAACCAACAATACACGGAAGGACTGTCACTGTAAATGTCACCAATACGGGGAACGTGGAAGGTAAAGAAGTTGTACAACTATACATAGGTGACGACAAATCATCAGTACTACGACCTGTCAAAGAGTTGAAACATTTCAAGAAAATAGGTCTCAAGCCAAGTGAAAGCCAACAAGTTGAATTCACTATCACCGACGACGATTTGAAATTCTATAATGAGTCAAGTCACACATGGACACTCGAACCAGGCACTTTCACCATATACCTCGGCAGCTCAAGCACAGACATCAGAGGCAAGGTGAGACTCACGGTACAGCTTTAAAGCAGCGGACAAGGATATAGCTAAACATCTCGCTATTTTTTTCATACCGAGGCTCCTGTACCTTTTCCGACGACTGTCCTCCTCCCCGTCATTCCGACGAACGTGATGAGAAGTGTATGACGGAGAGGCACTGCCGCTTATCTGCGAAGCGAATAAGTAAAGAGGATGCCATCATGTAAAGCTAATCAGTAAAATGTTAAAGACTAAGTAAAGCAAATCAGTAAACAAGTACAAAGAGTGTAAAGTAAATTCAGGTAAAGTCAAGGTAAAGTCACTCCCCGTCAGATGATATTAATATCGTTGGCCGTTTATATTAATATGTTTTGGCATTGATATTAATATCGTTGGCCGTTTATATTAATATGTTTTGGCATTGATATTAATATCGTTGGGGATTGATATTAATATCGTTGGGGATTTATATTAA
>CAYVNW010000056.1:3681-11631 GCA_964452915.1 uncultured Bacteroidaceae bacterium | reverse complement strand
CATCCCGATGTTGTGACCGTGCCTTTTGCCGGTCATCCTCATGCAGGGCCACCGCTTAAGTCCGATTCTCCGTGTATTACACATATAATCACATCCTACTCACAACATTTTCCCAAAAATATTTTTCTATTCAATTTATTTTGTTTACTTTTGCGGTTGGTACGAGGTCAAAAACCGACTATCAAACTTTATTGGTGGAATAGGATAGCAATATCTAATTTCTGAAGGCTTCACGACAAATTGTCCCTTCCAAACAACAATATATAAACCAAGAAGCTGAAGAAGTAAGATTCGCCTTTCATAGGCGTATCTCTTCTGATAACTTTCTTGGTTGGCTAACTGTGGAAGGGACGGCCTGTTGTGAAAGTGGACAGATGAAGATACGCTTTCTTTATTTTTTCCAATGGCTAAAAACAAACATAATAATTAGTCCCTTCCACAATGACTGAAAAATATGTTTTTTCCGGCCATGAGTCGTTTACCTGCAAGTCTTTATGGCTCAAGAAAGGATATGACTTTTTGGTTAATGAATATAAGTTCAATGATGCCGACGCTGTTGTAAAATTGGGTGTTGGTAAAAACATGGTATCATCAATACGCTATTGGTTACGTTCATTCACGATGACCAACAATGACGAATTGACTCCAATGGCTCACTATATTTTTAATGATCAAGATGGAAAGGATCCTTTCATAGAAGACCTCGGAACTCTATGGCTCCTTCATTTTTTTCTTGTTACAAGTGGAGAGGCAACCATATATAACTGGCTTTTCATGCGACTTCAAAAAGAACGCAAAGAATTTACACGCCAACAATTTGTAAACACCATTAGAAGATACATGATCGAAGCTGAAAAAGCAAAGATGTTCAATGAGAATACTGTAAAGAAAGATGTCGGAGTATTATTACAAAGCTATGCTCAGCCAATAACGACACATACATTCGAAGAGTATACATCTTTATTACTAGATCTCGATTTACTTCGAACACCTGACGAGGGGAAAACCTATCAGTTTAACATCGAGGGGAAAAGAAATATCCCTATTGACCTGTACGTTTATACCGTTTTAAAATGGGCTGGCAATGATCGAAGCGTTCCCTTTTCATCATTACAGGATTTGAGTCTTGTTTTTTGCATGAGCGATATGGAAACAATAGCGATCTTGCAGAGAGCGAGTGAAAAATATCCGGAGAATTTACATTATAGCGATGTCGCTGGAGTCCGTCAACTCCAAATAATTAAAGATATAGAACCCGAAATAATTCTCGATCAATACTATCATAATGAAGAAAATTAGTCTTTCAGCAAATATAGAAGCAGGGTTCACAGACAGCAGTCAATATATTGCCACACCAAATGCCCAACAAGCAGCTGCGAGTATTGTCAATGGATTCCAAGCAGGGATTCATAGTTACACTATAATTGGCACATACGGAACAGGCAAGTCGAGCTTCTTGATTGCTCTGAAGGAAGATTTGCTTGACAAAGGTGCAAATAAGAAACTGATACCGAACACGAGCGTATTGTCTAATAAACAACAATTCGAAGTGTTAGATATTGTCGGTGATTATGAAAGTCTTGCATTATTACTTGCACGAAGGTTGAATGTTGAGGGAAATACAGAAAGTGTGATTGACTCACTACGTAATTACTACAACAAGTTAAAGAGCAAAGGTAGATTCCTTGTTATAATGATTGACGAGTTTGGCAAGGTACTAGAACATGCAGCAAAGAAAGCTCCCGAAAGCGAACTCTATTTTCTGCAGAAGTTAGCAGAATTTGTAAATGTTCCTACCCGAAACATGCTATTGTTGACAACTCTTCATCAGAATTTCAGCGCATACGCTAAAGGACTGAACCAAGAGCAACGCAACGAATGGACAAAGGTCAAAGGACGATTTCAAGAAGTGGTCTTTGTTGAGCCCGTCGAACAAATACTATATCTTGCCGCTAAGCAAAGCGGAGAGAAACATGATATAACCGATGAGAGACCTTTCAAGAAAATATATGATTTAGCCAAAGAGACCAAGTTTGTGTCCGATGGATTGGACTTTAGCACTACAAAAAGTCTTTACCCTCTTGACCCATTCGCTGTCTTTTGCATAACTCAGGCAATACAACGTTATGGACAGAACGAACGTTCTCTGTTCACGTTTCTCAATGCACAAGGGAACAATGCGATCAGTTCATTCGTGCCTAAGAATCATCTAACCTACAATCTACAAGAAGTTTATGACTATGTAGCCTATAATTTCTACTCTTATTTGAAAGATGCAAATGCAGATGCAATGAACTGGAGTGCTATGCGAATGGCTATTGAACGAGTTGAAGGGCAAGCTTGGGAAAACAAAGATGAGATGGTCGATGCCATCAAACTTGTCAAAGTTATTGGTATCCTTAATTTATTTGGAACCGCAGGATTCATATTTAACCAAAAGCAATTGACAAGCTATGCAATGAACGCTTTGGATATCTATGAGGCAGACAAAATTATAAGTGCACTTGAGCACTTCAAAATAATCAGATATGCAGAGTACAAGCAACGACTGGTGTTATTTGAAGGAACAGACGTTAATATTGAGGAGGAAATATCTAAAGCTGGAATGATAGTCAGCCGCCCTATCGCCTATGTTGACGAACTGCGTGAATTCTTTAAGAAAGAAGTCGCGCCGGCTAAGGCGACATATTATCATCGTGGCACTCCACGATTCTTTAAATATATCATATTGGATAATGCTGTTGACATCATTCCGACAGGAGATATTGACGGTTACATAGAACTTATATACTCTTCACAAAACGGTTATAAAAAGCAAATTTTGCAATTGAGTGCGGAAATCGAACATGCTATAATTTTCGCTTACTTCAATAACACTGATGAAATTGTCGAGCACTTGTACAATATAGACAAATACGATTACATCCTAAAACATGTGTTAATTGACAAATCTGACCGTGTGGCTGTCAATGAGATCAACAATCTTCACGACTATGAGATAGTACAATTAAACAAGGCCATACACGACAATCTTTTCAACTTCTCTAATAAAGTCTCATGGATTTACAAAGGGGAAGAAGTATATATTCACTCGCAAAAAGACTTCAACATACTTCTTTCAAAAGTGTGTGACGAAGTATATAAACTTACACCCATAATGAAAAATGAGTTGTTCAATAAGAACAAACTTAGCAGCTCAATATCTAGTGCAAAGGTCAAATACTTGCATGCGCTCGTAGAAGACAGCGATAAGCTTGATTTGGGATTTGATAAAGACAAATTTCCTCCTGAAAAGACGGTTTATTACTCTTTGCTAAAGAACACAGGATTGTTTGTTGATGGCGCATTTATGGATAAGCCATCCAACAATGAAATAGAAACATTATGGGTGGCATGTGAGGAATTCCTTAAATCGACGACCAACAAACCTCGAAAGATTTCCGAACTCATTAAGAAGTTGTCTACGCAACCATATAAATTAAAAGCTGGATTTCTTGACTTTTGGATTCCTACATATTTATATATAAAACGTCAGGACTATTCGCTATATGGTAATAATGGTGCATACATCCCAGAAATAAACATTGAATTCTTTGAATTGCTACAAAAGCATCCAAGCGAGTATCAAGTAAAGGCGTTTGATGTTTCAGGAGTAAAGATGGAATTCTTCAACCAGTACAGGAAGTTTGTCAACCTTGAAGCTGTTGGCGGTATAAAGAGCAATCAGCTCATTGACACCATAAGACCATTTTTTTTCTTCTATAATCGTCAATTAAACGATTATGTCAAGCATACAAACAAGTTCGACCATGAAGAGACGAGGAAGTTCCGTGACATTATCGCTAAAGCCAAAGACCCAGAAAAGACTTTCCTCGAAGACTTACCGAAAGCTCTCGGATATGATAAAGAAGCAAAGAACAGCGAACAGTTTGCAAAAGAGTATGCCTATATAATTAACCGTGCTGTTAAGGAACTACGCAGCTGTTATAATAAACTCATAGACAGGATTGAACAAAGGCTTGTAGAAATGCTTGGCCTGTCATCATACGAATACAATAAGTATATCTTAGATGTTCGTCAACGGTTATCAGCAGTAAAGACTTTTCTGTTAACCAACAGGTTAAAAGAGTTCTACAATCATGCCATGGCAGAGTTTGACAATCGTACAGAATGGTATCAATCAATATGCTATGTTGCACTTGATCAACCTCTTGAGCGTTTACGCGATAATCAAGAAGAAAAGCTGATAGACGAACTGATAGAACTTTTCAAGGAATGTGAAAAATATGTCGAAATATCTAAGGTTAAATTAGACTATAACGATGAGTTCTATTCCTTCGACCTTGTAAGTGCAGACGGAAATGTTGTCAAGCCACAGACGATCCATCTACAGGGTAGGGATAAAAAGAAATCGGAGCAGCTTGAAGCTAAATTGAATGCCGTGCTTGACGGAAACGACGATTTGGCAGTAGCGACACTCCTGCGTATGTTGAAAGAACGATTAAACAAATGAAAATAAGACAAATACTTGGAATATCGGGCGGCAAGGATAGTGCAGCATTAGCAATCTATCTGAAGCAGAAATATCCTAATCTGAAAATTGAATACTACAATTCAGACACAGGATGTGAACTTGCTGAAACAGAATTGCTCATAGATCGACTGCAAGCTTATTTGGGACATATAACACGACTACGCGCAGCAGAAGGCAGCCCTGAGCCGACTCCATTCGAGCATTTTCTTAAATCCATGGGAGGGTTTCTTCCATCACCGCAGGCAAGGTGGTGTACAAAGAAGATGAAACTTGACGAATTCGAGAAGTTCGTAGGGGACGACATGGCTATATCATATGTTGGAATCAGAGGTGATGAAGATCGTGACGGTTATATCTCGTCAAAGTCAAACATCCAGTCCATCTTTCCTTTTCGTCAAAACATATGGAGCCTTGATGTCGTCAACAAGTTCCTTCACAATGAAAATCTCAGTAAGATAACAGACATATACGACAAGCTCTGCCCCGACGGGTTCATGAAAGAGGACTTGATGGAAGTGGTTAAGAGACCGATAACCAAGCAGTTCTACTACTCTAAGAAGCTACATGCATTGCTTGACTTCGATGTCAAAATGTTCAATCATGCAGTTTTCAACTATCTGCATACTACGGATTATCCTGTAGGCAAACTGACAGAAGAAGAATTCCCATTGCTTGACAATGAGGATGTCATAGTTAAGGATGATGTGTTTCGTCTGCTACGAGAGAGCGGAGTCGGAGTTCCAAAGTACTATGAGGAAATTCCTTTTGAGGTTGACGGAAAGAAAGGTACATATTGCAGAAGCCGTAGTGGGTGTTATTTCTGTTTCTACCAACAAAAGATAGAGTGGATTTGGCTCTATGAGCAACATCCCGACTTATTTAAGAAAGCGATGACGTTCGAGAAAGACGGATACACATGGAACCAAGGCGAAAGCCTTGACGACCTTGTAAAACCAGAACGCATCCGTCAGATAAAACTTGATGTTATAAAACGACAAGAAGAAAACAAGAAACAAAATAAAGGCACAACTCTCGTTGACATATTTGGTGATGAGATAATGTGCGCAAACTGCTTTATATAAGTATTGTATCATGTTGAAAAGTGACGTATTATGGCCAGAAAGCAGACGATTCAAGTCTCGTTCAACGTGGGAACCATTAGGTTTCTTCTCTGAGGCTCTCTGTAATGCTACACAGTTTGATATTAAGTTAGGTTTCTTTTCCTCTTCCGCTATCAATATTCTGTCTGACGGCTTTGCCGCTTTCCTGTATAACGGAGGAAGGATGAGAATGATTATCAATGATGTCTTGTCAATTGAAGACCAGCAAGCTATTATGGTCGGTGAGGCCGGCATCATGCTTCCATATTTTGATCTACAAAACCTAGCAGAAGTAAAACGCACGTTGTCAGCAAGAAACCAACATTTTTTCGAATGTTTGGCCTGGTTAATACAGAATGAAAGGTTAGAAATAAAGATTGTAGTTCCAAAAGAAGGAATAGGCATTGCTCATTCCAAATGTGGTATTTTTTCCGATGGGCTTAATAGAGTTGCGTTTGATGGTTCATGCAATTTCTCGCGTACTGCTTTAATTGAGAATTTGGAAAGTCTGACCGCATTCTGCGACTGGGATGGGCAAGGAGATATTTACAAAATAGATGACATAGCAGAAGACTTTGAGAAGACATTCTCTGGCAATGATGAAAGTGTAACATATATAAAAGCTGATGAAGTGAAAGCAAGTATCATTGATAGTTTCACGCACAAAGATCTTAACGAACTGTTGCGAGACGAGCAAAACTTTATTTCAAAACAGTTGTTAGACAATCTACCAACAAATATACAGACGGTTTTGAACAAGGCAAGAAATAAAGTGACAGCCATCATAGAGAAGATAAATAAGAATAATATAGAAATGTCACATACAGAAGAGCCCAGATTTCCATTTGACGAACCACGTGACTACCAAAAAGAGGCCTATGAGAAATGGAAAGTCAAACAAAAAGGGCTGTTTGCAATGGCGACAGGAACGGGCAAGACACTTACTTCACTGAACTGCCTACTGCAAATTTACAACAAGTATAATTTTTACAAGGCAATCATCCTCGTGCCAACCATAACACTTGTAGATCAATGGGAAGTGGAATGCAAGAAATTTCATTTCAGTCATATTACGAAAATAAGTTCCAAAAATAACCAATGGAAAGCAGAACTTGACAGAATCAAGACAAAGGAAAGCCTTAAAATGAGTGGAGATGAGCCTTCATTTATCATTATCGCTACATATGCATCCTTTGCAAGAGAAAACATCTTTCGTGAATTGGTAGACTTCAGCAGAAATACAACACGACAGATACTTCTGATAGCAGACGAAGCGCACAACATGGGAGCAGGAAGAATATTAGACAGACTGGGTAGTGTGAAATTTGCAAGGCGTATAGGACTATCTGCCACTCCAGAACGACAATTTGATGATGAAGGCAATCAGGCTATTATGAATTTCTTTGGTTGCGAAAATGAATACACCTTTGAGTTTTCAATGCGTGAGGCTATTGATAAAGGGTATTTATGCCGATATAAATATTATCCACACGTTGTACATCTAAACGATTCGGAGATGGCAGAATATATGCGTATTTCTATGCAACTAGCTAAATTTTACAACATTGAAAAGGAGTCATTTGCTAAGGACAATGACATTCTAATGAAGCTTTTACTGAAACGTAAACGAATTATTCACAAAGCGAATGAGAAACAACTGGTTTTTCAGCGAATCATTCAGGAAAGATACGCCGAAATGGGCAACCTGAAATACACCTTAGTTTATGTTCCTGAAGGTACAAAACCAGATGATGACTCGGCAGATATGTTCGACAGTACGGAAACAATCAGAGACGATGATTACTGTGATAATCTTATTGACACCTACACTCAGATTGTACGGGATATCAGCAAGACCACTACAGTGAAAAAATTTGTCTCTGGTATTAAAGAACGCAATGAGATTTTGGAGAAATATGCAAAAGGTGAGATAGAAGTACTTACCTCAATGAAATGTTTGGACGAAGGAATTGATGTGCCTCGTAGTGAGTTGGCCATATTTTGTGCAAGCACAGGAAACCCAAGACAGTTCATCCAACGCAGAGGACGCATACTGCGTAAACATCCAGACAAACATATGGCTATTATCCATGATTTAGTTGTTGCTCCGCAAGTAAACTCAAGAAATGATAATTACAGTATGGAACGTAGTCTAATAAAGAGCGAACTCAAAAGAGTTCGGGACTTTGCTGTTTTATCAGAAAATGCAGACTATACTTATAATGAATTAAATGAAATCCTATCATTTTATAATATATCTTTATTCTAATTATGACAAGAAACAACGATAATAAAATGTTGCAAGCAGTATTGCTG
>CAYVNW010000056.1:0-3581 GCA_964452915.1 uncultured Bacteroidaceae bacterium | reverse complement strand
AATGGAGTTTGGTAATTATACTCCATCTGATATTAGTACAACAATAGAACAAGCTCTTGATTCTGACAATTACATTATTAATGCTGTTGCACAAATCATCAAACGTACAAGTGAAGGAGCGTCAGAAAAAGAACTTTGGAAGGAAATAGATAAATTTTTAATTGACAACGTATGATAATCAAAGAAGTACAAATTAAGAATTTCCGTAGTTACTATGGAGATAATAACAAGTTTAAGTTTTCTGATGGATTGACGCTCATCCTCGGTGATAATGGCGATGGAAAAACTACGTTCTTTGATGCTTTGCAATGGTTGTTCAATACAACTATAGACAAGGGAAACATTGACTATATGTCGGAAATGCGTAAGTCTAAAATGGAGATTGGCGAAAAAGAAGACGTGTCCGTTGCTATGATCTTTGAACATGATGGCGAAAAGTCTGTAGAAAAATCTTTTTTTGTAGAGAAAGTTAGCGAGGAAATCTTTAGAGTTGGTCCATTAGTTTACAGAGGCTACGAAACCTCTGGTGCAGAGCGAGTAAACGTAACCGGAAAGACTATTATTGACAGATGCTATGATGCCTTCATTCAACGCTTCAGTATGTTTAAGGGAGAGTCGGATCTTAATGTATTTGAAAACCCAAATGCACTAAAAAATCTTGTTGATAAATTTTCTGACATTAGAAAGTTTGATGATCTTGTTGAATTTACATCATCTTTTGCCAACAAAGCAAAGACTGCTTATCTTAAGGAGATGAAATCAGATAAAAAGGTTGCTGAAGAAGCAAAATTTTTAGAACAACAAATGAATCGGCTGACTGAAGAGATCACGATCGAAGAAGCTAATAAAAAAGATAAAATGACATCATTAGAGGTGTTTTCTAAAAGGTTGAGTGAACTTGAGGCAAACAAGGAGACTTCAGAAAGATATAAGGATATACAGAGCAGGTTGAAAAATAAAGAAGAAAAACGAACAAAAATAAAGGCTCTAATTGGATCTATAGATTACAACCATGCCCTTCTTGATCGGATGTGGATTTTATGTGCTTTTCCAAGTGTCCTACAGGAGTTTAAACAAAAATGTGCTTCTATTAGTCGAGAAAAAAGGATACAAGAAAAAAACTATGAAAGACAGAAAGCCATAAATATCGGGAAGTCGGAGGCTGTTAAGGAAATACAGTGTGCACTTGTTAATGGCACACCAGAACTTCCTTGGTATTTGCCCAACCAAGAAACCATGGAAGAAATGCTCCATGACCACATATGCAAGGTATGCGGACGCCCCGCAGAAGAAGGATCTGATGCTTACAACTTCATGTTTCAGAAATTACAGGATTATAAGAGACATATTCAAATTGAAGCAAACAACAAACAGAAGAGTAGCATAGAAGAAAAAGAACTATTCAAGTCTGATAATATTGGATTTTTGCACGATCTGAGTTCATCCTTGAGTGGCTACAGCGAATCTCAAGTTGCCGGACTTGTGCATGAGATCAGTGACCGCATGGAATTGGTAGAACGTCTTACACGGGATTTAAAAGAAGTAGAGAAGCAAATACAGGATACGATTGATGATAAAACACGTTTGCTTATCCAAGCAGGAAATGTTCCTGAAGCTATTTTAGAGAATGATTTCAATGATATCAAAGGACTGTTTGACCAAAAAGGTCGTGCAGAAGTAAGGCTAGTGGAAATTAACAACAGACTTGATTCTCTTAAGAAAAAAATGGCTGAACTTCAACAACAGATGGATGAATTAAATCCAGACAGTTCACAGGTACGGGTGTACAGGGATGTTCACCATGCTCTTGAAGAGATCGCCAGTGCATTTACACATGCAAAAGCAGAGAACCTTAGACGTTTTCTTGGCGAGATGCAGGACAAGGCAAATAACTATTTGGAACAGCTGAGTGCAAGTGATTTTCATGGTGAAATTCATCTACGTCAGACGGCTGATGACTCAACTGAAATTCGTTTATACAGTTCAAATGGTTCAGAAGTCAAAAAACCATCAGGTTCTCAACTAACGATAATGTATATATCCATTTTATTTGCTATATCGGACTTTACGCAGGAGAAGCGTGATGAAGATTATCCATTGATATTTGATGCTGCAACTTCTTCGTTTGGAGATTCTAAAGAAGAGAACTTTTACAATGTAATAGATGGACTTCAAAAACAATGCATCATTGTTACAAAAGACTTTATTACCAAAGGTAGAGTTCGGTTTCAAGAGATAGAAAAATTGACATGCTCAGTCTACCGCATAAAAAAAGCAGAAGGATTTGATCCTAAGAATATGGCAACAGTTCGTACTACAATCGAAAAAATTAAGTAATATGGAAACATTATATGATCTTTGGGGTAAACGTAACCCCGAATGGGAAGAACGTTATCAAGACTCTGTAATAAGTGTGTTCTCAGACTATGGTAAAGGAACAAACCAATATCAAGAAGTGAGAGGCAAAATTTATGGAGCAGGGTATGAAGTTTTTATTTTGGCATTTTTTATTGGCTTATATAGTAATAAGACTAAACCACTTATCGAAGATAGAGCAAAAAGGAAACATTTCGGTTGGGCTATCTCTAACTGGGGTACAGGTGAGTCACGTCTCGGTAGAACTCAATACCCACGCTTGCGCGAATATATGTTCGCTGCTTTAATTGCAAGAACGGACATCGATTTCATTGCATTGGATAAAGGCGAAATAACACAACGAAAAGTTGTTGATGATCTCATAACCAAGATGGAGGAATATGCCAACTATGGCTTTGATTTCATTCAAGAGAAATTAGAAACCAATCCTAATTATTTCTTTAATGAGACTGCCTTCCTTCGTGTGTTTTTGGATTTTTTGAAAGACAATGATACTGACAATGATTCAACAGAAGATGAACCTGACTCATTGGATTAACGATAAAAAAATAAAGGTGATCTTGATGTCAAAGATGTCTGCAAGGATTTGATGACGACGCTCAATGAATATGCCAATACGGGGTTTTATATCATTCAAGGTGAGATGAAAAAGGACCAAGAGGCTTTCTTTGAGAATACAGGTTTACTAAATCTTATAAAAAAGTATTGCCTACATAACTGATACTTTCTCATAATCTTAAACGTACAACCCGTAAATAATAATACATTATGCACACAGTCATCACAAAAACAATTGCCGCGGTTGCTGTACTGGCAGGTATGACGGCATGTACCACCCAGACTTATTATCAGGTCTACGAGGTGAGCTCCGACGCTATGAAGGTGGAGGAGCAATACATGGTTTATGAGAACAATGACATGAGGGTCAGCTACAACCTGTGGGGCGTGGACGGACCGGTCGGTTTCTCGGTCATGAACAAGACGGACAAGGATTTGTTTATCGATATGGGACGTACCGCCCTCATCGTGAACGACTATGCCCGGGATTATTATCAGGAGCATGACTTGGTATGCGTTCCGGCTCATGCATTCAGGGTGTTCAACCAATACAAGGTGGAGCCTGACTTCGTACAAACTTGCAAGGGCAAGACTGACTTTCCTAAGGACTCGGTGAAGGTCGGCTCTTACAACGAGGCGAACTCCCC
>CAYVNW010000055.1:0-13668 GCA_964452915.1 uncultured Bacteroidaceae bacterium | reverse complement strand
GTGAGGAAGCTAAATTACTAAAACGAACAGATTTTAAAAAAGAAAGGGACTCAAAGGAGTCCCTTTTTCCGTGATCCGCATGGGGTCACGACTTTTATAGTTAATTACCTTATTAAGTTATGACTTTTGAGAAAAGTAAATATAAGCATTTACTATCTTTTAGGTAGTGGCTTAACTTACTTGTTTACAATTAATTGTCTAATTCGTACAACTGAATTTAGACGCAGATGAAACGTTGTTAAAATCCTCTAAATCACTCTCACTTAAAATTCATGTTTTTGCGTGAGGGGGACATTGGATTCTCCCCCATTATTCATCAACCATTCCTTCAACGGTTGCGTTCATCATTACATTAACTTTTATTAAAAGAACGCTTGTATTCTACAATTTGATGATGGAGATTACAAAATGACCAAATCAAAGTTTCTAAATACATCGCAAAAATACAAATTTTATTTCAAATGCCCCCCCCTTTAGGTCATACTTTTTTGAAGAAATACTTTATTTTGTGTTCAATATTTTTTAATGTTCATTTTTGATGAACATCGAGTAATTTTTGAACATAATGATTTTGTAGTATGGCTTGACGCACACTTCTCATTGTCGACGGGGACTGCGGCTTTGGCTTTGAGAATAAAGGAAATTATGACAATATAATGTTGGGTGGACATTATTAAGAAATGGAAGCTAACGGGCATTTTGCAATAAGCAGAGAGAGCTTTCGGAGTATTGATAGTAATAATATCAGTCAGTACGGCGACATAACACTTGAGATATGGAAATATGCACCCGAAATCTTACGTGATGGCGATTCCGTTGACAAACTGTCCTTGTATTTATCACTTAATGACAATAGGGATGAACGAATGCAAATAGAATTGGAACACTTAATTGAAGGAATAAAATGGTAAGAGGAATAGACAAATTCAGGGATTTCTTCAAAGACTTCTCTGAGAACTATATAGTCATTGACCCCATCATCTTAAAGCAAATAAACTGTTTGTTAATTCTGAAAATCATAAAAAATGGTCATTTTATTTGTCCCTTCAGTATTTTTCTCTTATCTTTGCAAAGATAATTAATAATAGTACATAATATGGCAAGACCAATTAAAGAGACTCCTGCACTAACAGGTAAAGACGCAGAACGCTTCCTTATGGATGTCGCAGAAGCGAAACCTGTCAGCGAGGAAACAAAACAGCACGCAAAGAGCGTATTTGAGCGTTTCAAGGCCATTGCTACTTTTACTCTATAGATAGCATGACTTTGAAGGATTTTAAGTTCTACAAGTTAGAACTGGACACAGATATAAAGCCGTTTAAGTGTTCGGATGAAGACTTAAACGGCTTTTTAGTGGAAGATGCAAAAAACTATCTCAAAGAGATGTTGGCTTCCACATATATACTTGAAGATATTCAAAATGCTAAGACGGTGGCTTACTTTAGCCTACTTAACGATAGCATATCATTCAATGCTGAGACTATGCAGAAATCTACATGGAACCGTATAAACAGAAAGATTCCTAATGGGAAGCGTCGTGGTCATTATCCCGCATTAAAGATAGGACGATTAGCTGTATCTGAAGAATATGCAGGACAAGGATTAGGCAGTGACATCTTGGAATTTATAAAGTATATGGTCGTCAACGACAAAAGATATGGTTGCCGATTCCTCACTCTTGATGCATATTGCAGTGCAGTTCCATTCTATGAGAAGTGTGGTTTTAAACTTCTTTCATCGACTGATGAGAATGAACCAACTCGGTCAATGTACTTCGATTTGAAGAACTTTGAATAGGTCTTTTACAAGAATAAGACATATTCAATAACTACATCCATTCAGGCAAATGTTTGAATGGATTTTTTATTTTCTCCAATTTTCTTTCTCCTTTGACAGAATTTGGCAGACCTAAGCCGTAATTTTGCAAGCATATTATAAATCGCACATAAATGAAGAAACAACATATTTCAGCAGGAGCGCATAAAAACTTCTCCAAAAAGTTGGAAGCTACGGATATTTTCCGTAAGTTTGCAGACGGAACACTCACTTTACGTGGCTGTTTCAAGACTTTGAGGAAGAAAGTGACTGATTTAGTTGCAAGTTTGATAAACATTGCCTAAATTTGCCAATGGATTGTGAAGGACTGGAACTTAACAACAGTCAACGAACTTTCCACGAGTCACGAATTAAGATTGTGTCCTCGTGCAGATGAACGCTGTTCTGTAAGTTTAGATCTGGTACATGCAAACTTTGTAGAAATAGAACGGAAACATTCTGGACGGGAACGCACCGTTATGCGGTGTGGATTCCTCTTTCAGATTTCCTTTTTCTACAGGTTTACCAGAGCCTAACTTACGGGAGGTGTGAATTGCGGAGTTCACACCTCTTAAATCTTTAAATAAATTACGACTTTCAATACCGCGGAATCCATTATGCTTAACAAAATATTTGATGACAAATTAGACTCTCAAATATGGGAAGAAAAAATTTATCCTTTATCTGACAAAGTTATCAGTCTTGGAAAGCAAATAGATGGCTATAACAAAAGGCTGAGTAAATATTATTGCCAAGATGAAAACGGTAATTATATGCTCTTGCCATACATTGAGAATAAGCCGAAAGAGCCTGAGTGCATAATAGGCTCCATAGCTAGCTTAGCATTTGGCGGAGCCGGGATCCTATCTGCCTTGATGTTTGTTTTTCATGGTGTAATATGGCTTATACGCAGGTTTACTGAAATAAGTTGGAACACTTTAGGATGGGCATTAAATGTTCTTATATGGAGCATGATTGTTGCTGCCGTTCTTACTTTGATAGCAGGTATCATATATGCTTTCAAATGGAAAGCATATAATGAACATTTAATGCTTCATGATGAATATTGGTCCTCAGGCAGACAAATAGAAAAAAAGTTAGCTGGAGCAGAAGGTTCTTTAAGAATTGTCAATGAACAACTGGACAAGCTACTTAATGAAAGATTTGATACTCTTTCAACTGCTATAAACACATCACTAGGACTGCCTTTCCCTTCTTCAGGGCTCAATGAGGAAAATTACTTTGGTATAAAATCTGAGTTCTTTGAGCTTCTAAAATTTCAACAAGAAGTAAAAGCCAAGAAAAATAATGAAGAAAGAATGGCAGGGCTTCGGCGTCTTATGGATGCCAAACTTGAATTCTTCTATAAGCACACATTACCGATTGGAGCTTCGGAAAAGGTATATGGAATGTTTGCTAACCAATTAAAGGATAAGGGTAAAGACGACATGAATCTGCGGTGCGCAGTTCCGACATCTAGTTCTGTCAGGAAAACAAAAGCAGAGGTTTTGTCATATATGGACACCCTTGATCCTCATGATTTTGACCAAACCCTTGATTATTTCAACTCTATTTACAATAGGAGTACACGACAAGACTTCTTATTTTTTCTAACTGATACGGAGAAGAAAGCCAAGCAGACAAAAGATATGCTTAAAGTGGTTAAGCAGGCTGGAAAAGAGTATGACAAGTTAATAGACAAAATAAAGAAAACGGCATATGTACTTGATTATGTCCGTACATGTGCATATCATAATGTTTATTTAGGAGTAGAGCTTATCAACTATATTCGTGAATCATCCGGCGGTGGTCGTATGGCGAAAGTTTACGATGCCACAACGATTTCTCGAACTGACACCAAAGAACTTGAAGTCAAGGACTCTGACCTAAAGATGAACATAAAAGATAAAGATATAAGATTAGCCTTGAATAATGTAAACCAAGATATTCAATCGACAGCTAAATTTCTTTGTAGTAGTAAAGAGATGAAAGAATGGTCTTCCGACAATCTGAATGCCTCTCTTGCTATAGTCGGGGTCAGCGCTGTGTTTTCTGCAGCTATGAATTTCGGAGGATATATTATGAACTATTTTAGAAAGCTTAGTGCTAATGCTGATGCCCAGTATAAGATGGTAGAATATATGAACAATCTCTCTACAGCATATCAAAACAGTGTTGGCGAGATTTTGCGCTCTGTAGAAATAATTATGGCTGTCTCTCATGCTAACAAAGGATTTATAGCCATATATGTACCTCTTAGAGACAAAGTCCTTGTAAAAGGACGTTCAGATCTTTCACGTGATGAAATTGTAAAACTTGCCCACGCTACAAACGAGTATAAACTCATTTCAGAATCAAAGATTAGAAACAAACATGAGAAATAATAGAAAAAAAACAGAACAAAGTTCTGAAATTATAAAGATAAACGACACCATTGATAACTTTAGCGATAGTGTTTCTACAGCAATGCAAGAAATAAGCAATGTTGCCAATACCGCTGACGGTTACATTAGCCGCATTGGTGATACGGCAGATAAAGTAAGCAATGCGATAGGTTCGGTAAAAGATATTGCCGAACTTTACACACAATGTGTTGCGCTTAATTCTCGTACACGGCAGGTAGAAGCTGTTTCCAAAGTGATGCTGGCAAATACCGTTGCCAAGTTCAAACTTGGTGAACTTTTCTTAACTCAAAGTTTCGGGGAGCGAAATGAAGCTTTGCAGCATTATTATAAAGTACTGGATGCTGCAATTGAAAAAGGCGACACGTCTTTAATTTTGTCAACGATGTCAGGAATTAGCGGCATCGTGACGACTTCGCCTTTGGATAAACTTGAAAAGTTATACGAAAGATTTGATGATCCTACTGACTCTTTACTCGACTTTTAAAACATTTAAAATACAAGAATATGAAAACAGCTTTTATAAAAACTTGGAGAGGACCACTCTTCGATAATTCAGAGATAAAAATCGGTATATTAATGAACAGTGTATATTGCCTGCATAATGGAAAAGGACAAAAAAATGTCCATATTTTGAAATATGTACTAATCCAATAACAAAGGATTCTTCTAAATATGATAAATGCTGTCCTTTCCCAAATGATATTGACGAATTATATGATTTTGCAAATGAAAATATGGAGAAGTTGTCACTCCCGTCCAATATACTTAATTTCAATTTAAAGAAATATACTTTGGGTAAGAAGCATGCTACATATACAAAAGGAGCAAGGGCTTTCTGTAACATATTTCGACAAAATGAAATCGAATACTATAATAGGATTGTTGCAAAAGAATATGTTGATTTCTTTGTGCCCACAAAACATTCTTCAAATAAATATTTTTCAGATGATGATTTTTTTTATATAATATGTGGGCTTGTGTAAATAGGCTTCAATTAATACACTGTTGGGGCGAAATGTTAAGAGATGAAATATTAAACCAATATAAGAAAAGAGACATAAAAATAGATGCTTTTGATGGCAGCGGTTATGTTAATACAATTTATTTACAAACAAACAAATTAATATTATTCACTTCCTATCATCCTAATTATAGAGGCTATTATGATAACAAAGAACTTATAAAATATGCCAAAATTGCCATTCAATTGATTTCTTAATAAAAAAGTTAAATTTGCTATGCATAATCTTATAAAAGCATTAATAATAAGACTTATTCTGTATCGTTTTCTTTATTCCTTCTTTTAATAATTGTAATTGGGTGGATTTAGTGGCAATATCATAAACAACATTTCCAACTATTATGTAGTTAAAGTTTTAATAAGCTTTAGCGTACGGGAGACTGTAAATAAAAAGAAAAGTTGTTTAGAGTTGTTTTTTTGTTAACGTTGTCGTATTTAGAGGAATTTCATCCATACAGTGTGAATTATTTTCACCTTTGACAGGATTTGGCAGATTGAAGCAGTAATTTTGCTTGCAAACTGTAAAAACAAATAAACTAAGAGTAAAAATCTTTTACCTTTGCTTTTGTGCTGCGTATTGTATGCAGCATCATGTGGAGGCGGTCAGGAAAAGTCGCCAAAGTCTGGCGATAGCCATGCCAACGCAAAACAGAGTCAGAATGTCACAAAGCAGGAAGAGAAGAAGCCTGCTTCAAAAAAATCCCGTTTACACTTGGGAATGCCACTATTGCGGTCAGTCTTTGCAAGGCATAGACCAGCCTAGCACAATGAATTGTCCGACCAACACATATCATGTGTGGACAAAGGTATCGCAAAGTGGTTCGACAACATCAGATGCTACCCTGATTTATTCCTGGTACAGCCACTACTGCGGCGAAGAGGTAGATGGAACATCCATGCCTAATTCTATGCATTGCCCGGAAAACGCATACCATTTTTGGACAAAGATGTCACGAATACAGTAACTGAAAAGTGATGAATCTACAAAAATAGGCGAGCCGAAAGCAGTCAAGTTAACTTGAACTGCTGAGGCGATGCCTATTTTATTTAAAAATAATCCCCGATTTAGTTGCAAGTTTGAGAAACATTACCTAAATTTGCCAATGGAATGTGAAGGTCTGGGACTAAACAACCGTCAACGAACTTTTCACGAGCCACGAATAAATAATAGCAAATTTATATGTCATTATTTCCATATATTCCTGGGGCTATGTATGACCCTTGTCCTCTTCCTTTTTTTTTGGCTATGGAAGATATTTTGGAATGCGTGCCGAATTAACAAGAATACAAAAAAAGTTGTTATAATGGGTACAAAAGGTTCCGGAAAAACTACTCTTTGGATGCAGTTACAAGGGAAGCCTTTTAAAGATGATTATGGCCAAACCTATTCTGAAGCAGTAGAAGCATTTAATTTTACAACAAAAAGTGGCCGAACAGTAAAAGTAGCTAAAACGAAAGATTATGGTGGGGGCAATGAATTTGTTCCATATTTTAAAGAGCTTTTAGGGGATGGGACTTTTGTAATATTACTTGTTGATCTTGCTAATCTTACAGATGCAGCAAAGCATCAGACTTTAGCAACTTTATATCTTATAAGAAATACATTAAATAATTTCAAAAGAAAGGGGTCTGGAATAAAAGTTATTGGAACAAATTTCAATAAATTTTCAGAGGGCTATAAATCTAAAGAAGTAGCAAAAACAGAACTAATAAAATTCCTTGGGGCAGAAAAAATAAAAAGATATTCGATTAAATCACTTGAAGTCTTTGAGTTAAGAGACAATACTGATATAGAGAAAATAAAGGAAGAAATAGCTAATTCTTGATTATGGCACAAAGTATATTATGGTACCAGTCTCCAAAAATAAATGAGGAAGACAAACTGTATGCTGATGGCACGTTGGTTGACCAGCAAAGTAAAGATTGTCATTACTTTTTTGACAGGCTTCATACTTTAGCTGATAAGACAAAAGAACACAGAGCACCTTGGTGTGGTTTTGTAGACAGTACTTTTGTCATGAAAGGTTTTTTCGAAACTAAAGATGAATATGGAAGAAATACGGCATTCATTTTTGCTTGTAATTTAAATGATTATAAAGATGAGCTTAATGATACTTTAAAATCAATAGGCATGGAATTGGATTCTATGTCTATAGAAAAAGTCAATAGTGTCAAAAAGCCCATATCAAAGAAAATAATTTTAGGAATAATAATAGCAATAATTTTGATTATTTTATCAGTTATAGTTTATGGCACAGGAAAATAGATCTTTGTTGGTGGTTGACGACGATTTTGCTTACGGTGTTAAGTACGGATACTATCACCAATTGCAAAATGACATCGATAATGGAGCCCTAAATGTTATGAGCATTAAGGACGCACGGGAAACCGGTAGCCTTTGTACAGTACCTTCAGATGACAAGGAGAACTTTTATGTTTATAATCCCTACGTCAATGACAAAAATTATGTTGATTTAAGCGATCCAAATCTAGAACAAAATTTCGGAATAGCTCAGTGCAACGCAATAAAAGAGTCGCTTAGACGACTTGGAGCTAAAGAAGTAAAAATAAACAAGGTTTCAGAACAGTATGCAGAAGATGCATACCATGGAAATGGACAAGCGAACAAAGGACCTGTCGGAGGAGAAGTTGCTGTTGATTATAAAAGGGACAAGCGGTTTGATTTCACGCTTAACATTGAGATGACCGATGAGAAAAACCGACCCTCACAATATGAGGATGCACGTAATTACATCTACTCTCATGGTATGGCAAATAACCCTTTTCTTTCGGAATGGCTTTCTGTTCTAAAAGAACGACACCAAATTACAGGGCGAGAAACTATTAAAGTTTCATTTTTTGAAGAGATCAACAAAGCATTGGACATTGCGGCAAAGATTACAACGCCGGCATATAGTGTGAATGCTGGTTTCAATATGAACTCAAAAAAAATAAATAAATTAAATATAGAGCTGTCTGTGAACTTTGGGTAGAAAATAATTAACAATCAAATGCATCACCATCTGCATTTGCTTGTTGCCTATTAAAAATATACTACAGACAAGCATGCCGCTTTCATAGAGATGTGGTGGAATTCTATCTCTGACATCAAGGAATACGTTTTTGAGAGAATCCTAATTTCGTTGTCTTCGAATACAACAGCTAGAGCCTGAACGTACAGAAACGTGAGCTTTGCCACATTGTGAATGGAAAACAGGCTCTGATTACTCACAGATACATATGACGCAACGATGACCTTACGGCTACACATATCTCTACCTACTCGTCAAAGTGCGCAAAGAAGTTAAGACAATATAAAAATTGTATCTGATTATGACGACTAATCAATAGTTTTGCGATGAAAAATATTCCACTTAATCAAGATTACAGTTATATCGTAACTTTCAAAGGAATGGACTTCTTGCGCCAATACCATGATATTGAGAAGACATTAAGTAATCATGAGATTGTAAGCGACGTTTCACGAGTTTGCGCTAATAATGGTGGAAGGTTATGATAGGAATTGAACAATTAATTTTAGACTTATGATTGAAGATAAACTTCAAATAGAAAGACTTTTGGCACAGCTAACGGATTTTATTGCCAAGGAAATGCATCTGTCGACTGTCGCAGCTGCCGGTGCAGTCTGCATGTCAAAAATAGCTAATGAATTGTCAAGCGGTAAAGTTCCTCAAAGTATGACGCTTGACGATTTGTCTAAGCAACTCCTTGAAGATGTAACAATGGCTGTATAATTTTCTTATTCCTTTATCATCTTTTGGCACACCTATAATCTACCTTTGCACCAGTAATCTTAAAAACACTTTGATTATGACTGCATTAGTAGGTATCTTGAACAAGAAGGCTGCGGTGATTGCAGCAGACAGCGCTATGACTGTGACAAACGGAGAGAGGATGAAGATCTACAACAACGCGACGAAGATTTTCAACCTTACTCAACACGGCAGCATAGGCGTGATGCTCTTCAACTCCGTTGACTTCATGTACAGCCATGGGAGGTAATCATCAATCTCTACCGTGACAAGAGAGGCGATAAGGTCTTTGACTCGGTGAAGGAGTATGCTGAGGACTTCTTCGAATTTCTGCGCTCATCCGACTTCTTTATCAGTGAAGAGGAGCAGATGGACAGTTTCATAAGGGAGTTCTGTCTTTACTACAGCATGGTGAAGGATGACGCAAAGGAGGACATTGACTATGAAAAGGAGAGGATGGCTGCACAAAACAAGCCTTTCAATGAATCAGTGGTTCGGTCTTTCATTGAAGATAGCAGAAAGAGTGTGGGTACACTTGCCAAAGGCACGGGTATGACATCCAACTTCAAGGATTATACTGAGAAAGAATTCAACGCATACCTAAAAAGGGTCTTTGACTACATTAAAAACTCTTCAACGGAGGTAGACTGGCCGGACAGCTTTAAAGACGAATGGCAGAAGAAGAAATGGCAGCATAGCTTCTACAGTTACGTGCGTTCAAGACTGTACTTCAACGGCACAGGATTAGTCTTTGTTGGTTATGGCGAGAAGGACATTTTTCCGACTTTGTTGCCCGTCTATGTTTCATTCGGCTTCGATCATCGGTTGAGAGGATACATTGACGAAGAAAACGAGACTGTCGTTCACGGTTACAACTCTTCATTCGTCTGCCCATTCGGACAAACAGATGTAATGGAAACACTATTGAAAGGTATTGCTCCGAATCTGTACGATAAAATAGAGGAAGTTCATCAGAAAGAAATGGACGATGCTAAAGAGAAAATAGCTAAGCTCTTAGAGCATGAGAACGTACTTGACGAGATTGTCGATAAAGTAAGGAAACTGAATTTCGATGACTTTGACAAGCAGAGCAATGAGACCATACAAAACTATATGAGCACAGAATATGGTGACAAGATTATAGATGCCATTGACTCGTTTAGCGTTAATGATATGGCAACGATGGCAGAGAACCTCGTGTCAATAACAGGACTTCAGCGCCACTTCTCATCGTCAGACGAGACTGTAGGCGGTCCCATAGACGTGGCTGTCATCACAAAGTCGGATGGTTTCAGATGGATAAAGAACAAGAACATTATAAACTAAGGAGGACAGAATTATGTTTAGAGGAATGGCAACATTTGTCTGCGACAACTGCGGACACAAGTTTAAGGGAATGGACATTGAGTTGAATGCTACTGTTTTATCACAACCATTGAAATGTCCAAAGTGCGGCAGCTACCATACTATGCCTGACAATTTTTTAAGATTTCTGAATAAACATGTGTATAAATCCATTTGGAAGCAGATGGATGAAAGACATAAAAACTCCTAACTACTAACTATCATGAGTATTTTCTTTCAGCCCTTCGTGGGCAAAAACTATTATAACGGTGGTATTTTCGGCAAGCGTATAATGGTGCTTGGCGAAAGCCACTACTGCGAGGAAGGTTGTGGAGACTGTGGCAATTTGGCTACTCACAGGGAATGTGCTGCTTTCACAAACGGTGTCGTCAATGATTATCTCAACGAGAACTTAGAGCGAGAGCGTTGGATGAACACGTTCCTTAAGTTTGAGCGCAGTCTCGTAGGGCATGAGACTGATTGGACTGAGCGCAAGCAGATATGGCAGTCGGTATTGTTCTACAACTACCTGCAAATAGCAATGGGTGGTCCTCGCAAGGCTGGCACCAATGAACAATACGACCATGCAAGCCGTGTGTTCTATGAAGTCATCGACAAGTATCTTCCACAATATATCATTGTGTGGGGCAGTCGTCTGTGGAACTATCTTCCCGGAGACAACCGCTGGCACAAAGGCAAGCCGATAGTCATCGACGGCTACAAGGTTCTTACCGGCAGTTATTCGTTGAGTAACGGTGATGCTGCAAGGATTATGACGGTAAATCATCCGTCTGTTGGCTATTCGTGGGACTGGTGGTATCGTGCCATCAAAGATTTTTTGAAGTAATTGAGACTATGGATAATAGAAGTAAATTTTATTGCTGGCTCATAGGCAAGCTGCAGCACCGCCACATGACGTTGTAAGAGATTTGTGACGAATGGGCTGACTCAGCAAGCAACTATAAGGGCTCGGAGCTTAGCGTCCGCACATTCCATCGTTACCGTGAGGAAATAGCAAGCATCTTCGGACTTGAGATAGAATGTGACAAGTCGGACGGCTACCGCTATTTTATCCGCCGTGATAAATATGCTGACACGGAGATAACCGACTGGCTGCTCAGTTCACTGCGCATCGCTTCCCTTGGCGATATGCTGAAATACCACGGCAAGGTAATGCTGGAGGAAGCGCCTCAGAACACGGAATATCTCGATGACATTGTAGCTGCCATTGACAAGCACTATGCCATAAGGTTCACTTATAAGACTGCATATGGGAAAGAGATGGAGATGGAACTCGTTCCAGCCTTTATCCGCCTGTTCCACCAGCGGTGGTATGTCATTGGTAACCTTATAAAACAAGACGGGCATGCCCCAAAGCCGAATGAGGATAATTCTGGTTATTATCCCCGAATATTGCCTTTCGACCGCATCAGCTATATTGAGATAATCTGCAAAAAACAAGTGCTCTCTCTAAAAACAAAGGAAAAGCTAAAGCCCGAAAACTTCTTTGACGGCTGCTATGGCATAATTCGGCAGGACGACTTGCATCCAATTAAAATACGCATTCGTGCTTTCTACCCGGAGAACAATTATATTGACGAGGTACCGCTCCACGAATCGCAGCGTGTCATAAAGAAAGCGGATGATTACACCGACTATGAGCTCCGTGTTAGTCCTACTCGCGACTTCGAGCAGGAATTGCTATGGCATGGCAGAAAAATTATAGTCCTCAGCCCCGACTCCTTACGTCAGGAAATGATAGGCATCCTAAAGGATATGACCGAGAGTTACGAAACCGGCAAAAACACTGTAGAAGAATAAAAAAAATGATACTGCCTTACATTATCCCACCTGTAATAGGCGCACTGATTGGCTATATCACCAACGATATAGCTATCCGCATGTTGTTTCGTCCACATAAGCCGAAATACATCTTCGGTATGCGCATTCCGTTTACACCCGGCATTATCCCAAAGGAGAAAGGACGGATAGCCGAAGCTATCGGCACGGTCATCAGTAATAATCTCATGAGCAAGGAAGTACTTGGCAAGTATTTACTGTCGGACGAGATGATTGCTAAAGTGCACAATGGCGTACAGGAATTCAATGACAAGCAAAAGAACAACGAAGAAACTTTGGAGCAGTTTCTGCTGCACTATGTTTCAAAAGAAGACATTGAATCACTGACAAAGAGCATAAACGACAATTTTACTCGTGAAGCTCACGAAAAGATTTCATCTCCAGAAATAGGCAAGCAGGTTGCTCATGCTGCCATGGATTACGTGAATGAGAAATTCAATGCCAGCGGAGCTCAAGAGGTGCTAGACGCCCTTGGTGTTATGAGTGGTATCAAGGGCGCTGTCGCGATGCTCTTCGGTAAAGACGTTATAACAAAATTTCTGTCACTCCTTCGTGAACCTGCCGAGGATTTTCTTGCTGGCAACATCAACAGCATGCTTCAAAAGAATGGCGATGAGATAGTTTCAAATCTTATCGGCAATGAAACAGAAAAGGTTCTCTCTAAGCGCGTTTGTGATTTGCTGAAAGGCAAAGACGAGCAGTTGGATAAGATCAGTGCTTCTGTGGTTTCCATTTACACGACAATCATTCAGGAACATCTACTAAAGATTCTTGAGAACATTGACATCAGCCAGATTGTCCGAGACCGCATAAATGAAATGGACATGGACGAAACCGAAAAACTAATCTTGCAGGTTATGGACAAGGAGCTGAAGGCTGTCATCTGGCTTGGTGCACTTTTAGGTCTAGTCATGGACTGTGTTAATATTTTCGTCTAAGTTTACACATATTAGACTCTCACTCATCATAACGTAGACCTCACTGAAGATGTCGATTTTCGCCTTTTCGACTAGTGAAACAATAGCTCAGTCACCACTCTGTCCCCCTAAACAGAACTCCCCGTTAGCCTGAACACTAACGGGGAGTTGTCGTTATTGCGGAAACTAATCCATCATCATGGGTTCTTTTCGTTTTGCTCATTATCAGAAGTCTCACGAACCTGCTCACTGTCATCAAATGGCACTTTTACTCACTTTAAATTACAAAATGCTCCACTGATAAAAATGATAGACAAATCGTATAAAGACAAAATCCTTGACTCAAGAATTGATGAAGAATCAATGGGGGGACATTTATACGATTTTGGGGGTGCAACGGGGGGGGCATTTGAAGGTTGATGATAATAGTCTGATTTAAAAGCAAAAAGGAGAATCTTTTTAAAATGATTCTCCTTTGCGTGATCCGCATGGGGCTCGAACCCATGACCCCAACATTAAAAGTGTTGTGCTCT
>CAYVNW010000054.1:0-14073 GCA_964452915.1 uncultured Bacteroidaceae bacterium | reverse complement strand
CTTGTCCTCCAAACTCCATGTGGCATGTTCGCCGCAGGAATAGTCCGTACCGTCATCCGCACTAACCGCCATACTGAAAACGGCAAATACGTATATGAGAATAAAACGACAAATGGTATTCATATCCTTATTGTTATCTTATAAATGACAAGTTCCGCCACAGACTGCAACAGGGATCAATAGCCGCCTGAAAGTGATATGCTGATAAAACATGATACCACATCGGTCGATGCGTTGTCTCCAGTCCATGAGTTCCTTTTTTTAGACAGTTCAAAAGGGTAATAATAGTAACAGTAGCGGCAGTCATCCGTGGCATTCTGCAACCCGTAACAGTCCCAGTGGCTTCCCTGAACCAGTGTACTCTGATAAGCAGCCTCCGCTATTATCTGCCTGAAACATATTTCTCCTGAACTGTTGCATCCAAGGATGCTTACACGAATGTCGCGTGGACCACTGCACATGTATTTGAAATAAAATGACGTTGGAATACGGTATCTTAGTGCGTATCCTTTCCCTGTTGTAAGCGTATAGCTTGGAACGGATATTGTTATGTAAGGCGAATAAAGACTTCCAGGAATTGTTAATGTCCCTGTTCTTATATCCCGTATCATATCGCCTATATCAATGAGAGTAATGGTATCATCCTCTTGTATCTGGAAAGCAAAGGAATCCACTGCTACAGGATCCAATGTTGAGAGATTCGTAGTAATTCCCGCATCACTGGCACTCAGGATGAATTTGGTACTTGTAAAGATGTTTGCGCGCTGGCTGCGATGGCAACCAGAACCGCTGTAAGTGTTAGTATGTTTGTTTTCATATTCTATAAGGTTTTAGTTGTTAGTATATATTCTTATCTTAGGTTGTTTATGCACTACCCAATAAGTTGCACGCCGCAAATATACACGTTTTTTTCTTAATGCACAAACTTATGATAGAAAAATCACGAAGATATTTCGTCCGGGTGAACTATGTAACAGCACTGATGCATAGCGCCCCCCTTCGTCATACCGATTTTTATGACTTGTGCCTTGTGTCGGTCAATTCATAGCACCCGACACCTGTACTTTGTCATTTCGCATTAGCCTGAAAGGCTAACCGTTTAGTAACCCCGTCTCATCAGTTCACTGTGAGGCGGGCATATAGCCCAACAAAAGACCACGACCCAGGCAGGGTCGCCGCTTGATACTATCCAGTGTGCAAGCACTGACATCAGAGATGTCACACCATGCGAAACCCCAGGTACACCGACTCAGTCAGTGCACGCTGGGGTATGAATGGCCACTAATCGCTGTGTGTCAGCTATAGTTATTGTTGAAAGTCACGTATTATAGTATATACTTTCTTTGGCTTGTAGTTCTGATCGAATGGCAACGGGTAGTTGTTTGTTCCCAACCAGGAATCTCGGTCGCTAAGATTCCAGAAAGTTACGTTGTCAACTACATCCTTGTGCTTGCGTAATACTTTGAAGAGATTTGCATAAGCGTCTTCCTGCATCTTCTTCATTTGATCGGTAACTTTTATACCTTCACCACGTGAGAACCGTAGCTGTCCGCCCATTTCGCGGTTGACACGTATATCGAGTTCTGTCATGTGTATATGCTTAACGATAGTTGCGTATTTTGTGATAGCCGCATCAATATCTTCAGCTGATGGACCATAGATGTTATAGTGCCCTTGCATACCAATTCCATCAATTGGTACACCTGCTGCTTTCATCTTTTTTACTACATTGTATATTTTGTCACGTTTTACAGGATCTGCAGCGTTGTAATCATTATAGAAGAGAAGCACTTTAGGATCTGCTTCGCGAGCATATTGAAATGCTTTTGCGATGAATTCGTCACCACAGAGCTTATACAGGCGTGATTCACGATATGGATTTTCACCGTTGTCGGAAATAGCTTCATTGACAACGTCCCATGCGTATATGATATCCTTATAGCGTTTCACTATAGTGTGAATATGTTCCCGCAGACGTTTGTAGAACACTTGTTTGCTAACCTCCTTACCGTTTTTATCGGTAAACATCCAGTCGGAGAATTGGTTATGCCAGCAAAGGCAGTGACCACGCAGCTTAATGCCGTTTTGCCGGCAGAAATCTGCAATCTTATCGGCATTGGTCCAATTCCACACACCTTCTGCGGGGTGTACTGATACAGGCTTCATGTCGTTCTCGGCAGTAATACTGTTGAAGTTGCGCTTTATGATCTCAATCTGCTCCGGATTCGATATGTTCATCATATTCACAGCTACTCCGATCGTAAAATAGTCTTTATATGTATCCTTATAACCATAGCTCTCATCGATAGAATCTTCCTTTACAACGAGGAACGTCTTCTCCTGTCCGTTATATTTGCACACCACTTGTGCCATACAACCCTGAGCATCGGAAATACTAATGCTTACATCAGGGTTATCACAACTTGCAGTAACCTGTGGATTGTCGTTTGGCAGTCCCTTGTATACAACTTTGTAGTTTGTCGCCTTGCAATAGCCGTTCTGTTCGGTCGAGTGGATTGGCTCAGTTGGTATGGTCAAAGTCTTTCCGCCCGCTTGTATCTTTACGGTAGGAGGGAGTACGCGCTTAATGCTGGTCTTGTTGCTACTGAACCCGATTCCGTGCAAATCGAATAATGGCTCGTTCCCATTTCCTGTAGCAACAAGATATATGGCATGCTTGCCCTTGAGGCCCTCAACCGACGCTGCGACATCCGCAACTAACTTTGTCGACACCTGCTTCGAATTTGCAGGTATTGAGACAGTTGCAATTTCCTTTCCATTCCAAGTACTGTTTGCATAAGGTCCGTCGAGCATTACTTTAACAGTGAACGCATTTGAGGTTCGTGGAGTGAGGAACAGATTGATTGCAGTGTTATTTCCCTTCTTGGCTCCTTCGAATGCCTTAATACCCTTGGCATCCTTTTTGAGACCTCCAAAGCCAAAATATTTGAACCCTATTATCCCTTCGTTCTTCACACCTGTGATATCCATATTGTTATCCCAGACATCCCATGAATCCTGCATTAGTCCGGGGTCAGACATGTAGCATGCATACCCAGCCGAGTAGTACTTGTAAGGGTCCAGTCCGAAAATATGGAAACCTTCTGATGTCACTTCTGCTCCCGTGTATTGAGTCCCGTCGTTAGCTTTAGCAGTCCAGGTCTCATCTTTGGCATACGGGTCGTAACCTGTAATTCTTACGATACCTCCGTCGGCAACTTTCTTCTTGTCCCATTCAATTTTTACAGGAGCGACCATAGCCTGACGCGCGTTTCCGAAGCCGCGTGGCGGTCTGTGATAAAACACATACCACTGTCCGTTAATCTGTTGCAGGCTGCCGTGAGTGTTGTGTGCAGAATTTGTCGTAGTAAGGTGGCTGCCGTCTTCATTTGGCACCACACCACGGGAGTCAACAAGTACGCCACCGCTCCTCCACGGACCGAGAGGAGTGTCTCCGAATGCATAGCGAAGAGCCGAATTAGTACTGCTGAGTCCGTAGTCAGGGCCGGAATAACCGGAGAAAACCATTACATATTTATTACCTATTTGTCGGATCGACGAAGCTTCAAAGAAGTTGAAGTCACCGGGATTCTGCCCCTTGTAGAGTGCAGGATACTCAGTGCCTTTAGGATCGCGCACCACTCCGTAGCTTGAACTTGCGGGAAGGAAGTAATCGTGCAGAGGAGTGCCGGGGCGTATGGAGTACATAGTACTTTGGTCGAGTTCCATTGCAGTTGAGTGCTGGAACCCCCAGAAACAATATGCACGGAATCCTATATTATAGTCGGGATCGTTCTTGTCCTTAATATTCTCCACGAACACCGATGGATCAAAATCAATGATACTTCCGTCAACGGTCGCCGTTCCGTCGGGTTTCAGATTGACCGGTGTGAACGGCCCGTCAGGTCTGTCGCCCTTGCAAACCATACCCACTCTTTGAAAGCCGCGGCTGTGAGGGTAGAGGTAATAAACCTTTTTCCCGTTTTTGTCCTTGATTTCAACTAAATCCGGTGCATACATAACATCCCATTGATTTGATATGTTGTATTTGAAGATGCTGCCTTCATCGCGCCATTGGCTCAGGTCTTCAACCGGAGCCGACCATTCGTGTACGTCCGGTCCGCAATAGCTGTCGAGACGCACATCGTGCGAACCCACAATATATGCGCGATACTTGCCCGGGTTGTCAGGGTCTTCGAAAACCCGTGGCTCCCCGTCGGGCAGATGTTCCCATAGAGGCAAGTACGGGTTTCCTGATCCAGTGAAAACATAGCGGTCTTGTGGCGCTGTTTGAGCGTCTGCCGTTCCTGTACTAAGGCATCCAACGATAGTGCATACCGCAAAAGCGTAAACACCTTTAAGTGCTGTTTTGATGTTCATAGTTCTTGTGTACATAAATCTAATATTTGTTTAGTATATATCTGCCTTAACAAAACATACTGCAAAGATAGATGATTATAAATTGAGAAAAAAATGTTTGAACGTATCTGCAAACATTTGTTTCAAATATTACAGACATGCAAAGCAACTGTAGCTTTTTATGATAAAAATGCAGTGACTTCATCTTCCTCTCAGGTGCGGTCACACTGCGTACACCGACGCAGTCAGTGCACCTGAGGTATGAGTGCTCCTCACACGCCCAACACCTTGGAGGGGTGCCACAATAAACAGCGTATACACCTAGGATTGCCATTCCTCCCACACCGTCATCTGTCTTTATTTGCCTGACTCCGCCAAAATTTCGCCCGTGATTTTCACATAAAGCAGTTTGAATGCAATAATGCTTTTCTCAAAAAGCAAAAAGTTTTAGCGGACTGCAATAAAAGGAAATATATGATTTGTACCCTGACATGAGGGTTGTTATATCAGCGTCCTCGCTTTTGAACATAATTGGCGGTGATGCCGACCTCTCGCGCCGGTGCCTTCCGTATGACATGCATGGTCTGTCATTCTGAGAATATTTGCAGTTCAATAAAGGTATAAACATTCCAAGTACTGACATAGAGACCCTGCTGTCAGCCCCAGGTGACATTTGCTCGCAAGTCAACAATGTATGCCAGCCGATACCACTATTTCATGATTATCTAAAGTATGAGTATTTCCCATACTACGTCGACGACAAGGAAGATTATTACACCACCATCGACAATGTGATAGACTATATAATCAACTCCGAACTTGTACAGCAGCGAAACATCTCACCGGCAAACACACGAAAGATAAAGGCTCTTGTCGGAATTCTCGTCCAGTCGGTACCATTCGAAGTGGACGTAACAAAACTCTCGTCCATGATTGGATTGCAGAGGAACACGGTCATAGAATATCTCAAGTATCTTTTTGACGCGAGGATACTCAACCTGCTGTATTCCGGTCTGCTCTCAGTGAAGAAGATGCAGAAGCCTGACAAAGTCTATTTAGAATCACCAAACATGATTTATGTCCTTGCCACTGATAATATTAGTATTGCTACTGTCAGGGAAACATTTGCAGTGAACCAACTGTCATTCATCGGCGATGTGGAGTATGGAAAGACCAAAGGCGACTTTAAATCCAATGGTAAGTATCTTTTCGAAGTCGGCGGAAAGAGCAAGGGCTTCACCCAAATTTCTGACGAGAAGAACTCGTTTGTGTTGGCTGACGATATTGAGACTCCTTTAGGCTGTAAACTGCCTCTATGAATAATAGGTTTTTTATATTGACAACCCTATTCTGTGCAGAACTATACATAAAGTCACTTTTGAGGGGGTATCTCGACACACATCTTAATGTATGAGACACATGACTGATAAAAGATATGGGTGAAGCAAACGTGGCGACGACTTTCACAAGCCATCGCCACGTAAAGGATATCCTTAAAAATAATATTTAACTTATTACAAATAAATTAATCATTCGTGATTCGCTTGGTGCGATATCTACGATGTCAGTGCGATGGGGGCCGCTTCCCCGTCATCCCGTTTCCGCCCATCACGGCCGACGGCCGTCCCTCTCCGTCATACCGAACGTAGTGAGCGAATCCTCCGTGCGCTATAACCGTGCTATGAGGAACCACTCGGCGCGGCCTCGGGATGACGGTGTGGTTTGGCTCTGTATTCGGCTTGCACGATTATTCGCTTCGCAGATAATCAGCGGCGCCTCAGCATAGCTCAAGCTGGGGCTTGGCTCTGCGTTCGGCTTGCACGATTATTCGCTTTTGATTACTTCGGCTGGGTTGCCACTGCTTGCCTTCTTGATTTGCCAGAATATGGTGACGAATGTCAGTACTGCCATTATGAGCGCACTGCAGATGAAATACCACGGGGTGAGTGCCGCGTGGTGCGCATAGTCCGCAATATACAGGTTCAGCACGTACATCGTTATAGGCGTGGCTATGATTATGGCAATCAAGAGTGTTAGGGCGTATTGTCTGGACATCAGCCGGAATATGTCCTTGAACTTGGCTCCGTTCACCTTGCGGATGGCAATCTCCTTCCGCCGGTGCTGGATGTCGTACATGCAGACTCCGAAGAGTCCGAGGATGGATACGGCTATGGCCACTATGGCGAGGGTGTTGAAGATGAGGGTGGTGCGTGAGTCGTCTTCATAGATCTCTGCGAATTCGTCCTCTATCCACCTGTAGTCCGTCTCAGCGGTTCCATAAACCTCACTCTGTGTTTTTTTAAGAAAGTCAACAGCCTCCTTGTGTTTGCCCTTTTGCACGCGTGCGATCAGGGTCGATGACGGTGACCATTGTGACTTGTCGACGGTAATGATTTTGGGTGTTTCGGCAGATGCCAGATGATGTGTCTCGAAATCTTTCACCACGCCCACTATTTCGTAGGATTGATTTGTGCTCATTCTCGATCTGAACCAAAGTGCTTCTTTTGGAATAATACGCACGCTGTGAATATCCTTTATTCCAAGAGCACGCTTTGTGTTTCCCGTTATCATCATCTTATAGGATTCCATCGTCTCTCCCTTCTCTATGTCGAGCATTCTGCCTTCCACTACCTTGAGCCCGTAGATATCGAAGAATTCAACAGGTATGTCCAGCCACTCCGCGCTGACGTAATCCCCTTTCGAACCTTCAACTTTGATTCCGATGTCTCCATATTCAGTATCTTTCTTTCCTTCCGTCAACGAGGCTTTCCCGTTAGATTCAAAGAAGCAGCTCTTAATGAATAATGGAGATTGTCTCATGCGTTGCAGAATGTTTTCCGCTTGCCCTTCCATTGCCTCTTCTTGCTTCTTTGCTTTGTCGAAATCGGCCTCTGACCTGTATTCGCGATGCCATGTTGCAATATGGGGAGTTATGTTCGCCGATATTATATCATGAGTTTGGTAGCCCATGTCGGCAGTAAGAAGGTAGTGCAGTTGTGAAATTGCGTACAGGCTCGCTGTCAGCAGAATGAACGTGGCAAAATATTGTACGCACAGTGGTATGTAGTGTGTAGTCCTGTGGAAGTTGTCATCGTAATTGAGTTGCATGGACTTGACGGTCCGGACAGAGTGATATTTCTGCATCATGACAACGCTTACGATTGTTGGAAATACCAATGCTATGCATATCGTCATGCACACGTCGAACAGGGGCGACGGCAGCAGGGTGATGTTGTAGTATCTTTGCAGTATGGGGGTTGCAAGTCCGACCACAATCCATGCAGCGCAAACAGCGATGGCGGTAATCATGAAGTTCTCTGTGAATATTTGTGCGAACACATCCTTGTTGCCCGCTCCGAATATTTTTCTGATGCCGAAATTCCCTTGGCGCCGGCGCATCATGATGCTGAACATGTGTGTGTAGTTGAACAGCACGATGAGGAACAGCAGCGCGGCTCCTGACAGCATTATAATGATACTTTGTTTGTTGCCGTGTGATATAAAGGTCTGAGCCGGGGCAATAGACAACTTGCTGCTGAAGTATGCGTCTTTCAGAGGCATAAGCTGGAAATGGAAGTTGTTGCCGACATAGTCCTTGAACGCCACGTGACGTTCGTTGAACTTATGATAGTCTTCACCCTTTTTCAGCCGGCATACCATGTCGCCGATATACATCCAACTGGTAAGTGTGTCGCAGACCAATACGTCGTAGTTGAACAAACTTTTGGTGCGAGGTCGGTCTAATACTCCTACGATATTCAAGGTAAAGTCATTTAATATGAGCTGCTGTCCTATCGGATTCTTACCCTTGAACGCTTTCGATGCGAAATCACCGGTTATGATGGCGTCGGTTGGCTTGTTCAGCTTCGATGTTCCTTGGAGGACTGGGCGCGGCAGCATTTCGAGGAACATGCTGTCTATGGCGAACATTGTAGCTAAGTACGACGCATTATCTACGTCCACCGACAACTGTGGGTCGGAGAGCGGTATGAACCTGGTGAAGCATTCCACGGCTTTGTCGTGAGGCGTGTCGTCGAAATCAGGGTCATGGTTCATGTTGTACGCATCAGTCGTGGAGTAATATCCTTGGTCTTGGGCGTAATTGCACATCAGGTACGACCGATCGATTTCGGGTATATAGTCGTCGACGGTGAGTTTCTGGTGGGTGTAGTGTATGATTATGGTTATGACAATCATACTGAGTGTCAGCCCCAGCAGGTTGATGACGCTGTATGTGCGCATCCTGTTCACGCCCCGCCATGCCTGCTTTATTGTGTTATCGAGTTTCATGATCGTTGATATTTGGATTGACTTCCCGTTTCTACATCTCTACCTGTGATACAATCTCTCCGTCGAACAAGTTCACGATTCTGTCTGCATAGTTAGCATCGTGCCGGGAGTGTGTAACCATGACTATCGTGGTTCCTTCCTTGTGCAGTTCGGAAAGCAAGTCCATCACTTCCTTTCCGTTCTTGGAGTCGAGGTTTCCCGTAGGTTCGTCGGCAAGAATGATTTTGGGGTTGGCAATCACGGCGCGGGCTATTGCCACACGTTGTTGCTGGCCTCCGGACAGCTGGTTCGGGAAATGCTTGCTGCGGTGTGATATTGCCATACGCTCCATGACTGCCTTAACCTTCTTGCGGCGCTCTTTTGCCGGAATGCCCATGTAGAGCAGTGGCAGTTCGATGTTCTCGATGACATTGAGCTCGTCGATCAGATTGAAACTTTGAAACACGAATCCTATGACTCCCTTGCGGATGTCGGTCCGGTCGTTCTCCTTCAGTTGGCTCACTTCTTTGCCGTTCAGCTCGTATGTGCCGCCGGTAGGGTTGTCGAGAAGCCCGATGATGTTCAGAAGGGTTGACTTGCCGCAGCCCGAAGGTCCCATGACGGCTACGAATTCTCCTTCCTTTACTTCGAGGTTTACACTGCGAAGAGCCCATGTTTCGATCTCTTCGGTCTTGAACACTTTGGTAATGTTGCTTAATTTGATCATAGTTGTAAGTCTTAATGTGTGTTTATTCCTTTACTATTATTTCTGATGGTTGCACTTTCATTATCTGGCGGATTTGCCAGCTGATGATGATGAATATTATCAATATGACGAGGCAGATGCCCGCACCAATGAGTGATAGTGCCGTGCCTGCACTTATTTTTTCGGTGAGGTCGTTATCGTCGTTAATTATGTTGAAGAATATGTACGACACTGGTATGCATACGACGGCTGCAACGATGATGATAGCGGCGTAGGTGCGTCCGAATATCTTGCCGATATCACGCGCTTTTGCACCGTTGATCTTGCGTATGGCCATTTCCTTCCGGCGGGTGCGTGTGTCGAGTGTGATGGTGCTTAGTATGCCGCTTGCACAAATTATGAGACTTACTAAGGCAAGTACCAAGGCTCCTGTGCGTATCGCTTCGATTATCAGGAAATCAGATGCCTTGTTGCTCCGCAAGTTCCATACAGTCTGGTCGACGGTCTCGGGGTCGAGGCGGCTGACAAGTGATTGCGTCTCGCTCATAAGTGCCTTGTATTTCCCCGGCTTAGGTAACAAGATGAACTCCGATATGTTGATGTCGTACGCTGGTCTGATTACTATCATGTGCGAAACCATGTTGTGGAATGAGTCATCCTTTATATATGGCATCCGCTTGAATGTCCCAGCCACTTGTATAGGCTTTGCCTCAACTTGAGCCGTATCGGGGAGCAAGAAATAGTCACAAGGGAATCCGTGGTCGCGCAGTTGCTTGTATGCGTCCTCTTGTATCAGCACACACTGGCTGCGGTCGGTGTCACGGCCGAACCATTTTACATCGAGATCCCAGAAATTGATAAATGCAGTGTCTGCTGTCATGACGATTTCGAAGTGCTGCGGATATTCGCTCACCGTGTTGGAATTGAAGCTCACCTCTATGTCTTTTCTGCCTGTGAGGTCGGCTATTGTCGAATATGTAATACCATAGGGGATGCACCGCTTCAAGTCGGGCAGGGCTGTCAGCGAATCGTACAAGGCCGTGATGTCGGTCCCTATGCGCCGATCTACATAAACGCTGGTTTTGAAGTCGCTTTCATCATCGGGGATATGGTACATGTCAGCTATCTTGCTTGACCAGAAGCAGAGTGTCAGCGTGGAGCATACGAATATTATGCTTATGGTCACTTGCACTCCGAGCATTATGTTGCGGAAGTAGTGTGTGCGGCTGTTTTTCATTGCCGCGCTTAAGCCGCCCCATCCCTTACTGTATATCCGCCGTAATAATAGCCATACTATTATGCCGCATACGACTACGAGGAGTAGTCCTATTTGCAGGCTGTATGTGTACATGGCATCGGTACGCAATACAAAATCGTAGCGTCCTTCAAAGTTTGTCAGCAGGAAGTCGTATAACCATGCGTCCATAAGCAGTGCTACGATGACGGAGGCGATGATGGTGAGCGAAACTTCTGTCATCAGTGTGACGAACAGCTGTATCCGTTTTGCCCCGTTCATTATGCGGATGGCTATTTCGCGCTTGCGCATCCAGGTTAGTTGAATTTGCATGCGCAAGAATCCGATAATGGAAATGAGGAGGATCAGAGCTCCGATGGTGTTGATGATGAGGCGTATGTTCCTCATGCTTTCTATTGAACGGCTCATTATGTCCGACAACTTCGTGACATGCGATTCTAGTCCAAGCGAACGCAGGCGTGCGTCAACTTCCTTCTTCAATTGCTCTGGTATACAGCCTTCTTTCAGAATAACATCGAGGCTGTATATCGAGTAGTTCGCAGGCAGTTCTTCGCCAGGGTTTGTCGATGAATAGTACAGTGCGTCATTTGACCCTATGCCTCGCTCAGAGACTGAAAAGTTGTCGTCGTATACGTCCACTATGGTGTATGTCTCCCTTTTCTGGATGGTGTAGTTTGTCAGTGTGACTGTCGCACCTACGGGATTGTGATTCCCGAATATCTTTTTCGCGTTCTTGTAATTGATGACCGCCTCGCCGCGTTTCATGACTTTGATCTTCTTCCCCGTAATAATTGAGTGAATACCGGCGTAGTTCAGAGACGACGGACTCATATTGGAGTATGACATCTGGTATCTGCGTACGATGCTGTCGCCGATGGTGAATTTGAGGTCGCTCCCTGTGAAACTGTTGTTGGGAGCGTAGAGGTTACCGTCGGTGCACCGCAGCCCTCCGTTTGACTCCAGTGCGTTCCAAATAGACGGGTCGTACCATGCCCGGGGTGCCGTCTGTTGATCCAATGAGTCGAACTCTATGGAGTAAACGCGGTCGTAATAGGGTTCGGAGCATATCGACGGCATCTTGAATCTTGACGTGAGAACGTTGGTGAATGTCAGTGATACGATGCCTATGGCGATCGATAATACACTTATGATGTTCTGCGTCTTGTATTTCATCAGATTGCGTATCGCAATCTTTATGTTATGTGTGAACATGTTTGTGGAATGTGTGTTAATGTGTTATTGTAATCTTGCTGGAATCTCCGAGCTTGCTGTATCCGTTGGTGATGACGCGGTCGCCCGGTTTCAGTCCCGACAACACCTCGTATTGCAGCGGATTCTGTCGGCCGATCTCAATGCGTGTCTTGTATGCGGTCTTGCCGTCAGGCGAGAGGCGGTATATCCATTCGCCCGAAGTCGCCTGGTAAAAATCACCGCGTGGTATGACGATTGTCATCTCGGGTTTTTCGAGCTCAATCTTCACACGGTAGGATTTGCCAAGTCGCATGTTGCCGGGCTTGTTGCCGGTAACCACGAGGTCGCAATCAAAGCTATGCTCTTTTACCTCAGGCACGATCTTGCTTATTCTGAGTGGAAATTCCTTTCCTCCTGCTTGTATGCTTGCGTTCAATCCCGTGGTTATGCGGTCTATGTAGTATTCATTGATCAATGCGTGTATCTTGTACTGTTTCATAATTTTAATTTCGGCGACGCTTGAGCCTGCTGCCACTTGGTCGCCTATTGTGACATTGAGATTGCTGAGCTGTCCTGAAGTAGTGGCTCTGACCACTAAATTGCCGAGCCTGTCCTTGGTCCTGCGATAGTTCCGGTTGGCTGTCTCGCGGTCGGACTGTAGCATCTCACGTTTCAGGATGGCGGCGGTGGAGTCGTGCTTGAGTCCCTGCATTTGCAATTGGGCTTTTTGATATTGGTATTTATAATCTTCCTCAGCAACCTCCAATTCTGCCTTGCTCTTTATGCCCATGCTGTATTCCTCTCTGCTTTGATTCAGGGACTTCTCAAGGCTTGCCATCTGATGCGCTGCGTCGAGTGCCTCCTGGCGCAGTGATATACTCTTCTGCTCCATCTCGATTTCCTGCTCCTTGTAGTTGCGCTGGCTTTTTTCCCAGGCTGTCTGCTCGTCGTCGATGGAGCGCAGAAGTTCGGGGTTGGACAATATGAGGATGGTGTCGCCGACCTCGACCATGCTGCCCTCGTCCGCCACTATGCGGTCAACAAATCCGCTTTCCTGCGAATTGACCTTGATTGTCTTGATTGGCTGCACCGTTCCTCCCACGTCGATGTACTCCAGGAAGTGTCCTTTCTCTGCTTTTGAAATTGTGCATTCCTCTGCGTAGACTTTCTCTGACCGTGGTCCGAAGGCGAGGACAGACACGTAAACCAAGAGAACAAGCGCTATGCCGCCTGCGATGAGATGTGTGCGGTATCTGATGTACCAGGGTTTCTTTTTCAATATTATATCCATAGGGTTCTGTTTGTTTATTCAATCTATTGGCAGTTCTTCACTTAGCGGAATATTGTTCTCGAAGTCATAGCCTGTAATGCTCCGGAGTGTGTAGTATTTCATTCGTGACAACGAGGGCAAGGAGTGGTTCAGCACGGCAATGGCTTCGCGCTATGACGATGCATATATTGCGGACATGAGAGACAAGGGCATTCGCTTTACAGACGGCTTGGTGTCGAAAATGACTGACAATCCGTTCAACCGCCTTGATGTTGTGAAACTCAACGATAACATTCAGGGCGTATTTGCCAAGCACGGCGTTCCCGACTTGTCACTCAATGTGGCTGAAAACCGCAACGGGATGACTTTGGTTTGGAGAGGGCAAGGCGTTACCCTTGAACGCATGTTTTACGTGGACGGAGAGGGTCGAAAAGTGGCAGACCATTATTTGTTCACGCTCTCAAAAGAATTGCAGGGGCAAGGTATTAGCAAACAGGTATTTCGCTCCCTTTACGAGCAGTATAAAGTCGCAGGTGTTCAGTGCATTGAGGTGTTCGCTAATATTGATGTTGGCGGCTACACTTGGGCGCGGTATGGCTTCTGCGCCAAAGACAAGGACGCTGCTATCGGGGGCATCCGATTCTCTGCGCTCACAACAAAGCAGGAGAAGCGCATAATGGCGTTGATAGATGAGCATTTCGCCACCTCATCAGCCCCGTTCCCCATGAACAAAATAGCAAGACTCCCTTATGGAAAGAAAGCCTTGCTTGGTGGTGATTGGGACGGTGTGCTTGATTTGACCGATACCCAACAACGCAGAGTGTTTGAACGGTATTTACGTCGATAATACGCGCTCTACGTTCGCCTCGTATTGTTCACGTGTCAGCCCGTATTTCTTCAACGCATCTTCAAGCGATACCCCACGGGCAACTGCGCCGTAAACGCCCATGACGTAGAGGTCGAACTTGGGTATCTCTTTGCCGATGAACTCGGCGTGCATATCTGTTGTCAATTCTTCTTTGT
>CAYVNW010000053.1:0-14251 GCA_964452915.1 uncultured Bacteroidaceae bacterium | reverse complement strand
ACTTGATTATTGCAAGCTGTCCGTTCTCCCAGTCCGGCTCCCTTGTATAGCTGACTTTGATTTGAGTTGTGTCTATTGGCATGTCATCCTTGGAGATGAATTCAGCTGCCAGGCATCCATCAGCAGCAGAGACTTTAGGCATAGGGAAATAATAGAGCCAACCTCCATTTTTCTGCAACGTACAATTCTCCTTGTCGATAATACATGCATAAAAAACAAATGAGCTATAAATCATGATGTAAGATTCGTTGGTACTTACAAATGAATAGACGTGAGGAGGACTGAGCTTAATTTTATCTTCAAAATCATACATCCGATCCTCTTTCATCCGTGCCTCAATTTTGTCTTTGTCTGGATAATCAATAGTGAACAACACTGCCGCCTTGTCATTATCCACCTCGTACATCTTGTCCCCTCCCTCAGGGAAGTAGAAAAGCTTTCCATCTGTCTTATAAAAAAGACTGACTGGAAGACGAGGACACGAAGGAAGCTCTCCGTCACTAACTATTTGTACCCAATTGTCATCATTGCATACATACAAGGCTCTGTCACCTGGTGTATAGCCATACAAGTTACCATCATAACAAGCGAGGCGTGTGAAATTCTTGTCCGTGTCAATCACCCTGTGGAATTTGCCTTTCATGTCAGAAACTATGATCTTGCTATTTGGTACACACAATATATAGATGCTATCCTCTGTTACATCAAAATCAAGAATACTTAAATACTCATTATGCGCATTTCCATGCCTGTTGAACGTAGTGACACTATTACCTTCCAAGTCAAACACTGATATGCGACCAATTTCATTAGACAGCACATAGTATTTACTGTTGCATCTTATTTGAGATACTTGTCCAAGAATATTAGTTGAGTCCTCATTCAACGGAATAATCTGAATATACTTCCAATAATTTGCGGCATTTACACTATCTTCTGATTCACCAATCTCAATCTTGCCGCCATCTTTCGGTGTCTCTTGTACACAGGCAAACAAAATGTACAAAATTACGACATTACAAACTATTAATCTATTCATTCTCTCCTATGATTATTTTTATCTTATCCAATACTTCACCACACGTTATTTGCACTCCTTTCTCACATGGGCCATCATCAGTTACATAATGATTGAAATATTGTGTAAAATTTGATAAATCTACTAACTGATTTTTTGAACTTTCCTGCCAAATAATTTAAATGCATAATAAACTTCCTCATCTGTTGTAATAACATACGCACATTTAAAATGATGCAGATACCACCCATCTCCGATCACATCATCCTCCGTCAGAACCTCAATGTTTTGCATTACAAGATCACTTTCTTTATCCGCTTTGTAATCTTGATAAGTCTTGTAAACGCACAGACCTGCTACGGCTACTAATGCGACCATCATGGTCATTTTAATTTGTTTCTTCATAATAATTCTTTTTTTTAAGTTTTATGGCTGCAAAGTTACTCGTTTTCTGTTTGTCAGCCAAACTTAAATACAAATATTTTACATTTTCATACAAAATATACCCGTTTGGCGGAAATGGCATCCATTTGGGTATATGGCACACTCGTATTGATTGCTTTCTATATATGTGTTTCAAGTGGCGACTTTGCACGTGCCTTGGTAGTGGATATACTGTGTAGGCCCCAGTAAGCCTACGGCACGACTGAGGTTGACCGGCACAAGGCACGGTCACTGCGCATCGGGATTGACGATGTGGGGAGAGGCATCGCATCTTGGTGTGCAGTCGGAATTACGGAGGAGAAAAGGTCGTTGGTATGGCGGGTGAGAGGATTGACCTCGCGATGACGGAGGAGATATACATGGTGTGCTGTGTTGCAGTGCGATGATATAAGTGCTATGGGCTACTACGAGTTAATAGTCCATATTGATTTCAGTTCCTCGTATAAACGTTGCACCGGCAACCCCATCACATTGAAATAGCTACCTTCAATACGTGTTACTCCTATATATCCGATCCATTCCTGTATCCCGTATGCACCGGCTTTATCATACGGTTGGTATTTGTCCACATAATAACATATATCGTCGTCTGACAATTGTGCAAAGGTTACGCTACTTGTTGAGGCAAAACTACGAAATAAGCCTTTGTTAACATTTGTCATCAGCGTTACACCTGTTATGACATCATGAGTTTTTCCAGATAAAGTCCTCAACATGGTTAAAGCCTCATTACGATTTTTGGGTTTACCAAGTACCATACCGTCAAGATACACTATGGTATCAGCTGTGATCAGCAATTCATTACCAACGAGAGAATCTTTATATGCAGATGCTTTTTTTGCCGAGATATACATCGGAATGTCTTCACCCTTCAGACTTTCGGGGTATGACTCATCAATGTTACTTATGACTCTTACATCAAAAGGCAGGCCAAGCCCTGCAAGCAATTCTTTTCGTCGAGGAGAATTGCTCGCTAAAATAATTTTAAATTTGTCAGTGTCTAACATAAAAATGTGTTCATTCATATATTACCAGCCAAAAGCTTCAGCATTATGCATCCAGAGCTTGTGAACCTTAAGAACCTGTTCCAACACATCCCTGCAACATCCCTCTCCACCATTCCGGTTTGATATATACTTCGATATAGCCATTATTTCAGGGGCTGCATCAGCAGGGCAAACAGGAAGTCCGCAACGTTGCATAACTTCATAATCGGGAATATCGTCACCCATGTACATAACCTCAGAATCCTTGAGATTGTATTTTATGCACAACTGTTCATATACATCAATTTTTCGAGCCGCACCCTGATGTATTTCAGTCATTCCAAGCCGTTCATAACGTTTCTTTATGGCATCGGTATTAGCACCAGTAATTATAGCAATCAATATGCCATGTTTTATGGCATGCTGAATGGCATAACCGTCTTTCGTATTGACAGTGCGCATAGGTTCACCAGACGGGTGCAATGAAATTGTTTCCTTACTAAGCACACCATCGACATCGAAGAAAACCGCGCGTATTTGTGAAAGGTCGTAATTAATCATTTGCTATGCTATTTGACATTATACGATAGATTTGCTGTTTAAGCGGATCGGCAGAAAGCAGCTGGAGATGTTTATTGATAACATTCCAGTCGTGCCTGACAGCCGGTCCTGTTTGGGCATCTTCAGGTGATACAGAATGAACCTTCTCGGCCACTTCGTCGATTAAAGGCAGCATCACATCGAAGGGAATATTATGTGCATGCAGAATCTCCGCACTGAGTGTATAGCAGTGATTTGCAAAGTTGCTACAGAATACAGCGGCAATATGCAAATACTCTCTGTCTGCCGAACAAAGCTGATAGACTCGTTGCGACACAGACCGGGCCAGACGGTCCAATATATCTAAGTCGTTATCGTTTGAAGCCTCAATGAATATAGGTATAGACATAAAATCCACCAATCTTTGTTTCGAGAATGTTTGCATAGGATACAGCACCCCTCTTCTTTGAGTTTGTATTACATCCATTGGCATACTTCCGGCTGTATGCACGAAAAAAGCATCCTCCCTGCCCTTCACTGCACGTTGCAGAACATCAGAGAGAGCAGAATCGGAGACACTTACCAAATACATGTCGGCATCAGAAGAAAGCAAGCTTACATCATTTATTGCCGCAGCGCCAACTTGTTTTGCTAATATCTGAGCCGATTCCTCAGTCCGGCTGTACACTTGTGTAATTGAATGACGGGCTTTATACAGCGCATGTGCAAGATTTGTAGCAAGGTTGCCAGCTCCCAAAATAACTATTTTCATCGTGTGACACTTGTCCATCGAAGCTTATCCTCGTCTTGCAGCTTACGTTCAATTGCGGGATGACCAATGCCAACGACACACTCGACTTCCATCGAGTCAGGCAACCCAACAACCTTCTTTATAACGTCAGACGCAGATACGCCTTCCGCATTTTGTCGGGAACGAATCTGGCACCAGCAACTACCAAGTCCGAGATCCGTCGCTTGATATTGCATGGTTACAGCAGCTATTGATGCATCCTCAATCCACACATCAGTTGATGCCGGATCGTAAGCCACAACAATAGCAACAGCAACACCTTTGACAAACTCACTTCCCATTGTTCTGCACTCGGAAATCGCTGCAAGTTTCAGTGGATCATCGACAACAACAAATTGCCATCCACGCAGGCCATGGCCTGTAGGTGCCATTAATCCGGCACGCAGGATGGTGTGTAAGTCATCGTCCGACACTTTTTCATCAGTAAACTTACGTATACTTCTGCGTTTTTGAACCAAATCTTTAAAATCCATACACCTTATTATATATATATAGTAGTTAGACTATCTCAATCTGTCTAATGACCTGACCAGTGCTTCATCTTTACGTATACCATGAATTGCCAAACAATTCAGTATAATACTCAGCACAGGCAAGACACCACCGACACACAAGTGGAAACTAACTGAATCAAGTACATCCGCAATACTACTCTGATAATGGAAAATCAAAAAAACATAGTAAACCACATACCCGACAAGGAGAATAGTACTGAAGATCGTCAGCCTAAGCTGGCGCATACGGAACTTGAAAAGCATTATACTGATAAGTGTTATTAGAATAACAAGTATCAATATAACACCCAAAGCCATAGGGGCAAAATCATGATGGTCGGTTATTTCCTTGGCAGAAGTAAACAGAAAACTGTTGAACGAAGCAATCACAGTAGTTCCGTCAAAAAACTGCCCTAAAGGAAGACAAAGCCCCAGTATGCTTATGATGGCAACAAGGGCTAAGTAGATTGTTTGTAAACGCTGTATCATCAGAAACCGTCGTGAGTTGAATGCGAAGGGTTACGATAGTAGATCTTATCTTCTATGAACTCTTGTGTTGCAATGAGTGTTGGTTTAGGAAGCCGTTCATAATATTTTGAAACGGTGATTTGTTCTTCATTATGAAACTCCTCCTGTATCTCGTCGGTATTTGAACCGAATTCTTCAAGCTTCCGCTTCAGTTCTTCTTTCATTTCAGCGGCGACTTGATTCGCACGCTTCCCTATAATAACAACACTTTCGTAGATATTGCCTGTATCAGCAGACAAGTCCATCAAGTTGCGTGTCACCGTAGTTAATGGAGCGTTTGTTTTCTTAAAATCCATAATTTAAATTTATATTTTCAATTGTATAATATTATTCTTACATGCTAACCTTGTTACTGCAGTGAGCGAAGATTTCGTCAGCTTCCTTTATATACTTACTGGAAGGAAATTCATTTTTGAATCCGTAGTATTCGTCAATAGTTTGCCTATAACGTTCTTCCGCCTTGTCTTCCACACTATTTTCCGCCAGTTTATAACGAGACTTCAAAACGAGCATCATCAGATCCTCCCTATATTTTGTATAAGGATATGTTTTCAATGTGTTTTCAGCCGTTATGATACAAGCATCATAGTTATTGCCACCGAAAATGCAGTTTCCGGTATAATTTCCGAGATTGTAATACAGTTTACAAGCCTCATATTCCTTTTCCGCCAGTCGTTCCTTTAGTTGGAAGATCATGTCGTTTGCCTCTTCACGGTGTGTTGAATAAGGGTAATACTCAAGGAATTCAGACAATTGGTTGATTGCCGTATATGTTGCAGTCTGATCGAGTCTTGGATCAGGTGACTGCATATAAGCAGCTTTACCAGCATTGAACCGTGCCAACTCCGTATAAGTGCTTTTCGGATAACTCTTATAATACCGTTCGAAATACTGTTCAGCGGTATCATAATATTTTAGGTTGTAATAACACATGGCAAGCATATAGAGCGATTCCTCTCCGTTTTCGGTTGCTTTTAACAGCAATACCATATCTTCGAGCAACTGATAACACCGGCTATACTGGCCTGCGGCAAAATATTCTTTTGCAGCCTCATATCTATAATCATAGTCATCAGTTTTCAGCACGTCATTGTAGCTGTTGCATGATGTCATGATTGTTGTAGCACAAATAATAAGTAGTATCGTCGTTATATATTTATTCATACGTACGCAATTACGACTGCAAAGTTACAACATTTATAATATACCTGCAAATCTTTTTTTGTTTGTTCACGTTTTTAATAAAAAAGAGTACACTTACGGGTACAAAAGCAACTCATCAACATGTTATTTTTTCTGTTTTGGTGCCTTCAATGGAATTGTAAATACAAATCGTGCACCTTTTTTATATGACGTGTCAAGTTTCACATCACCACCAAGTTTTTCAGCTATCATACGACAGATACAAAGTCCGAGTCCTGCACCTTGCTCACACTTGTCAAGCTTTGCAAAATGTTCAAATATCGCTTCTGTTTGGTCGGCTGGCACTCCATCGCCTGTGTCAGCAACCGAGAAAGTGATGTAATCCGGATTTTCAGTCAGAGAACAATTAATATGGATTTCGCCTTTCTTTGTATGCTTGAATGCATTAGTGAAGAAATTTATAAGTACTTGCTGAATACGTCTCGTATCAGTTATCACCATATAGTCATCACCGACTTCTGACGTATAGTAAAACTTAACTCCGCTTGGCACTTCATTTTCCACAGTCTTCATGGCAACTTGGACTGTAGAATTGCAATTTACACTTTCTAATGTTACATGGAAATCGCCAGTCTGAACATCAGACACATTAAGGATGTCACAAATAAGCATGGTTAAAGTTTTGGTGCTCGATGTGATGTATCCAGCGTATTCCTCCTTTTCTTTGTCGGTGAGCATTCCTGACGGCAATGAAAGGAGTTGCGAGAATCCGACTATTGCATTGAGAGGTGTTCGTATCTCGTGGCTTATAGTCCGTACAAATTCCGTTTTCATTTCATTTACTTTCTCAAGATTCCTGTTGTGATTTATCACAGTATTAATTATGAAAAACAATAATACGACCAATATAAGAAACGTACAAGTCAGAAAGAGATTGTGCATATTATTTTTCTGTACAACCCACGCATATTCACTGTTTTTTTTGCTGCTTTCTAACCTTGTTTCGTTCGATATCTCCATGAAGTCTGTACTTGAAATAATGAAGTTGATAGAGTCAGATACATGACCCCGTTTCTCTAAAAAGTATAGAGCACGCTGGTCATCTCCTAAGTATTTACTTATAACATATCCCAATGTATAGCGTTCATACTTGTCTTCATTGAGTTCAAGTTGTTTCCGTGTCTCTACAATGTCTTTTTTAAACATGGCATTGAATAAGTTGTACACCCATTTGATTTCATTGCTGAATTCTTCTTTGTTCACCATGCTGGTCATTTTGCCCCATACACGGTAGAATGACCTGCTGTCGCCTATAAATGCGTAAGATTTCATCAGCGATGAATACAAAATTATGGAATCCGGTTTCGATGTGTTCTTATCTTTAAGTCCAAGTTCAATATAGTAAAATACGGAATCATTGCCATATGGAAAACTCTCGGATATGTATTGGTATACGCGGACAAAGTCTCGTGTTGGCAAAGAATCCCTCAATTTGAGCATTTTCTTGTACTGACGACGTGCAGCAATATGGTTTTTTCGTGAGTTGAATAGCGATGCTGAAGCGAAATAGAAACTATACCATGCATTGTTGTCCTTTGTTTTTTCTGCTTGCCTACGCATGTCTTCACATAATTGGAACGCATCCATGATGCGGTTTTCCCGTATATAGATATCCACCATTTCGGCATTTGCTTCTACCTCATTCAATACGTTTCCATACCTTTCCGAAAATCTTTGCTGTTCCTTACCATGCGCAAAGGCTTCTTTCAAACGGTTCTTTTGCACATAGTCACCTTCACGCAATTCTTGGTGTTCTTTAGAGTCCGACATGGTCTGACTGAATGTTGATAATGGAAAGAAAAACATTATCAATACATAGTATGCAAATAATCTATATGTTTTAAATTGTGATGTCATGCGTATATATTATATAATGAAAAAATATTGTTTTATCATTTTAGTGCATCGTTTTATTCCGATTGTTGTTGGTAAGTGTCAATGGGAATGGTTAATATGAAGCGTGCACCTCCAGTGTACGATGTATCGAGTTTTACGACCCCATGTAGTCTTGTTGCTATCATACGGCAAATACTCAACCCCAGTCCTGTACCAGGTGTGAAGTTATCAAGTTTGCTGAACCTTTCAAAAATTACTTCTGCTTGCTCTGCTGGTACGCCTGTTCCTGTATCGGCAACCGAGAAAGTTACGTAACCAGGAGTTTCCTTAAGTGATACATGCACATGTATCTCACCTTGCTTAGTATGTTTGCAAGCATTACCCAGATAGTTTACTAAGATCTGTATGACACGCTTACGGTCTATAACGACTTGGAAACTATCATCGAGTTCTGTAGTAAAGTACATGTTAACACCTCCGGGCACACGAAGTTCCGCAGTTTTCATTGCTGAACGGGCTGCCTCATTGCAAGACATCTTACTGGATGTTATCCGATAATTTCCACTTTCGATATCAGATATCGACTGAATGTCGTCAACCAGCATCACAAGCAGATCGGAACTTGTCATTATATAATCAGTGTATTGTAATTTCTCTTCATCAGTAAGCACTCCTTCTGGCAGTGAAAGCAACTGTGCAAAGCCCACTATTGCATTAAGTGGCGTTCGTACTTCATGCGACATATTTTGCACGAACATTGTCTTCATGTCGGTCACTGTCTGCAGGTTCCGGTTGTTTAACATTGTAGAGTAAATAAATGAAACCAATATGATTAGAACTACAAGGAAGAAAGCAACAAGTATAATTGTACTTAGCTGTATGATTTCCTGATTTATTTGAGATTCGACTACCTGTTGGTTTTGTGCAAGTTTTATACTTCTTTCGATATCCATAAGGATGTCGCTTGAGGTAATGCTGTTGATCGAGTCGTTGATTGTCATACAACGTTCATAGCACTTAAGAGCCCGAGTATAGTCTCCCATGTTCTTCGATGTCTCATAATCATAAGAAAGTCTTATATACTCACCTTTTACTCTCATCAAAATAGAGTCGATCTTACTACGGTCATGTTTAAACATGGCATCATAAAGACCCATTTCCCATGTATCTGTTGAACTACGGAAATCATTATCGGCTAACTTATCGTATATAGCCTTAAAGTTGTAGAAGCCTGTCGAATCATTTTCCTTTCCGCATTCAATTGCTTTTGCCGCATATATCCGTAATGAATCTATCAAGTTCACGGACACTGAAAGTGCTTTGTCAAAATAATATGCTGTTGAGTCGCTATCTATAGGGAACGTGAATGCGACAGCCTTGTAAAGATGCACTAAATCGCTAGATTTCTTTTGACGCTTCAAGTTTATGGCTTTATAGTAGTACGATCTTGCAAAAAAGTGTTCTTTCCGTGATGAGAAAATCAAGGCTTTCGACTGTAAGGCTTTAAATTTACCTTCTGTGTCATTAAGCCTATCTGCCTCCATTTCCATGTGCGTTGCCAATTTAAAAGCTTCGCTCACCCTCTGCTGTCTAACCAGGATGTTGACAGCTGCATCTCTGGCTTCGAAATACAGTTTTGTGTTGTCATACTTCTTGGATATATCAGCCATTTCGTTAGCGGCTTTTAGCGCACTTTCGAACTTGTGTGTATCCTTGTAGTAACGCAATCTGACTCTTGCACCATACATCTCTGCTAATTCGAAATGTTGCTCCTTACTTATTTGCATCAGCTGCTCTGCATAAATTAGACAAGAGTCGCTTTCGTAATTACTTTGCCTGGCCTTCTCGTAAATCTCGTATCCGGGATCGCCTTTGACCAGTTCTTTATGGTTCTTTCCTCTCGTCTTGCCTGCAAATGCTGGCATAATGCCTGTCATCAGCATTGCAATAAAAACAAGAGTTAACTTCAGCCCGTAGTTATTCATGAGAAAAAAAATAATTTATTCTTAAAGAAATATCAACGTACATTTATGTTATGATTACAAAGTTAGATGTTCTTTTTGTAACCAACAAATATTTTCAAATATTTTTTTCAACTCTTCACTTGTTGTCTCACTTATCGGAAACATTCTTCTCTTTTGTATGATGTATTTCGTCTGCCTAACCTCTTGTTACCAGACCATATATAGCATGATGAACAATAAAATTTGCTACAAACATGGGAAACTATCGTTTTTCTTTGTATATTTGCAAAGCAAAAACCAAACTAAATGGATAATTACATTGTTTCAGCAAGGAAATACCGTCCTATGACTTTCGACACAGTTGTGGGCCAAAAGGCTTTGACTACCACATTAAAGAAGTCGATACAAACTGGACATCTGGCACATGCATATCTGTTTTGCGGTCCAAGAGGGGTTGGTAAAACTACATGTGCCCGAATATTCGCTAAGACTATTAACTGCCTGTCACCACGACCCGATGGGGAGGCATGTGGCGAATGTGAGTCGTGCAAGGCGTTCAACGAACAAAGGTCGCTTAACATATATGAACTCGATGCTGCATCAAACAATGGAGTCGAGGAAATTAAAAAGCTCATTGAGCAAACCCGCATTCCTCCTCAGATAGGAAAGTATAAGGTGTTCATAATCGACGAGGTGCATATGTTGTCGAACGCAGCTTTCAACGCATTCCTTAAGACGTTGGAAGAACCTCCACATTATGTAATCTTTATACTTGCAACAACCGAGAAGCACAAATTGCTACCGACAATACTTAGCCGTTGTCAGATATATGACTTCAACCGTATGTCGGTACAAGATACTGTTGCCCATCTGCAAAACGTAGCAGAAAAGGAAGGTATAAAGGCTGAGACTGCAGCTTTGAATGTGATTGCGGAAAAAGCTGATGGAGGCATGCGCGACGCATTGTCTATTTTCGACCAGGTGGCAGCGTTTTGCAGTGGAAACATCACTTACAAGCAAACAATAGAGAACCTTAACGTTCTCGATTACGACTATTATTTTAAATTAGTCGATATGTTCCTTGGACAACAAATACCAGACATACTTGCCACGTTCAACGACATTCTCAATAAAGGATTTGAAGGGAACCATTTTATTGGAGGACTAAATAATCACTTTAGGAATCTGCTGATGTGCCGTGACAAGAAAACTGTATCACTGCTTGATATTAACCAAGACATTCAACAACGATACTATCAACAATCGTTGAAATGTAAACCGCAATTTTTATATAGTGCTATCCGCAAATGTACCGATTGCGACATCAATTACAAGCTGAGTCAGAACAAACGTCTGTTGGTGGAAATAACATTGATAGAGATTGCACAACTCGCACAAGATGACACACCATCTTCGGGGCTTCGCCCTACGAAGACACTTAAACCCATATTTAATAATAAGGTGACGGCGAAGCAAACTGTAACCGTATACCAAACAACGGTGGATCAAACACCTAAACAAGTTGTGTACACTCAGGCGAGGCAACCAGACGGCAACAATCATACTGTAGCCCCTGTCCAAACAGCTCAACAGGGAAGTCAGAATAAGCCAGTTGAAACGGATAAAACCATTGATGTCAAAAATGGCCAATCTGAAATCATTGATCTGTATAAGTTGGAGACTGCAATAAAGATATATGCAGATAAACATGTAGCCCATCCGGCACTTAAGGCAAAGCTAAACCGCATAAAACCTCAACTTATAAACGACAATACAATAGAATTTACGGCTGAGAATCCGATTGTTGAGGCACAATTGAAGCAACTTGTACCCGAACTTTCAGTAGCATTAGCTCAACAACTCGGTGAACGAAAAGTGAACATACAAGTCAAGCTGATGACAGTCACACATAAGACACTATTGACAAAGTCACAATTGTACACTAAAATGAAAGAAAACAATCCTGCACTTGCCATTCTTGAGAAAGAATTGAAACTTCATCTATAAAAATTTGGTCAGTCAAATTAGAATTATTACCTTCGCTGAAAATTTGAAGCAAACGAACATAAAAACGGCTAAGAATGAGACATACGTTCACGCATTACCTGTTGAAATATAAGTACGTCATATCGATTACGACATTCGTTGTATTTATTGGATTCATAGGTGATCATTGCATAGTGGAACGCCTGATTCAGAAAGATGAGATAGCCGACCTTCAGAATGAGATTAACTCACAAATAAAGACATACAACAACGATAAAACAGAATTAGAAAAAATCAGGAACAATCCAGAAACTGTGAAGCGTGTGGCTCATGAACGGTACTACATGAAGTCGGAAGATGAGGATATCTTCGTGATTGAAGACAATGAGTAGATAATATAAATGAATAAAGAGAAAATATTAGTTGGCATCTCAAATGTCGGCGAAACATTAGTTGTAATCGGGGCTATTGTATGGATTACAGGTTGGCATATGGCAGAATATCTGTTTGTTGCAGGTACATTGCTTTTTGCCATAGGGAGATTCTTTGAAAGTCATCCTCAAAGCCACAATATCACTCTTAAACGTTTATATACACAACGAGCAGTTGGCATAGTGTTCCTAATTGCCGCAATGTTGCTGATGCTTTTCCACTCACAAGTCAACGGACTTACCATTAGTGACTATCAAGTACGTTCTACCTCGTCAGCCTGGTTACTGCCATTCATGATATTTGTGGTAATAGAAGTATACACAGCATTCAGAATTCCATCAGAACAAAATAAAGAAAGACAAAAACAATGACTTTATCAAATCTTACAGCCGTATCGCCAATCGATGGGCGCTATAGATCAAAAACAGACTGCCTTGCACCCTACTTTTCCGAATATGCTCTTATAAAGTACAGGGTAAGAGTAGAGATTGAATACTTTATATCGCTTACAAGCTTCCTTAACATATTCGATGTAAAGAGTGTCGAACAATCGTTAAGGGGTATATACGAAAACTTCTCTTTAGCGGATGCAGAGAGAGTAAAGGAAATCGAGAAAACCACCAATCACGACGTGAAAGCGGTTGAATATTTTATAAAAGAAAAGTTCAATGAGATTAGCGGTCTTGACACCTATAAAGAATTCATACATTTCGGACTTACAAGTCAAGACATAAACAACACAAGTGTGCCACTTTCAATAAAAGAAGCACTGCACGATGTCTACTATCCACTTGTGGAAGAACTTATCAGTCAACTCCAAGAATATGCTGACAAATGGAAAGATATTCCGATGTTGGCAAAGACTCATGGACAACCAGCATCCCCTACCCGACTCGGTAAAGAAATCATGGTCTATGTGTACCGGCTGACCGAACAACTCAACCAATTGAAAGCATGTAAAATTACAGCTAAGTTTGGTGGTGCAACAGGAAATTATAACGCTCACCATGTAGCATATCCAGACATTGACTGGAAAGCATTTGGAAATAAATTCGTAAGTGAGAAGCTGGGACTTGAGCGTGAGCAATGGACCACTCAAATTAGTAACTACGACAATCTGGGAGCAGTGTTCAACGCTATGAACCGTATTAATACAATAATGATTGACCTTGATCGGGACTTTTGGATGTATGTATCAATGGAATACTTCAAACAAAAAATTAAAGCAGGTGAAGTCGGATCAAGCGCAATGCCACACAAGGTAAACCCGATAGACTTCGAAAATTCAGAAGGCAATCTGGGCATAGCGAACGCAATACTGATCCACCTTGCCAACAAACTGCCATTATCCCGATTGCAGCGCGACCTGACCGATTCCACTGTACTTCGCAACGTTGGTGTTCCAATGGGACACATGGTAATAGCAATACAAAGCACACTCAAAGGACTTAGGAAGTTGCTGCTCAATAAGGATGCAATTCAACGCGACCTTAACAACTGCTGGGCAGTATGTGCGGAAGGCATACAAACCATACTTCGGCGCGAAGGCTATCCAAAGCCATACGAGGCACTTAAAGAATTAACCCGAACAAACAACAATATAACAGAAGAAAGCATAGAACAATTTATCAACGGACTAAACATCAAGGATAGTGTCAAGGAGGAATTGAGAAAAATAACTCCAAGCACATATTTCGGCATGTAAGTTTATATGACCTTGTCAGAAAAGAACAGTATCTGGCAGCCCCAAAATAAAATAGGTTTATGTGAATAAATTATTAGAAATAGAATAAAACAAAATCAAAAGATCAAATTTATGGAAAATGAAAATCGGCAAGAAAATGCCAGTGAAAAACGTCCACAACGTCCAAGATTTACAAGAGTGGAACGTGCTTACACGGCTAACGGGAACTCTGGCGAACAACATGCATTCCGTCCACAGGGTTTAGAGTCAGTAAACAATGGTGAACACCAACAATACGGATATCGCCAGCAGCAAGGCGGATACA
>CAYVNW010000052.1:0-15010 GCA_964452915.1 uncultured Bacteroidaceae bacterium | reverse complement strand
AGTGTCTTTTATACCCTTTGAGTCAACAGTCACTCCTGTGACATGACCCTTTGCATCACGCTGTATGTTTACACCGGTAACAACCTGCGTTGTGGCTCCCGAACTTGTAGCAGTACCTCCCGAAGCATCTACGGACAGTTGTGAGGCGGAATTGGCTGTAGGAGTATAGTGATTGTCTACGGCTGTTACCGATTTTCCGTACTCCTTGCCTCCCATTACTATTGTGTCCTCGCTGTCACCCGACGGGAAGTATATGCCTATTTCGGAAGAGTCACTGGCAGACGCTGTTTTAGCGTCCGCCAACGACTTGCTCTTTACGAATTTTATTTTTGCCATATAATGTTATTTATTGCCAAGTGAGACAGGTTAATGCACTGTTTGCGCTTGTCAAAGCACTGCTTGCAGTAGAGCTGGCTGATGTTGCTGTACTCTGTGCCGTAGCAGCATTTGTTTTAGCTGTATTTGCAAGATCGTATGCAGACTTAACAGCAGCTCCTGATGCAACTGTGGTCTCTGTTCCAGCACTTATTGCAGATGCAGGAATAAGACCAACCCACTGTGGAGTGCCTGATGCAGAACCAATCAATGCTTGTGTTGCTGAGCCTGACGATGTCGGAGCATAGAAACTTGCAGTTGAAGCCGCTTTGGAAGTGCCATTCAGCGTCACAGCTGTACCACCTGCATATTGTGAACCTTCCGTTGCAACACCCTTATTCAAATAAATAGGCTTTACACCGGTTCCTACATCTGAAGTACCGAGTTTTGTAGCAGTAACCACTGTTCCCGGAATCTTGCCGTCAGTACGGAACTGATAATTGGTGCCGTCATAGTAGACAATATATATTCCGGCAGGAAGTGTATAGTTACTTGCGGATGATGCTGTACCGTTAATATATATCGGCTTTGCGCCCTTATTATTGATATTTAAAGTCAACGCCGAATTAGCTGTATTGGCAGTTACTATAGTAACAAGCTCATATGTGTTTGCAGTCAGCGCATAAGATGTATGTGTCGCTGTCTTTGTCGCTGTAGCTGCTGCTGTGTTACAATATGCAGCTGGTATTGTATTGCCATCAGACCATGGCACATTAACTGCCAGCTTCCCATCTGCATCAACTCCCACAGCATACAACTTTGAAGTTGTACCTATTGTACCAAGAGACGTCTCACTGTTAAGTTTTGCCTTAAATGTGGTTCCACTTAAAGTTAATCCGGTTCCTGCTGTATATGTGGTGTTTGTGTTAGTAGAATTAATGATAATGTTGCCACTTGCATCAGTAGTCACTGTTGTTGCACCGGTGCCCTTTATGTTGTGTGTAGACTTAACTACCCCACCTTCAACATGATTCAGAAAAACATTATTATTAGTCAGGGCTGTAGTAGTATTGCTTGTTGCTGTTGATAACCCTACAACATTCTTGCCTTCCTTATGCGGATTAGCTGGCATAGTAACCTTGAATGTTGTAGATCCGACATTACCCAATGTTGATGTGCCGCCAAAAAAGAGTGTAGGGTTGGCGGATTCTATCGTTCCACCATCTTTGATGATTTTTCCCGTTGTACCATTGAATACCGCTATATTATCATTGGCAGATGAAGCGGGTCCGGTTACAGCTCCATCGAGATTGGCTTGTACTACGGTCCATGTGGCAGCGGTTCCAGTGCTTCCATCAGTAAGACATATAATCATGTCACCAACCTCGCATGCCTGACCCGCATAGGTCCCGGCTGTAACAACCTTATAGGTCCATCCTGTCTTTGCGGTTGTTGATGGAAGAGCTGCAACAGTACCATTTGTGCCAATGGTGCCTTTATATACCATGGCATCTGCCGCTGCAACTCTATTGTCTACCGCCGCTTGGACAAAGGCGGTCGTGGCTATCTGTGTAGTATTGGTCCCTGCTGCAGCAGTCGGAGCTGTTGGAGTTCCTGTAAGTGCCGGTGAAGCCAATTTAGCATATGTCGAAGCTATGATATTACCATTCTCATCTTGAGTTGCTTTACCGGCTGATTCTGCTGTAACTGCCGCATAAACCTTATCTACAGTTTGTATAGAACTACCATCATAATTCTTATAGTCTGTACTTGTGGTTTTAATTTTAAGCAGGTTAGGGACTTTCTTAACACTAAGACTGACTTCACGAGAGTCAGAATCGTTTGATGCGTCTATTGTTGGGCTATTAACCACGTTGTAGTGCGGTTCACCAAACACCTGCCCCCCGACTATGATACCTGTCGGATTTCTCGGCTTTCCTGTCGTGGTATCATAATCATTCGCAAAATAAATAGTACTCTCATCAGCTGATGAGCCAGTAGCATCAGTTTTAGTTTTACTGATACTAAATTTAATTTTTGAATCTTTTACTGCCATAATAAATCTAATTTATCTAAGTCTTTAATTGTATTCTGTATTAATTTTTTTGTTGCTGACGAGGTAAAATAAGTATCGTCGGATACATCTGAACTGTCAACATCATTTTCCACTATCGTGTTGACCTTCAATTTGCCGTCATCAGTATATGTAAGCCCTGTGTCTACATCATCCTTTGTTATTGATTTTTCCTCAATATCCTCAAGACGCTTTGCCACTATAGCCTTAACCCCTTCATTATCAACAAATCCGACAACTATCTTTTTATTTTCTGTATCTGACATATACTAAAACCCTATCTCACCCAGTAAATCATTAAGCGTTACGCTTTTCTTTAAGACCTGTGCCTTAGCACCGTCATAGAAATTGCTCTCGTCAAATGCCTGGTTAATTGCATCCGCGTCAAGCGGGAGAATCTTTCCGCAGGCCACTATGATTATATCTCCACTGCAATCAAGTATGTTGATCTTATGAGTTCCCGTATCATAAACGGCGGAAGTAATATCCTCCCCGCCCATTATCACGTACACCTCGCCCAATTGACACCCGTCGTCGGCACTTACCTCTGTCTCGTAACTGCCTCCATCCTTCACTGTAACTGAAGTATTGTTTACCTTTGCATAGTGCTGTATACAAATGACAGAGTGCGTGCTATCGTCTGCGTATTCTCCTGTACCGGATGATTCCAACCAATAGCTGACGGTGAACAGTCCCGCACTTTCAGTTTCGATTTGACCAAGCGGTAATCTCGTCTGAGAATTATGGTCCACAATACCCAACAGCTTGCGTTCCACGCTTGCCATTGGCATGCCGCTACGCTCCCAACTGATGCGTACACCATAGCGACCATAGTCAAGATCACCAGGTATGACGCACACAATTTCATTGCCGTCCGTTCCGACTATCTTGTAATCAAGTTTGCGGCTGTCTCCCCATCCCTCAATAAGTTCTACGCTGATTTTATCACAAAGCCGCATGTCGAAGTCGGTGAGACGGTTCATATCACGCGTCATCTCGAGCTTTCGTACCACGGCATGTAACTTTACACTGTTTCCTTTTACTATCCGGTATGGCTCCATTATATTATCGTTTATTGTTCAATCTCAGCCAACACCATGGCGGTCCTGCTTAGACTGTCGCTCTGTTCTTTACTTCCAAGTATTTCGTACGCCAATGACGCTGCCTCATACACTATGGCGTCCTTTAATTTTGAGGGAAGGACCATGCCGCCGTCCTTGACGGACGGTTCGGCTACGTATGTGAACCGCAGCAATGACGAATTCTCATCCTTACTGCTGTAAAGCTCCATATACAAGCCGTCCTCTCCCTGCACTATAGCCGCCACAGGCTTGCTCGGGTTGCCTCTGATACCGGCATACTCCGACAGCTGCTCGTCGTATTCTTCATCATCCTCACTTATCATGCGCCCGTTGCGCTTCCAGTCGCTCATGCGCACACATACCGCACGCATAAAATCATTCGGAAGGCGCATTACGCCGACGTACCCGTCACCCTGCTTGCGCATCGTGACAACAGGCGCACCCGAGGTGACAGCGTCAGTGACAGTGTCAATGCGGTACAGGGGAGCGTCAAGCAATACCAGCCTCGCCGCTCTCGGTAGAGCTGATTCTATGATGTCGTCAACGCTTAAAGTGTCCACATCCCCGAGTTCGGCCAAGGCAGTACTCGTCATGTTCTTGTCCATGACAATACGCACCTCTTTTTTTAACCCGTCAATGGCATACGTACTCATAATTCATCTGTATCTACACCTCATGCGCTGTTTCCTGCCCGTTGTCAACGTCAGTCCACTTTAGACTGATACCGTTTGCTTCTGCCGCTGCAAGTATGTTCTTTTTGTAGCGGAGGTCACGCATAGGTATATTGAAGTGATCATGCAAATAATTCTTAGCCTCGTCAAGACTGTCTACGTTGACTATGATGTTTCCGTCATCGGATGACTCTTCCTTATCTGCCCCTTGATCCGCCTGCTGTTCATCTGCTACAGGTTCTGCCTGTTGTTCCTCCACCGCAGACTGACTCGCCAAAACCTCTTCTGTTTCCGATATTACAGATGAAGCTGTCTCCTTAGGTTTAGGCTTCATAGGCAGCATGTCCTCATCCTGGTCGGTTTCTACAGGCGCACCTATTAGGACAATGCGACCGCTCTTAAACAAATGACTGTTCTCGATCACGGTCTGCTTGAACTTGTCATCGGTGGAGAATTTCGCCGGAGTGTTTCCGTAACTTGTCAGAACACCTCCGGTAAACTCCACACGCATGTGTCCCTTACCTACAGGGATGTTGCATATCCATTCCATGAGTCCACGGACTCCGTATGTCTTTATTTTTTTCTTCTCTGCCATAACATTGCTATATATAAGCCTCCCCTTGATTTTTTGGGGAGGCTTAATCCCCAAAATTGTATCGTATTACGCTGTAAGCTCACCGGTGTATTCAACCCACGACTTGCCGTCATAGTACCAAAGATCACCAAGTTTTGCGTTATCAGCTATGCCACTGCAATCCTGCAACAGATAGTATACAGGGCTCTTGACTCCCGAAGTTATCGATGGAGCGTCCGCGCTGTCCCACATAACAAAGACGGTAGAGTCCTCGTTAGTGCCTTCGCCTTCACCGTCAACCCATATGTGGCAGGTTCCTTTAAGTCCGAGGCCATCCCATACGAGTACGCTGTCACGCTTTGCCTCTTCTCCTTCGATGCTCTCTGTAGAGCTGCTCTCAGGGCGGTAAACATAATGCACAAGACGGTTCTCACCGATCAACGCACATGAGTTAGAGTAGCCGAGACGGTCCAGTGTCGGCTCGCGCTTGAACTGAATGTCTCCAAATACGGTATGTATGTTTGTTATCTTCCATCCGAGGTTGTTCGTCTGTACGCTGATTTGTACTTCCGGATGTTTTGTGAAGTCGATGCACTGAATGTTTTCAAGCACATTCTTGCCGCACAGCGCAAGACATGTGTTAGGCACGTCCTCACCGGTAAAGAACATCTTTGCAAGTCCTACGAACTGCTCGTATGTCCATTTGCCCTTGTGCTGCATTTCCTTTTTGAACTGCCAGCGGATTCCCTCGGTAGTATACACGTCCTGAGAACCAACCTTCTCTGTCTCTACGATGAAGTGACCGCTACGGCTGACCCATAAGCTGCGGTTTCCTTTACGCTTGAAGTTTGTGATTGTAGCCTCGGCTATGATAGCCTTAGTAAAAGGTATGCGTTTCTTCTGTGCGTCAAAATAGTCGCTCACTACATTTGTCATACCACGCTTTTGAAGCTGGATAAGTGTAGGCTTCGGAAGTACCAAGTCAGGTGGTACCACCTTCTGGGTTTCATAAAGTGCGTTTCCAAGAAGGTCTATGACTGTACCCGCAGGTATTTCCGGTACTTTGCTGTACATGTCATCTGTGTTTTCCTTTGTTCCGTTGACTGCACGAACAACAGGGTTGCCTGTAGACGTGTCCTTGCCTACAACCCACAGCATAAGGTCCTTGCCCGATGTCTTTACTCCCTTGCTGTCGTAACCGTCCACTCCGCGGACACGGAGTGTGTCACATGTATGCACTAAAGGCTGGTCCTCGCCCTTAAGCGGAAGTACCACTTGCATTGTAGTGCCTGCCGCAAGTGTACTTGCGGTAATTACACTGCTCTTCGCCTCGTCTATCATGTAGTGCTGCACTACAGGGCTGTCTACCGACACCTTTCTCGCCTTCAACATGAGTTGCATAAGCGGGGTGTCGTCACTATTGAACTTAAAGAGCTCGTCGTCAATGTCTGTCTCAACAAAGTTGCCTGGAGCTATACCTCCTGTTGCCTCTGCTGCTGCACTCACACTGGTTGGAGCACCACCTACCTGGGTTTGTAATCCTACGCTGCCGACTGTCGCCTGTGCGCCTTCGGTTACTACATTTACATTCTGTTCTGCCATAATTTGAATCGTTTGAATTTATTATCTGTTAAATATCACTTGCTATAAGGTTCTACCATTCTGCCCTCTCCTATTCCTCCGCTGGCGGCAGCGAGACCGCTGACTGTCGCACACTGCCCTCCGACATGGCATTCCAGTCCTGCCGTACCGTTGGAAAGGGTTGCTGTTTTATCTAATACACGGATCTCCATTGTTATGTCCTCGCTTGATCCGCCAATGCGAAAATTGAAGGGCGGTGGTCTTGTCTTACACCTGCGCCGTTCTTTCCTGCAAGATTCGCGGTGCCGTCATTTCTGCGGCTCTTTCTGAGTGTCTCATTTATTTTTGTGTTCCTGCCTGCGATACGGCCTTCCTCCTCGGCCGCCGCCACGTCCTTGTCGTGGTCAAGCGCGTTAAGGGCCATGAGCACACTCTCACGGCTGAACTTTCCGAGAATGCCGTCCTTCATGATGCCAACGAGAAACTCCATGGCACGGTCTACGTCCTCATCGCTGAGTCCTTCTTCCTTCTGAAGGGCCTCTATCATATCGCGGCTCTCGTCAATGTTTTTCGCATACTGCTCGTCATATTCCTTTTCCTTTGTGACACGCTCAGCGTAGTTCTTGCTTGCCTTGGCGAGTTCCTCCTGTTTTTCCGGATCTTTAAGCTCCTCTACAAAGTCGTCTCCGAACATCTCCACAAGGGCTACCGCAGGATTCTTTCCATTCTTCCATTCTGTAAGGAACTGCGCACTCCTTGGGTCTGACGCAAACAGGTCAGAGAAGATTTTCTCACGTTCCTTGTAGCCGTTCAATTCTTTCTCGCCCGTGTCATCGTCGTCAAGCATTTGACCGTACATCTGCTCATCATCGTCAAAGCTGCGGTCGGGGTAGCGCTTTTTGAGCCGTTCCAACGCCCTGTCGCGGTTGCTCTTTGAGGCAACTCCGTTCGGGCCGTTCTCTTTTTTCTCTTCTGCCTTATCCATATTCAAGTATATAAAATTTTCATTGATTCAAAATTAGTGCATAAATTTTATTCTGTAAGTTTATCTTTATACAGGAAAATTTTTTTATCTTTGTAAAACATTTATTTAAACACTATACAAACACAAAATGAAGCACACCGGATCTTTAATGGAGTGCTCAGAGGAGAGAGTTATTGACCTTATGAAAGCCTATGATGATTACATCTTGCGGTGCAGCCACATACGTATGCCCGACGTATACCGGTACATAGCGTCTCTTCCTGCGCCACGTTTTTATGTTTCAGAAATCCGCGCGTCGGTGGTAGTTTCCGCCATGCTTTCAGGGCGCAGCTCCCTGTATAGCGGAATGAGGGCACTGAAGCGCGAAATGTTTTCTGAAATCTGCCGTAGAGTCAAGCTTGTTCAAAAGGACAGACCGGGGGTCTCTGTTCTTGAATGCTGCCGCGAAGTGGTCGTGCAGCCTGCGCCCCAATTTTATATTACCCCATCTACAGTTAAATGTATTATTTGCAAATACCGAGAACAGTGGAAAAAGAAGAAGATGTCAAAAATAACCCGTTGGTTAAAATAGCCCATACTCCGGCTCCGGTATTGCATGTCCGAGCTATACTTAAGGAGAATGATAAGAGACAGGCGGTGATCCACGCTGTCTTCAACCCTATTACGGGTGAAGGATCTATTGGCAAGCGTGTAAAAATTTCAATCTCTGACTTTCCGCTGTCCGTTCAGTGGCTGCCGCAATCAATGATGAACGTACCACTTGTCAAACTCATCGTCAAGCATGGAAGCATCATCAAGTTTCTCCGCGAGGAAATGAATATGGAAAAACCGTCCTCATCAGACACACATAAGGTCGTTGAGCAGTTTGTCCGCCTACGGTTCCGTTACGACTTCGCTTTTTGGGCAGCAGTACTCGTATATATAAAGAATAAAGGTGGAGGTGAAGATGTCCTTTTCCGGCTCACCCGACCGCAAAGACGGTTTGTGAAAACACTTGAAGAGCTCAGACTTGCAGGTAAGCCCATACGTCTTATACTCTTGAAGGCACGGCAGTGGGGAGGTTCTACAACATCACAGCTGTATATGGCATGGCTGCAGCTTGTTCACAAAATCGGCCTAAACTCGCTGATCATTGCCCATCAAGGTAGTGCCTCAGATGAAATCATGGATATGTTCAACCGCATGATTGAAAATTATCCCGTCAGTATGCTCCACCATATAGGCGAAAGCTATGCAGAAAATGAAGATAAGTTTGTGGGAGTTGGTAAATCGGGGTCTATAAGACGCGTACCTCAGCGTAACTGCAAAATAAAAATAGGTACTGCTGAACGTCCCGACTCCTGCCGTGGCGGTGACTACAATCTTGTACACCTGTCAGAGGTGGCATATTGGAAAACGACTGACGGAAAGAAACCGGAAGACATTGTACGCTCGGCATGTTCGGGAGTACTGCTCAAGCCCTATACAATGATAGTCTATGAGTCCACTGCAAACGGCACAGGCAATTTCTTCCAACGTGAATACGATGCAGCGAAAGCTGGGCGATCCATGTTTAAGGCTATGTTCATATCATGGTTTGACATCGACCAGTATTCCATGCCTTTCGGCTCTGAGGAAGAAAAGAAAAACTTCGCAATCACACTTTGGGAAAACCGGAACAATGCCAATGTAATGTCCGACCGTGAGGAAAATGGAGCTTACCTTTGGAAACTTTGGGAACTTGGTGCAACACTGGAGGCGATCAACTGGTACGTACATGAGCGTGCGGGCAAGAACTCTCATTCCGAAATGGCTTCCGAATTTCCGTCCGACGACGTGGAGGCGTTTGTCAATTCCGGCAACAGAGTATTCGATGACGTGCTTGTTGACAGACTGAAAAAGTCATGCCGACCACCGAGATTTATCGGTGATGTTTATGGTGATGCCGATGAAGGTAAGGAAGCACTCAAACATCTGCGTTTTCATGAGGACAAACAAGGATTGTTATGGATATGGGAGAAGCCGGACATCGACCCTGATGAGAAAATCCTGTACCGTTATCTTGTCACAGTTGACATAGGAGGGCGTTCCAACAAGGCGGACTGGTCAGTTATTGCGGTATTCGACCGTCTCTACATGATAGACGGCGACAAGCCGTCCGTCGTGGCGCAATGGTACGGACATATAGACATCGACCTGCTTGCATGGAAGGCAGCACAGATAGCGGCTTACTACGACAATGCACTCCTTGTTATTGAGTCAAATACTTTGGAAACGCATGATAAGGAAAGGTATGTTGAAGGGGATCAATCGTTGTTTATCCTCAATCAAATAAAAGAGGTATACGACAATCTGTATGCCCGACGACCGTCAGAGGATGACATCAAGGAAGGCAAACCTCGTAAATACGGATTCCACACGAACGTCTCCACAAAGCCGATAATCATATCAACTCTCGTGAAAGTAGTGCGTGAGGGGATGTATGTTGAACGCGATGAACGCTGCCTGAACGAGTATAAGACCTATGAACGGAAGCAGAACGGAGCATACGGTGCCATTGATGGAAAGCATGACGACCTGCTTATGACACGCGCTATAGGACTTCATATCTGCTTCTTCGAAATGGAAATACCGAAAGTGATAAAACGCGGAAGTGACAGTGTCTCAATAAGACGCAAGGCTGTTTCAGCTGCCACAATATAAACAAAAATAAACGACAGGAGCTTACTTTTGGCTTCTGTGCCCAAATTTAGCCTTCAATATTTTGGCGTATTGAAGTTTTATACTTAACTTTGCGGATGAATTAAAGTGCTTTTCATGAAACAGATTTTTCGTACAAATGTAACGTTGAATGCCATGCTCTATGTTCTTTCCGAGCTTGGTGGAAAGTCTGATATGCACAAATTGTGTAAAATTCTCTATTTTGCAGATCAACGGCATTTATCATTATATGGTCGCACCATAACAGGAGACACATATATTGCCATGCAATACGGACCTGTGCCGTCTAATGTCGATGATATACTGAAAGCAGTACGTGGCGATAGCTATTTTTCAAAGTATGTAGATAATATCAAGGAAAAGTTCACATTTGAAAACCGGTATATTGTATGCGCACTCTCTAAGCCGGACATGGATGAGCTGTCGGAAAGTGATATAGAGTGTTTGATGTTTGCAATTGATCTTTGCCGCGATAAAAGTTTCGATCAATTAAAAGAATTGTCGCATGGTCTCGCATGGAGTAATACGGCACAGGATCGCGCTATCTCCGTCAAGGATATTTTAAGGGAGGCTGGCGATGAAGAAGAATATGTTGAATACATTGCAGACCAAATACGTTTGCAGTCATCATTCTTGTCATGATGGAGCTACCACATTCTGTTCATCAAAGTCTAATACGCCGCGGAACAATATTGCATTCAGAAATCTTTGATGATATTGACCACGGCAAGTTCTTTGCTGTCATTGGAATATCGGGAGAAATGGTTGCGGGATTTTTCTTTATTAATTCAAGAATACATCCCGTTATTCAAAGAAGACCAGAGCAATTTGCTATGCAGTATGTTTTAAGAAGACAGTATTACAGATTCCTAAAATACGATTCATTCCTTTGCGCCACGAGTATTCAGAAAGTTCCTGTTTCTAAACTTACCACATCAATATCAAGCGGCCAAACAATCTATGCGGGTGAGTTAACCGAAGATGATTTGGCCGCTGTATTGAATGCATGCCGCAACAGCAAACTGTTCAGCCCTGCTGAAAAACGGAAGTTTCTCTACTGAGCATCGGACTGACCTGCGTCACCGCCTACATGGCGATTCCCTATCGTAAGAGTCCAACAAGACTGTTCCCGACGGCTACGATGCCTGTCCTCCCATAAATTTACCAAGCATCTGCATAGCCTGCGGATTCGACTGCATCTGAACTTGCTGCGCAACCTCTGGATTTATACCTTCCGGTGTATTTCCCTGTTGTATCGATTCTTTCTGAGATTGAATGCTCTGCAACAGGTCGTCCGCAAACGGAAAGTCACCGTATTGCAACAACTGTTCTACACTTATTGCCTGTGCCTGCCATAGCTGCATGAGAATGTCATTAGCCAACTGCCTGTAAGCAGGAGTGGTTGTACTCTCAATGATATTGAGATCAAAGTCCACGTCCCTTATCTTCTGCGGATCATATACGATCCGAGAACCCGCCTTGCCTGCGATGTTGAACACACGCTTGGTATCATAGAATTGCTGCATGTTCTTAACGTCCTTGTAAGCTCCGTCCTTGACAAAGTAGCTGAACGCCTCAAGCAGGTCTAACAATGATGTTGTAGCGTTTTGTGTCTGCTGATTGTAGAGTGCCGCACTCGTTCCAGCGTAGCCTGGTTTGCCTTGCAGCGCTCCATTCACACCGCTTATGTCCTCGAAGAATTTCAACTGCAAATTCAGCAGTTCGCCTATGCCTATGTTTGTAGCGTTTGCGGCTATCTGCTGTGGTATTACTCCACTCTTGCTCGGCTTGAAGGCGATGACTCCGTTAACCTGAGTCCATGCATCTGCAAATTCCTGTAGGTCATGATCGCCAAGGCAGTCCTCCGGAACAAGAAGCACACCCTTTGCCGTAGCCCTGATAACCCAATCATAAAGGGTAATGAGGCGGTTGGTATACCGCTGCTGGTCGATGATATCCGCAACAAAGCTGTGTATCTCACCGTCGATAAACGGATACGCCTTGAACACATAAGGATGACTCCCGTGCTCATATGGGGTCTCGCCCTCCTTCAGTATGTCACCGAACGGACTGAGGTAGTAGAAGTACCAATAGTCGTCCATAAACCACTCCGTCTGAATCAAAGGAATATCCTCATCGCTCATACCGGCATCCCGACCCATCTTCATGCGTTCGTCATTGATCCTGCCGACCTCGTAGTCGTAATCCTCAATGTCGATCTTATATACGTCTCCGTTCTGATAGTCATGACAACGGAATCTCGGCTTCTGTTCCTTGCGCCATACCTCGATAACCCTGCACACCCCGTAGTCACGCGGCACAAGAAAGTCAAGATCCTCCGTCCTGCTGTAACCAAAACTCTCCATAGTCGTCATGACGTTCTTTCTGTCCCATGCGAAACGGTATATTTCCCGCAACCTGCGATAGTCCTCAGGACTGCTGGCAAACTGTTCGCATAGCTCTCCGAAGGTAACATCATGAATTTCGCCAAGAAAGCTTACATCCCATCCGCGGAAGTCGCGCATCTTGTTGTCGATAAAGAAGTTGTTAGGCTGCACGTAATCCGTCCAACAGTCCTCTTTGCCATTGCGCCAACCGTAGCTCTTACGGTGTACGATGAAAGCACTGATCAAAAACTCCTCCATTGTCCTTGCGTCAACCTCGCTCATGCGGTTCAGCTGGCGGTTGCATTGCAGGATCGTACTCATTGTCTCACCAAGCCGCTGCTCGTCCCTGTCACGCGCCGTACATGTCGGTTCCTTCGACTGACTGCGGAACACACCGATCACGTTTCGCATAAGACGGCGGATCATGTTGTTCTTAAGTGGAATGTTTCCCTGACTCTTGATATACTCCGCTTCGGTCATGGTCCTCGTGCACCCGTCAATCTCGACCGTCACCTTGTCCTCCCACTGGTCTCCGTACGCATAACGCTTATTGCGCTCTCTGTCCCGACGGAAGTCCGACATCTGGTTCCAGTAGTAATTTGCCTGCATGAGCACATCGAAGGCGCGCCGGTTCGTCCTTCCTTGTGCCTCACGTCTGACGCTGTCCATTTTCTGACTTTCTCCGCCGTGAACACGACTCATCGGATGCAGAGCAGTGTATTTGCGCCTGCTCTGATCCTTACCCTTATATTGTTTGTTTAGTGCCGTTGTCAACATATTCTGTGTTATTTGATTTCAAATATACGTCTTTCGCATTTAAAAACCTATTTATGTTTGTCCTGCTCCCTCCTCAGACTGTCAAGCCCATCAAGAACTTCATCAAGACTTTGCCGCAGTTCTGCTTTTACGGAATCTTCCTGTGCGTAACTCATCGCTGTGCGTATCTGGCTCACGGCTCTGATGTAGGAATTTATTTCCTGCCACCGCTCGAAGTCGTCACGTTTGGTTATAGCATTGTACGTTGTCGTGTCGTTGCCTTGCATGTCCTCTTTTCTGTAACCGCTCAGTTCGTTCTGATGGCGTTTGTTCTCTTCGTTCAAGTCATAGTACCAGTCCGGAAGTTTTACCTTACCGTTCTGCTCCTTTTCTCTCGGGGCGGTTATAAGCCTGTTGGCCATTGGAATCTCGCTTAAGTCAGGACTCTCGCCACTGTATGCCTTTAAAGCAAGACCGCCCAACTTCGCAAGCAGGGAGTAAGTGCCGCCAAAGTAACCTTTCAATACATGATCAACAACGGCAGGGTTATTAGCCATGCTACCCACAGCTGTCTGTTCCCACCAACCCTGTTTGTGAGCATTGCCTCCTGTCCAACCATTTATCTTCTCCGATATGGCTATAAGCTCGCTCGGTGTACCGATATATGCCTTCTGCCATGCTGGCTCATACTTGTTCCACTCACTGTCCTTATATATAGGTCTGCCCGTGAAGTCTGTATTAAACCCTATTTGCAGGACTGGTTGCACTACTGTCGGTGCAAGAGTGATAAGAGGATTGTTGCCGTTGCCTGTGAAGTCAAGTGGCAAAAGACCGCTCGCCTCGGTCAGCACCTCCACAAAAGGATTGTCGTCGCTGTGACCGCTCATGCTGCTTGCCAAGGCTTCACCGAAACCGTTTGCCACCCTGAATTCTGGCGCCAATGGAATCTTAAAGAATTTTCTCGTTCCCGGAATCCAACAAACGAAGTTGTTCCTACGTTCCCATGAAGGCAGGTTCCAGTACTCGTCAACGGCGTTCCAACCGTCATCATCGCCGTCGTCACCACCACCGAACACTTTCCAGAGCAGCGCCGTCATCATCGGAGTGCCAACACCTATCAGTACCCTCATGGCGGTGTACAGAGAGAAACGCACAGGATGGTGAGTGGCGAGACTTGCTACAACCTCTGCTGACTGTATTGAAGGGTTGACGAATATCTGTAACTCCCTGAATTCCTGATTCCACATTTCTCCGTTCCCTTTACGGTTAAAATTGAGCGTTATATTCTTTGCATCCGTCACACTCCTGCGCACGCTGCGGCCGCTCTTTCTCGAAGCAACGAAAGTTGCGAATCTCGTCATGTCCTCCACACACGAATTGGCGTATTCCAAAGCTTCGCCAAGTGTATGCCACAACTTCCTTGCGTTCAAAGGTGAGCGCTGGGCATCTATGTAGTCACGTTCAAGTTCCTTCTTGTACTCGTCAATCTCCTTCAAACTCGTGAAGCCTGTACGCGCGCCACCGGTATTGAACTCCCAATACCATTTTTTGAATCCTTTCAGTTCATTTCCGTTAAGGTCGGTTTTGCCGTCACCGCCTTTAGCCCTGTACTTGCCATACCAGTGTTTCAGCGTGAACATGCGTGCCAAGCCGCCGTGCATCGGGTTCAGAGTGAGGTTCAGCAGGGCCATGCGGAAACGGTGCATGTATGGCAGATTCTCCTTGATGGCAGTCACGGCAAGAGCCATGTCCACGTCTCTGAGTGCGTTTCCAATCATAAAGTCCGGATTACGGCCCGTGAAGTTAGCTCCCATCTGCCGCTGCCCGCGTGACAACAGACGTGCAAGATCCGCTAACCGCCTGCCAAGCCACGTGTCCAAATCAT
>CAYVNW010000051.1:0-16102 GCA_964452915.1 uncultured Bacteroidaceae bacterium | reverse complement strand
ACCGAAGGTGAAAACCAGCAGATTTACAGTCTGCCCCATTTGGCCACTCTGGAATGTGCCCTGCATTGCCGGTCTTTGTTAGTTACATACTAATCTAATATGACAACTTTAACCTTTCGTGCTGTTTTGAGCCTCTTGTCGGATTCGAACCAACGACCCCGAGATTACAAATCACGTGCTCTGGCCAACTGAGCTAAAGAGGCTTAAACCTCCCCGTGCGAAATTAATCGCACAGAAAACGGCTGCAAAGTTAGTCAAAAGTTTTTATACGAAAAATTTTTTTAGAATCTTTTTTACTTTTGACTCTGTTTTTCTTTGTATTTATCCAGTTGTCTTTCGATTGCTGGTATACTTTGTGTAATTGCCTCTTCGAATGTGTCGCCAAGTTTTTCTACAAATATCTTGTCTCCTGGAAGCATTATTGATATGCTTACTTCCTTATTTTGAGCTGTTGCAGGTTTGACAACTTTCAATGACACCTCCGTTTTTATTATATTGTCACAGTACTTCTCCAGTTTTCCGACTTTTTTCTGGATGAACTCGTGCAACTTGTCAGTTGCGTCAAATTTGATTGATTTAACTTCTATTTCCATAGTCTTATTGTTTTATGAACGCGGGTGTGCGTTCAGGTAAGCTTTTTTTAGTTCCTCAAACGATACGTGTGTATAAACTTGAGTTGTGTTCAAGTTTGTATGCCCGAGTAGTTTCTGGATAGATGTGAGGTCCGCATTGTTGTTGAGCATAGCGGTGGCAAATGTGTGTCTGAGGACGTGAACACTCCGTTTTTTTTGAGTTGTCACTTTCGACAGGCTATCTTTTACAATCTTCTCGGCTTGCGCTTCGTTCATCGGATGCCCTTTGGGGGTGATAAAGAACTTTTCGAATCCGCATTGAAACCTTTCGAACCGTGCTTGTAGATAGGTCCTTATGCACGATTCAAGTTCATCTCCGAATGGTATGATTCTTTGTTTGTTCCTTTTGCCTGTTACCTTAATTTGCTTATTCAACAAATCAACATCCTTGTCTTCCAGTCCAAGTAGCTCAGCTCTTCTGATTCCGGTTAAGTACAACATTAGTATTACCATTTTAATTAATACTCCTTCGTAGCTGCAGTCTGTGTTTAATATGTTGATCAGTCTGTCCATGTCTGTTTCTCTTACAAACACGGGCAATACTTTTTCTTTCTTTGGACCTACAATACGCAACATTGGGTTCTTCTCTATCTCACCTATTTTAATAAGGTAATGATAGAAGGACCGAAGGGTACTCAGCTTCCGGTTCACAGAGGAACTCTTCATCTTTTGTTCATCAAGAAGGTATATTATCCATTCACGAACAATAGACTCGTTGACCGATTTCCACGTTATGTCTTCATGTAAGCTTACAAAAAACTCTTCAAACTCATCTAAATCATTGCCATAGCTAATGATTGTAAGGGGCGAACAGTTCCGCTCACATCTAAAGTATTCCAAGAATCTTTCTTTCAACATAACTCAGCATCTTTGTTTGGTGTGCTAAATTAGTGAATAATCTTGGTCTAACCAAATTTTGGCGCTATTTTATTGTATTTTTAACTATTGGTTACGGCTATTAATCCTCTGCGGTATGCAACTTATTAACGTAAATAGCATGTTGCATTTTTATGCGCTTCAATACAGAAGGCTTTTCATACTGCTTACGTGTTCTAACCTCCTTGATGATGCCTGTCTTTTCAGACTTTCTTTTGAATCTTTTGAGAGCTCTCTCAATGTTCTCACCTTCTTTAACAGGTACGATAATCATGAATCTTTCTTTTTAAGTTTGTTTATTAAATTAAGTGGTTTTTATAATGGTTTTACCCATTGGACCGCAAAGTTACATCTATTTTGTCAAACCACAAAAAAATTTTTTGTGTTTTTTCATTTTGTTGCTACGACACCTTATTATATAATAGAAAAAGGAGTGCCTTAATTTAATATCTGACACTCCTATTTATCAAAGTCTACGTATTGTGTCGTTATTATTCAACACTCGGTAATTTTGCGAGGCTTTCAGCGATTTGCTCATCCGTTGGAATTACATCGGTCATGGTCTTGTTGTTGTATTGTTCATATGCCACTAAGTCGAAGTATCCTGTTCCTGTCAAACCGAATACAATATTCTTTGCTTCTCCAGTTTCTTTGCATTTCAGTGCCTCGTCAATGGCCACTTTAATAGCGTGACTACTTTCCGGTGCAGGCAGAATACCTTCCACACGGGCAAATTTAACGGCTGCATCGAAAACTGAAGTTTGTTCCACAGCTCTCGCTTCGAACAAATCATCAGCGTAGAGTTGTGAAAGTATTGTGCTCATACCGTGGAAACGCAGTCCTCCGGCATGGTTAGGGGATGGTATGAACTGGCTTCCGAGTGTATACATTTTTGCAAGTGGGCATATCATTCCTGTATCACAGAAATCATAAGCAAACTTCCCTCTGGTGAAACTAGGGCACGACGCCGGTTCTACTGCGATGATCTTATAGTCATTTTCACCGCGCAATATTTCTCCAAGGAATGGTGAGGTAAGTCCTCCAAGGTTTGATCCTCCACCTGCACAGCCAATGATTATATCTGCCTTTATATTGTATTTTTCTAATGCTTTCTTGGTTTCAAGACCTATAATGGTCTGATGCAGGAGAACTTGGTTCAGGACAGATCCCAGTTCGTATCTATAACCTTCATGTGTTACAGCTGCTTCGGCAGCTTCTGAAATAGCGCATCCAAGTGAGCCTGTTGTTCCTGGGTGTTCTGCCCGAATCTTACGTCCAATATTTGTAGTGTCACTCGGTGAAGGGGTAACCTGTGCTCCATATGTACGCATGACTTCACGTCGGAATGGTTTCTGCTCATATGATACCTTAACCATGTAAACATGGCAGTCAAGACCAAAGTAAGCACATGCCATGCTCAATGCAGTGCCCCATTGTCCTGCGCCGGTTTCTGTCGTTACTCCTTTCAGCCCTTGTTTTTTCGCGTAATATGCTTGGGCAATGGCTGAATTTAGTTTGTGGCTGCCCGAAGTGTTATTACCTTCAAATTTATAATAGATGTGTGCAGGGGTATCAAGTGCTTTCTCTAAGAAGTAAGCTCTAACAAGAGGAGACGGACGGTACATTTTATAAAAATTGAGGACCTCTTCAGGTATGTCTATCCATTTTGTAGTGTCATCAAGTTCTTGTTTTACCAGTTCTTTACAGAAGATTGGTTCTAATTCTTCTGGCTTTAGTGGTTTTCCTGTTCCCGGATTGAGTAATGGGGCAGGTTTGTTTTTCATATCTGCGCGCACGTTATACCACTGAGTTGGAATTTCTTCCTCGCTCAAATAAATTTTGTAGGGGATTTTCTTGTCTTCCATAATTAATATGTATAAAGTTATTGATATCAGTTTGCTTGCAAAGTTATTAATTTAAAATGGTTCTTGCAAATATTTTACAGTCATTATTTCATAAATAGCCTGCTTTGCCCAGTTCCTTTGCAGTAAGATCACATTCATTCCACCATTCTTCGCCGAATCTTCGTATCAATGGTTCTTTCAAAAATTTATAAAGTGGCAGTCCGAGCTTATTGCCCAGTTCTATACCGCACTGGCATATATTCCACCGGTCGTAGTTGACGCCGATCATTCCGCCTATCAATTTTAGTCTGACAGGATATAAATGGCAAGAGATAGGTTTTTGGAATGAAATGCGATGTTCTCTATAGGCTTTATCGAATACGCAATAATATCCGCCGTTGTCTGTATGTTGCGCAAATACGCAATCTCTATTGTCGATTAAATTTGTAACCAATTCTCCTGATGCGTCCGGATATACTATGCCGCTTTCCTTTATGACTTTTTGGGCTTTTGGATTCAGCTCGTTCCAAATTACGTTTAGTGCCTCTTCCATTTCTGCTATCTCATCCATTTCCACCGGTGCTCCTGCATCACCTTCAATGCAGCAACAACCTTTGCACATCGGAAGGTTACAGCAGAATTTCTCTGAAAATAGATCCAGCGATACCAAAGTGTTTTGTATCTCAACCATTATGTTTCTACAATTTTCTTCAATAATTCTGTTATGCTCGTGCGTATTTGCTGATATTGAGGTGCTGACTTATAATCAGTGTTCCGTCGGAGCATCTGGTCCAGCTCGGCCATACTGTGCTGGTAACTTGCCAATTCATTCTCTTTTTGCTGAGTATGGTCAGCCAATTGTATGATTTCCTTTTCTCTTGCTTTACGTAGCCGAGTACAGACAGGTTCTAGCACACGCATCACAATATTATCTTTCAAATGGTGCCCTTGCAGATATAAATATGTATTGTCAGGTTTTAGTCCTAATACTTCAAGCTCTTTTTTTAGTGGCTGGAGTTGTCCTTTGGCTTCGGGATAGTTCCGCTGAAGCCAGGCAGTCTTCCTGTTCACCTCCTTGCGTAGATGTTCAAGTGCGGCTTCCGGATTAGCGATGTTGACATTATGCATCATTGTAATGTTGCAGAATGATGTTAATGGAAATTCGTTGCCGCGGTTGTTTCTATAAAACCACATTGACCATACAAATAAGTCGTATACTATTTGAGAATATAGTTTCAGATAAGCGACGAAATCAAATATACGATGATCGTTGAGCGTTGCCATGACACACACGTTATGCAAGCTTTCAGAATAGCATTGGTAATTTTCTATGGCATATACGTAAGTATGAATTACGTACGGGTTATCAAGCATTGCCTTGCTTGCGGCAGTATGTCCTTGCATAAGATAGTCGTAATCGGCGTCAACACACGCAATCATGCTTGTTCCGAGGCCTTTTCCGAGGTGATTGACTAATGCTGACTTCTTTCCTCGCGACAGATTGGAGCGTGATGGTAAAACTACTTCAAATCCAATGTCCTCGGTTTCAAATTCAGCTAATACGTCCCTCCAGAAAAAAATATCATCGTAGCTTTCCACGTATACAATGATTTTATTTTTCTTCCACTTTGGCCGCATATGGTTGGCGGCTTCAAAGTAATTGGAACTGACATTATCGACTAATCTCTTGGGCATCGCTAATTTACCGTAACATCCTCAACTTCTGTTACCACATCCATCCATCCATCCATAATCAGTGCAGGTGAGTGTGTTGAAAGTATGATTTGTGCATTAGGGTTCAGTTCTCTTATCAAGCCTAAAAGTCCTTTTTGCCATTCTATGTGCAGACTTATTTCCGGCTCATCCATCAGTAATGCATAATGTTCTCCGTTTTCCACCAAAACGGTCATCATGATGACCAGCATTTGTTTCTCACCCGACGATAACTGATATGGTGTCAGTACTTCTCCATTCTGAAAAAATTGTATCTCGTTGTTCTTGCGGTCGATCGTCTTGTTTGTATCCTTGAACAGATCGTCCATGATGTCTTGAAATTTTGTTTTGGGTTGCGATACAAGTGCCGCCTTTCTATGCTCGGTTTCATCACTGCTGGTCAGCAACTCTATGATTTTGTTCCCGATGTTCACTTGATAGTCAAGATATCTTTTCTGCAACTTGTAGATCTGCCAGTCCAGTTCTGTCTTTACTCTTGAATCAGACAATTTTTCAAGCAAGTTCCCGTTAAGTAAGGGCCGGTCGAACGAGCGGATAACATCAAATTTCATGTAGTCCGCATCATCCGGATACAGTTTGACTGTAACGCCTTCTGCAACTTCGACGGCATGTATTTCTCCATTATGAAGTTGGTTCAATACCTTTGCGGAATAGTTAATGATAGTACTTTTTCCCACTCCATTTATTCCGCTGAGAATGTTTACATCTGGATGCAGTTCCCATTTGATATGTTTTCCGCCTTTCCATAATGCTTTAATCTCAATGCTTTGTATGTATTCTGCCTGTTTCATATTGTCAGACTTTTATATGATAACCGATGCTAATTCTTTATATAGTCACGTTTGTATACACATTATTATATATATGTGTGTTTACCCTATGGCGAGCAGTATTTTTTTGAGATTCTTTTTGCGTGTTGCACCCATTATCAAGAACAGATCTATGAGCCACCAAATAAATCCGATTCCACAACAGAGAGTGAGTAGCAGTTTACCAATTCCGATGCCAACATCACCTATTATAAATCTGTCTATGCCAAGCTCACCCACAAAGATTGACACGATTAACGTAACTGTGGGACTTGTTAAACTGGTTGCCAATATTACCATGTCCTGCTCTGGGGATGCTTGCTCCAAGCGCTCCTTTAGCATTGGCAACGATTCAGAGGGAAACATATCGCTCTTATTCGCAAGAAACACGTTGATTTTTTCTCTATCCATAAATTGTTTTTTTTGTAATCAATTGCAAATATAGCAAAACATTGATAATTCTATTGTGCGGAATTCAATAATTTCATAAAATAAATCGAACTTTTGCTGTCGGGAAAAATAAATCGTTATTCTCGCAGTTCATTTATCGATTAATTATTAACTTTGCAATTTAAAAACATTTACATCAGATAATGAAAAGACTGAAGAATTTGTGGGCAGATATTGCCTGTGTGGTATTGTTCGTAGTAATATCACTAGTATATTTCTATCCTGCAGACATTGACGGACGTCGGCTGAATCAACATGACAATGGTGCGGCAGACGGGTTGGGAGTTGAAATCAACCAGTATCGGGAAACCCATGGAGGCGAAACTCCGCGCTGGACTAACAGTGTGTTTGGTGGTATGCCTACCTACCAAATCGCGCCATCTTATGATTCTACAAAGAAGATGTCGTTTATAGAGAAATTATATCATTTATGGCTTCCTGATTATGTCTTTTATATCTTTATTTCAATGCTCGGATTTTATATATTGCTCAGAGCATTTGATTTTAGACAGTGGATGGCTGCGTTGGGTGCCATTATGTGGGCTTTTTCAAGCTACTTTTTCATCATCATAGCTGCGGGGCATATTTGGAAAGTACTGACGCTCGCCTATATTCCACCGACGATAGCAGGCATCGTTTTGTGTTACCGTCGCCGTTATTTGTTGGGATGTGCTGTTACTGCACTGTTTGCATCGCTTCAGATAATGAGCAACCATGTCCAAATGACCTACTATTTCATTTTGCCGGAACTCCTCATTGTGATTGCGTTCTTGATAGAAAGTATAATGCACAAAAAGACAGATGTTGCTATTGACCAAGAAGAGACTGCCGGACATTCCACGTTGTGGGAAAGAATAGTGTCAGTAGTGAAGAAGAAAACAGCTGTCAAAAGGCCTGCAGAGCGTCCGCTCGATTTCAAGTCGTGGTTGAAAGGTTCTTTGGCCGTTCTAATAGCTGCAGTTATTGCCGTAGGCCTTAACGCGTCGAATTTGTATCACACTTACGAATATGCGAAAGACACCATGCGCGGAAAAAGTGAACTTGTGAAAACGGGAAAGACAGAAGATCAGACAAACAGCGGACTCGAACGGTCTTACATCACGGCATGGAGCTATGGAATAGGTGAGACTTGGACGTTTCTTATCCCTAACGTAATGGGTGGCGCAAGTGTTCCTCTTTCACAAAATGCGACAGCTATGAAGAAAGCCGATCCGCTGTTAGCAAACAACAGAATATATGATGCGTTTACTCAGTATTGGGGAGAACAGCCTGGAACAAGTGGCCCTGTATATTTAGGAGCGTTAGTGTGTTTATTGTTTGTACTGTCGCTTATAGTGTTGCCAAATAAAAACCCGTTGAAATGGGCATTGCTTATAGCCACACTCCTGTCGGTTATGCTCGCATGGGGTAAAAACTTCATGTGGCTGACAAACTTATTCATTGATTATGTCCCGATGTATGCAAAATTCCGAACGGTTAGTTCTATTCTTGTTGTAGCTGAGTTCACCGTTCCTTTGCTTGCAATGCTTGGACTTAAACGCTTTGTTGAACAATGCGCTGACGGTAAAAGTCGTGGAAAAATGATGCACGCACTGTCTATAAGCGTATTGATTACATTGATTATTTGTCTCGTGTTCGCCGTTGCTCCACATACAGTATTGGGGGATTGCATCAGCTCAAGTGACAGAAATGCAATCGCTCAGTACACAGAGAAAGGGTATTTTGATGCTACTACCGCCCAGAATATCCTTACCAGTCTGAACAAAATGCGTACGGCAATGCTTACGTCTGATGCGTGGCGCTCAATCATAATCATATTACTTGGAAGCTTCTTCCTTCTACGTATAGCCCGCGGAAAGAAACGTACTTTCATGATTCCTAACTACGTATACATTATAATAATTTGTCTGGCCGACATGTGGGCAGTAAACAAGCGCTATTTGAACGATTCAATGTTCGAAGCACCTCGTGTGGCACAAAGTATCCAAAAGACTGATGCTGACAAATATATATTGTCCAAGTCGGGTGATAAGCGCAATTATCGTGTAATTAACTTCACTGTAAGCACATTCAATGATAATACCACATCATATTTCTACAGTAGTGTGGGTGGGTATCATGCCGCAAAACTCAGGCGCTATCAAGAACTTATTGAGTCGTGCATCTCACCTGAAATGTCTAATGTAATAGATGCTATACGTATTGCTCCCATGGATACCGCAGCAATGGCAAGAGGAGTTGGCTATCCGGTATATGACTTCACGAAAATCAATACAGATTCGATATATCCTGTTATTAATATGCTGAACACGAGGTGGTTCATCCTTCCTGGACAAAATAACATACACATTCCGATTGAGAATAATGCGGCTTATGGAAATGCATGGTTTGTTGATAATGTGGAATGGGTGAACAATGCTAATGAGGAACTTGAAGCTCTCCACAAGGTTAATCCGAGACATACAGCTGTGATTGATAAGTCTTTCCAGTCTGTATTTGCGGGTAAGCAACTTGATACTGCCGCCAACGATTCTTCTGCGACTGTCGTTCAGACTAATCTCATTGCAGATGAAGTCAACTATGAGGTCAACTCAAAGAACGGCGGCTTGATTGTCTTCTCAGAGATATACCACCCAGGATGGACGGCAACCATCGATGGAAAGGAAGCAGAGATAGCCCGTACTGACTATGTGCTGAGATGTATGTATGTACCTGCCGGAAAGCATACGATCCACATGGAATTCCATCCTGCTTCAGTCAAGCAAACGGAGATGGTAGCCAATATAAGTTTCTACGTCTTACTCATTATTCTTATAATCTCAATTGTTTCAGGCTTGAAAACAAGAAATGAAGAATAAGTAAAACGGTATTATACAAAATATGAGGGTGTATCAACGTTCTGATGCATCCTCTTTTTTTATTTGAAAATATATCAATCGTGAAGTGCGGATTCCAACTTAGCCCAAACGTTCACTTGTGATTGCCATATATCACGTAATGTGATAACAGTATCAGTTGTGTATAGTACGGATGTCACAATAGTCTGAACTTCTCTATAGACTTAAACAATAAACTAACTTATTTTTGCCGATAACTTTATGAGCTTCGGAGTTTCATCTCTTGGGCTTCCAGATGAAAGCAAGAGACTTCTTAACTTTGCAAACACTTAAGTTGCAAATGGTCTTGGATGTTAAATAAAATTCTGCTGTAAAGCGAATCTGTAAACATTTGCTGAAAGTGTAAAGCTTTTCAGTAAGCAAATAATAAAATGTGTAAACCAAATCAGTATGAACAAACTAAACGGTGTGAAGTAAAATCAGGCATAGTCACCTCGTTTTTTTCGCCTCAAAAAGGATATTAAATTAGTTGGGTGTTTTAATGCATTTCGTTGGCCATCTTAATGCATTTCATTGGCCATCTTAATGCATTTCGTTTTTGGCTCACATATTTCATAGTGACTTTACCTGAAAATACTTCACACACTTAGTTATTGTTTACTGATTCACTTTACATAGCTTTTAACATTTTACTGATTGGCTTTGCACAGAGGTGCAACCTTTACAGTGTCATTTCACATTGTACTCTCTCTTGCGGTATATATAATAAGGTGTTGATTTTGTTTGAAAATAAAAAGAGGATGTACCATAGGCTAAATTATGATACATCCCATTCTTGTGATTATTCTACGTCTGTAGCGTATAAGTTATCAGAGGTTTGGATTTTCTGTTTTCCAATCTGCTATTGCCGGAATTATGCCGAGAGAGATTATCTCGTCGCGCATCTTCTGAAGATGAGCGTATGAAGCATCAAGTGTCGCCATTTCCTCTGCGGTACCTTGTGGCTCAGTGAAGTGAACCCCTGTTTTGTCGATAATAGTAGGCATCGCCATCATGACATTCTTATATTTGCCATTATTGACATAGCAACCTGCAGGCAAAGTAAATGGAGCACCGCCCATTGCGCCTTCTATCATCTTCACTGCAAGATATGCAGGGCTTTGGAAAGATGAACGTCCACGAAGTTTGATAATGTTTGAACCTCCCTGTATAGTAGCATGCTTAATTTCTTCCCAACGTTCTGCAGGCAAAGGCAGCTCAGAAAGTGGTTTGCCGTCAACCTTTACTTGTGAAGCGAATACTGCCATCTGCTCTCCGTGTCCTCCATAAGTGTGGGCACCGGTTACCTTATCTTGCTGTACACCAAATTGCATGGCAAGTTGTTGCTGCAAACGTGTTGAGTCGAGAGCTGCAAGTGATGTAAGTTGGTTTGGCTTCAATCCCGAATGAATAAGGGCTGTAAGTGCTGTTACGTCAGCTGGGTTGAAAATCACAACAACATGTTCAACGTCCGGGCAATACTTCTTAATGAAGTCTCCAAATTCAGCTGCGATCTTGCAATTGCCTTTGAGAAGATCTTCACGTGTCATTCCTTCTTTGCGTGGAGCACCACCCGAGGAAATAATGTATTTAGCTCCTGTGAACGCAGTTTTCGGATCGACTGTCCATGTGATGTTGAGCCCAGGGAATGCACATTGTGCTATTTCGTCTGCTACTCCATGAACTCCCGGCTCATAGATATCATACAGACAGATGTTAGGAGTAAGTCCCAGCATTGCTGCTGTCTGTACCATGTTGGAACCAATCATACCGCCGGCTCCAACAATCAAAAGTTTCTCGTTAGTTAAAAATGCCATAATAAAATTATTAAGTTTATGAATGTCGAATATTTTTACGGCAAATATAGAGGTTTATTTTGATAGTACAAAATTAAATTATATATTTGCAGAGATTATAGTAAATCAAACTTTGAGATTATGAATGAAATAGAAAGTAGACTTTGCGATTTACGCAAGGTTATGACAGCGAAAGGAATCAGCGCTTTTATTACTCCCAGTACTGACCCTCATTGTGGGGAGTATATACCAGAACGTTGGAAAGCACGTCGGTGGATATCCGGATTCAGCGGCAGTGCGGGCACAGCAGTAGTAACTGCCGACCAGGCTGCATTGTGGACCGACTCGCGATATTTTATCCAAGCAAGAGAACAACTGAACGGCTCGGGTTACATACTAATGAAAGACAAGATTGAAGGCACGCCAAGTATTACTGAATGGTTGGGTACTGAACTAAAGAAGGGTGAAACGGTCGGCATCGACGGTTGGGTAAACACTGTTGAGGAAGTAAACCGGCTGAAAAGGGAACTTGATGTTTACGGACTCAAACTTGATCCGTCTGTTGACCCGTATGAGACAATATGGACTGATCGTCCTGGAATACCCGACAGCAAGCTATTCATTCAGCCACTTAAGTATGCCGGTGAGAGTACTGCGAGCAAGTTGTCGCGCATCAGAAAATCTATTGGCGACAATGCATTGTTGGCCACATATCTTGAAGATATTGCCTGGACTCTCAATCTGCGTGCCGACGACATCCTCTACACACCATTGTTTGTAAGCTATCTCCTGATCAAACCGGTTGGCGCTACTTTGTATGTAAACAAGGAAAAAGTAACAAATGAAGTACGTGACTATCTAAAGTCTGAAGGGGTAAGCATAAGGCCTTACGAAGCAATTGCCGACGACCTCGCCGACTGTGAGATACCGGTAGAAATACAACCCGACAAAACAAACTTCAAAACGTATACTTGCATCAAGCATCCGATAGAGAAAGAATCTCCTATCCCTCGCATGTTGATGTTTAAGAATAATACAGAAATTGCCGGTTACCGTTCGGCACATGAAAAGGATGGTGTTGCAATGGTAAAATGGATGAAGTGGGCACTTGAGAATATACCAAAAGGAGGTCAGACAGAACTTTCGTTAGCAGCAAAACTGGAAGAATTCCGTAGGGAACAACCTCTGTGTATGGGCATAAGCTTCGCAAGTATCATGGGTTATGCTTATCATGGCGCTATTGTGCATTACGAACCAAGTCCGGAAACCGACATCCCAGTAAAACCTGAAGGACTTTTGCTTATCGATTCCGGCGGGCAATATCTTGACGGAACAACGGATATAACACGTACGCTGCCTCTTGGACCTTTGACCTGGGAAATGCGGCGTGACTACACTCTTGTTCTCAAGGGGTGGATAAAACTTGGAAGCGCAGTATTTCCAAGAGGAACAAACGGAACCCAACTTGATGCTTTCGCACGTATGGACATGTGGAAGTATGGCATCAATTACCTGCATGGTACCGGACATGGGGTAGGACAGTTTATGTCGGTGCATGAAAGTATTGACTATCACCAGTTCCGAATGCAATGGAGACCAACCCCACTGATTCCGGGTATGATTATCACGGACGAACCGGGAATTTATATCGAAGGAAGTCATGGCGTGCGCCACGAAGACACAATGCTGGTGGTAAATGCCAACTTCAGCGGCGAGCATGGCAAGGCAGTCGAGCCTGCTTGTGAAAAATATGACGGCGGAACTGCTGAGGGAATCACTTTCGGACCATATTATACTTTTGAACATCTTACCGTGTGCCCTATCATCACAAGCCCGATAATAAAAGATATGCTGACGCGTGAAGAAATTGAATGGTTCAACAAATACCAACAGACAGTGTACGACCGTCTCGAATCCAGACTGGACGAAGACCACAAGGCTTGGTTGAGGGAAATCACACGTCCTATTTAAAACAAAGCAAGTTCAAATGGCGTAAATAATTTTGTCAGACAGAATATTTGGTGTAACTTTGCACCCGAAATTATTATAATACAGATTAAAAAGGTAGAAAAGAATCGATGAAAAACTTCGTAAAAGAACTGCAATGGCGTGGTATGGTTCATGACATCATGCCAGGAACGGAAGAGTTATTAGAAAAAGAATTAGTAACTGCATACCTCGGTTTCGACCCGACAGCTGATTCTCTGCACATAGGACATTTGTGCGGAGTGATGATGTTGCGTCATTTGCAGAATTGCGGACACAAGCCATTAGCTTTGATTGGCGGTGCAACAGGTATGATAGGAGATCCTTCAGGCAAAAGTCAGGAACGGAATTTGCTTGACGAGGAAACTCTCCGTCACAATGTAGCATGCATCAAGAAACAACTCAATAAGTTTTTGGATTTCGATAGCGATGCCCCGAACAGAGCTGAATTGGTGAACAATTATGATTGGATGAAAGACTTTTCTTTCCTTGATTTCGTCCGCGACATAGGTAAGCACATCACTGTAAACTACATGATGGCAAAAGAGTCGGTGCAGAAACGTCTCAATGGAGAAGCCCGTGACGGACTTTCATTCACTGAATTCACTTATCAGTTGATACAAGGTTATGATTTCCTCTATCTCAACGAGCATAAAGGATGTAAGTTGCAAATAGGAGGAGCAGATCAATGGGGCAACATGACCACCGGTGCCGAACTTATCCGCCGCACAAACGGAAGGGAATGCTATGCACTGACATGTCCTCTTGTAAAAAAGGCTGACGGGACAAAATTCGGTAAAACAGAAAAGGGTAACATCTGGCTCAACCCTGAATATACTTCCCCTTACGCGTTTTATCAATTCTGGATGAATACCAGTGATGAGGATGCTAAACGCTATATCAAGATTTTCACCCTGATCGGTAAAGAGGAAATAGATTCTCTCATTGCTGAGCAAGACAAAGACCCCGGTCAGCGTGTCCTTCAGAAGAGGCTCGCAAAAGAACTCACTATCATGATTCACTCCGAAGAGGATTATAATACAGCAGTTGAAGCATCGAATATTCTGTTTGGCAAGTCCACCAAAGAATCCTTGCTCAAACTCAATGAGAAAACTCTGTTGGAGGTTTTTGACGGTGTTCCGCAATATACTATTACTCGTGATGAACTCGTAAATGGCGTAAAGGCAATAGAACTTTTCACTGAAAAAGCTAATATCTTTCCTTCAAAGGGTGAAATGAGAAAGCTTACGCAGGGCGGAGGTGTAAGCATAAACAAAGAACGTCTTACACAACCAGACCAAGTCATCACGGCTGATGACCTGATTGATGGCAAATATTTACTCGTACAAAGAGGAAAGAAGAATTATTATCTTGTAATCTGCCAATGAGCAAGAGCAGATAAAAAAGGAAACGACGTTTTAATAAAAAGATATGGCAAAAAAAGCATTATTAATGATTCTCGACGGATGGGGAATCGGAGACAAAACAAAGTCAGACGTGATTTATTGTACGCCTACACCTTATATGGATTACCTTAATGAGACATATCCTCACTCGCAGTTGCTTGCGTCGGGGGAAAATGTCGGACTTCCAAATGGTCAAATGGGTAACTCTGAAGTAGGACACCTAAATATTGGTGCAGGTCGTATAGTATATCAGGATTTGGTAAAGATTAACCGTGCATGTGAAGACAATAGTATCCTAAAGAATCCTGAAATACAATCAGCTTACGGATATGCACAAAAGACAGGGCATGCTGTACATCTTATGGGACTCACATCTACTGGTGGTGTACATTCAAGTTTTAATCATATTCTCAAACTCATTGACATTGCTAAGGAATATGACATTAAGAACTGCTATGTACATTGTTTCATGGACGGACGTGACACTGACCCAAAATCGGGTAAGGGATTTATTGCGGAACTTCAGAAGCATATCGATGAGGTTGGAGTAGGCGCTATTGCAAGTATCATCGGGCGATTCTATGCGATGGACCGAGATAAGCGTTGGAATCGAATCAAGGTTGCCTACGACCAACTTATTGAAGGCAAGGGACGTAAAGTGACGGATATGGTTGAAGGTGTTCAGTCGTGCTATGATGCACATACGGAGGAGCACAAGGATACTGATGAATTTATGGAACCACTTGTAAACGCAAATGTAGATGGTACTATAAAGGAGGGAGATGTGGTGATATTCTTTAATTATCGAAACGACCGTGCAAAGGAGCTTACCATAGTACTTACACAGCAAGATATGCCGGAACAAGGTATGAAGACTATCCCGAATTTGCAGTATTATTGTATGACTCCTTACGATGCATCTTTCGAGGGCGTTCATATCCTTTTCCCAAAAGAGAATGTAGAAAATACTCTTGGAGAATACTTGTCTAACAAAGGACTCAAACAGCTACATACAGCAGAGACGGAAAAGTATGCTCATGTCACTTTCTTTTTCAACGGAGGTAGGGAAGAATCTTTCAAAGATGAGGATCGTATATTGGTAGCTTCGCCAAAAGTAGCCACATATGACCTGAAACCAGAGATGAGTGCATTTGAAGTCAAGGATAAACTTGTTGCCGCATTGAAGGAAAATAAGTATGATTTCATAGTCGTGAACTTTGCAAATGGCGACATGGTGGGACACACTGGAGTTTATGAGGCGATAGAAAAGGCTGTTATAGCTGTTGACAAATGCGTAAACGAGGTAGTGGAAACAGCAAAGGCTGTAGGTTACGAGACTATTATAATTGCCGACCATGGGAATGCCGACCATGCGATCAACGATGACGGCACGCCTAACACTGCGCATTCACTCAATCCTGTTCCTTTCATATACGTAACAGAAAACAAACATGCAAAGGTTAAGAACGGAGTGCTTGCCGATGTAGCTCCATCAATACTTCACGTGATGGGACTTGAGCAACCTGCTGAAATGACAGGACATGATTTAATAGAAGATTAGAACATCATAAATCAATACTTTTACCGCCCTATCAGACACATACAGGTTTCGTCGGCCTACGTAGTCTGGTAGGGCGTGTGTTTGTTATGAGACTGCGATTTTTATATTTCATATTAGCCTTAACCTGTTCAG
>CAYVNW010000050.1:0-16522 GCA_964452915.1 uncultured Bacteroidaceae bacterium | reverse complement strand
TCCAATTGTATTACTTTTTTATTTTACTTTCTGCCTTGTCCAATTCTTCTTGTGAAGGTTTTGGCTCTTTCTTGGCAAGCGTTACTACATTGTAGACGTATTCAACAGTCCAGGCCTCGGTGAAACCAAGTGCCTTCTGATATTTCCTGACGGCATAAACTGATTTCCTGACTCCATCGTCCTTCCAATCGTTTTGTGTGAATATGTCGTTGACCGTCTTTTCTATCATTACTCTTAATGCTTTCTTTAAGAACGATGGTATTCTGAACTTCCATTTCATAAGATTACCTACAAGCATCATGAGCTCTTGTGTATATCCTTGGAATAAATAAAGATAGTTTCTTACATCATTTTGATTCTTGCAACCTTTCTTGATGCTCTGGTCTATCTCTTTGAAGAAGTTGTCGCTTATACCATAGAGGTTTTGAAGCATCTTTTTACATGCTTTTTTCTCTCCAACTCCAAGCTTGTTGTTGACAGTCGCGACGTGGAGCGATCGTTTGAATGCTGCCATGTCTGGCAGTGCTGCAAGATTTGATATGCCCAAATTTGATGCAAGTACACTTTGGAAGTATACTCGTATCAGGGTCATGAAATCTTCCATGCCTCCAACATTCGCTTTCTGTTTCTTTTTTAAAATATCTAATAATCCCATATGTCTTTATGTATGAATATAAATTATTCAATGCAAAGTTACTAAAATTATAAGAAAACACAATCGTCTTTCTGCTTTTTTTGAATTTGAATGTAAATATCCTATTGGAGACAAGCTGTTAATCAATTTTTTTGTACCTTTGCAAAATAAAGAATATAGACACAAGTTACAAGCTAAATATGAATGTAATCAATTTATCGGAGGCCGATTCAGTATTGAATCAGTATCTTGCGGAACTGAGAGACGAGAAAATTCAACTTGACAGAGGCAAGTTCAGAAACAACTTGGTCCGCATAGGTCATGTTATGGCTTATGAGGTGAGCAAAACGCTGCAGTATACAGCAAAGCCTGTCAAAACTCCGTTGGGTGTGGCTCCGACAGACATATTAGACAATAAGATTGTGCTTGGAACTATATTCCGTGCCGGATTACCATATCATCAAGGTTTTCTTGATGTATTCGACAATGCTGATAACGCATTCGTGTCGGCATACCGTTACTACAAAGATAAGGAGTGTGAGAATATCGGAATAAAAATTGAATACATTGCGAGTCCTTGTCTTGACGGGAAAACACTGATTATTGCTGATCCGATGCTTGCGTCGGGCGGAAGTATGGAACTTGGTTACGAAGCTTTGTGTACAAAAGGAATTCCGTCGGAGGTGCATTTCTGCTGTATCATTGCAGCGAAGGCAGGTGTGGAATATATTAAAAAGGTATTTCACAATAATGATAATGTCACTTTATGGTGTGCGGCTATAGATCCAACACTGAATGAACACGCTTACATAGTTCCAGGATTAGGCGATGCCGGTGACTTGGCTTATGGCGAAAAGATTTGATAATAATATATGAAAACAGATTCAGACAGTTATCCCGCGAAGGTGCGGTTAGTTTTTTGTCCGATGTGTTGTCCTAAAGAGAAAGAGAAGGAGGCAGTATGGAATTAGTCATTATCTATATGGTAACGGCACTATTGATTTCCTTTATGTGCTCCTTACTTGAGGCTACTTTGTTGTCTACGCCTGTGACTTATATTACATCGCTTGAAACCCAAGGGAAAAAAGGTGCAGGCTTACTCAAAAAGTATAAATTGAATATTGACAGGCCTATTTCTGCTATATTGGTTTTAAATACAATAGCCAATACTGTCGGTGCCTCTTTGGTGGGCTCGCAAGCATTGAAAATGGCACAGGATATTGGATATCCACATGATACTGTTGTCGGTATCGTTTCGGCTGTATTTACACTTCTAATATTGGTCTGCTCTGAAATAATTCCTAAAACTATCGGCTCTTGCTATTGGAGAACCCTTGCGATACCGGCATCAAAGATAATACATTGTCTGGTTATTGTGACATTCCCTGTTATTTATTGCCTTGAAAAGATCACTCATTTGATTTCACGCAATTCGCCGCCTGTATCAGTAAGTAGGGAAGAGGTTTCTGCGATGGTGACGGTCGGAGCAGAGGAAGGCGTTCTGGAAAAGAAGGAGAATAAGATGATTCAGAATTTGCTGAAACTTGACGAGATAACTGCACATGAGATTATGACACCAAGTGTGGTTGTATCCATGGCAGACAGCTCTATGACTCTAAAGGAGTTTTATCAAGACGAGGAATTATCGAAGTATTCACGAATCCCGGTTTATGATGATGACAACAGCGATTACATCACCGGATATGTTCTCCGGCAGACAATCTTGGAACGTTTGGCAGAAGACAAGTTCAATGTACATTTGAAAGAGTTGGCCCGTCCTATATTGTCGTTCTCGGAAGAGGAGTCAGTTGCCAATATATGGGAGAAATTGCTTGAAAAGAAGGAACATATTTCGATAATTATTGACGAGTATGGCAGTCTGCGTGGTATTGTGACACTGGAGGATGTGATTGAAACAATGCTTGGCTTTGAAATCGTTGATGAAAAAGACGAGGTGGTTGATATGCAGGAGTATGCAAAAGCGCAATGGAAACAAATGCAGAAGAAGCAGACCCGTCAGGCTAAGCACGAAAGTAAGTAACAGCCTATTCTCTAACGTACATAATCAACACGTTTTGTGTGTCCGGATCAATCCTGTACAGGTCGGAGATTCTTTTTCCAACGACCCATACAATGTTGTTGTCGTCACATACAACTAATTGGCTCTTCTTTTCAAACAAGTTCAACTTCATATCGGTTAGGAAATCGCTGATCAGCTTTTTGCCCTTCATTCCGAAAGGAATGAAAGTGTCTCCTGTATTGACATTCCTGACGATAAGATTGCCACTGATTTTATCTGCGTCGATATAAGCATAGTTGGGTTTCTTGCTGATTGTCAGGTTGTCAATACTTTTCATTCTGCATTCAATTCCGTTATAACTTATCAGTGGCTCGTTTATGACTACGTGCTTTTCACCGTCTTTTGAAAAAATACGGATCGTGTTGCGGTCAATGAGTACGGTGGACGATGGTGAGTGGAACTGTTTGCCTGTCTCATTACATCGTAATATGGATTTGGCCTGTACACGGTTAAATCCATAATTGTCGAGTATTGTGTGAAGCACTGATATAGGAGATGTGCAATTCAGTAGCTTGGCTTTATCAATACACATTGTTCCTGTCTTGTCGTCCAAACATGATGCAATATCTTTATTGACAGCTGTCTGATACACGTTGTATGCTTCCGACAAGTTCTCTATTGTAGTGGCAATATTCTCGTCGGCAGCGGCATTGATACTTCTAAGTAAAGGCAACACATCCAGTCTTATTTTATTACGGCTGTATACGTTTTGATTATTTGTACTGTCAGTCACGTAGCCTTGCCCGATTTCATTAAGGCCATTGATGATATCCTGTCGTCTTATACAAAGCAACGGACGTATAATATGTCCGTTTACCGGTCGCATTCCTTTCAACCCTTTTAACCCCGTGCCGCGAATCAAGTTCAGTAGTAGTGTTTCCACATTGTCATCTTTATGATGAGCAACCGCAACAGATGTGCAACCAGTTTCATCAAGCAACTGCCCGAACCAATTATATCTGAGCTCCCTTGCCGCCATTTCAATGCTTACCTCTTTAGCATTAGCCACAGCCTCGGTATTGAAGTCTTTGACGTGCAACTTTATTTTTAACTTGTCGCATAAGTTTCTTACGAATTGCTCGTCCCTCATACTTTCTTCTTTCCTTAAATGGAAATTGCAGTGGGCAGCTTCTATGTCATACTTATTATATATAAGGTATAACAAGAGAAATACCGAGTCTGCTCCTCCGCTTAGAGCAACCAAAATCTTGTCGCCCTTTTTTATTACACTGTTTTCCTCGCAATACGCAGTGATAATACTATAGATGTCGTCCAGTTTCCTCATTCTGAAAAGTAATTTACTGCAAATATAAAAATAATTATTTGTAAAGCCTTGCCGATTCGAAAGTTTTTTATACCTTTGCACTCGTTAATAAAATGGTCGGTTGGATGAGAGGCTTAGTCAACGGTCTGCAAAACCGTCTACACCCGTTCGAATCGGGTACCGACCTCAATCATTAGAGAAGAGAGATGCAAGACGTGGATTGCATCTCTTTTTTTGATATTATATAAAACAGCAATCTCTGACTTTGATTGTATGATGTCTTGCCGACAGACACTTTTGAGGTAAACCCCAAAAGTGAACACTGCCGACAAAACATGTGCCATATTTTAGTAAGGAATCTATCCGGTTACAAGTAATACAAAATCAGATTAGGGCTCAACGTCAGAATCTGCAGTTTTACTCTGTACGGAATTCTGTTGTCTCGCCACTTCAATGACATTCTCAAGAGCCCCGATAAATTTATCAAAATCTTCATTGTATAAAAAGATTTTATGTCTCTCATACACAATTGGTGAATCAGAATCGTTATCTGTTGCCAACCTTTTACTCTCTGTAATGCTAACATATTTGTCGCCCTTTCGATTTTGTTTCACATCGAAATAATAAATCCGTTTCCCTGCTTTTACACTCTCGGAGTAAAGCAAATCTTTGTCTGCATTCATAATCTTCTCGTTAGTTTCGTGAGTTTGACAATTAATTATAATGCAAAATTGTCTTTTTTTTTTGATAAGAGCAAGATTTATTCGGGATTTTTTATAAATTTGCATCACAAAATAAATAAGAGAGTTCTTTGTTATGATAAATCGAGCGTTGATAAGACTAAAAATACTACAGCTCTTATATGCATACTACCAAAAAGGTGAGCAGAATGAAAAGGGCGTGTTGAATGAATTGCAGTTAAGTCTAACGAAAGCGTATGATTTGTACAACTATTTGCTTCTATTGATGGTTGACATTACACGGATTGCAGACGAGATAATCAATGAACAGGTCGAACGCAACAAGGTGGCACATGTAGATACGATGGTAAGCCTGCGTTTCATAGAAAACAAGTTTATCTTGCAACTTGCGTCAAATACTCAATTGATGAGTTATGTGGAATCACAAAAGCTTAGCTGGGCTGATGATAGAAAACTGCTTCGAAAACTATACGCTGACATTACTGAATCAGTATTCTATGCTGAATATATGGTTAAAGATTCTGTTGACTATGCAGAAGATCGTAATCTGTGGAGAAAAGTCTATAAGAATATTATCATGAAGTCTGATGAAATTGTTGACAGTTTGGAAGGTAAGAGCCTATACTGGAACGATGATAAGGAGATTGTTGATACATTTGTGTTGAAGACAATCAAGTTGTTCGATGAGACTTTGGGTCCGGACCAGCCGCTCATCCCAAAATTTCGTGATGAAGAAGACCAAAAGTTTGCGGTTACTTTAATGTCGAAATCTATTGAAAATGCCGACTACTATCAATCATTAATCAGCGATAGCGCACGCAATTGGGATTATAACCGTCTTGCGTTAACCGATAAAATTATAATGCAAATAGCATTTGCCGAGATGTTGACATTTCCCGATATTCCCATATCAGTTACGATCAATGAATTTGTGGAACTGTCGAAATCCTATAGTACTCCGAAAAGTTACATGTATATCAATGGTATACTTGACACTGTCGCTAAGCAGTTAAAGAAGGAACATAAATTATTTAAGAAATAGAAATAAATACATTAAATTATGAATTTGGTTTTATTGGATGCAGCTACAAGTTCTGCAGGAAAAAGTGCTCCTACTGGAGGCGGTTTTGATTACACTATGATTATCATGTTGGTGCTTCTGTTTGCAATCATGTACTTCTTTATGATTCGTCCTCAACAGAAGAAACAAAAAGAAATCCAAAAGTTCCGTAATGCCCTTGAGGTTGGTTCTAAGGTTGTTACGGCCAGCGGGGTGTATGGTGTTGTAAAGTCGATTGATAATGCCCAAGGAGTGCTGACTCTGGAAATTAGCAAGGGCGTAGTTATTCAAATCGACCGTAACTATGTGTTTGCAGATCCTAATCAGGCTGTTCAGAAGTAGATGTAATTGATAAAGTTTGCACTTGGTGCGTAATTGAATGGAATCGGGGTTCGCAATACTGATTCAAAGAGTTGGGGCTTGGTTAAGGAAACTAATATCACGCTTCCGCATCTTCAAGGTAAACAAGGACATTCTTTTGTTCACCGTGTTCTTGTTGGTGGCTATTGTATTTTGGTTTTCCCAATCATTCAAGGATCGCACTACTGTCAATGTGGAATATCAACTACACTTAATGAATGTTCCAAAGAATGTGATTTTTACATCCGAAGTGCCTTCTACGATTTCTGTGACAATATCCGGTAAGGGCTTTTCAATCCTGCAATATGTGATGAATAACTCCAATAAGGTATTGAATGTGGAATACAATGATATGTCGAAAATGGGTGGTGTGCTCACAATTGACAGTTACATTTGGAAGAAATTGCTTGCAAGAGAACTGCCAAGCGGAGTCTCTTACTCAACGATAAACCCTTCAATGGTGGAAATCTACTATTCAATGGGAGAACACCGGCAGGTGCCAGTCGTTTTCAGTGGCAAGGTCCGTACGTCAGACCAATATATACTTTGTGGATTAGAATTACATCCGCAATATGTCGACATCTACGCTCCGTCGCCCCAGTACGACACTATTACTGCTGTATACACAGAATCAGCAATATACCACGATGTTGAGGATACCATTGATGTTCACTTGGCTCTTAAGAAGATAAAAGGTGTCAAGATGGTTCCTGATTCAGTGGATGTAAAGGCATGTGTGGATTTATTCACAAGTAAAACCATAAAGGTGCCGGTTTATTGTGAGAATATACCTCAAAATAAGATCTTGCGCACTTTCCCTCTTATGGTGGATGTGTCGTTTCGTGTAAGTGCAACAATGTTTAATGGCATTTCGGCTGATGACTTTTTGGTCGTGGTCGATTTTAACAAGATAAAGCCAGGAGACAGTAAGTGTAAACTGGTGCTTCGTGAGTTACCCAAAGGTATTTATGATGTCAGGGTGATTCCTGAAAGTGTAGATTATGTAATAGAACAACAAGGAGATTGATTTATGATAATAGGAATAACAGGAGGAATGGGTTGTGGTAAAACATATGTCGCAAACATTCTAAAGAAACAAGGTTTTCCAGTATATAGCTGTGACGACCGTGCAAAATTGATAATGAAAGATGACCCCGAAGTTAAGGCGGCATTGACTGAACTTATCGGTAATGATGCGTATACTGAACAAGGCGAACTAAACAAATCTGTCATTTCAACCTATTTGTACGACAACAAAGAGAATCGTGAAAAGATTAATGCTATTGTACATCCAAAGGTTAAGGCCGATTTCATTATGTGGAATCAGCTGCAAGATTCAGATGTCGTCTTCATGGAGAGCGCAATACTTTATGAGTCCGGATTTGCCGATATGGTCGACAAGGTGTTGTATGTCTATGCTTCTGATGATGTACGTATCCACAGGATTATTAAACGTGACAAACTCAACCGCATGGAAGTGACCCGCCGTATCAAGGCACAAATGCCGGAAGCTGTCAAAATGAAGTTGTCTGACTTTTGTATCATTAATAATAACAATACAGGTTACAGTAATATTTTAAAACAACTGCAAAACATACAGATATAATATATTTCAAAACGATAAGTTGATTATGATGAAGGAAATTTTGGCCATATCTGGCAAGCCCGGACTTTACAAACTTGTCAGTAAGGCAACGAATATGCTGATTGTGGAATCACTCGATGAGAAAAAGAAACGCATACCGGCGCATGCTACTGACAAAATTGTGTCAATCGCAAATATATCTATCTATACTGACGATGGACAAGACACCGCTTTGCCTAATGTCTTCGAATCAATAAAAAAAGAATATGACGGTAAGATAGTTGACATTAATCATAAGAATGCAGACAAAGACGTTATCATTGAATTCTTTAAAAAGGTTCTTCCAAATTATGATGTCGACAGAGTGCATGTCAGTGATATGCGTAAGGTTATCGCTTGGTATAATATTCTTGTAAAAGCTGGTATAACGGATTTTGTCGAGGAGAATAAACCGACTGAGGAAAAAGCTGCGGATACAGCCGACTCCTCGGACGATACTTCTGATGCCAAATAGGATAAGATTTCAATATTAACGCAACATTGAGTCTGCCATTAAAGAACTTCAGCGTAGCTCTTTAATGGCAGACTTTGTTTCAGATTATAGTTCCCCAAGTAAGTATATTGTCATTTCGCAGGTATGCGAAGTGCCTCAATAGTTGCATTAAGTCGGCTTAAGGATATAGGGTAGGGTGGTTATGTCCTTTTAAGGCTAATCGGACAACAATAATCCGGCAATAGATGTATAACGTAAAATGATATGAATGTGACTGTGTGCGCACACAGTCGCTGTTTATTGCACAATTGAACACTACTTGAGTATAAAGTCGTGTTCGTTTCTTAATGTAATGTGTTCTAAATGGGAATAACGCAAGAAAACATCTCAAAAGTTTTGGTTAGTAATTCAAAAGGATATAATTTTGCACCGTGATAAACAAAAGGGAATGCCGAAAACCTTATTGCAGAGTAGGCATAACAAAAATGTTAGAATACAGAAGCGTCTTATATATAATATGTATTGACGCACAATTGTAAGACTAATGATTAAATCTAAGAAATTATGAAGAAGATTATTCTTTCAGCTGTCGTTGCACTCAGTGCAATGGCTGCAGACGCTCAAGTTTGGGCAGGTGGTTCACTTGGTTTTTCTGTAACTGATTATGATAATGCAGAAACAGAAACAGCATTCAAGATCGCTCCGGAAATAGGTTATTCATTAAATGACAAATGGGATATAGCTGTAGCTCTTGGCTTCAACTATGCAAGCAACTATACTGGTTTGGACGATATTGACTATCATGCTTTCGCTGTAGAACCTTATGCACGTTACACATTTGCAACAACAGGTGTTGCATCATTCTTCGTTGAAGCAGGTGGTGGTTTTGGTACAAGCAAGGTATCTCATCATGACTCAAAGAATGTATGGTATGTAGGTGTTCGTCCAGGTGTGAAGATAGCTCTTTCTGATAAGGTAGCTCTCGTATCTAAGCTTGGTTTCTTGGGATATAAGGACCGTGAGGACGATTATAGCAAATTTGATTTCGGAGTAGACAACAACGATCTTTCACTCGGACTCTACTTCAATTTCTAATAAAAGAATGTTAGGTGTAAAAAAGAGGAGGTTTTATAACCTCCTTTTTTTGTATTGCTTTATATCATAGACTCGTGGTTGGATGTTGCGCATTGAATATAACCACTATGTAGGCTTATTGAAAACTAAGATAACATGTTTATTCATCGTTTTCGTCGCTGTCATCAAAATCAAAATCTCCAATAAATGTAGGGTTAATGAATTCATCCAAGTCCCTACGGTCTTTTTTGGTCGGTCGGCCTGTTCCCCGTGCCCTGTTTACGAATCCGCTTATTCGTGTCATTTCAAGCAATTCGTATTGTTCCGGAGGAGTAATGTTTTCTAATACTTCAGGTACTAATTTCGCTCCGACTCGGTTTTGTATCGCTTGCTTCACCCTAAATGTATATGTTATTGGTGGCTTCCTTACTTGTATCTCATCTCCTTCCTTTACCATGTGTGATGGCTTTATTCTAACGCCATTTATGGTTATTCGCCCATTTTTACATGCATCGGTAGCAATGGACCGTGTTTTGAAAATTCGTGCAGCCCAAAGCCATTTGTCAAGTCTTGCTTCCATTGTTCTTAATAGTTAGTTCTGTACAGACGGGTAGATATACCTTATTATTTATTATTATAGTTGTTCATTGCGAAAGTGATGCCAGACAAACAAAATGCTTTTATCATTTCGCATGCAAGATTGACTCGCTCATCCATTTTCTCAAGGTCGTCTTGTGGAAAATGTCCAAGCACGTAATCAATTTGCGTGCCTCTCGGAAAATCATTACCGACGCCAAAACGGATGCGCGCCCATTGAGTCGTGTTGAGAACTGAAGCTATGTGCTTGAGTCCGTTATGTCCTCCGTCACTGCCACTCGGACGGAGTCTGAGCTTGCCAAATGGCAAGGAGATGTCGTCACACACCACAAGAAGATTCTCGAGCTCAATGTTCTCCTTGTTCATCCAAAAACGTACGGCGTTACCGCTTAGATTCATGTATGTTGACGGCTTGAGTAAGATTAATTCTGCATTTTTTATTCTGCCTTTGCCTACAAAACCATAACGTTTGTCCTCAAAAGAAATGTTGGATGCCTTTGCGAAGGCATCCAACACTCTGAATCCTATGTTGTGGCGGGTGCCATCGTATTCTTCTCCGATGTTGCCCAAACCTACAATCAAATATTTCATATATATATCAAACTATTGTTGAGCTGTTGCGGCATCTGCTGCTGCTTCGTCAGATGATGTACGTGCGGCACGGGTCATACGGACATTACATACAACGACTTCCTTAGGAGTCATTATCTCAAGGTTGTCAAAATGCAGTTCTTCAACTTTTATTGACTTACCCAAAGCAAGGTTTGTAATATCGATGTTTAGTACGTCTGGCAGATATGTATACACTGCCTTTACTTTTAACTTGCGAATGCTTTGCTGCAGTTTACCACCGGCTTTAACACCTGCTGCAAGACCGTTGAGCTTGATAGGAATTTCCATTTCAATAGGCTTCTCTTCTGTTACCTGATAGAAATCGACGTGGATAGGACGGTCTGTCACAAAATCATTCTGAAGGTCCTTCAAAATCGCTTTTACTGATTTCCCATCAATATTTAGGTTTACAATATATACGTTTGGTGTGTAAAGAAGCTTTGCAAGTTCTTTCATTGAAACGGTGAATGCTGTTGCAACAGGTTGGTTGTTGTCATCTCTTTCAACACCGTAGATTACGCATGGAACAAGTTCTTTGCGACGGATGTCGCGGCTTGCCTTTTTGCCAAGGTCGGTACGTAACTGACCATTAAGTGAGATTTCTTTCATTTCTTTTGTTTGTTTTGTGTTACTATAAATTAAGTTCTTGTGCTTAATTCGCCATCACACGTACCAGGTGTTGCTTGCCATATTAATGCATATTTGCTCACTGGTGTAGAGTGTTGCCTAAAAAAGCGGTGCAAAGTTACGATTTTTTTTGCAAACACACGACGTTTAAGCATATTATTTTTTCAAATATACATGTTGAGATATTTCAGAAGGGTAATATGATGTTTACAGAAAAAAACATGGGAAAAATTTTGCTGGTATTTTTATTTGCATTAAATTTGCAGTGGATTTAAGGATAACAACCGAAAATCTATCCCTTGATTACAATTTAATCTTATATTAAGTGAATGTCTGAATAGAGTGGAGCAGTATGTGTCATGTTGTGCATGCATACTGAGACTATGACTGAAGCCTGCAGTAAGATTATACTGAATTAATAAAGGTATGAATAATAATAGATGAATCACAAATTATTAAACTAATAATGAATAGTAAAGCAAGTTTACAGCAGAAATCTTTGGAAGAACTTCAAGCTATTGCCGCTGAATACGGGATCAATAGTAGTAAGTTGGACCAGAATGAGTTGATTTATGAGATACTTGACTATGAGGCGTCGCAGTCGGCTGCTCAGAAAGCAGTAAATAGCAAGCCAAGAAAGCGAAACAGAATCAAAACAGTCGATTATGTATATTCCGTAAATCAATCCAATGCCAAGAAAATAGACAAACAAACAACTGTCGTATCAGATAACTCTTTATTTAACGACCTCTCATTCAAAGAGAAAGAAATGCTTAGCGGTAAGCAGAGCGCAACTGATGAGCCGGTTGTTGAGCCTGCAAAACGCAAGAGAGGAAGACCAAAGAAAGATGAACCTGCAGAGCAGGAAAGTCAACCGGCACCGGCAGATGTACAGGTTTCGGTTCCCGAGCCGGTTGAAGAACTCCAAAAACGTAAAAGGGGAAGACCTAAGAAAAACGAACCGGATCAACCGCAACTGCCAATCCAATCGGTTGAATCTGAAGATACAGAAACAAACAAATCTGATGACGCTGTCAATCATGCTTCTGCATCGGCACAGCCAAGTTCTCCTTCAAAACAATCACAATCATCAAAAGATACCATGCCTGCACAATCATCGAACGTGGAACAGCCGGCACAACAAGAAGTACAAACAGAGTCAAAGCCAAAACGGTCTTTGCTTGATTTTGGAAAGAGCAGACAAATCGAACGGCCTGTAAACTATTCGGAACCTTCGGCCGACTCTAATATAAAGGATGCCGGATATGATGCGAATTTATCATATTCCGGTAACATGTCAAACAATAGCGCAGAGGATTTTATTATACTTGAGGATATCCCTGATGAAGGTAATTTCAATGATACGCCACAAGATGCATTCTTAGACAGGTATACACTTGTGCAAAAAGCTCCGGCTGCTCAAAGTGCTGCAGCAGAAGCACAAAAAGAACAGATTCCTGCTGCACATATTGAACCATACGACTTCAATGATATTATAGAGGTGTCGGGAGTACTTGAATTGTCCGGTGAATTTGGTTTCCTGCGCAGTTCAGACTATAATTACCTTTCATCGCCGGATGACATTTATGTGCATCCTTCACAAGTAAAGCATTACGGACTCAAGACCGGTGATGTTGTAGAGGGTACAATACGCCCGCCTCGTGAAGGAGAAAAGTATTTCCCATTGGTTAAGGTTGAAAAAATAAATGGATGCGAACCTTCCGTTATTCGCGACAGGGTTCCTTTCGAATTCCTTACTCCTTTGTTCCCTAATGAGAAATTCAGACTTTGCAGTGGAAAGAACGACTCACCGTCTTCGCGTATCGTTGATATGTTTACGCCAATAGGTAAAGGACAGCGTGCTCTTATTGTTGCACAACCAAAAACCGGTAAGACGTTATTGATGAAAGATATTGCCAATTCAATAGCACGCAACCATCCGGAAGCGTACCTGATGATGTTGCTGATTGATGAGCGTCCGGAGGAAGTAACCGATATGGCAAGGACTGTCAATGCAGAAGTTATTGCTTCTACGTTCGATGCGCCTGCGGACAACCATGTGAAAATTGCCAATTTGGTACTTGAGAAAGCAAAGCGAATGGTCGAGTGCGGTCATGATGTCGTGATATTCCTTGATTCCATCACCCGTCTTGCACGTGCTTACAACACTGTCAGTCCTGCTTCAGGTAAGGTGCTTACAGGAGGTGTGGATGCAAATGCTCTTCAAAAGCCAAAACGATTCTTTGGTGCCGCACGTAACATAGAAGGCGGCGGTTCGCTGACAATAATCGCAACTGCCCTGATTGACACCGGATCGAAAATGGACGAGGTGATTTTTGAGGAGTTCAAAGGTACAGGTAATATGGAACTTCAGCTCGACCGCAGTCTTGCCAACAAGCGTATATTCCCTGCTGTCAATCTTATTGCTTCAAGTACACGTCGTGATGATCTGTTGCAAGACGACCAGACCCGAAGATTTATGTGGGTTATTCGCAATCATATTGCAGACATGACAAATATCGAAGCAATGGACACCATCCTGAAGTATATTGAAAGGACAGAAAATAACGAAGAGTTCCTTGCGGCAATGAATAGCTGAAAATAAACAGTTAGACAATAAATTAGGGCTGATACTTCTGATGAGGTATCAGCCCTTTGAGTAATCTTTATATTCCTGTCATTCCATCATATACCGCCCGTCCGTACGACATGAAAATGAGTGGATCTCTTTGTTATTTTACTCTGATAACAAGATATTTCGAAACACTCCAAAACTCGCTGGCGTTTGTTATGCGAAGTGTGTATTCGCCTTTTGAGTCTTTGAGCAAAGAGTATGAACCTGCCGGGTGGGTTGTAAGAATTTTAGCTGACTTTGAATTGAGCGGAATGACATTGGTCTTGCGAATATCGATTTTTTTCAGATAGTCTGTATCCAGTTCCTTGCTCTTCAGAACATCTCCATCAACGAGAATCTTATGCTCTTTCAGTTCCTTTGTAGTACCAAACACATACCATGCAGTGTTGAGCTGGGCATCTTGTGCACGGGCAATTTCGGCGTTTGCTTCTTTTTCTGCCTTTACCTGTGTGTTCTCAGCCGTAAGTTGCTCTACGCTAGTTCCGAGTTCCTCTATTTTTGAGTCACGTTCAGCCAACTGTGCACGCAACTCTTCAACTTCTTTCGTTTTTTGCTCGAGTTGTTCTGTCAATTTATTAATTGCTGCTTGCATTTTGCTGGCATTTACACTACTTTTACTCAGCTTATCTTGTAGTTCCTCGATCTTGCGGCGGTTTTCAAGCATTGTCTTTTCAATGAACTCCATGTTCTCTTTGATGTTTGCCTTGGCGCCGTTGCCTTCCTCTCCTTGGCTCATCAGATTTATTCTGCCTTCTGCTTCATTGATGGCGTCGAATCCTTCTTGGATTTCATTAAATGTGGACATCATCTCATCCAGCTCGCTGTCTTTTTGGTCAAGCAGACTTTGGAGAGAATCCATTCTGGTTTCTTCCTCCGACGTTTTGCTCCCTTTGAATAAGTTGTCGCATGACACAAGCATGGTGGCCAATGCGATGAATAAAATGCATTTCTTCATATTCCTTTTGTATTTAAGTTGTTTATTTCCTCGGATTGGTTAGGTGTGTCGTCTGCGCAGTCCCCGTCTGTCCCGCCAAGTACGATGACAAACTCACCTTTAGGGGCAACTTGCTTGAAGTGGCTCAACACTTCTTCTATTGTGCCGCGTATGCTTTCTTCGTGGATTTTTGATATCTCACGTTGACAGCATATTTGCCGTGTCGGTCCAAAGGCTTCACGGAATTGCTCCAATGTTTTCACCACCCGATATGGTGATTCATAGAACACGATGGTGCGTGTTTCTCCGATTAGCTCCGCAATCCGTTTTTGTCTGCCTTTCTTTTGTGGAAGGAACCCTTCAAAGACAAACCTGTCGCATGGAAGCCCCGAACTTACGAGAGCGGGTACAAAAGCAGTAGCACCTGGCAGGGTCTGCACTGTAATGCCATTACGCACACATTCGCGAACCAGTAAGAATCCAGGATCGCTTATGCCCGGCGTGCCGGCATCGCTGATGAGTGCGGCTGTTTGTCCGCCTAATATCCTGTCTACAAATTTCTGCAGTGTCTGGTGCTCGTTGAATTTGTGATATGAGTGCATCTCTTTCTTTATGTTGAAATGATGCATCAATACCGATGAGGTCCTTGTGTCCTCGGCCAGAATAAAATCCACATCGTTCAGAGTCTTAATGGCTCTAAATGTCATGTCATCCATATTGCCGACGGGTGTAGGCACCACAAACAATTGTCCCATAATCTATACTGTACAGTTGTGAATACAGGAGATGTCGGTATGTGGCTGGCATCTCCTTGATTCAACAGTTATATTAATGGTGCAAAGTTATACTAAAAAAACAAATGGACAAATATTTTGTAGTTAATTAATGTGATTGTGCGTCTCTACGTGGCGGCAGACTTTGGAAGTGCCGTGTTGAAGTTACTTGAATGAGATATATTAATGCAAGCACACCGGCTATCTTGTAAGGTCCGCGTACGTCGTCAGGGAAGAACAGTGAAGCCGTTGGATTCACTATCAGTGGCGAGATGAACTGCCCTAAATATAATGATGCTGAAATGAGCGGCATGGCAGATAGAGGATAACTAATACGACTGCAATCAGTCCTAATCCATACACAAGTGTCACCGCTTATCAAAACAAGGCGGCTAACCTCTCGGTCCGCCGCCCACCCATGCAAATTATGCGTAAACAACTTTTTAAAACGAAACAAATATGCATTACATAAAATGGTCTGCTATTACGACGTATAAGTCGTTATCTTTCATGCAGGCTTCGATTTCAGCCATTAGCTCCTTGAATGCGTCGCCGGAATTCGTCAGCCGCTGCATAAGTCCGCCAATCAGGGCCATCTTGCCAACCAGAATGCAACCCTTCGTATCGTTGCATGTGTTGCCAACATGGAATTCGATGCCAGCGAATTTTGGTACACCGGCCAGTAGCGGCACATTGCACTTGAAACGTGCGGAATATGAAATCCTTATCTTGTACGTCCCTGCCGGTATGGCTGACTTGCCGACAACTTTTTGTTCACCGTTTTCGTAATCTCGCCACACCTGTTCGAGCGTGAACCACTGCTTGTCGCCGAGTTTGAGGCAGCCTATCGTAGCATCGCTGTAGGCGAAGAGCCTGTCGAGCCGCATAAAGACTTTGTTTTTTGTACTTCCATATTCCGCCTCCTATTTCAGTTCCACACTCCAGGCACGGCATGAGTTGAACAAACGTTCCTCGCCTGTTTGCTTGTCAACAGATCGACGCACTTTGGTGTTGTAGCTCATCGACACGAACGATCCAACCTGTATGTCGTGCAGTTCGCAACGTTCGTTGTAGAGGTCTGCCGCAACCGACT
>CAYVNW010000049.1:0-16741 GCA_964452915.1 uncultured Bacteroidaceae bacterium | reverse complement strand
TCGCGACCCCAACCTTGGCAAGGTTGTGCTCTACCAACTGAGCTATTTCCGCAATCATTTATTCTTGTGCCCACGACAAGAATCGAACTTGCACGTCTCTCAACACTCGCACCTGAAACGAGCGCGTCTACCATTCCGCCACGTGGGCCTTGTCGAGGCTAAATGCGCTTTCGCTGAATTGCGAGTGCAAAGGTAATACTTTTCTCAAAACTGACAAAACATTTCATGATTTTTTTTCAAAATGCGGCGTTTGTATCATCACAACAAGCGTTCTCTACTCGTGTATGCTCACTTTTGACAGTCCGTTGACATCAATAAGTCGGATGGTGCGTCGGCAAACTTCAATCAAACCTTCGGATGCGAAGGCAGAAAGCGTGCGGATAGCATTTGCTGTAGTCATACAAGCAACATTAGCAAGGTCTTCCCTCGATAAGTTTACTTGAATTGCATTGTCGTTTGCATCCACTCCATAATAGTCCGCAAGAAAAAGCAGTGCGTCGGCCAACTTACCACGTAAATGCTTGTGCGAAATCCGTAAAAGTTTTTCTTCTGACGCTATCATCTCATACGACACTTGTCTGAGAAAGAAACTTGCTACTGAAAGTCTGTCTTCCTCATTACCGATTATGTATGCCATAGGAATTGAACATACTACCGAATCGCTTACCGTGATACAAGAGGTGTTGAAACTCGTTCCCGAAAAAAACGTACGGTATCCGAACAAATCCCCTTTTCTAACCATCCTTATTATCCGTCCTTTTACCTCACCTTCTCCTATGTATATCTTTGCAGCGCCCTCCAACAAGCAATACAATTGCTTCGACATGTCACCCGTTACATATATACTCTCATTGCTTCTGTATCTTATTATCTTACAATGACGCGGCAAATCCTTTTGCCTTTCAGAAGTCAAATGCGAAGCTAAAGGCTTCAGTACTGTAATAAGCGCTTCTGGTTGATAGTCAGTCTTCATTGTTATTCCATTAATAAATGCGCTGCAAAGTTAAACTAAATAGCGCAATTGTACAAACGAATTTATATTTTTCCGTATAAATTGAGTGTCTTAAGATGCATCTGCATCAAATTTATATGTAAAAATATTGCAAGCACAAAAAAATTGCGTACATTTGTAGTCAAGAGCGGCATGCCTCCGCCCTAAATAAACTTTTAACAATAACAAATCAATTCACAATACCTAAAAGATGAGTTATCTACAATTCGAAAAGACCCAGTTGACCAACCTGCAAGAGTCACTTCCGAAAGAGATTTTGCGCACGAACCGTTCCGGTACATATTCATCGTCTACGATTGTTGATTGCAACACTCGCAAGTACCACGGATTGCTGGTGGTTCCGGTTCCTGAGCTTGACGATAAGACACATGTCTTGTTATCTTCTCTTGACGAGACCGTCATACAGCATGGGGCAGAATTCAATTTGGGCATCCACAAATATGCGGGCGACGTATTCAGCCCTAACGGGCATAAATACATACGCGAATGGAGTTGGGATAAAGTACCAACCACCATATATCGTGTAGGAGGGGTCATTCTGAAGAAAGAAAGAGTGTTCCAGCATTTCCACAACCGGATTCTTATACGATACACCTTGCTTGACGCGCATTCGGTCACTACACTCCGATTGCGTCCGTTCCTGGCATTCAGGGCTTCAGATGAACTGACACACGAAAACCAGAGTATAAATAAAAACTACGGGGAAATAGAGAACGGAATAAAGACTTGCCTTTACAAAGGTTACCCTGATCTGTATATGCAGACTAACAAAAAGGCAGAGTTTATATTTGAACCAAATTGGTATAAGGGGATAGAATATCCAAAAGACCAGGAATTGGGATACGAATATATAGAAGATCTCTATGTGCCAGGGTATTTTGAGTTCAACATCAAAAAAGGCGAAAGCGTGATTTTCGCCGCAGGACTTGAAGGAATTAGTCCAAGAACCCTGAAGCGCACATTCGATGAAGAAGTCGAGGTGCACACGTCGCGTGACAGTTTTCTTCACTGTCTCGTCAATGCCGCACACCAGTTTCATAACAAGAAAGACGGCGAGCACTATATAGTGGCCGGCTATCCTTGGTTTAAAGCCAGAGCGCGTGACACATTTATTTCACTGCCGGGCCTGACACTCGCAAATGAAGAAGTAAGCAACTTCACGAGCGCAATGACAACCGCAGAGAAAGCAATAAACGACTTTATCCAAGGTAAGCCTATATCAGTCAAAATTTATGAGATGGACGAGCCGGATGTTCTCTTGTGGGCAGTATGGTGCATACAGCAATACGCACGTATAGTAGATTTTGACGATGCAGTCAAACGCTATGGCAAAACAGTGGAGAACATCGTAAACTACATTAAACAAGGCAAACATCCTAACCTGTTCCTTCACGACAATGGCCTGGTATACACCAATGGCAAGGACAAAGCCGTCACATGGATGAACTCCACTATCGACGGACGGCCGGTAGTACCACGAACGGGGTACATCGTTGAAATCTGTGCTCTATGGTACAACGCCTTAGTATTTGCATCACAAATTTTGGAGAACAAAGGGAAAACCCCCGATGCAAAGGAATTGCAGACCATCGCAGATTTGTGCGGAAAATCATTCAGAGAGACATTCATAAACGACTATGGCTATCTGATGGACTATGTTGACGGAATGAATATGTCATGGGAGGTACGTCCGAATATGCTCATAGCGACATCACTTGAGAACACACCTCTCACTCTTGCCGAGCGGAAAAGTATATATGACATTTGCACCAAAGAGTTGCGCACGCCTAAGGGAATGCGTTCGCTCTCTCCAAAAAGCGGAGCTTACAACCCTATATACGCAGGCGGGCAAGCAGCACGTGATGCCGCATACCATCAAGGCACCGTATGGCCATTCATGTTGGGATTCTATCTGGAAACATGTCTGAAGATATATAAGCGTAGCGGATTGTCATACATTGACAGATGCCTTATTGGTCTGGAAGAAGAGATGTTTTATCACGGAATAGGAACACTGCCTGAACTGTTCGACGGAAATCCGCCTTTCCATGGCCGCGGCGCATTGTCGTTTGCAATGAATGTTGCAGCAATTCTTCGTGTGAACAAACTACTGTCTAAATTCTATAACTATTAAAAAGGAGAGCTACATGAGAGTATTAATGTTTGGATGGGAATTTCCCCCAAAAATATACGGAGGCCTGGCTGTTGCTTCCTACGGTATCACAAAGGGACTAAGCCTTCAACCCGACATGGAGACAATCTTCTGTCTGCCCAAACCTTCAGGCGATGAAGAGAAGTTCCTTAAAATAATAGGAATGAATCAAGTGCCAATTGTTTACAGGGATCATGACTACAATTATGTTAAGGACCATTTGCCAAATTATATGACACCCGAAGAGTACTATAACTTTAGGGAGCATATTTATGCCGACTTCTCATACATGCATACAAACGACATGGGATGTATGGAATTTGCCGGTGGCTACCCGCAAAACTTACATGAAGAAATCAACAACTTCTCAATCATAGCAGGTGTTGTGGCACGCTCCGAGCAATTCGACATTATCCATGCCCATGATTGGCTGACCTATCCCGCAGGTGTGCATGCAAAGATGGTCAGTGGCAAGCCTTTGTGCATCCACGTACATGCAACAGATTTCGACCGTAGCCGTGGAAAAGTGAATCCTACAGTATATTCCATTGAAAAGGATGGCATGGACCATGCTGACTGTATAATGTGTGTTAGCGAACTGACACGCCAGACAGTGATCAACGAATATCATCAAGACCCGCGCAAATGCTTCGCTATACACAACGCTGTGTATCCACTGTCACAAGACTTGCTCGACATTCCACGCCCTGACCATTCTAAAGAGAAAATCGTGACTTTCCTGGGCAGAATCACAATGCAGAAAGGACCGGAGTACTTTGTTGAAGCTGCCGCACTCGTTCTGCAACGTACTCATAACATACGCTTCGTAATGGCAGGCTCAGGCGACATGCTCGAACAAATGATTGAGTTGGTTGCGCAACGCGGCATTGCCGACCGTTTTCACTTCCCCGGATTCCAACGCGGACGGGAAGTATATGAGTGCTACAAAAACTCAGACGTATTTGTCATGCCTTCTGTCAGCGAGCCTTTCGGTATCGCTCCACTCGAAGCCATGCAATGCGGAACCCCGTCAATCATCTCCAAGCAATCAGGATGCGGTGAGATTCTGTCTAAAGTCATAAAGGTAGATTATTGGGATGTTTACGCAATGGCAGACGCTATCTACTCTATATGCACCAATCAGTCACTTTTCGATTACCTCCAGCAAGAAGGAATAAAAGAAGTAAGCGGAATCACATGGGAGAAGGTAGGACAACGTATCCGAAAGTTATATAATCAGTGTTTAGGAATAAATTAAAAAAAACATATAGAAATGGCAAAGACAATTTGTTTATACTTTGAGATTCATCAGATTATACATCTGAAACGTTATCGTTTCTTTGAAATAGGCCGTGACCACTATTACTATGACGACTATGAGAACGAACGCAGCATAAGCGATATTGCAGAACGTTCATATGTGCCGGCACTCGACGCTCTTATTGAGATGGCAAAAAACAACGACAAGTACTTCAAGATGGCACTTTCACTCTCTGGCGTAGGTTTGGAACAGTTGGAGATGCACGCGCCGAAAGTCATAGATTTGCTTAACGAGCTCAACGAGACCGGATGTGTAGAATTCTTATGCGAGCCTTACAGCCATGGATTGTCATCACTCGCAAACGAAGAATGTTTCCGCGAAGAAAGTCTTCGCATGAAGGCCAAAATCAAAGAACTTTTCGGCCAGACACCAAAGGTGTTCCGCAACAGCTCACTTATTTATTCAAACGATATAGGAGCACAGGTTGCGGCAATGGGATTCAAAGGCATGCTTACAGAAGGAGCAAAGCATATACTCGGATGGAAATCTCCGCACTATATTTACAATTGTGCCCTCAATCCTAACTTAAAATTACTGCTTCGCGATTACAAATTCAGCGATGACATCAGTCTGAGGTTTAACAACTCTGAATGGAGCGAATTTCCTCTGTTTGCAGACAAATACATGGACTGGATTGCTGCTCTTCCGGAAGAGGAGAATATCATCAATATATTCATGGAGCTGTGTGCACTCGGTATTTACCAACCTCTGAGCAGTAATATCCTTGAATTCCTCAAGGCCTTGCCTGCATGCGCAAAAGCCCGTGGTATAACGTTCTCTACACCTACCGAGCTATGCAGTAAGGGCAAATCAGTCGGCAGTCTTGATGTGCCGTATCCAATCAGTTGGGTTGACGAAGAGCGCGACACAAGTTGCTGGCTCGGCAATGTCATGCAACGTGAAGCGTTCAACAAACTCTACAGTGTTGCTGACCGTGTGCGCATATGCAATGACCGTCGTATCAAACAAGACTGGGATTACCTGCAAGCATCAAACAACTTCCGCTTCATGACCACCAAGCATAACAGCGTCAGCATGAACCGCGGAATATATGACAGCCCGTATGATGCGTTTACAAACTATATGAACATTCTCGGTGACTTTATCAACCGCGTTAATGCACTCTACCCTATGGACATGGACAACGAGGAGCTCAACTCACTTCTTACTACAATAAAGAATCAGGGTGAAGAGATTGAGGCAAAGGATCATAAGATAGAGAAACTCCAGGCTGAACTTGAGAAGTATCATCCATCAACGGGAAAGGCTGCAGACAACAAGAAAGAGCCTGAAAAGGAGCCAAAAAAGAAAGCCAAAGCAACTGCGGCAAAAAATTCGAAGTAGCACAATAACTATATAACTATAATCTAAGAGAAAGCAGGCTCGGTATATTCCAAACCTGCTTTTTATTTCTTGCTATATAATATAGCGGATGCATTCCTGTACCAGCTCAATACGCATTGGAGTGAGACGTTTAGAGTCGAGCAAACAACCATCAAGCGATATTTTTGCCTTGCCTACATCATACAGCTCCATTTTCTGGACTCTATAAGGATGTACATTCTTATAATTCAAGAATTTTCCTTTTCCCAAAAGATAAAAGCCTTCCAGCAACTGCCACCACTTAGGGAAAGTAACCACAGACACATCAAGCATTCCATTATATGGCACACTATTCGGTGTTTGTCCGTATCCAATGCAGTTACCTACACATATCGACATCACATCACCTTTTATCTCTTCGGTATCAGCTTTGAACCACACATTAAAAGACTTCCTTTCAAACACATTTGCAATGGCCGCAGGAATTACAGACAGGCGTTTTGAACCAATCAGGCGATTTGCTTTGCTTGTAATATCTATCAGTTTCGCACCAAGCCCGACATTAACACAATTGATAAAGTACCGCTTGTGAGGAACATCATTTTCATCAGGATACACCACAAAACCTACATCTATTAACCGTGTCCTGCGGGTAATGATATTGTCTATCGTCTTCTTATAGTCATCAACAGTCGCGCCCCAGAATCTTGCGAAATCATTTCCTATACCGTTTGGAATCAATCCCAAAGCAAAATCTTCCGGCAGACGCTCACTTCTAAATATTCCATTAAGAGCTTCGTTCAATGCCTCATCATTACCAACAACTACAATGGTATGATAAGCATTGTCACCAAGCATCTTAGCCAATCGTTCCACCGAACCGGCACCTTCAGACTGTACAAAGTCGTATTGCACGCCACGTTTTTCCATATATCGTTGCATGGCCAGCCAACGTTTGTGAGAATGGGCCAAACCCGAATGTGAACTATATATGACTCCCCAACGATCTTTATCCATGTTTTTATCCGATTATAGTAGGATGACACTCAATCAACATACACCTTATTTATATTATAATGAATGTGTCAGATAAAACACAACCAAGCCAACAATCCAAGCAATCAGGACACGCCATGTAATATGCCAGAAGTACCACCGCAATTTAATTCTTGCCACCTCAGCAACAGCATGACCTGCAAGAGTGCCTAAGAACAACAGTGACCCGCCCATTGCCGAACAAAAAGCGAGCAACTGCCAGTAAATGCCGTTCTGCACAAACATAGAACCCGATTCAGCCACATCTTGTTCAAACAAATTGAGTCCTATCATAACCAACGGGATGTTGTCGACTACACTTGAAATAATACCCAACACACCTCCATAGACATATACATTATGGATGTGTGTGCTTAAAAACTCACTTGCATAACGCAATGCCCCACACTCAACCAACGCACCTGCCGCGAGCGATACTCCCAGAAAATACAAGATGAGCTTCATTCCTATGAATTCTGTATTACGGATGTATTTGTGCTGTACAAAAAGGCGGTTGCCATTTTGTTTGAATGTGAACATGCTTTCAAGCAACCATATCAATGCAAGCACACAAAGAGCACCTAAGAATGGAGGTAATTTAGTTACGCTATGAAAAGTCGGAATGAACCAAAGTGCTGCAATGCCGACAAACAGCAGAATGAATTTCTGCCACGGCCGCAACAAAGAGTCATCTCCATCATATCGGTTCAGCATCGATGTCACCTCAACTTTACCTACAAGCAACCGTGATATCAACAGGTTGAACACAATCAGACTTGCCAGCACGGGAAGAATAAGTCCACCGGCAAAAGCCGAAGGTGTGACGACACCATGTACCCAAAACATAAGTGACGTCATATCACCTATCACTGTGAACGAGCCTCCGAGTACAGCACTGATGAGTATTACACATGAATATACTATCTTCTGGCGGTGCGATGCGACTATCTGATCAAGGATTGTAATCATGAGCACCACGGTCGTCATATTGTCGACATTGGCAGAAATGATAAATGTCAAAGCCGACAACATCCAAAGCAGGCGTTTACTGCTATGTGTCCGCAGCCATACGACCAATGAATCAAACACGCCGTTGTTGTTCAAAATACCTACTATGGTGTTTGTGGCAATCAAGAATAATATTACTTGGCATGCCTCATTAATATATTTCATTATCACAGTGTTGGCAATGAAATCACTCGACTGCCCTATAAGTTGATAGGCAGGATAGCCCATCAAATTAAGGAAATCCGCACCATGCAGCATGTAAACCACCCATGCACTTACACCACAAAACATCGCAACAGCAGCACGGTTGATGTGAGTTACAGAGACAGAACTCATCATTATGCAACCAACAAGTACTATTGCGACAATTACTAAAGTAGTGACTAACATCCTTGAAATTCTAAATAGTTCTACAATCTATTAAATCTAGAACTACCATCTGTCCTAGCATTTTTAGCAAACTTTCTGGAGCGGTAGACGGGGCTCGAACCCGCGACCTTCGGCTTGGGAAGCCAACGCTCTGCCAACTGAGCTACTACCGCAATTCTTTCTGTTTGCAAAGATACAAAAGTTTTGTGATACGAGAAGCAATTCCAATAAATAAACTTGAAATTATTACTTTTATACACACGACAATTTATCTATTTGTACTAAATCAGTTCACGGGATATCGGCTATCAATCTAAAAAGCTCAAATAAATTTGTTTTTTATGTTATCTTACCTTAACTTTGCATCATGATTTTGAAACACATCACAATCCTAAACTACAAGAACATAAAGGATGCGGAACTCGATTTCTCGCCTAACATAAACTGCTTTATCGGCAGTAACGGGGAAGGCAAGACCAACGTATTGGATGCGATCTACTTCCTTTCATTCACCAAAAGTGCCACTAACGCTATTGACTCACTGAACGTGCGTCATGGCGAAGAGTACTTTCTGGTTCAAGGATTGTATGACCTGAACGGTACAGACGAAGAAATATCATGCGGACTGAAACTGCATCAGAAGAAACAGTTCAAACGTAACAAGAAGACTTATAAAAAACTGTCTGAGCATATTGGGCTACTCCCGTTGATTCTCATTTCTCCCAACGACCAGGGACTGATTAGCGGTGGCAGCGATGAACGCCGGAAGTTCATGGATATTGTAATATCACAATATAATTCGGTTTACATGAACCTGCTTATCCGTTATAATGGAGCGCTGCAACAACGCAATATGATGTTGAAGCAAGAAGAAGAACCCGACATTGAAGTCTTGGAGGCATTCGAGGAAATCATGGCAGAAACGGGAGAAGCAATATATAAGTTGAGAAGCGAGTTTATAACAGAATTCATACCGACATTCCAAGACTACTACATGCGTATATCCGGCAACAACGAAACCGTGGGACTGGAATACGAAAGCCATTGCACACGAGGCCCGCTGTTGCAGACCATACAGCGCGACCGCTTTAAAGACAGGGCGGTCGGCTATTCACTGCATGGAATACATAAGGACGACCTGATTATGACACTCGGCGGATACCCCATCAAGCGTGAGGGCTCCCAAGGTCAAAGCAAAACATTCCTCATCAGTCTGAAATTGGCGCAGTTCAACTTTCTAAAGCATACAGGCAGCAAGACCACTCCCCTGCTCCTGCTTGACGACATTTTCGACAAATTGGATTCCAACCGCGTTGAACAAATCATCAATCTCGCATCTGATGAAAACTTCGGACAGATTTTCATAACAGACACTAACAGGGAAAACCTCGACAAGATACTTGAAAGGTCACGGGGAAATTACAAGATGTTTCACGTCAAAAACGGGGAGGTAACTGAATGAAGAAGAGTAACACTGAATCCTTGTCCGATCTCCTCTCCAAATTTCTAAGGCAAGAAGGACTTGAGACACCACTCAACCAACACCGGCTCATATCTGCATGGTCAGAAGTGATGGGAACTACTATAACCCGCTACACAGGCGATATGTTCATTAAAAATCAAACACTGTATGTCAAAATCACATCGCCGTCGCTTAAAAGCGACCTGATGATGGAACGGGCAAAACTTGTGAAACGGCTCAACGATTATGTGGGGGCATACGTAATAGCTGACATAGTATTTATTTGATAACAATAAAGCATCCACTGATGGAACAAAACGAAAATCCAATATACCAGCGTGACGTCTTGGAATTCACAACGGTCGCAGTACAATTCTGTGCATATCTTGAAGATTTGGAAGGCAGGCAAAGAAGCGAGTTTGTCGACACCATGACAAAGTTATTGCCACTATTATACCTGAAAGCTACACTGATGCCTCAATATGAGACACTCGGCGAAGACACTGTAACAGATTATGTTACAGAGGAGAACTATAACATCATACGAAACAATGTTGCATACTTGATGGCAGACAGAGACGACTACCTCGACGTGTTCGTCAACGACATGAAATACAGCGACGAGCCGATTCTGATGACTGTCAGTGAGAATATAGCCGACATATATCAAGACATTAAGAATTTCGCCTGCGTGTATAAATTAGGAGCGGAAGAAGAGATGATGGTGGCTTTGGAAACATGTAAGGCAAATTTTACTACAGACTGGGGGCAGAAGTTGGTTAATGTCATGCGTGCCCTTCATGAAGTGAAATACTCCATAAACGATACGTATGAATAAAACTATTTACGACAAGATCGATAAGTTAAAGATACAGCAGATGCCCAAAGAAACATTCTCCGGAAGAATAATCACCATTACATCTGTAGCCGAGGCATGCAGGGCCGTGGACTATCTCATGAAGGAATCCCTGCTCGGCATAGATTCAGAAACACGGCCTTCATTCAAGAAGAATGTCAGATACAATGTCGCACTTCTGCAAATATCTACTCACGACACCTGCTTCCTGTTCCGTCTCAACATGATAGGAATGCCAAACTGCCTGATACAACTGCTTGAAGACAACAACATAACCAAGGTGGGCCTGTCGCTGAGAGACGATCTGTTGACATTAGAAAGACGTCACCGGTTTGTCCCTGGTAAATTCATTGACATACAAGACGAAGTGAAACTCATCGGTATACGCGACTGTTCCCTTCAAAAAATCTACGCCAATCTCTTTGGCAAAATGATAACCAAGCGACAACAACTAAGCAACTGGGAGGCAGACACACTCAGCGACGCACAGAAGATGTATGCGTCAATCGATGCATGGTCGTGCATTCTTATACACGAAGAGATACAACGACTCGCAAAATCAAAACACTATACTCTCATCAAAACTTGTGAAGACAATCAAACAGACAACATTCATTCCGACAAAATATATGAAGAAAATATATCTTAAACGAGGCAAAGAAGAATCACTGCAAAGATTTCACCCATGGATATTCTCCGGAGCAATAGCTTCAATCGAAGGTAATCCGGAAGAGGGCGATGTGGTGGAAGTATATACAAGCAAACGTGAATATATCGCTACAGGGCACTATCAGATAGGTTCGATCATGGTGCGTATACTCTCGTTTGAGCACGAGGAAATCGATACCGACTTCTACTGTCACCGGCTGGAATCAGCATACAACATGCGCCGGAGTATTGGAATAACCGACAGACCCAATAACAACACCTACCGTCTTGTTCATGGGGAGGGCGATAATTTGCCGGGGCTTGTAATCGACATCTATGGTAATACAGCCGTCATGCAGGCTCATTCTGTCGGGATGCATCAGGACCGCATGAAGGTGGCGGAAGCACTTAAAGCCATTATGCAAGGACAGATAACGAGCATCTTCTATAAGTCAGAGACCACACTGCCGTTCAAGGCTGAACTTGGACAGGAGAATGGGTTTCTGATGGGAAAAAGTACCGACGACGTAGCTATGGAAAACGGGCTCAAATTCCATGTAGACTGGCTGAAAGGACAAAAGACAGGATTCTTTGTCGACCAAAGAGACAACCGCAGCCTGCTTGAAAAATATAGTAAAGGACGTAATGTTCTCAATATGTTCTGCTACACCGGCGGGTTCTCTTTCTATGCCATGCGTGGAGGCGCAAATCTTGTACACTCCGTCGACTCCTCACAAAAAGCCATAGACCTGACGAATGCAAACGTAGAACTCAACTTTCCGAACGACAAACGTCATAAGGCATACGCTGAAGATGCGTTCAAGTTCCTCGACAACATGGGCGATGATTATGACCTGATAATACTCGACCCTCCCGCATTTGCGAAACATAAGGACGCTTTGCGAAATGCTCTGAAGGGCTATACACGCCTAAATCACAAAGCATTCGAGAAGATCCAACCGGGAGGCATTCTCTTCACATTCAGTTGTTCACAGGTTGTAACAAAAGATAATTTCCGCAATGCCGTCTTCACTGCTGCAGCTCAAGCAAGACGAAAGGTCAGAATTCTGCACCAGCTGCACCAGCCGGCAGACCACCCCATCAACATCTATCATCCCGAAGGAGAATACTTGAAGGGATTAGTGCTTTACGTGGAATAGGCCTGGCCGTAAAGTCTGAATAAAGAATTTCTTGCCCGGCTTTGTCAGTCAGTGAACAGGCTGAGCGGTTCATTCGTGTTTCCCCTTTTCCGCCTCTCATCACAATTAGCAGCGGAGAGTCCGTCGCCGACATATGCATACTGGTTTATACGCTGATACTTCTTAGCCTCCTCACACAACTGACCGAACTTCTCCAAACGGCTCTCTTGCAGTTTCCCCTGGTTGTGCAACTTACGGTTGTGCTTTGCCCAATTGACGAGATTCCGCTCCTCCGGACGGTATTTTGAAGGTGTATGTTTATACGTGTGCAAATAGTCCATATACATTTGCCACATATTCAGCCAACGTTCATCTTGTGTCATAGATATTTTACATATAAACAGTTAGTATGTATAATCATAATATATATAAGGCATTCTCTCCGTCTGGTTTGCGGCCTGTTTACTCGGTAACACAGATCCTCCACTCACCATTTATGAAGCGGACTTTCCTTATACATTGTTCTTTCGTTCCGTCATTGAAGTTCAACGCATAATCAACAAAATACACAGAGTCGGTTTCTTTTCTTGAGCCGATCGGGACGACAGACGCCACCCCACCTCTGCTATTTATATTTTCCACATACCGTTTCAGCGCCACACGCATAAGCATGACCTTAACGGAATCTGCTACAGAGTCTGCATGTTCGCCATAGTAAGCATGCCGCAGATAGGAATCTGTGTCACCTGCATACAGGGCACTCAGCGATGATACAACCATATTCTTGGCTTGACAGGCATCGCTTAGTTTTTCTTCTTGATTACATGATGCAAGCGACATCATAGACACTAAAGCAAAGATTACTGCCAACTTCTTCTTCATTTCTGACGTATAAAGATGTTTATCGGGGTTCCACAGAAATTCCAATGCTCTCTTATCTGATTTTCCAGGAAACGTTTATATGGCTCCTTAATATACTGTGGCAAATTAGCATAGAACACGAACGACGGTACATACATCGCAGGCAACTGCATACAATATTTTATCTTAATATACTTGCCTTTAATCGAAGGTGGTGGTGTTGCCTCAATGATGGGTAGCATAACTTCATTGAGTTTGTGTGTTGTCACCTTGTTGACACGGTTTTTATATGCATTCTCCGCTTCTTCCAATACTTTGAAAATACGTTGCTTAGTCAAAGCAGACGCAAATATAATCTTGAAGTCAGTGAAAGGAGCAAAGCGCTCACGTATTGTATTCTCAAAATACTTGATAGCCGTTACACTCTTGTCCTTCACCAAGTCCCACTTGTTCACTACGACCACCAAGCCCTTCTGGTTTTTCTGAATAACCTGGAATATGTTGACATCCTGCCCCTCAATGCCACGTGTAGCATCGATCATCAGCACACACACGTCAGAATTTTCAATTGCGCGTATCGACCGCATGACAGAGTAGAACTCCAAGTCTTCGCTGACTTTGTTCTTCTTACGAATGCCTGCTGTGTCGACCAAATAGAAATCAAAACCGAACTTGTTGTACTTCGTGTAGATTGAGTCACGCGTAGTGCCGGCCACATCAGTCACCACATTGCGGTTGTCATCGAGGAACGCATTGATTATTGAGGATTTTCCCACGTTCGGACGTCCTACAACAGCAATTCTCGGAATGTTTTCCTCAATGATGTCCGACATATCTTTGGTAAACTTACTGACAATCAAATCCAACAAGTCACCCGTGCCACTGCCCGTTGAAGCGGAAATACATACAGGATCACCAAGCCCGAGAGAATAAAACTCTGCGCTGCTGTACTGTAAGTCGTTAGAATCTACTTTATTGCAACACAGAATAGTCGGAGCTTTCTTCCGGCGCAAAATGCTTGCTACCTGTTCATCCAAGTCGGTCACACCCGTGAGTACGTCGACCATAAACAAGATTACGTCACACTCTTCTATTGCAATCGACACCTGCTTGCGGATTTCCTCCTCGAACACATCGTCCGAATTGACCACCCATCCGCCTGTATCAACAACAGAGAACTCCTTGTTGCCCCATTCACACTTGCCGTATTGGCGGTCACGGGTTGTACCCGCCTCGTCACTGACTATAGCATGACGCGTTTGTGTCAGACGATTAAACAAAGTCGACTTGCCCACATTAGGACGACCCACTATTGCCACTAAGTTTCCCATATTCTTTCTTATTGCCGCCCACCACCATTATTCTGACGGAACGGGCTGTTGTTTAGTCATTTATCATTGCGGATTATACCCAAACAGGTTCAACTCCTTTTCTGAATCTCTCCAATTCTTGTCTACCTTCACGAATATCTCCAAAAAGACGTGCTTTCCGAAAAACCGTTCAAGAGATTTTCTCGCTTCAGTGGCAACCTTCTTGAGTGCCTTGCCCTGATGCCCTATTATGATGCCTTTTTGGCTTTCGTGATTTACGTAAATAACTGCGCTTATACGTATAATCTTAGGCTCATCCTTGAAACTCTCCACACCAACTTCGACCGAATACGGAATCTCCTTACTATAATAAAGGAGTATCTTCTCCCTGATAATCTCGCTGACAAAGAAACGTGCCGGCTTGTCGGTCAACTGGTCCTTGTCGAAATATGGCGGACACTCAGGTATCAGCTCCTTTATCCGCTTCATCACTGCATCGACATTAAACTTCGCAAGAGCCGACACCGGAATGATCTCTGCCTTTGGCAACAACGAGTGCCACTCCTCAACCAGTTTCTCCAGACGCTGCTGGTCAGTCAAGTCAATTTTATTGATAAGCACAATTACCGGAACGTTCAGCGTCTCCACCTTCTTCAGAAAGTCATTGTTCTTGTCAATAGTCTCTATCGGGTCGGTCACATAAAGCAACACATCGGCATCTTCCAACGCACTCTCAGAGAAAGCAAGCATGCTCTCCTGCAACTTATACGTCGGCTTCAAGACTCCCGGTGTATCACTGAACACTATTTGTGCGTCTTCATCATTGATAATGCCCATAATTCTGTGACGGGTGGTCTGAGCTTTAAAAGTGGCAATGGATATACGTTCTCCGACGAACAAATTCATCAGAGTCGACTTCCCGACATTCGGATTACCTACAATATTTACAAAACCTGATTTATGCATACGCAGTTAAACAAAAAAACGCACCGTATGCTACTCATGCGATGCGTTACTAAATTCCAAGCAAATTACAACATTATTTCTTGTGGTTTAAATTGCTTCTTCCTTCACTATCGCAATCTTGCCTCTGTAATATCCACATGCAGGACATACTGTATGATATACATAGAATTCTCCACAATTAGGACAAACTGCCAATGTTGGAGCCACTGCTACATCATGAGTTCTTCTCTTACGACCTCTTGTTTTCGATTGTCTTCTTTTAGGATGTGCCATAATTCAATATTTATATTTTATTCTTTTATTATTCTTCCTCATCTGTGTCTTCGCTGCTTCGGGCAGAAAGATGCGCCTTAAGGACGTCAATCATAGCTTCGTCACATTCTCCAGGTGCGTGAACAAGCTTCAAAGGCATACTGAGTGCTATATATTCATAAATGAATTGTGAAATGTCAATCACTCCGTCGTTCTCAGGGACGACTACCAAGTCACCCTCGTCTGAATAATCATCGCCCAACATCACCGACAGCTCATCGACTGTGTCAACAGGTACAGCCACGTCTGCCAGGCATCTGTCGCATGGAGCATAGACAATACCTCTCGACCGGATAGTGAAACGGTAACGCGATTGTGTATTACCCGCTACTTCAACCGTAGTGTGAACCTGTCCACGCCATATCAGTCCGTCTATCTTCTGAAAGAAAGAATCGTCAATCGTATATTCGACCTTTAGTCCGTCGATGTTCCGACCCAACAAATCTATCTTGAAATTGTCTTTACCCATTTGGAGTGCAAAGGTATAACAAATTTTCTTACTGACAAAATTTTTTATCACTAACTTATCAGCACACACTCAAAAACACATCCTTGCCGATTCCAACAGCCGGTCAGCAAGCTAATTAAACCGTTGGCAGATTTGTGCATTTCTTTTGTATGCCATCTGATTTTTTGCGACTTCCACTCTTTTAAGCTCCGCCCTTTAAATGCAGTGCCTCACAAATGCCTCTGCAACATCAATCTTACAAGAGCCAGCCCATACCATATAGAGATGCATCGTACGATGCACAGAACGGTTATCTGCACGGACATAAAAAAAGGGGCACGTCATGTATGCCCCCTCTTCGTTAAGTGTCAGGAATTATTCGCTTCGCAGACAACTCCTACTATTCTCCTTCCAGTCCACTTCCGCTGTCGGAACCACTGCCTGAACCGGAGCCGCTACCGCTACCTGTGTCTGAACCTGTGCCGCTGTCGCTGCCAGAGCCGGAACCGGAGCCACTGT
>CAYVNW010000048.1:0-17023 GCA_964452915.1 uncultured Bacteroidaceae bacterium | reverse complement strand
ATTCGATCGTGGCGAATGATGCCGCAAATATAAATGAATTTAATTTTATAAAAAAATATTGTATCAAAATTACAAGCATTCGTATCAAATTCTTTCACTTGGCATACTCGTCAAGCAGGGATTTTACCCTTTTCTTGTAGAGTGTGGATAGTTTTTCGTTGTAGAACGGCTCTCCCACAAGTATGATGTTGTCGTATCTGTCGAGTAAGAATGTCTTGTTGCGCGCCAGCGCGTCAAGTCCGTTGACCCTGCCGAACACGTCGCTGTCGTAGTATAGAAGCGGGACGGACAAGTGCATGGAATCGGCATATTGGAGCAATGTGTCCCTCTCGGTTGTTTGTACGACTATCAGGAATGCGGCGTCCGGACATATAAGTTCTGTTCTCCTTATCCACGACCGCAACATCTTCACACCGCATGAGGTGCATGGCAGATTGTCTATATATGATACGATTTTCACGTCCATTCCCAGCAGGGAGTCAGCGTATAAGGAGTCGCGCACTGGCAGTGGCATGTAGCCTTCGGGGAATACGATGTGCCTTCCCGTCAACGCCTTGACCTCCTTTGCTACCCTGTTTTTGTCGCTGCTGCCACATGACAGCAGCGACACTGCGAGTAAGAGAGATGTAAACAGTTTCATGTATTTGGCGTTTTAATGCAGGGTATATTTATACAGTCCATTTTCCACGCCTAAGCCGTACAGAGCATGTGACTTTTCGTCGTACGCGATGCACTGCAGGCGACGGGGTACTGCATATTCACCGAGCAGGTTCCCGTCCCAGTCGAGAACGGCAACCGAGGAACAGCCGTTATCGTCGGGTGTCACGCTTACATCTCCCGCCTTCCTGCCATCCCTCAAAAGAATAATCCCCGTGTCTGACACGCATGCTGTCACGTTGAAGATGGTGAGGGCTTCAGCGAACCGCTTTGCGGTCACTTCGATCATTTTTCCGAAGGTCTCATTCTCGTCACCCTGCACTCCGATGCATCGCATCGACCGTAGGTCAAACAGGTTTATAATGTCGTTGAACCGTAGCATTTCCAACACCTTGGTGCGGTCCGGAGACACATAGATCTGATTGTAATACAACGACAACTTTGCTGCGTCATAGGCAGTTTCCGGTATGTCGGGATAAATGTGCCATTGTTTTATAGTACTGCCGTCTTCGTCATCGAGTTCAAAAAACGGTGGAGTCCATTTTCCGTCACGTGCATCAATGCAACTTGGAGCGTGATATACGAGATTCTTACCGCCTTCTATCATGTAAACGCCGTCTAACGAAGTCGGAGGATTGTCGCCAGATGTTTTTTCTATTACACACCTCCCTTCGTCCAGGGTCTTGTATAAATTTATTACCTTGGCGTTTTGTCCGTCCTCCACATATATCCGTCCGTCGGATGCGTTGTATATCTTTGGTGTGAACAGGAACTCGTTCCTTGCATGGCCTATGTGTCCGAACGAAGAGACGACGGAGTCAGAGCGTGTGTCCATCAACTGTATGATACTCTCTGTATTTTGGTTTGTCAATATAAGGTAGGGTTCCATGTAATACAGCCCGTTGATGGCTCCTGACTCTTCCAGAATGGTTGATTCCGTTAGAGTGTCTGATACAGCGCCATACTCAACCTGGCGCAGTTCATCGGGTTTATAATACTCCGTTTTCCGACAGGAAGCTGTAATGATGGCGCAAAGGATGAAACCAAATGTAACCTGTCTGTTCATGATCGTCCGGTTACTTTACTTCTGAAATACAATAACTCAATGTAGTCAGAATATTGGCTTTCTCTGACATATTCTTAGGACAATCCAGTCTGTCGCCTCCATCCCATGGCTCCGTTCCTTTGGGGCAAATATAAGCTTTAACTTGTATTAAAGGAATGCTTGTCTCACCCATATAGCATTTAGCCTGCACATAGGTGTGAATCGTCACATCGTCTCCCGTCAATGCCTCAATGTTCTGCATGACCATGTCACTCTCTTTCTCTTGTTGGTAGTCCGCATAGGACTTGTACGCACCCGCAATTGCTGCGACTGCAATAGTGGAAACTAAAGCCCGTTTGATTAATTTCTTCATAACTGTGAATTTTTAATTTGTGATTATTTGAATCATGTATTATAATTACTGTATTCAGTTATTAGTTGTTGATATATATCTTTGCTTTGAATATTCGATCGTGGCGAATGATGCCGCAAATATAAATGAATTTAATTTTATAAAAAATATTGTATCAAAATTACAAGTATTCGTATCACATTCTATATACGGGCGGTCGTCGTGCACATTTAATCATTGGATTATTAAGGAATAATGAGCTGAGGCCATTAGTACAAACCCGTGATTTGTCCTGCATCCATTGCCTGTATTTATATGTACATTCTTCTCTATGCATTATTAAATATTGTCATTTATTCTATTGTTACTAATCACGTCCCCTGTGGAGAGAAAAGCGCCAATCCGTCCGGAAGGTCAGCAATAAGCTTTGTCTATGAGAAAAAACTGCCCGCCGGACGTTTGGCGTATGCCTCGCTCTTTCCCGATGGAATCGACGTACATGACGGCTTGCACGGTCATTCGCTTCGCAGATAATCGGCGGCGTCATGGCATAGCTCAAGCAAGCTTAGCTATGCTCATCTGACTTGCACGATTTTTCCAACAGAAAGGTTCCCTCGTACATGGTACCGCCTACCATTATGGTAATGGTATACGTACCCGGTGCGAGTTCTTCGAGTGGTACCTGGCATTTGCTGTCTGAATCGAACAGGCAAGAGCCTTGGAGTTGCAACTCCCCGTCCTCACTGTAGAGGGAGTAGCTGACTGGTTCCGTACCTTGATAATAAAAGATGAGCGAGTCGGTGTTCTCCTCGTCCTCGAGTTCCAGATACAGCAGGTATCTGCTTGGCATGTGGGACGGACCACCGCCATTGCCCTTGTTTGTATCGTCAACTAGAATCGGCTTTCCTGCAGCCACATCAATGCTGTGTGTTGCAGTCATTAACAGGCTAAGCAGTATAGCCATGCCTATGGATTTGAACTTGTTCATAAATATTATAACTTTGTATTATTAATTTTGGCGTAAATGTATGTAAAAACATTGAATCGTGCAAATCGCATTTTCGTGTTTCATTTTGTTTCATTTGGAGTGATTCTCCGAATTTATCAACCACGCAAGTCCTACAGAAGTCTTGTGTGGCAGTTTTGCAAATGGAGGCATGAAGTACTGTCAAAAGACAAAAAAAATTTTCGATGAAACAACTTAATGTGAAATTTTTGTGTTTTAGCTCTTTATTATCGGATAAATAACTATCTTTGCACATAACATTAAAAGTTTACAGATATGACGCAAAGACATTGTTTGTTCGTAATAATAATGGTCGGCATGGTATGTTGGTCGTGTACAGACGAAGGCAGTATAACACGGCGAATTGATTACATCAAGGCAGTTGGTGACACGAATCCACAACTTGCCTCGCTTATGCTTGACACTATAAACGGGCACGTCCGTAATGGCTCAGAGTCGGTGAATATGAAATACGACTTGCTGAGGATACGCTTGAACGACAAGGCATACTTTGTTGCAACGTCGGATTCGATGATAAAAATCCTACTGGATTATTATGAGCGACACGGCAACGACAGAGAAAAGCAGGAGGTGTATTATTATGCAGGGAGCGTGTATCGTGACTTGAACGACACTCCACGTTCGCTTGAATACTTCTTGAAAGCGGAAGAGACGGCGGAGAGAGATGATGATTGTGATTCTGTGATGTTGAAAAACACATTTTCCAACTTGTCTTACCTGTACTACACCAATATGCTTGACAGAGCCGACGCATATAGTTATGCAGTGAAAGAATATAACATATCAAGGCAGATGGGTAAAATGGATTTTGCCTGTCTCATGCATTATGGCGAATCCTTGTATGCGGTTGACAGTGTAGAGCAGGCACACAAAATATATACATATATTGTAGATACTATATATTCGACTCCACAATTATGTGACAATGCTGTCGTGTTGGCGAAGATGGAGAATAATATTCAGACATTGTCGTGCTTGCTCAGAAATTTGTCTATGTTGAATGATACCGTCAACGCAATGAAATGTTCAAGCCTGCTTGAGAAGGCGGGCATAGGATATGAAAGCAATTATGTATGTCAGGCATACGGGTATTACTACGACTTGCTGGGTGAGACGGACTCAAGTGTATATGCTTTCAAACGCGTACTTATTTGCGAGAACAACCAGCTTAATAAGTATGCTGCTGCGGAGACCCTGTTCAAGATTTACCAACGGCTCGGACAAACACAGGAAGCCGTGAAGTATGCGGCGGTGTATGTGTCGCTGAGTGACACACTTGACCTCGGATTACGTCAAAAACTGTCATTCACCACGCACAACAGATTCAAGTACAGTCGTGACAAGAGCGAGTCGTTACACATAATTGATGAGAACGTCACATTGAAGAGCATTTTGGTATTCATCTGTATTTTGGCTCTTGTCACAGTATTGTTTATTGCTTATAGAAAATATAAGCATATCATACAGGTGAAGTCTCTGAAACAGGACGCACGGGAACTGATGGATGCCACTCGCAAACTTCATGCGGAAAAAGAGCGGCTACAAGTGAAGATTGAACAACTGAATACAAAGATAGAAGAAGCAGAGGAGAAATATAGAATCTTGTTCAATATGCGACAACAGTCTATAAATGACGGTGTTCCAAAGGACCTTGTAGTAACGTTGCACGAGGCGAGCAGCAAGGGTTTGCGGATTACTGACGAACAAGAAAGCAGAGTCATTGAAGAAGTCAACTCTGCTTATCCGCTCTTCGCACAGCAAATGCTGAAGGACAAGGAAAAGTATTCCGAAACACAATTCCTTATATGTTATCTGATGCGTTTGGGATTATCGAAAAACGATATACAAAACCTTACCAATGTGTCACGGTCGACTATATGGCGGTACTACAGGACCTATAGTTGGGCAAGGCCATAGGAAAGAGTGTGATTACGGTCGCGAACCGACTTAAATGTCCTTAACCTTTATGAGGTACTCTGCTATCTGTACGGCATTGAGTGCCGCTCCCTTTTTGATTTGGTCGCCTGAAAGCCAAAATGTGATGCCGTTGTCATTTGCCAAGTCCTTGCGCACCCTACCTACATAAACATTGTCTTTACCGGCTGTATACAAAGGCATAGGGTATGGCAAACCTTCCATAGTCTCCTTGCTTGGATCGGGATTGGCTTTTGCTCCCACAAGTGACGGATCATCGATGAGGGTCACTCCGCCGGCTGCAGCGATTGCCTTTTTCGCCTCTTCTACGGATATTGGGCGTTCTGTCTCTACCCATACGGCTTCGCTGTGAGCCCGAAGCGATGAGATACGCACACACATAGCGGAACAGCGAGCATCGGTATGCATGATTTTCCTTGTCTCGTTGAACATTTTCATCTCTTCTTTTGTGTATCCGTTGTCTTGGAATACATCGATCTGTGGAATCACGTTGTAAGCCAACTGGTATGCGAATTTGCTGACTACAGGTTCTTTTGACTCGGCAAGTGCCTTGTATTGCTCTTGTAACTCAAGCATTGCCGATGCACCAGCGCCACTTGCACTTTGATATGATGCCACATGAATGCGTTTGATGTGCGACAGTTTCTCGATTGGCTGAAGTACTACAACCATCATGATTGTAGTGCAGTTAGGGTTGGCGATAATGCCACGGGGACGGTTGAGCGCATCCTTTGCGTTGCACTCGGGAACAACCAAAGGGACATCATCATCCATGCGGAATGCACTCGAATTATCAATCATGACCGTTCCGTATTTTGTAATGTCTTCAGCAAATTCCTTCGATGTGCCGGCACCAGCGGAGGTAAACGCAATATCAATGCCTTTGAAGTCATCGCCATGCTTCAAGAGCTTTACTTCATATTCCTTGCCACGGAATGTGTATTTACGACCCGCACTGCGTGTTGAACCGAATAAAACCAAGTCATCCACGGGAAAGTTCCTCTCATCCAATACCCTAAGAAATTCTTGTCCGACAGCGCCACTTGCGCCAACAATTGCTACTCTCATGTCTTTTTTGTCTTATATGCTTTTATTTGCTTGGGCAAAGGTACGAATAAAATTATAACACAGAAGATACCATTAACAAAAAAACGTTTGACAACTCATACTATTCTGAGCTAAGTGACGATAATGCGCTTATTGGATTGCACAAGACGCTTTTTATTTGTCGACTTTCAGACTGAATGCGTATTCTTGTTTGTTCGCGCCTGTGTATGTGCCGGCAAAAGTCTCCCCATCGTATTTGCCCTCGAAGATTCCAGTTTGTTTCCCTTCCGAATCGTACTCATAAAGGGTCAGGTACGGATCTTGGTAATTGCCAGTCAAATTCTGCTCTGACGATGCGCTCTTGTCGTAATGGTAAATGCCGGAGACATCACCGTTGTCTTTGAAATGTATGCTCATGGTCATTGCGTATTGACTGCCTCCAAGTATGCCTTTAAGAATGGCGTGTCCGTTGGTACTTTGCTTTGATAGCTCCTCCTTTTGGACCTCCTTCGGCGTAAGCGCCAAGCTGTCGGGCTCGTATACTGTTGTGTCGTCGGTTTGTGTGTATGTCGTGTTGCTGGCTTCGATTGCACCCTTAAGTCCTTCGTTCAGCAGGGAGAAGCACCCGATCACAATGCCTCCGGATATAAGCAAAACCAGTATGATGACGGTAAGACAGCCGATGAGACATCCCTTCCACCATGGCATGCCTTTCTTGGGCTTATAGTCGTAGCTATATTTGGCAGACTTAGATTTTAGATCCTTATCGTTGTGTTTAGGAGACTCATGCTGCTCATCTTCCATATTACATGAATCTTGGTTTAAGTCGGGTGTGCCATCGTCCTTTTGTGCGTTGTGCATGTTGTGAATCGGACAGCCACACGACGGGCAATGGGTAGCTAAGTCGGATACCATATTACCACATTCTGGGCACTTTATCAACATAGTCGTTCTTTAAAAATATAAACAGTAAAAATTAATGCCTTTGACGACGTACGGACACTCTTGGTTGACTGCTGGATGAAGATTTGCTTGATGATTTGGAAGTCTTCTCTGCCTTGGACGTTGTCCTCGCGGTAGTTCGTGACGAAGCCGTTCGTGTCTTCTTGGTCTTCTTAGCGGCGGCTTCTGCCGCTGCAATGGAATCTTGTTTTGCCAGCTCGGCAGAGTCAACAGGAGTGACCCATATATGTTGTTCAAAGTCTTTCAATTCCTTCTCAATGCGATTTTGCTCCTTTACAAGGGCGGTATCGCTTGTAGCGGTTTGTGCAAGTGTCTTGCCCTGCATGTTCGTGGTCATATAAATGGTACCCTTATACTTGTTGGTGTCGAAGAAGTCTGCCATCGACATTGTAGCGGCATTGTTAATGTTGCTGATCATGACCATGTGCTGGCTTAGATAAGGTTCAACATCTTCCAGTTTTACCCAGAACAAAGGATATTTGCTTTCGGCAGCGTCGCTCATTGAGAAAATATCAGCGTTGCGGTGTAAAACAGGGCAGAGTGCAACGACACGGCTATGATAGGTCGCGGTGTTTTGATCGTAGTAGCTGCTTTCCTTCACAAAATAGCTCAATACTTCTGCCGACGGCACATCGCTTTGCTCTACCTTTATACTATTCCCCTCGATAACATAAGGAATATCATAGCGGTCGAGCATATCCTTGAAGTGCATACGATTGTCTTTGCTGAAGTTCTCCGTACCATTTATATCGTATACGTATGCAGGTATTTTGCCGGTGTTGAGTAATTGAAAAAGCAGCGTAAAAAGGTTGATACGGTCTTCAGTCGGTTCGATTGGATAGTAGAGAGGAGCATTCTCATCCTTTCTTAGGTCCAGTTCGCGGTATATGTCACGGCGCCATACCACATCTTCAGGCACATTGACTGCGGTGGGGAACATGATACTTGCACGACTTGTAGTTTGGGCTGATTTAGTGTTGCTCTTCTTGTTGTTCTCTGCTATGCGGCTTTTGGCAGGCTGTGCGCTTACCGTAACACTCAGGCAAATGCCAATTACTGCAATTATTATTTTCCGTCCCATATTATTTATCCTGTTTTGCATCCAGTTGGTTCGTTTGTTTAGTTTACTATTATTTCCATTGCTGTTGGTAGCACGCGCTCAATCCCGTCGGGTCCGATTGCGTGTACGCGGGAGATATAAAAACGACGTCCGCGTGTCAGTCTGCGGAACATATTACGTTGCCGTTCTGTGAAGTCTGTCGACTTAGACACCTCGGGTATGGCGTTTCCCATGGTGTCGAAGAAAGTGGCTTCAAACGACACAACCCGGAAGTTGATATCAAGCAATCCGTCGTCTATGGCGGCACTTATTCCCTTTGCGTTGAGAAGCACGGTCTTACTGATCGGCGTACCGCCCTTGTAGCGGTTCTCATTACCTTCTGCGTCTTTGTAACTTATGTATGCAGTTGGGTCCGGCAACTTCCTTACGTGAAACGTGTATTTCCCCATTTCCTGTTGGCGTCCCTCGTTTTGTGCGGTGACAGTTATAACGACATCCTCGCCCACCTTTGAAGGAACAGCTACATACTGACCGTCACTTTTCTTTGTGAGCGTACCACCTGTCATAGTTGCGTTGATTTTATTTGCAGGGACTCCTGGCACGCTGACGCTGATAGGGTTCTGATAGCCGGCGTAAAGCATGTTCATGAGTGTGGCCGACACGGTGGCAGTAGGTTCGACTACGGTATATGGTTGCGAGAACTCACGCCTTATTGTCTCACCCCCGCCATTGTGCATCAACAGATAGCCTTTGAGAGTGAATTCACCAGTGGAATTGCATATTGTCTCATAGCGTCCGTTGCTTGACTTTAGCAGGGTGTTACCGATGTATATGTCAGGTCGGGCTGTGGTATCGACCGCTGCCATTATGATTTGAGCGGAAAATGTTCCTCCTCTGACTACGGTTTGCGATGTTGGGATGACGTATGCGTTGATTTCGTTGACTCTCACATCCTTTATGTCGATATTTGCGACCAATTGGTGCAGTACGGCTCCTTCGGCGTTCCTTATGTCGTTTTGGAGTTTAGAAAGCAATGTGACAGATGCGATGACCGGTGTGTTCTCAAACATATATTCTTGCCAGTTCTTTCCAAGAAGTCGTCCCTTTGCAGGTACAGTTGTGGAAAGATTATCGGCAATAATCCGCTTCATGTTTTTGTCATTAATCATTTTGACTATACCTTCGCGATAGTGATTGATGGCTGAATATAGCCTTTTCCCCTTTCCTATCCCCGGTGCAAGCATAACGTGAGTGGCGGCTTCCAGGTTCTCCTTATTATTTATATTAAGGATGTCGCCATCGCTGCCGTCGGCTTCGCGCACAATGTCCCACTTAAGGCTTTCCGCAAACTGATATAAAGAGTCTGATTTAGATTTCACGAGTTGGGCTTTGTCGTACCATTGCTTGGTTTTCTCCGGATTTGTTTTCATGGCTTCGTCCAAAGTCTTGTATATAGCCTCGTTTTGAGAAGAAGAGTTCTCTTTGGTGCGGTTTAGTCCTTCGTCGACAAGCGAGAACCCGTTGAGAACGTCTGAACTGATGTTCAACGCAAGCATTGCCATCAGCACGACGTACATCAGGTTGATCATCTTCTGACGCGGTGATAGTTTTCTCTTTCTTATTGCCATGCCTTGTTCCTTTTATTCGTCTTTTGCGGGATTCCCGGCTATGTTCACTTTGAGAGCGTCGACCATGCGGGCATAGACTTGGTTGAGTTCTTCAAGTTGTGCGGCAAGCTTGGTGGTTTGCTCGTTCACTTTGTCAATTGTAGAACTTTGTGTGCCGACACTGCGAAGCTGCATTTCATAGAAACGGTTGATACCCGTGAGTGTACGGTTCATATTCTCCATTTCTTCCGAGTCACGGGTAAGACGTGCAGATTGTTCAGCTACCTTCTTTAATGTGTCAGTAAGTTCTTGCAGTTGTTCCACATACTTTTGAGTTGCTTCTTGCATTTCTGGGGTCATTCCTGCAAACTGTGGCGAAGTCATGAGAGGGGATGATTCTATAGTGTCTGCGAGTTGCGTAGCGTCGATCTCTGTATTATTGGTTCCAGATACCATATGCTCAGAATCAGAGGTTTCGTTGGAAACGGCCTGTTGTCCATTTCCTCCACCAATTATGATGGTTCCTCCTGAAGGGATATTGCCTCCAATGACTACAGTACCGCTACCTGTTGCTGCATTGCTTGTTTCTTCTTCCGCCGTATTAACAGGAGTTTTCCCGTCTTCATCATAAGGGCGTTCAAAGCCGGCAAGGAAAAACACGAATACCTCCGTTCCCATACCAAGGAAAAGCATCAAGTCGGCACCTGCTATGTGTGTCAGTTTGAACAATGCACCGAGAATGACGATTGAGGCACCCCAGCTGTATGCGTAGTTCAAAAACATCTGACCTTGTCTGCTATCCATCCAGATCTGCATTTTTGCTATTATATTTTTCTTCTTCTTAGCCATTCTTTTCTATATTACGTTTAAGGGTTGGTTCGTTTAAATTTATGTCTTTATACGATTTAGAGTATGAGACCTGTTATCTGTTCTTTTGCTTTGTCGCAGTTCCTACCTGCGTCCGAACACATCTGAACCCGATAAAAGACCTGCCTACGTTTTGATATTCAGATGTACGCCAAGCGGATTTTATAAAACTCTCAGGATCTTTCCATGAACCACCACGCACAGACTTTTTCTTCAATGCATACGGGTCTTCTTTAGCGGCATTATAAGTTAATGTAGGATTCATGTCGCTCATTGAGAGTATTCCGGCTTCGGTATAGACGGTCAACGTCCATTCCGCTACATTTCCTGCCATGTCATACAAACCGTTGGAGTTTGCAGAATAAATACCGACCTTCGATGTTATGAGGTTGCCGTCTTTCGTATAGTTGCCACGATCTGGCTTGAAATTAGCATAGTAGCACCCTTTGTCACTTTTTACATCTTCGTTCTCCCAAGGCAATTCGTTACCGTCCTTTCCTCTTGCTGCATACTCCCATTCGGCTTCGGTCGGGAGGCGATAGCGTTGTATAAACTTGGCATTTCCACCAAGTCCGCGCATCAGAAAGTCTGTACGCCAATTGCAGAATGCATTGGCCTGCTCCCAATTGACTCCAACCACCGGATATTCATTGTAGTTCGGATGGCTGAAATACAGTCGCATGTATATTTCGTTTTCTGCGTTTTGGAAATCGTTTATCCAACAGGTGGTGTCAGGGTAAATATTTACGATATATGTATTAACGAAGTCCCACATGCTTGAGAGCGGACGTGTTATGGTCTCTCTGTGTATGATGCCTTCGTCGTCAATATAGGCAGTGTCTTTTGAAATCATGACCACCTCGTTCGGATCGGGAGTGTAATCTGTATTAAGATTTCTTTCTTCCGGATTAAGTCTGTATTTACGTTTTGCAGCCATTGCATAATCAAAAGTCTCATACCTGTAGTTCATCTGGCTTGCATCCAGCATTTTTGAACCGTCAAACGGATGGTAGGTATACACACTCTCAAGAATCTCTTGCTCCTCTTCGTCCGGATTTCTCCAAGGGAGTGCTTTTGCCCAATTAAGATGAGGCTTTACAGGATCGCCGTTCTTGTCTTCCTCAATCCTGTATTCTTCGTATCCGGCATCAGCCAGTCGTTCGCGAATTATCGAATCACGTACCCAATAGACGAATTGTCTGTATTTTGCATTTGTAACTTCAGTTTCATCCATCCAAAATGCATCAACCGATATTTCCCGTTCTGGCATTTTCTTTCCCCATAGGCTGTCGGTCTTGTCTGTCCCCATTTTCAATGAGCCTCGCTTGATAAGTACCATGCCGTATGGGGCAGGCTCGCTGATGGAAGTGCCTCCGACGCCGGTGACTTCTCCTCCCGAGGCCTCAGCATTGCCTTTCGAGCTAATGCATGACACAACAATTGTGGATAGAATCAAAATGCTCGCTGCAAATAATCCTTTTCTCATATATTCTCTCGCTTTTATATCCTTTGTCTTTGTTAGCTTCGTTTAAACATTATAAGAATCTCGCGCTCTTATGAAGGTTTTTGCCTTTTTTGAAAAGGTCAAGATTCGTCTTGTAATTAAGTACGATTTCGTGGGAGCCATTCTGCAGTCCGACTCCTTGAGTGTACATTTGATAGGAATAGCCTAACTGGACTCCATGGAAGTAACCGCCTATCATCGCCGTGACAGAGACGTCAGGGCTATACCCTATGCCTGCGTAGAACTTTCTTGCTTCGTACTCATAAGTGACTTTACACTGTATATCCTCCCTCCATGATTGGAAGTCGGACTGTACCATTACGGCAGGCTGTACAGATAATAACGTATTTTTTATCTTAATATTGCTTCCGGCCATAAAATAAAATACACGTGAAATACTAAGTTCGTTTCTGTCGCCGATATTGATTGTAGGTTCTGTAAGATGTTGTCCGGATACGCCAATCCATAGTTTAGGACTATAATAATAAATACCAGCGCCGAGATCAAAGACCTTGCCATCGGCCGACGATGTCGGAAAGGCAGGATCACTTGCATCCTCAAGTATAATGTCGCTTGGATCTATTGTCTCACTCATTATGGCTCCTTGTACTCCTAATGCCAACCTTCCTTTTTCGCCAACTTTTAGATTAAACGCATATTGTAACCCTATCCTCGTCGTTTTGAAAATACCGATTTCATCGCTCAATAGATTAATACCCGCTCCGTGCCGCGGACTAAGAAAGTAAATCGGCATGTTTGCGCCTGCATACATTGTGCGTGGTGCGTTATCGTATCCTGCCATTTGCAAAGAATAAGCCAGTGATACATCTAACATTCCATCTGTTCCCGATACGGCAGGATTGAAAAAAGACTTCAAGGTTGTGAAGTCGGAAAACTGCACATCCCACTGAGCACGTGCTGTTCCTGACATTGAGACAAGCAACGTGAAAACTATCAGAAATCTTCTATCCATCTGTTGATATAACTAATTGTTGGGCTTTTTATTGCTCTGCTCAACGTTTTTATTTAGTTCAGGATATGATATTCTGGTATGATATATTGTCTTCAGTCGCTCTTTAAACACTTCTTTTGCGTCTGAAATATCTCTGAATGTTATTGGGCAGTTGGTGAAGAACCCATCTTTCACTTGACCGTCGACTATTGAGTCAACCATGTTGCTAATTGTGTCCTCGGTGTATTCCTTCAAACTGCGTGATGTTGCTTCAACTGCGTCTGCCATCATAAGAATGGCTTCTTCTTTTGTTTGAGGATTCGGACCCGGATATTGGAATAATGATTCATCAACATCCTCATCCGGATGTTCGTTCTTGTATGTTATCAAAAAGTATTTGGTTTTGCCCGTACCGTGGTGCGTACGAATGAATCCCTTGATTTGCTCTGGCAGATGATATTTTTCGGCAAGAGCAAGTCCGTTAGTAACATGGGAAATTATAACTTCTGCACTTTTGATAGGACTCAAATGCTTATGAGGATTTCCTCCAGCCTGATTCTCTGTAAAGAACACAGGCCGCTCAAGTTTGCCAATATCGTGATATAAGGCTCCGGTCCTCACTAATTGAGGATTTGCTCCGATTTTTTTTGCCACTTCTGATGCAAGGTTTGCTACTTGCATTGAGTGTTGGAATGTTCCTGGAGCCTCTTCCGACATTTTCTGCAACAGTGGATTGTTTATATTAGACAATTCTATAAGGGTTACATCACTGATGAAGCCAAAAACTCGTTCCATTATCCAAAACAATGGGTAGGTGAAGAGCAGCAACAGTCCATTTATGCAGAAGTAGATATATATACGCCGGTCAAGGTCGTTTATACCTGCACCCGCTGCAAACTCGTACGCTGTATATACAGCACAATAGGTCATAGTAGCTATTAATGCGGTATGTATTATTTGGGATCGCTGTGAGAGTTCGCGTAAGTTTAATATGACCATTAATCCTGCAATAATCTGAAACAAGATGAATTCGTACGGGCTGGACAAAGCGAGTGAAATAAGCAGCACCATGCCGACATGGAACGTGAAGGCAGTACGTGAGTCCATGAATACACGAATTATAATAGGTACCATGCAACATGGAATGATGAACACATGGAAAAAGTGATGGGAAACCATCAGATATGCGGCAACGCAGAAAATTGCCACAAGCGAAAACAGCAGAATGGCACATTGGGAGTTTTCGAGATAATCAATGCGGAAGACTGAAAGGTATGCTATGAGAAGAGAAATGATGAACGCAACTATTGCAATTTGTCCCCATAATAGTATTGACGATGTTTCTGTGTCTTCCTGTTGTTTATCAATTACAGCTTCATATGATTTAAGCTTTTGGTATATTTCTTCAGTGACCAGTTCGCCTCGGTCTACAATTTTTTCATTAACTCTTACAAAGCCCAAACTCGATGTCATCGCGTTATACTCGCTTTGCAGTTCTTCTTGCGATTTCATCGGCTCATATGACAGGTTTTCATTTAACACAGTATTAATATTCAGTTTGCTTATATCCGATGGAGTAAAGGCCTGTTCATCGTGATGCACAATAAAGTGATACGCCTCGTGTTGGGACATAATTTGGCTGAGAGGCACAGCGACAGCTTCATTACCTTGTATAATTCTTATATAGTTCGTACCGATGTTTTTCAGGCTGTCATAGTCCGTTACATTCATGATGCCACGCTGGTAGACGCTGTCTAACAAGCTAATCACGTGTTTTTTCAACCTCTTATCACAGTCCATAGAATTTACCACTTCTTTTGCAGCATTTTCCGCATTGAGGTCACGTTTGAAATAAGGCATAAAACTGCGTGCTATACTGTCACGCTTTGTAGTCAAGGTTGAGTCACTCATTTGTATATTGAACTTTTGAGTGGATATCATTGTGCCGTAGTGCCAAGGTTGGTTCAACTCGTAAGAATAATTGAATCCGCTTGTGCGTGGAAGGAAATATACTATTATGGCTGTTGTCACTGTGATAATAGCTATTTTCAGCAGAAGTATATTTAACGCATGGTCCTTCTGTTTCCGGATCTTAGTTTTTGCTTTGTGAGTCATTGATAATTTCATAACACGACCTTTTTCATGATGCAAATTTAATGAATAAATCTTTTTGTTGCAAAAAAAGCCTTTCTTATAGTGCCCAAATCATTGTTTTTTTATGGAAATACTATGCCGTTAATAAAAAAATGAGTAACTTTGTCTGTAAAAAATTGATACATGAAATTAATAAGTATGATATTATGGTTAACAGCAATTCTTTAGGTATAAAAATCCGCTTGATTGTAATGAACTTCCTTATATTTGCAGTATGGGGAGCTTATTTGTGTTCGCTTGGTGTATATCTCGCCAATATTGGAATGGGTGCAAATATCGGCTACTTCTTTGCAGTTCAAGGAATTGTTTCTTTGTTTATGCCTGCTTTAATGGGCATTATTGCAGATAAGTGGATTCCTGCTCAGAAATTGTTGGGTATATGCCATCTACTTTGTGCGCTTTTCATGGCGGCGGCGGGATATATGGGTATGACCCATGCTGAACCTTCGTTTAACCAGATTTTTTGGTTGTATTCAGCCAGTGTCGCATTTTTCATGCCGACCATTGCGCTGGGCAATTCTGTTTCATATAATGCACTAACGAAGGCTGGTCTCGACACTGTCAAGGATTTTCCTCCAATTAGGGTTTTCGGGACCATTGGCTTTATAATTTCAATGTGGATTGTTGATTTGACCGGATTCAAGGAGAACTACATGCAACTGTATGTCTCTGCAATATGGGGTGTAATCCTTGGTGTATATGCGTTTACATTGCCCGATTGCCCTGTAAATAAGATGTCGCAAAGTACTTCGATCATCGACACTTTAGGTCTTCGTGCGTTTGTGCTTTTCAAACAGAAGAAGATGGCGTTGTTCTTCATCTTCTCATTTTTGCTTGGTATGTGCCTGCAGGTAACCAATGGTTTTGCAGGTACCTTCCTCAGTGATTTCGGGCAGATTGACGAATATAAAAACACGTTTGCAGTCGAACACAACATAATGCTATCATCGTTATCCCAAATCTCAGAAACGCTGTGTATATTGCTGATTCCGTTCTTCCTAAAGCGGTTCGGCATTAAGGTCGTGATGCTTATATCCATGTTTGCATGGGTGCTTAGATTTGGATTCTTCGGAATGGGCAATCCGGGAAATGGGGTTTGGTTATTCATCCTCTCCATGATAGTTTACGGAGTAGCTTTCGACTTTTTCAATATATCCGGTTCCTTGTATGTGGATTCAGAAACAGATGAACATATACGTTCTTCAGCACAAGGGGTATTTATGATGATGACTAACGGTTTGGGGGCTACAGTCGGTTCTTTCTGTGCCCAGGCAGTAGTCAACAAGTTTGCATATCAATATGATGCGTCAGCCCCTGCGAGAATGGAGGGCTGGTCAACTTGTTGGTATATATTCGCAGCGTTTGCCCTGGTTGTTGCCATTCTTTTCGCGATCTCATTCCCATACAAGTACAGACAGGAGACCAAATAATTGAATTTAATATCAACGTAATAATAGATTGATATATTCTTTTATTAATCTTCATTGCGTCGTCTTGTTGGTTCGTTTGTATTTTCAGGTGAATTCTTCCGGTAGTCGCAAAGTTACGTAATTTATTTTATGTGGCGTGCCTTTAACTATGATATTTTCATTGACTGCCTATTCTTATGGATCCGGCTTTCCATTGTAATTGCGTATGCCGGGCATATCACTGATTCTCACTACGTGAGGCGTTGTCACTATCATGCCGTTCCATCCATTCCCTCGCCTTACGCTGTATTTCGGTTACTGTGGCTGACGGCACCTTTATTTCCTTTGTGAGTATCTGACGGGCGATTCTGTCTGCGTTCGTAGTGTCACCATTCCGCCACGCCGCCCACATAAGTAGTGTTATCACCATGAACCCCGCGGTGT
>CAYVNW010000047.1:0-17384 GCA_964452915.1 uncultured Bacteroidaceae bacterium | reverse complement strand
TGCAATTGCATGAAATTATGCGGCCAGTTGGAAAATTTGAAAAACCCAACTGGGGGAAAAATCCAACTGGGTAATTTTAGAAGGGTCTCATTACCCTTGAAATAGATTTCATGGTGTGCAACTATTTATTAGTTTACGGGACATGGTGGATATGTTACTGAATGACGTATAATATGTACATTTAGGAAGAAGCCTTGCTTACATTGTCCGTGTCGCTTTATTCTGTCAACGGGTGTGTTTTCATCGTTGGCAGGCCTTGTACATTCAGTCAACAAACATCGGTAATAAATACAAGAAGTCAAATATCATCTCGTTTATTGTTTAGCTGAGTCAACCTATTTAAGGTTTAAGACAAGCAAGTAGTCAACCTAAATCAGTAATTAATACATCGTCTATATTGGCAGCAAAGCAATTTGATTAAGTACGCACTAATTTAATTCCGCTAACGGGTTAACTTTATCTCAACTTTATCTTTGTAACTTTATTTTTATGAGAAAGCGGTTCCAAAAATATATATAAAAGAGGGTCTCGGCGAGCTTTCGCAGCCGAATTTGAAAGCCACCTGCCGCTATATGCAAAGCGGCAAGTGACTGCAAGAAGAATGCAACTTGTCATGCGGTCATACGCTCTCGGATTTGCCGTGCGTTTTTCTGCACAAGTTTGATGATACGGTCGTGGTATTCCGAGTTCTTGTTGCAAAGCCCTCTTGACTGCAACACCTTGAATGTGTCAAGGCTCAACTCGACGGTCTCGATGCGCTTGTCGTCTATCCTTGCGGAAAACACTAACGACCGGGGCTTTAGATAGTATTCGCATTGTCCCACGCAATGATGCAATGCGTTCCCCTCCTGGTAATATTCGTCAACACTTTCCAAGACACTTACAACGATAAGCCCGTCCGTGAATGACAATCCGAAGAACTTGGCTTTCAATTCCAGGAAACGCCTCTCGTTTTCCATTGCCTTTTTCCTTTGCTCCTCACGTTTCTCCCTTTCTTGTATAATCCTAACCCGCTCCTGATAGCGGTCGTGTTCGGCCTTCAAGTCAGAGGGACACACATAACGGGCATTGTGAATATCCTTCCCGCACCTTTCAAGTGAGCACACATAATCCGCCCAAAGTGAAATGTCTGAAATCCGATAGCCATTTCGCAAGACTATTTTGTAAGCGTTCCAATACGCATCAAAGTGCGATGGGTGTTGCAGAAAGTAGTCCAAATCCGCTTTCCTGCCGGCCTTGAACAAGGTTTCCGCCCTGCTGTCCGTCAACAAGGCTTTCATAAGCCTTGTCGGTTCAATATCCGCCAATGCCCCTTTCAAGCCGTTGCGTCTTAATTTTGCGGTTGCGGAATAATATGGATAAACCATGCAGTTCGCAACATGTCTGTACACATGGCTGTCCTTGCGCAACTCCAGACGTCCGTCCATGACAAAAGAGTCCATGTAATATCCGATAGTGCGTCTCAATGCCGTCACTTCCGTCTTGCCTCCATCGTCCATCCAATAGCGGGCAATCTCCACGGAATAGCAGTCAGCCGACCTTCCCTTGTGGAAAACGGCGGTCAGAAGAAACACACGCTGTACCTGCAATCCGTCCTGTGTGGCAAGTGTGGAGAAGTACGCCTTTTCGCAGTACTTTCTTTGCCTTGTGTCCTTTATCTCCAATTTTGCACCGCAATGAGGACAACGGCATACCTTTTTGCCACTCTCATTCCATCGGTGTCCGCAATCCATGCAGGTCGTCCCACTGCTTTTGGTACGGAATGCATAATGCCTGACACATTTGCGGAACGCCCACACCTCCGGCCTCTCTGCCAGTGGCAGCAAACGCCCATTGGCGGCTACTACCTTATGCTGTAGTCTTGTTCTTGCTTTCATTGTTCAAAATCAAATAGGGATGGTTGTGACACTTCTTGTTTCACCGCTGTCTGTTTTGGCCTGCTGTTACGCTGTTGCATTTTGCGCATTTCTTCCGCTTGATATGCTATCAAGGCTTTTTGTCTCGCCTCGGCTTTCTCCTGCTCGGAAAGCTCGACCCTGTGGTTTACAACCACTCCGCAGTTTTCAACCTTGCCCACTTCTATTTTTTCTTCATCATAGTAGTGTGTCGCAAGTGAATATACCTCGTCATCGGTCATTCCGCAACCGCCCTCCCTGGCAATGGCTTTTGCCTGGTTGAGAATGAACGTAACGCAATCGTCCATATTCTTGTTTTCTTTGGCATACGATATTGCAAAGAGATCGTCCGTTTTGGCTCTTTCTTCCAAATACGACTTGATGGCTTGCTTGAAATGTTCTGTTCCTGTCATAATTATTATATTGCTTGATGTTGGATGTGAAATTTATTTTCTTCCCTCTATTTGAAGTTTTTTGACTTCGCTTGTCGGGAGCTTATTTTTCGTGCATCTGAAGACTGCGCACCAAGGGCTATAAGACAAGGAAACAGGCATGGGAATTAATGAAATGCCACTAATGGTACATTGGCTTCGCCTTTGTCCATCACGACTCGGCAAAATCCGAACATGTTCGGCTATGCCCTCGCTGCTCTGTCCATTCGTGGAAAGTTGTTGTTAAATCCAATGCCTGTTAGCGGAGCGGTACTTGGCATCATCGTCCGGGCAGTAACTTTGCAAAGAAAAATGGGTGCTGGCAAGTGGAATGGACACTACAGAACGGGATAATCATTGCTCTTTAGTCTGTTTTACTTAGTTCTCTTCTTTGGTTTGAGATGTTTGAGATAAAATATATGACTTTGCCTCCGAAAAAGTGTCACAAGTGACAGTTTTTCGTAAAGCATGATAGTAAACAGATATAGATACATAGAACAGCTGAGCCGTTCAAGGAACAACGGACTCATCAAGATAACCACAGGACTGCTACGCTCAGGCAAGTCTTACCTGCTGAAAAAACTTTTTTGCCAGCATCCGTTGGATGAGAGAGTGAGAGAAGGCCATATCCTCGTCATCGACACGGCACCATACTATGGAATTGGCAATGCAGAGGCTGTGAGCTTGGTGGAACGTTGCAAGTCTGTGTGTTCATCATGGAAGGTGCGTGCAGCGCAACTCGGCATAACACGCTCAGAACAGGAAATGATGGCTCCTGCTTTTGCTTGATACAACGCCTCACAAAGGTGCAGCCACTATGACGCCTCTCCAAGGTGTTGGGCGTGTGTGGCATCATGGCCCCCAGGTGCTCTGACTGCGTCAGTGTACGCTGGGCAGGCCCTCAGTCAGCCTGCGGCATGACAAAGGGTTACTAAAGCGGTTAGCCTTCCAGGCTAATGATGGATGGATGTAGTGACCCTGCATGAGGACGACCGGCACAAGGCACGGTCACTGCATAGGGATGGCGGAGTAGGGTGGAATGACAAAAGGAAATGATGTGACGTGCTCGGGATGGGCTTATACGAGACAGTCTTGGTCGAAACCTACTGGTAGGAGGTCGCGTGCTGACTCAAGGATGTAGATGCCATCGGTGCCATATAGCATCACCTTCATGTTTACTCCGAACCGGTGCTCAGTCTCAAGCATCACTTGGCGGCATCCTCCGCAAGGACTGATAGGTACTTTTGTGAATGCTCCCGAAGTGTCGCGCGCTGCGATGCAGAGCGTTACGATTGGTGTGTCGGGATAGCGTGAGTTTGTATAGAAGATTGTGGTGCGCTCTGCACACAGTCCTTGTGGGTACGAACTGTTTTCCTGGTTGCTGCCCGACAGCATCTCACCATTATTGAGCAGGACTGCCGCTCCTACACAGAACTTGCTGTAGGGTGCGTAGCTGCGGTATGTGGCTCCTTTTGCCAGGCTGACCAGTTTGCTCTCTTGCTCGTCTAATTCGTTTTCCTGCTTCTTGACGATGTGTATAGTTTTGGCAATACTTTCCATTGTAATTTGTTTTTTAGGTCTATCAGTGTTCAAAGATAAAGTATTTTTTTGTAAGTTTGCATGCTGAAACGCGAAAAATTTTATTATGGGTTTAAAACTTACGAGAATATTGCCGCTTGCAGGCGTTTTGCTGATTGCCTGTTCGTCGGTACTGGCACAAACGAAGAATAAGAAATATTTGGACTACATTGATCTATACAAGGACCTGGCTGTGGAACAAATGGAGCTGCACGGCATCCCTGCCAGCATTACGCTCGCACAGGGGCTGCTCGAAAGTGGGGCAGGCAGCAGCGAATTGGCGCAAAAAAGTAATAATCATTTCGGTATCAAGCGCGGCAGCAATTGGACAGGACCTACTACCACTCATTTTGATGACGGACGCAACGAGTTGTTCCGTGTTTATTCATCTGTTCGCGAAAGTTATGAGGACCACTCGAAGTTTTTGCTGAGAGACCGTTACAGCCGTTTGTTCAGGCTCAGTATTCTTGATTACGAAGGATGGGCACGTGGACTGAAGTCGTGCGGTTATGCCACAAGTCCTACGTATGCTGACCGACTCATAAAGTTGATAGAACTCTATGAGCTCAATCAGTATGACCGCGACCCGAACGCTCCGGTTTATATTCCTGAGAAGCGGCTGCCTGTGGATGTCAAATTCAGCAGCCACCAACTGCTGAGCAATAATGATGTGGTCTGCATAAAGGCTAAAGGCTCTGATACATGGGAAAGTCTTGCAAAGGAATTCGCTATCTCTAAGAAGAAATTGTTGCAATATAATGAAGCTGTAGAAGATGTAGACATAAATGAGGGTGATTTCATCTATTTGCAAAAAAAACAGAGCAAGGCGTCGAAACAGTACGGAAAAGGCTATTGGCATCACGTCAGACAGGGCGAGTCAATGTATTCGATAGCCCAGCTTTATGCAATGAATATAAAGAAGTTGTATAAGATCAATTTTAAGGATTCTGACTATACGCCTGTTCAGGGCGACTTACTCAGAGTGAGGTAGAATATAAATAGGTTGGGTACATATTGCTCACCGCTTAGAATAATCCCGGTAGAGACTGGGGCGTATTAATCCACAAACAAAAACAAGTTTTATGAGAAAGAGAAGTTTAACAATCGCGTGTGCCATCATGGCCGCATGTGTTCTGTTCACAAGTTGTATCGGTTCGTTCCGTACATTCAACAAGGTGAATGCGTGGAATCAGGGAATATCGAAATCTAAGTTCGTTAATGAACTGGTGTTTGTATGTTTCCACATTATTCCGGTATATGAAGTTGTCTATCTTGCGGACATACTGGTGTTCAACTCTATTGAGTTCTGGAGTGGGGATAATCCAATCTCTAAGGCAGGAGAGGTGAAGCGTATGAAGGGAAGTAATGGTGATATGTTTGCTATCACGTCGACGAAAGACGGATACAAGATTGTAGATGAAACCCGCAATTGCGAATGCAAACTTGTCTATAATAAAAAGGCAAAGACTTGGAATGCAGAGGTTGACGGTAAATTGTATGAGTTGATGACGGTGAACGATGACGGTTCATTGACTTTGAACATCGGAGGGATGCACCTGACTACTACTCCTGATGCTGCCGGTGTGGAACTTGCGATGGAGGCAGTTAAGGGTACGGCTTTCCACTATGTCGACTGATACCCAATAAAAACAATAGTACGAAAGGTTTGCCTTGTGCACATGGCAACGTGCGCTAATAAAAAAGCTTCCTGATTCAGGAAGCTTTTTTGTAGTTCATTGTAAAATGTCTTTCGAGCATGAAAAACAATTCCATATTTATGTACACGTGTACGTTAAGTGTCCACGTACTTTCATGTAATTGGTTCCACCTGCTCTTGCATATCAATAATATTTCCTTTGTTATCCTTGAATTCGTACTCAAGGAAGGCAAGAGCCTGGCTTGGTATAACCTTGAAACCAAAACCGTATTTAAAATGCCATTTCACCAGCAAGGAAGGAAATCCTTGGTTGATGTATGCGCTTACGTAAGGGTGTACCAAAAGTTGGAACTTCTTCATACCAAGATTGTTGACGATGTAATCTATTTTATTTTCGAGAGACTCGGCAAAAAGGAAAGAAGATTTGATTACTCCTTTTCCATGACATGTCGGACAAGTTTCCTCAACATGTACGTTAATTGCCGGACGGACCCGCTGGCGTGTGATTTGCATCAAGCAGAATTTGCTAAGTGGCAGGATGTTGTGCTTTGCCCTGTCGTTACGCATCAGCTCGCACATTTTCTCGTAGAGTTTCTGACGATGGTCGGCTTTGTCCAAGTCGATGAAGTCAATTACTATGATTCCTCCAATATCACGCAATCTGAGTTGTCGGGCTATTTCCTCTGCGGCTCCCATATCCACTTCAAAAGCATTGGCTTCCTGCCCTGTGACTCCCCTTGATCTGTTGCCGCTGTTAACGTCGATGACGGTGAGTGCTTCTGTGCCTTCGATGACGAGATAGGCGCCTTTCTTGTAGCTTACAGTTCTTCCGAATCCCGATTTGATTTGTTTAGTTACATCAAAATTGTCAAAGATCGGCAATGTGCCTTTGTACAATTTTACAATATCCTCTCTCTCCGGAGCTATGAGGCCCACATACTTCTTAACTTCCTTGTATACGTTGGGGTCGTTTACGTGAATAGCCTCGTATGAAGGGTTGAAAAGGTCGCGAAGCATGGATACGGTACGTCCTGTCTCCTCATGTGCGAGTATAGGCAGGTCCTTTGCCATTTGAACCTTTTTTATGCAGTCGTTCCAACTGTCGAGAAGTATAGTCAGCTCTTTGTCGAGTTCCGCTACCCGTTTGCCTTCAGCGACTGTACGCACTATGACTCCAAAATTCCGTGGTTTGATGCTTTGGATCAGTTGTTTCAGCCTTGCGCGCTCTTCCGAGCTCTTTATTTTCGTTGAAACATTAACTTTTTCAGCAAACGGCATTAAGACAAGGTAGCGACCGGCAATGGATATTTCTCCTGTCAAGCGCGGACCTTTTGTGTTTATAGGTTCTTTGGTGATTTGCACCAACACTTCTTGTCCAACTTCCAGTATTTTGTCTATCGAGCCTTCTTTAGGCAGTTCAGGCTGTCTTTCGGACTTTTCGACAAGAGGAAGTTTTTTGCGGTCGCTTGATACCTGCTTAATGTACTTTTCAAGTGAAAGGAATTGTATTCCTAAATCTTGGTAATGAAGAAATGCTTCACGCTCATGACCGACATCAACAAAGCATGCGTTCAAGCCAGGCATTATTTTTTTGACTCTGGCAGCATAGATGTTCCCAACTGAGTAATGTGTGCCTACTGATTCCTTTTGGAATTCGACAAGCCTTTTGTCTTCGAGAAGAGCAATCGTTACTTCTTTGGGTTGTGAGTCGATTATAAGTTCGCTTGTCATTTCCTCATTGTTTGTGAGATTTATTTGCTCTTATGGCGGTTCTTTCTTAGTCTTTTCTTACGCTTGTGAGTAGAAATCTTATGTCTCTTTTTCTTCTTACCGTTTGGCATAGTCCTTTAATATTTAATGGTTTATATTAAAATGTGATTGATGGCAAAAGGTTTGGTAACCCTGCGATGTCACAATTGTTACTTAATTGAATTCACAAATGTTTTTGCCGGTTTGAACACTGGTATGTTGTGTTCCGGAATAACCATTGATGTGTTCTTGGAAATGTTGCGAGCTACTTTCTGCTTGCGTGTCTTAATTATGAAAGAACCGAATCCGCGAAGGAATACTTCATCGTTGTTGGCCAAGCTGTCTTTTACGGAAGCCATGAACGATTCAACAACGTTCAGTACTGTTGCCTTGTCTACTCCTGTTTCTTTCGCAATTTTTAAAACGATGTCTGCTTTAGTCATTGTCTTGTAATTGTTTTATTATTTAATGTAATATTTAATAGTCCTATGAATATGTTTCTTACAGGCCTTTTCTTTGTAAAGGCTGCAAACGGAATGCAAAGTTAGCATTTTATTGCTAATCCCAAAAACATTTACTGCTTTTTTATTCTTAAAAATATGAGAAACAACATTATAGAGTTGTGTTTGCAACTTGAGAAAGGCGTTTCAGTAGATTTTATTGAGTATCTTTGCAAGTCGTATGCCTCCTTTGAGAAGTTGTTGCTCAATGATTGGTGTTGCTTTTGCCACGTAGTTGTATGAGAGGGTGGATCCCGCGGGTGTGTCGTTGTAGACTTGTGTGGCAAGTGCTAAGGTTTCCTTTGCCCAGTCGTCAAGGGTGCCTTGACCTATTGCTTTGCGTTCTTTTTTACTGGTACGGTCGATTTGGTTCACCCATTCGGTGGTGCTCCACTTATGTGCGCTTTCAACGAGGTTGGTGTCCCATGCTGTGTGCAAGTTTGTCGGTTGTTTGAAGAAGGTTACTTGCACGCGGTTGCCTCCGAGGTCGGTCTTGTGTCCTAAGTGCATAGGCTGGTGGAGGTCGCCTACAAGATGTATCACCATTTTCAGTGCAAGGACTTCCTCGTCTTTTGTCAGCGAGCCGCTTTTAAGTTTTGCAATCTGCTCTGTGAGTGCGGTTATTATGTCACCTTGGGCGAAAGGCGGCACTTCGTCGTATGACTGGTTTGCGTCCACATTCTTGTAGTGCCAGGTTTTCGAATAGGCATACTCTGGTGTGTTGCTTGCGTTGTCAAGCCAATTTGCCCAATAGACGATACTTTTGCCGTCGAGCAGTTTGCTTATGTGCCGTTTTGCCTTCTTCGTCAAATGCTTCTCGGCTATTGCACAGGTCGTGTCGTGTCCTTTCTGTCCCCATGCCATGCACTCGGTAGTAACAAATAGGACCAGCAATGTTGTAAGTAGAGTGTTCTTTACCATATATTACTTGTTTTGATTACTGATGCAAAGATACGTTTTTTGTTTGACAGAAACAATATGTTAGCACCACAAAAAAAGGCGCACTTTAATGATGCGCCTCTTTATTATTGTCTGTGTGCGTTGTGTAGTGACAGCTTATTCTGCACTTTCGTGTGATACGTATATACCGCCACAGAGTTCGATTGTACCGTTATATGTATCTTTGTATCCGATCATTGTAAGTTTGTCGCCTGCTATTAGTTAAACAAATACTTGATACCGACGCCGGCATACCAGCATTGACCCGTTACAGGGTTGTATAGCCATGTCTTCACATTGCCGTTTACGGCATTTGGAGTAGAGAATACAGGGTAGCCGTCTGCATCTGTCTTTTCATATTTCAAGATTCTGCCTTCGTTGAGAGCCGGGTTCATGTACTTGCTGACTCCCCACTTGTCGTTGAAGAAGTTGAGGACATTCTTCACGTCAAGGCTGAGCTGCAACTTGTGCGTAGTGTTTCCGCAAGCAACCTTGAAGTCGTGTTTGTAGGCGATATCGATGCGGTGAACCCATGGGTTGTAGTGGCTGTAAGGTTCTGCGTATTCGCCTTGGTGGTGTCTCAGATAGCTGTTAGCATGAACATAGTCCATGAAGCGTGTCTTGTCGTCTTCCGATGCAAAGCGGAACTCGTTTGTCTCCACTTCCTTGTCGGTCGGAATATAAAGTGCGTCGTAGCTATATCCGTCACCGTTCATATCGTTTGCCAGCATATATGAGTAGTTGTAACCGCCACGCCAAGACTCATAGATGAGACTGTAGTGGTTGCCGCTTTTATCGTGTGCAGTGAGTGACGCAACGATACGGTCGGGCGTTGTGTTAAGTGCATTATGAAGTTTGATGTTATTCGGGCCGGCGACAGTCGGAACATAAGTAAAGGCTGATTCTGTGTTTGAGCCTGGCAGACTGGTGATTTGCTTTGACTTGGTTTTTGTGTAAGCTGCCATGATGCTGAGCCAGCTGGTCGGCTTGGCTTCTGCTTTTAAGCTTCCTATGAAAGTGTAGCCTTTATGAGTGTTCTCAAGAATAAATGCTTTGTTGCTGTTTGCAGAGCGGTAGTTGTCAGGGTAGATCGGACGGTTGTCTGCTCCGTTCCAGCGTGCGAAGCCCTCAGCAGAAAGGATGTTCCAATCGGATATTGTAGCTGCGTTGATTACTTTGTCGAATATTCCTTCAGCAGTGATGGTGAATGGGAAAGATGTCGGCAACTTATAGTCGACAGCCAACGATACTTTCCAATCTTGTGGCAACTTGAAATCGTGATCGACTCCGGTGAACGATGCTGACCTTGAGATATAGCCTTGATCGGATGTTATTGTCGGTGAATATACTTGATTGCCGTTAGCATCGGAAAGACTCATAATCTTGTTGAATAATGCGTCGATTGTCGCTTTTCCGTTAGCATCGGTTACAAGTCCGCCGGCGAACTGACTCATGTCAGTATTCAAAACCTACATATGAGATTTCAACTTCATAAGGACCGCCTGGACGCATTCATTGGATTGCGAAACGGCCGTTGACGTTGGTTGCTGCTACATACTTCGTACCTGAAGGCACGTGTATGGCTTGGATGTGAGCACCAATAACATCCTCATCGTTGTCTGCCATGGTGATCTTACCCGACAGACCAGAAGTGGTTACTTGTGCCATTGCACCGGTGACTACTATTGTCAGCAATGCAATAAGTGAACACATTCTTTTCAACATAATTCTTTTGGTTTGATTAAAGATGATAATGTATTTATTTTTTTGATTACGTGTTACCGTTTATTTAGAGGTATTGCATTTTCAGTTGCAAAGTTAAGATTTTTTTATTAGAACCAAATCTTTAATATAAAAATGTAATGGATTTGTAATTCATGTTAAGTATTTGACTGCCGCAATTGTGTTGTCGTGAGTATCAATAATCAATAACGGCACCACATGTCAGCAGTGCCGTTACGCTTAGAATTTCTTTGTGCGGAAGTGGCAGTATGGAGTGCCTCCGGTATTCTCGTAATAGTTCTGATGATACTTTTCAGCAATCCAAAACTCATGTGCAGGGAGAACAAGTGTGTTGACTACATACGACTTTGTCTCCAATATGTCAATCAACAGTCTGATGATGTCGTACTCCTCTTTGTTATTATAGTACACAGCACTGCGATATTGCTGACCTTTGTCCGGACCTTGTCCGTCGGTCTGCGACGGATCGTGAATTTCAAAGAACAGTTTGCATAGGGTGGTATAGTCCACTTTTGAAGGGTCGTATTCAACCAGCACAGCCTCTTTGTGTCCTGTATGGTGCCACCTCACTTCGTTGTATGTCGGGTTAGCTTCGTTACCACCGGTATAGCCAACGTAGCAGTTGACTACTCCGGGAGTCTTGCTGAAGTAGTGCTGTACACCCCAAAAGCATCCTGCTGCAAATATGGCTGTTTTGTGATTGGTCCCATTTAGCGATTGGGGGTCGAACTGTCTGACGTTATACATGTCCTTAAGTGCCCCTTTTATCATTTCTAATGCTTTGGTGTGCATTTCTCTCTTTTCCGGATGTGCCTTGTCTTTGTTGAGATGGTATATAAGGTCGTTGTATCTCACCTTAATGGCTATGGGGTTGTGTGAGTCGATGATATTCTGTATATAATTAAGGTATGGTACATTTGGATCATGAGTAAGCAGTTTCACAGCATTGATTATTCCGTTAGGTATGCCTGCCGCTTCCAGGTCTTCAATGATGAATTTCGTGTTTTCAATTACATCGTGTAAAAATCCTGCACTTCGTTCTTCGTCTGTATTGCCCATAAGTCCCACCTCGAGCGGATGCAGTATGTATGCCTCTCCGTCAATGTCTTTCTTGCCTCCGTGCGCTTTCATCGCAACGCTAAGTGATAAATCTATTACTGAAATCATTTTTGTACTGTTTTAATGTTGGTTAGTTATGTTAACTATATATGGTCGCTACAATGTGTCTTGGCCCTCCGCAGTCTCTGAACTCACAGAGGTAGATGCCTTGCCATGTGCCGAGGTTCAGCCTTCCGTCTGTTATTGGAATATTGATGCTGACGCCAAACAGGGAACATTTGGCATGTGCAGGCATATCGTCCAATCCTTCAAGAGTGTGGTCATAGTATGGTTCTCCCTCCTTGACTAAGTGATTCATAATTTTCTCCAAGTCGCTTCGCACATCGGGATCTGCGTTTTCGTTGATTGATAAGGCGCATGATGTGTGTTTGACAAAGAGATTAAGCAATCCTGTAGCAGGGAGCGGGTGGGGGAGAAGACATACCACTTCATTTGTTATCAAGTGGCAGCCTCTGTGTCGGGCTGATAGTGTGAATTCTCTTTGTGTCACCATTTGTCGAAGTCAAGTATTTAGTATTCTCTGTGTCTGAAGCACCTGCAATGATCAGGTGTGTATGCACGATGACTGCAAAGATAGTGTTTTTTTATGATTTACTCAAAATGTCAGCTCCATAAAATTCCGTATCAACGTGTAAAAATAGCAGAAGTCGAAATTTTCCTTTTGATGTTACTTGAAGTCTTCTACTTTTTTTGTACCTTTGCCTTTCGAATAAAGAATCAAAAACAAACAAAATAGAATTAGTCGAAAATCATGATAGGAAACAGTTGGTTTGAATGTAAGGTTGAGGCCGAAAAGGCAATAGAAGGCGGAATGAGCAAAAAATTTAAAGAATCATACCTTGTGGACGCTCTCAACTTTACTGATGCTGAGGCAAGAATAATAAAGGAAGTGTCGCCATTCTGCAATGGCGCACTTGAAGTTAAAAATATAACTCCTGCGAAAATTGATGAGTTATTCATCAACAGTTCGGACGATGCCGACAAGTGGTATAAAGTGAAATGCAATTTCATCACTCTCGATGAAAAAACACAGACGGAAAAACGTTCGTCGCACTACATGCTCGTACAAGCAGCGAATTTCCGTGGAGCACTCGACCTTTTCGAGGAGGGTATGAAGGGAACGATGGCAGACTACGAAATAGCTGCCATTCAAGAAACGTCGTTGCTTGATGTGTTCCCTTTTGAAGTACAAGGAGAAGACGAACATAATGACAGTAATACAACAAAATCTGAATAGCGTATTAGCTGACCTTCAAGGGACAAAGGCCAGACTGGTGGCAGTCTCTAAATTTCACCCTGCTGATGCCATACGTGAAGCGTATGATGCAGGGCAACGTATGTTCGGAGAAAACCATGTGCAAGAACTGAACGGAAAACAACCTGTTCTGCCTTCTGACATCGAATGGCACTTCATCGGACATTTGCAAACAAACAAAGTGAAGTATATTGTGCCATATGTAAAGCTAATCCATTCTGTCGATTCGATGAAACTGCTGGCAGAGATCGACAAACAGGCAGGCAAAATTGACAGGGTGGTAGATTGCCTTTTACAAATTCATGTGGCACAAGAAGAAACAAAATTCGGATTCTTTCCTTCCGAACTGACGGAAACACTAAGGCAAGGAGAATATAAGGAAATGAAACACGTGAGGTTGCGTGGACTTATGTGCATGGCGACCAATACAGATGATGAACAGCGCATACGGAGTGATTTCCGCACTGTCAGGACTCTATTCGACCAAACAAAAGATGAATTCTTTAATGACGATGATACTTTCAACGAGTTGTCGATGGGAATGAGTAATGACTACAAAATAGCGGTAGAAGAAGGAAGCACGCTGGTAAGGATCGGTAGTAAGATATTCGGCCCGCGCAACTACGGGGCTTGATAACAGCACAGCAAAAGATATCATAAACACATTATAATAATATAAATACACGACACATGAAAGCATTAACAGAAAACAAAAAAGATGTGGCTCGCGAGTTGGCACGCAAATACAATGTCAGACTCAGCATTGAGTCACTCAACCGTTTCACCGATTTGCTTCAACCAATGAAGTTCCGTCACAAGACGTTCATTTTGGAAGAAGGGAATAAGAGCAATAATCTGATGTATATTGTTAAAGGACTTGTACGTCAGTATCATTCAGAAGAAGGCTTCGACAGGGTGGAGGACATTGTGCATGAAGGCGATATTCTGGCTTGTGTGGAGAGTCTGTTTACACATACTCCTTCGCGCTTGAATATACAGACTCTCGAACCGACGGTAGCTTACAGCATGAACTACCAGTATTTCAAAGAACTCGCCTGTGAGGATGCAGACCTCGGGACGTTGCTCTTTTTGATTATTGAATCAATTATAATAAAGAAAGAAAAAATATATCATCTGCTCGATGAGACTCCAATGGAGAAATACTCGTTGTTGCTACATAACGACAGTGAAATCATCCGACGGACACCACTGAAATACGTAGCTTCGTACTTGAGAATGGCTCCAGAGACATTGAGTAGAGTTAGAAATGCAATAAACAAAAGTGAAAGCAGTAATACTTGACGCATACTCAGTAAACCCAGGCGACCTCTCGTGGCATCCGCTTGAGGAAATGACAGAATTGGAGATATACGACCGGACATCGCCTGACGAGGTAGTCGACCGATGTAAAGGTTGCGATATCGTGTTGACGAATAAAGTCGTTCTTGACGCTGAGGTTCTTAATCAATTGCCACACCTTAGTTATATAGGAGTGTTGGCAACTGGTTATAATGTTGTAGACCTCGAAGTGGCAAGCCGGCAAAGCATAGTTGTTACCAACATTCCGGCATATAGCACGAACAGTGTGGCTCAGATGGTATGGGCACATATTTTGAACATCACAAACCATGTGGGCTATTATGCTGACGCCAACAAGGATGGCAGATGGACCAGCTCAAAGGACTTCTGCTATTATGATTTCACTCATACCGAACTTGCCGGAAAGACCTTTGGTGTAGTTGGCTTAGGCAATACAGGTATGGCTACTGCACGTATAGCAAATGCTTTCGGCATGGATGTGCTGGCGTATACCTCAAAGGACGAACTGCCAAAGGAATTTGAAAAAGCCACGCTCGACACTCTTTTCAAGGAAAGTGATGTCTTGAGTCTGCATTGTCCGCTCAATGAGTCTACAATGAATATGGTCAATAAAGAAAGGTTGCAAATGATGAAACCGACTGCCATCCTTATCAATACCAGTCGTGGACCGGTGGTGAACGAAGCCGATGTGGCAGACGCTTTAAATGACGGACTGATTGCTGCATACGGTGCGGACGTCCTCTCCGTAGAACCCGCACAGGCCGACAATCCGTTGCTTACTGCCAAGAACTGCTTCCTTACGCCTCACATTGCGTGGGCAACAAAGGAAGCACGTGAACGACTTATCGATATTTGCCTGAAGAATGTCAGGGCGTTCATAAAAGGATCGCCGCAAAACGTGGTCAACTGAAATATATTCTTGGGAAGCCGTAAAATCATTTTAAGGCTTCCCAAGAGTTTTATAAAACTACCGGCCTGCCATAAATCATATAATGTCATGCTAAAACACCTGCCGCACAGACAATGTGGCAGAAATAACCGCATTTTTTCAGCCTCTATTGTTTTTCTCGTATACGACACAGCTCTCTGGCATTCTATTTGCTCTATACAAAGTGGTTCAGTTTCCGAACAGGCGGTTGAGACAAAGAGTTGATACCGGAGGAAACAAAACCAAAAATTAATTCATTAGTTGTAAAACAAATAAATAAAAATATAAGGTTATGGGAAAAATTATTGGAATCGACTTAGGAACAACAAACTCTTGTGTAGCTGTGTTTGAAGGCAGTGAACCAGTCGTCATTGCTAACAGCGAAGGAAAACGTACTACTCCTTCAGTAGTAGGTTTCGTTGATGGTGGTGAACGTAAGGTTGGTGACCCTGCTAAACGTCAGGCCATCACAAATCCAAAACGTACAGTCTACTCTATCAAACGTTTTATGGGTGAGACTTACGATCAAGTTCAGAAGGAAATCGCACGTGTGCCTTATTCTGTAGTAAGAGGTGACAACAACACTCCACGTGTTGATATCGATGGACATCTCTATACTCCACAGGAGATTTCAGCCATGATTCTTCAAAAGATGAAGAAGACAGCTGAAGACTATTTGGGACAGGAGGTTAAGGAAGCTGTCATAACAGTACCTGCATACTTCTCTGACTCACAACGTCAGGCTACAAAAGAAGCCGGTCAGATTGCCGGTCTTGACGTAAAACGTATAGTCAACGAGCCTACAGCCGCAGCACTTGCTTACGGTATCGATAAGGCAAACAAAGATATGAAGATCGCAGTGTTCGACCTTGGTGGTGGTACATTCGATATATCAATACTTGAATTCGGTGGCGGCGTGTTTGAAGTGCTTTCTACCAATGGTAACACACACCTTGGTGGTGATGACTTCGACCAGGTTATTATCAATTGGCTGACAAGTGAGTTTAAAGCTCAAGAAGGTGTCGACCTTACTCTCGACCCTATGGCTATGCAACGTCTGAAGGAAGCCGCTGAAAAGGCAAAGATAGAACTTTCAAGTTCTTCTTCTACTGAGATCAACCTTCCTTACATCACAGTTGCGAGCGGAATGCCTAAACACCTTGTAAAGACTCTTACTCGTGCTAAGTTCGAAGCTCTTGCACACGATTTGATTCAAGAATGCCTTGAACCTTGTAAGAACGCAATCAAGGAAGCAGGTATCAGTACTTCTGATATTGACGAAGTAATTCTTGTTGGTGGTTCAAGCCGTATACCAGCTGTACAAAAATTGGTAGAAGACTACTTTGGCAAAGTCCCTTCTAAAGGGGTTAACCCTGATGAGGTAGTCGCTGTCGGTGCTGCTATTCAAGGTGCCATCCTTAATAAGGAAGAAGGTGTTGGTGACATCGTATTGCTTGATGTAACTCCACTTTCAATGGGTATCGAGACTCTTGGTGGTGTGATGACTAAACTTATCGATGCCAACACGACAATACCTTGCAAGAAGAGCGAGACATTCTCTACTGCAGCGGACAACCAGACAGAGGTTACAATTCGTGTTCTGCAAGGCGAACGTCCAATGGCAGCCGACAACAAACAAATTGGTATCTTCAACTTGACAGGTATTGCACCTGCACGTCGTGGCGTTCCACAGATTGAAGTATCATTTGATATTGATGCCAATGGTATTTTGAACGTAAGCGCAAAGGATAAGGCTACTGGTAAGGAACAGTCTATACGTATTGAGGCTTCTTCAGGTTTGTCAGAGGATGAGATCAACCGTATGAAAGCAGAAGCAGAAGCTAATGCTGAGGCAGATAAGAAACAACGTGAGCGTGTTGACAAACTCAACCAGGCAGACTCTATGATATTCTCTACCGAGACATTCTTGAAAGAGAATGGAGACAAACTCCCAGCAGACAAGCGTCCAGGAATTGAGGCTGCGCTCAATAAGCTGAAAGATGCTCACAAGGCACAGGATGTCAACGCTATCGATAGTGCAATAGCAGAGCTTAACAGCCTGATGCAGGCAGCGTCACAACAAATGTACCAAGGCGGTAACGCAGGTCAGTCGGCCGGTAGTGGTAGTACGGGAAGCAGTCAGTCAAGCGGTAGCCAGTCTTCTTCAAATAACGGACCAACTACCGATGATGTTCAAGACGCCGACTTTGAAGAAGTGAAATAAAGACTTTTCATTCTGAGAGTTCACAATATAATGAACAAAGTTATCG
>CAYVNW010000046.1:0-18269 GCA_964452915.1 uncultured Bacteroidaceae bacterium | reverse complement strand
GTCAAGCCTCCCCTCACGCACCGGAAGCCATTTCCAATCATGGAACCGGCATAGGAACAGGTACCTCTCCTTACGAAGGCTGTCTGGCACTGGCATTGCGAAACTGAAGGTCCTGCACATGTCTGCCGTGATGTCCGACTGGGTAAGTGGATATATCAGGTTGTCGTATATGTCATCGTTTTCACTGTATTCCTCGTACAGGTCGAGTTTTTCCGGATTCACCGCATAGTCGTATTCCCATACCCTCCATGCCGCCATGGAGTCCTTCGGTTCTCCCATGTATATCACCGTGTCTCCGACAGATGTGCGGAAGGCTCGGCTGATTCCACCGACGGCAAGGAACAGCACCGTGCTGTGCGGCACTTCCGTGAAACGCCAGTTTATCTCCATAGTAGCACAAGATATTCCGCACGCGCGCATTGCCAGAGTGGTGTAGTGCGCGCATCCGAGGCATTCCAGCCAGTGTAGCCTCAACATCTCCCGCGGGGTCAGCGTGTCGCTGACGAACGGTTCCATTCCGCCGCCGTATTCTACGTCACGGCGTATCGCCCTCATAAGGTAGTCGACCACGGCCCACGTGTCCGATGGGTCGGCGACGGAGCGGTTATGCCTTCTTCATACCTGCCCTTAAGGAAGTTCCTCCAGTCGGACAGTTCCTCGTCCCCGTTGCGGTATGGGAGTATATACTTGCAGAAATCAGGGAATGCCACCTTTTCCGCCCACGGCCTGCGCCATGAGTCGAAGGCGAGATCTATGTTCTCACGCAGGAACTCCTCGCTAATGGTGTCAGCGTCCATGACCTCTTCATCCTGTACGATGTATATGTGACAGCTGTCAAGATAAGCCTTGAACAGAGAATCCTTGTTAGTCTCAGGGCGTGAGAGAAAGTATGTATACTGGTGCCCTATAGGCATGCTCGTATGCCTGTCCACCCCATAGTGCCAGCGGGCGTTGTCTCTAAGGTATTCCGCGGCGCGCTCCTTCAAGGTGTCCCCCGTCTGGTGGTAGTACGACACGACGCGGTCGAACGCCGTCTCTTCATGCAGTGAGCAGGAAAAAAGCAAGACTGCCAAGATCGAAGTCATGAAGATTGTAACTATGCTGTGAAGGCGTTTGATGTAAGTATTTTGATTCATCGTATATTTTTTGTTTAGATGTGCAAAGATATATAAAAATAAATAAGGTGTAACGCAAGAAATCGGATTTTTTGATAATAACATAAATTAACACACTTTTGTGTGTTAAAACCAGAACCCGTCCTTTGTTTTGTCAACTGCGATTATACAAAGGTGCATAATTCTCCTCTTGCGCCAGTCCATCCCTGCAATCCCATAGTTATTTGTCCTACTGGCTTATCCTCTGTGTATCAGCCATGCCGACCACAACAGGAGCAGTACCAGAGTGACCCTCGCCGGCAACTCCAAATTATACCGCGACCGCTCGCCGCAGTACTACACCGAGATGGCGTACAAGAGCTCCGTGTATCTTGGCCACAGCATCAAGAACGAGCTGAACTGAAGACTATGGTGTTCCACTGCATAGAAGAGGACGTCGTTGCCACTGCTATAGACTACTATAAAAACGGACATCCGCACACGAGTCTTGCAAAGTGTATCGACCAAATATAAAATAATGGTTAACTCAAATTGGTCATTAGATAGTTACGTCCTAACAAACTCCTTTTTTGCATCTATTCTTTTGTTTTCTTGGTTACAATGTAATCAAATTGCACCCTCAAAACATAAAAACATCTACTAAGAAATATAGTGCAAATCGAATACAGTACAAAATAAATCTATTGTCATTCCGAGGACTTGGCCGAGTGAATAAGCGTGCAAGTCAGATGAGCAGAGACAAGCCAGAGCTTAAGCGATGCTCGTCTGGCTTGCGCCGTTTGTGTTGAGGCGCAACCTATATTATGTAAAATAGTTGTTATCATCATAACGCTAATGACCGAATTGGGTTTAACCGTGCCAACCCGTATTAAAAGTAAGGCTTAAAGCAGTCAACCAAAAACGTTAAACTACACCCGCATATCGTCTGGCAAATGCCGTACAATCATTTGGCAATTGCCACACAATCGTTGGACAAATGCCAAACGATGCCAAATCGTGCGTAAGCAAATTATCTGTTGTTTTATAAAGAGGCGGCATAAGAATATAATAAGTGAGTGTTATCCACTGGACTGTCAGGAGCTTATTCCTTACAGTCTTTGTCCTCCTGAATTATTCGCCTGCTATATGTGTATCGGATGAACGCCGTGCAAGATTGGACGGGAAGAGCAAACATTTTTACCAGATATGAAGGACGATGGGTGAATAACAAGAAGGAGAATGGATTACTCTTTCTTCTTAATAGGGCGTCCGTCTTTGTCAAAGCTAAACCGTGGCCCCTTGTGCTCACCGTTTTGTTTATCGGCCCGTTTGCCGTATGAGCTTTTGTTCAGTTTGTCATTGGAGTGTTTATCCCGATTAAACCGTTTCTCCGAATGCCTTTTGTCAAACCTGTCGAATGAGCGTGAGTCCCTGTCGAAACGGCCATCAGACCATGTCTCTGAATCCTTATCTTTTCTAAACGGACTGCTACTCTCCCGTGCTTTACGGTCAGAAAAACCAGACCGTTGCAGGTGAGAATCTCCCTCATTGTTACGATGAGACCGATAAGTTTTTTCTGAATGATCTTGTGATTTCCTGTCGGATGATTTTGTGTAAGGTTTAGACTTAAAGTAATGTGTATCATCCTCTCCAACGAAATCACTGCCACGGTCTCCCCATTTGAAGTTATGACGGTTCAGCCGCGGTATGTTGCTATAAATATCTTCCTTTTCGTCTGTACCAGTATCCTCAGTATGTTCTTCTGTCCGCTTGCGTCCTTTGAATTGAATATTACGGCGGCGGTCATCATCGCTTTTTATGTCAAGCCCTTCACTTCGCCGGTCACTCAACTTTCCCTCGAATATCTGATATTTGCGGAACTCGCATTCAAGGTCACCATTATATAAAATAATACGGGTTGAAGGCCGGAATCCGATTTCAGAGAAGCATTCCTCGTGATAACTTAATATCCATGCATCGTTACCCACGAACGAACGTTTCAAAATGCTGCCAATGTCATGATACAAGCCAAGTATATCATCGGTTGTAATACGCTCGCCATAAGGGGGGTTAGTAATCATCAGGGATTTTTCGGATGGCTGTTCAAAATCGTGTATGTCTTTTTGCGCCACTTCAACACAGTCGCTCACTCCGGCAGATTTTATATTCTCTTGTGCCACTGTCACTACCCTGCGGTTAATGTCATAGCCATATATTTTGTGATTAAATTCACGCTCTGCAGAATCGTCATTGTAAATTGACTCAAACAATTCTTTATCAAAATCTTTCCAACGTTCAAAGGCGAACTCTTGCCGAAATACCCCAGGATATATATTGCGTGCAATTAATGCGGCTTCAATAAGAATTGTCCCCGAACCACACATCGGATCAATTAAGTCACACTCTCCATTCCATCCGGTAAGCATAATCATGCCCGCAGCCAACACTTCATTAAGCGGTGCTTTGACGGTAGCGACACGATAGCCTCTACGGTGTAAACTTTCACCAGAACTGTCAAGTGATATTGTCACGTCGTTCTCTGCAATATGCAAGTTGATTCGGATGTCCGGATTGGATATGCTTACGTTAGGGCGTTTCCCAGTTTTCTCACGGAAATAGTCTGCAATAGCATCTTTCACCCTATATGCCGCAAAACGTGAGTGCCGGAATTCTTCGGAGTAAACAACTGCATCAACAATAAAAGTAGAGTCTGCGTCCATATAGTCTTCCCATTCGAATTGCCTCACTTTATTATACACTTCATCGGCATTATCTGCTTTGAACTCTATGATTGGCATAAGAATTCTGACTGCTGTACGCAGACAGAAATTAGAGCGATACAGCATCGATTTGTCTCCGGAGAATGATACCATTCTCACTCCTTTTTCAATATCCTCTGCACCAAGTTGTTCAAGTTCGTTAACCAGGACATCCTCCAGCCCTGCAAACGTTTTGGCTATTAGCTTACGTTTCATTTATATAATTACTTATTGTTTTTTGTATTGCATTATTTTTGCTCCTGCAGGGACATCCTGCGTTACCCACACATTGCCACCTATGACAGCTCCACGACCGATTGTTATTCTGCCAAGTATACTTGAATTAGAATACACTATCACATCATCTTCAAGTATTGGGTGGCGTGGAATACCCTTGATGGGATTGCCGTTGGGATCAAGAGGGAAGCTTTTAGCACCAAGTGTCACACCCTGGTATAATTTTACATTGTTACCAATTATGCATGTTTCCCCTATCACCACACCGGTACCATGATCGATCGTAAAATAATCACCGATTATCGCTCCCGGATGTATATCAATGCCTGTCTCCGAGTGTGCCATTTCCGTAAGAATACGTGGAACGAATTGTACACCCATCAGTAGCAACTCGTGTGCTACTCTGTAGTTCATGAGTGCTTTTATAACAGGATAGCAACAGATGACTTCCTCGTAGTTTGTCGCAGCCGGATCTCCATTATACGCGGCGATGACATCCGTTTGCAGGCTTGCCTGTATAGAAGGTATTGCACTAATAAATTTTTTTGCCCCCTCATGAGACAGCAATTGGGGTTCGAGCAGATTAAACAGCCTGTTGGTCTTATCCTCCACACTGAGCGTATAATCACCGAAATAATCAGGAAATAGCACAGATCTTGACAGTTCTGCGATTTCCTTAGATGTAGCTATCAATTTAGCGTAGTTCATGTCGTTTTGAACTTACTTTACAAATTCATTCATTAATTCTTTGGACAGCTCATCGCCAAGATCTATTGCCTTTTGCAAACTTGCTTTTCCGGCCTCCTTGTCCCCTTTCTGAATTTGAGCATATCCCTTAATCCTATATGCATCAGCATTGTCTGGAGCCATTGCTATGGCTTGATCAGCAGCTGCAATACATTCTTCGATCTCATTGACACGTAGTAACAACCCACTTTTTTCAACATAGTACAGCACCATGCGTGGACTCAGTTCAATAGCCTTATTCAGATCGTCAAGTGCTTGCTGATACATTCTGGCCTTTACCTCAAGTTGTGAACGGTCGTAATAGAAAGTATCATTAACTTTGCTGCTGTTGAGATATGCATACTGGTTGTAGTCGCTGACGGCTTCCCTATATTTACCTATTCTCGCATATAACTGACCTCTGCGTAGTACATAATCGGCAGCTTCGGTAGGGAGCGGTGTAGGGAATAAAGCTATTGCACTATCGAGCAGCTCAATTTGTATTGTAGCAGTATCTCCCAATCCTTCATGTGCCAAACATGCTGCAAAAAGAGTTGCAGCAGACCGTGAATCACTGCTGTTCAGCTCATCATATATATTTAATGCTTCGCTAAAATCTCGTTTCGACATTAGTATGCGTGCCTTTAATAGTTTATACGATAAGTTGTCGGGTGAAAGATCAAGTGCTTTATCGATATATCCTATTGCGGTGTCGTATGTCCATTGGCTGTACACAGGTGTCGGCTGATACAATAATTTCGAGTATATAATATCGGCAATTCGTGCATTAGCGACAGCTTTGTCCGTACTTAATTTATAGTATTGCGTTAAATCTCTGTTGGCATCATCAAATCTTTCTGTATCAATTAAAGGAGTTGCCCGCCGGTAATATCCTTCTGCGTTATCTGGATATTTTGACACGAACTGGTTGAGCAAATCAAGATAATCATCGTTCGACAGGGAATACGACATCCTGTACAGATAGACCAGACTTTCTTCCATTGTGTCGGGTAATCCTTTTGGAATATGGATTTTATCAAGGGCGATATTATTGGCTTTAGAAGAAATCGCCTGAATTTTCAATGAGTTAATAAACTGGATGCCTAATGCATATCCGTTAAGACCCATAGACGGTTGTACAGTTGCAATCAATTCTCCATTTGCGTTGAATAAGGGTGCACCGAGATATGACTCGTCTATTGCATACGATAGAGTGTAAAAGGGATATGTTGCCTCTTCGTTTGAACCAGAGCCAATAGCTTTTACGCCACTTACTCGAGCTGTGGGGCAACTGGACAATTTATCCTTCGAGTATTTTAAGGCAAATAACACTGCACCTTCTTCCGCTTTTGACGAAGCTTGGGTAAGAGCTGTTGTCTTAGATGAGTTTACTTGAAATTTGACTAAAGAATAAGTGTCGTCAGCACCAAGTATCCGCACTACTTTACTTTTCACGCCCTTTGAGTCAACAACGATTGCACTATAGGCGTTGTAAAACAAACTATAGTCGGCTATTCCAATGCCGTCATTGGAAATATAGAAACCCGTTCCCGACTTCAAAAGGTTGTTATCCTTGTCGTATGTCAAAACGGAAACTATTCCTTTTTGAACCTTGTTTCCCCATTTGGGTATACCGGCTTCTTGAGCATTAAGTGACAACATAGTAAGCCATAAAATAATGAGGACAGATATATTGCCCAGAATGCTCGTTTTAAACATAACAAAAAAATTCTTTCCGATCATTGTTTCAATAATTCGCGTGCATTGTTAATTGCCGCCTCGGTGAGGTTCGTGCCACTAAGCATGTGAGCTATTTCCTCTATTCTCTGAGACTGCGTTAGTTCAATTATATGTGTAGATACACCAAACAAACCTTCTTCCTTGTATACCTTATAGTGATATTCGCCTAATGCTGCAATTTGCGGCAAATGAGTTATACTTATGATTTGTCTGTTGTCACGTCCCATCTGGCTCATAATAACAGCCATCTTTTCGGCTATGCTTCCCGACACACCGGCATCAATTTCATCAAAAATGATAGTTGGCAATTGCACTGCGTCAGCGATTAAAGCTTTCAGGCACAGCATTACACGTGCAATCTCTCCTCCTGATGCAATTTGAGCCAATTGTTGTAAAGGAATATTCTTATTGGCAGAAAACATAAACGAGATTTTATCTTTCCCGTTGCTGTCTGGTTCTGCTTTATCTGTTAATTCGACCTTAAATCTCACATTGGGCATCCCAAGCGTAGACAGCAACCGGACGATATTTACTTCAAGAGTTTTACCGGCAGCCATGCGCAACGCAGTTAGCTTTTTGGCTTGAAGGATAAGTGTCTCGAAAGCATCGGATTTTTTCTTGCGAAGTATTTCTACCTGTTCCTCGCTGTTATCAATCATAGACAATTTGGAGTCAAGTTTCTTGTGTAAAGCTATAAGTTGCTCAACCGTGTCCAAGTGACACCTTTTCTCCAAGCTATATATAGTGTTTAAGCGGTCGTTAACCTGTTCGAGCCGCTGTGGGTCAAATTCGATTCCATCGATTTTGTTTTCGATTTCATCAGAAATGTCTTTCAATTCAATGAAACAACTTTCAAGGCGTTGCGTCATTTCGTCAATATGTGGAAAGACTGTGACTATCCCCCTAAGTGATGATTCACATTGTTTTACCTTTTGCAATATATCGTCACCCTCATCAGAAGTCAATAGAGTTTGGACAGAATATAACGTCTGCTTGATTTCTTCAGCGTGGCTAAGCAAATCTTGTTCTTCTTCAAGCGTTGCCTGTTCTCCCTCCTGTAAGTGTGCATCTTCCAATTGTTTCACTTGGAACCTGATGTAATCTTCCTCGTCACGATTCTGTCTTGATAACTCGATTGCCTCATCCAGTGCCTTGCATATATCTTTATAGACCTTATATTTTTCTTTATATATGCTTACTTCACCGGAGTCTTTTGACAGTACATCAAGAGTGTTCAACTGAAAGTCTTCCTTGCCAAGGAATAAATTTTGATGTTGAGAGTGTATATCTACAAGCTTATTACCGATTTCCTTCAATAGCGACAAGTTTACAGGAGTGTCATTAATGAATGCACGACTTTTGCCCGCAGCTGTGAATTCACGCCGGACAATGCATGAGCCGTCATCTTCAATGTCTAAATCGTTATCACTAAAGAGCGTGGTTATATCGTAATTTGACAGATCAAACACTGCTTCTACAATACATCGCTTTTCACCGGCTTTAATTGATTTTGTATCAGCTCTTTCTCCAAGCAGTAATCCGATAGCCCCTAAAATGATGGACTTTCCTGCACCGGTTTCACCCGTTATTACAGAAAAACCTGAATGCAAGTTGATATCCAAGCGGTCAATCAGTGCATAATGTTCAATATGTAAAGACTTTATCATATAGAGGCTTCTAAAGTAAACATTTTGAAAGTGAATGCAAAATTACGCATTTTTTTGTAAACAGCATCATAAGGTACTGACAAAATGGAGCAATGCCGGTATTTTTGTTATAACGCAGTACAGGGTTATAATTATCGAAGCGGTCTCAAACATTGTCTAAGCAGTTCTGGTATATGCTTGAGTGAACGTACAATATAATATGTTACATTTGTCCTGACTCGATCAGGAGAATACAGCGTTCAGTCAAACGGTCGTCTACTTCAGGATCATACTTTTTTTTCAAGCTGGCTCCGAACAGAGTTGCAAAAGCATTCGACACACTTGCTTTGAACTTACCCATATATGTTTTTATCAACTGATAGCTACTCATTCCACATTGCCGGTCAATTAATTTTATAAGCAATTTGCCTTGTGCGAATGTGAGCTTTTTAAGTCTTGGAGTATATTGCTTTCTTAGGTCCTTCTCTATTTTCTTCATGTAGACATCCTTTTCCTCTTTTGTCTGCAGAGAATCAAGATGTGCGACACACCCTGCTATGGTCTTCTGTATTTCTACGGCGATCGGGTATACTATTTTTATGTTACGAGCAATCTTATAGTATTTTTTTGCCTGACGGGGACTCTTGAACTTCAACTTATTGAAGATAAGTACGTCCGACATAACATACCATGGAATCTGCTCACCTTCATACTCTACCATACCCGCATAACCTACATAATGTTGAAATATGGGGTCTCCCGCCATTTGCCGGTCGGTCTCCTCATTAACAACAACATTTTGTGCAGTACCAGTGTATACGTTTACGGCTAAACAAAAGGTGACTAATATGTATTTTACAATCTCGTTCATGCTACAAAATTAGCAAGAAACTTAGTATCGTAATTAATTATTTGTTTACTTTAATAATAATTATAGTTCATTAGTCCAAACAAATAATGCCATATGCAAACTTTTAGGGCGCATAGCAGGTCATATATTTTAATTTGTTGTGTGATACTTGACGTGTATTAATGTGACCGGATATATTCATAGACTGCAAGAACGTCTTGTGTATCCACACTTCCATCCAAATTGACATCTTCTTTGTTCGAAAGTCCAAGATCGTTACTTGACTGTATGAGTCCATAGATTGCTAAAGCATCTTGAGTATCGACCTTCCCATCTTGATTGACATCTTCTCCTATGATATTAAAATATGTGTCCATTTCCTGTACACGCTGCTTATACCATTCTTCTATATATGCTATTTCCTTATTGAGATCTTGCACATATTGCGGTCTGTCCTTAGCAGCGTTGAAATGGGTCACCATGCGATTCCATGCTCCGCTGTTGATGAATAAGTCACGGTAACGTTCGAGTTTCGTGCATATTGAATCCACAGAGAAAGCGCCCCGCCTTGCAGCAATCCACTTTTTCTTCAATAAGTTCTCGTAATAATTTTTCCCACTTACCCATGCAATAGGATAAGGTGCATTATTACCTATTGAAGCAACAGGCCAATCGCTATAGGTTTCGTTGTAATAACTACCATTATAGCTTCCACCGAGACTGGTATCCAAATCCCATGGAGTTATTACGAAGCGACATCGGTTTGATTCTGTTGAATTTGGATCGTCGATATCTTTGTTAATGTTGCGGATAGATAGAAAATGATTCTTATTGCCCCAATTATCAGCAATGCTCAATGCCATCACATGAATTTGATAGTCAGTGAGGTTATCTAAATAAAAATACTTGTTTACGTATGCCTCGCTTTTCCCATTGTTAAATGCGTCTTGTAAAGGTGTCCATACGGCTTCGCTTGCGTAATCATCAGGGTAGGTCAGTTCCCATGCATTATGCCATTCAACAGTACATGCAGTATAATCTGCATTGTATCCGGGATTATTCTGGTCTGCTATATCAGAAGTTCCGCTTTTATACAATACACCACGAAGCAATGGCGTTTCATCGTCTGTTATCTTTACGGGGAACACCATTACGAATTAGTGATTCCACTACATTGTTTATATGCTTCTGCGATAATTGCATATTTAAGTGAGTATTCCCAGTCTCTTTGTCGGAGTCACCTTTTAATGAGATTTTTGCTCCCTTGTGCTGGTTGTACCAAATGACGATTTCGTCGACGAAATCCTCATTATCAATTGCTGCCCGTTGAACACCCTTCCCCTGTTTTTACAAATGCGCCCTTGCCAGACGTTGTAGTTGAAGAGTGTACTGTGTTATTTGACTTTTTTTGTTGTCGTTGTTGTACTGATGGAATCCGATTTGCCTTTATCTGATAAAAATTTCTCTCTCGCAGCTTGATAGACACTTAAACTGTTTACTTCCTCTATATCCATATAGTCTGTAGAATCCGCATCAGTATAATATGCCCTGTTTAACACGCCTCGATTAAACGACTCGCGATCTATGTCGGTTGCGTTGTCATAGTATATCTCCTCATAATCCGTTCGGCCGATTGACGGACGCACTATATGTATGTCAAACTTCATCTCCTTGACACCATTTGGTGCAATGTTCCCGAATATTCTAATCTTGTGTTCGGCATAACCCACATTCTTTTCTGAATGGAAAATAGCGAATATTCTCTCTTCGCCGCCTGGTGGAATTAGTCCGGTTTCTATAGACTTCAATTCTATAGATCCGTTTGCTGGTTGGATGTCTGTAATAAGCAGACTTTCTTTTCCGATATTCCTTACCACCCAAACCATACGGACTTCATCACCAAGTACTACCGGAAGATAATGCCTGACAGAGTCGTCAATCTCGACTTCTGTCGGACCAAGTACTTTCTTGCAAGAATCAAACGCCAGTGAAGAAAGTGTGGCGAGTGTCACCATGGTCAATATGTACTTTAGATTGTGCATGTTATGTATAGGAATTAACTGTGTCAGTTATTATTGTTGGTTTTTCTTTATGAACTTGTCTATATCTGCATCGGTCTCTCCGTAATTTTTCATCCCATTCAGTTCATTATGACCCTTCAAGACCTCAATCATCTCCTCTTTGAGTGACTCATCGGCATTCTGTCCCTCCATGTTCAACAGTTGAATTTGTGTGAAGCTCAATGCGGTGAGCAGGTAGTTCAATTTCATTCGTTCCGTATGTTCAACTTTCTTTGAAACACTATCAAGTTTGCTTCTAAAGTCGGTAAATTTTTGAGGATCAAGATACGATTCCACTTCTTCTTCCATTGATCCATATAATGGTATGATATGGTTCGTTTCCGTTACTTTATTTTCCAACGACAAGTAATAGTCGCTTATCATACCGCCAGTTTGTGGATAATTGTCTTTATAGAAGTTTTTTACCTCTTCCTCTACATTTGTGTCGACATCATATAGCAACTTGGCAAGAACATAAGTCTGCATATCGTCAAACGATGAATAGTCGTCGCCACTGCCATTTAAGAAAAGACCCTTTACACCTTGTTCCTTATAAAGTTGGAACCGTTTCTGCATTACTAAAAGGCAAGGAAACGGAGACAGATAGTCGCTATAGTTACGAGGGTAGTCCCATATATATATTAATGAGGTTTTGTCTTTCCAATCGTTAACCATATTCATGAATGTTCTGTAGCCTTTGTTCTCAGTGAAATTTACGCGCATTGGCAGATCGATGGCACTTATGATTACTCCTACATTTGAAGGAAGCTTCTCTGCCGGTGCAGTTTTTGTTGAGTGGTAGGCGGAGGTAAAGAACTGGTGACCAGGAAACCGTTTAGCAAGATGCTTCATCATATTGGTAACAGCAGGAGTTGCATTTACAGAAGTGTTGCCAAGTTTGACGCATTTATCACATGTGCACGATTTTTTATTGTCGCGTGGCATTATGCTGATGCGGGTTGATGATCCAGGCTCGTCTCCATATCCGAAGTTGTCGATAATGTATTCAGCCAGCATATTGTACATCTTATCACTGCTGAAGCAATATTGATCCTTGTCCTTTTTCCCATAAATAGTAGCATACACATCTTCATCGGCGTTTTCTCCCAGAACCTTATGCAGATTATGTCCCCATAACCCCCAGTCGTAGTCAACATGGTGTGTATTATATGCCTTACGAATGGAGTCAGATGCATTTGTCGGGCTGTATATTGCCTTGAATTCGAAATCGGGTGCTGTCTTATGCTTTACTTGAGCTTTACAGGAAAACAGTGTCACTGAAATTATAAGTAAGCAAGATGCTATGTTTAATTGTTTCATTGTATTCATTTCATTAATTAAAAACTAATCAAAGCAGAAGCTTTAATATAGAAGATGTTATTGTAAGAGGTAGCCACTAATGGGTCGTTCTCATAAATACCGGTTAGCAATTTCTCACTTTGTGTATACATCGTGTACCATGTTCCAGAAACAGAGAAGCCCAAGTGTTGATTGACTGTATAATACCCGCCAAACCCTACAAATGTATTCAGATGGTCAAAGGCGGCTGGAAGTGAACGGTCGATGATAGAACTTTCAGGAGCAGTTCCGACACCACCAATTGCAAAGATGTGTGAGTTTACGCCTTCGAACGGGAAGAATTGTACTTTGGCTTTGCCGTTAATGTAATATTTGCTGTTAAGCAGGAATACGTCCACACTGCCGGCGATAATAAATTGTTCAAATGTTTTAGTCAGTCCCAATGTCAGCATGTGCAGGTTTTTATAACTCTTCGACCACCCTGTACGTATATATACATTCTCTATACCTAACGAACCGTCAGGGTCGGTCCATCCGTACACTCCTGCATACGACTGTACATGTCTCAAGCTATAGTCAACATTGATAGTCCAGTCGTGTGGTATATCCAAGGCTGCGCCTGCTGCTATTGTGAACTTAGGGAAATACTTATTTGCCCATGCACCTTTAATGTATGCATTGAGTTTTTTTGTAAACATGTGTTTCCACTGTGCGCCAAGCATTACACCTGTACCTCCTTCTGTCAAATCGGTACCTCCTTCGCTCGCTTCAACGCCATCCCTTCCCATATAGCTTAAGTCAAAAGTGTATTCGTTCCACTCTTCTCTTCGTGTATATCCCGTATACGCATTTGCGGTGATTTCATCTGTGCTACCTAACCGTGCTTGCTGATACTCAAACGATACAACGTTTTTGTACCCTCTGTTCAGCATGTCATTCAACAACCGTTGATGTGCTTTCAGTTCATCTGATAACGGCTTATACATCTTCAAGTATGTATATGCATTTGCCCAATCTTTTTGTGCTTTGTATACTAACCCTTTTGTATAAAGCAATTCGTTGTGTGTAGGCCAGATCAGCAATGCAGAATCAACTACCTCCATCGCTTGGTCTAGTTTATTGTCTTTAATGTATTGCAAAGCTAAGAGTTGACTGTTTTCTGTGTATGTGCCAATAACAGTTGAATCACCGATATAAGTATCTACAAGCGGACGTACCATGTCTATTGCATTTCTATAGTTGCCTATTGCCTGATATGTCTGTGCTTCCTTTACTATGAAGAACGGGTCGTCGGGAAACTGCTGCTTGCCAATGCGGATATATTCTGCCGTTAAATCATTCTTACGGAGCAGCTGCGTTGTAGTAATACCCATCCTAAGCAAATCATTACTATTTGGGCAGATCTTAATTGCTTCTTGTATTTGATTGTCGGCTATGTAAAGTGTGCCAGTGGCGATTAGAGACTTAATGTATGGTAAAACGATTTCTTCATAAGCGGCAGCATAGGTTGCTTTCATTGAGTCAGGAGCGTTTGTATATCCGTTCTTCAGTAACTCAAGTGCAATTGGCGTTTTCCCTTGTTCGCTGTATATCCGTGCCTTTTGTTGCAGGTATGCGTTGTAGCCGAATTTATTGTTATAAGAGTCAAGAAGACTCAATGCGTTGTCATAGTCCTTGGTCTGGAGGTAACAATTGAATAGTCGTAACATAGCTGCCTGTCTAAGTTCTGGCTCTACATAATCACTTGATGCCATTTTCAGCAAAGGAATAGCGTCGCTGTATTGCTCATATCTCATGAATTCCTGCGCCTTATCAAGGTTGATTCTTGCCAGCTCGGTAGCAACTTCATCGTTTCCAGGAGTCATTTCGTACAATCTGTTAAGTAATCCGTTTGCTCTTGATGTATTTCCTAACCGGCGGTTCACAAGATACTCCTTATATAATAATGAAGGGTTTTCACCATAACGTTTCTTCGCCTCAGTTAAGTAGACCAGTGCGTCATCATAGTATCCGCGCGACATAGACGTATTGAGTAAAAAAGTTAACGCCTCTTCGTAATGGTTCGTGTCGTAAGCTTTGGCATATTGAATGTAAGGGTCGTTTAATTGTGCTGCGCGTGCTGCGTCAAGTTGTATATCTTTGCGAAGTTGATTTGCATAGCCTGCCATTGATCTCCCTTTGAACGAATCAAGATATGCCATTGCCTCAGAATACCGGTGTAGTCCTACCAGAATTCCGACTTTTTTCTGTATCAGTTCTTTTGAGTGTGGAGAGAATGACGCTCCCTCACCTGCGACATCGGCAGCTTCTGCGTCATGTCCTGCTTGAAGCAAATAATTAGTAAGAGCTAAATAGTATTCTACATTTCGAGGATTGAGCTCTATCAATTGCCTTAATGTTTGGATCTGTGCTGTTATGTCGCCTTTATTATGTTCAGTGCGGTATTTAACCTCAAGCCTATAGTTCCAGTCTTTTTTTATTCTTTCGCTTTCTGGATATATACTGCGCAAACGCTCCAGCAGTCTGTCTGCTTCATCGTCGTTTCCCAAATATCTGTAGAGAGCGATCTTTTTTCTCCACCAATGTTCGCTGTATGGACTTACTTCCAAAAGTTCATTGACATAAACAATTGCAGATGAATAGTTCTTTGTTTCTTCTTCAACTTTTACCAATATCTCACGTGATTGATGGTTAGACTCGTCGTCCTTCAATGAATTAATCAGATAGAATCTTGCTTTATCATATTGCTTGTATTGATAATAATATTGTCCCATCAGTTCGTTGAGAGCCGAAAGGTAAGGATAATACTTGTATCCTTCATCAAGCAATTGTTTACCTGCTGCCCATTGACCATTCTTGAACAATTTTCTAACGTTTTCCTCATAATAGCCTGGACTTTTTTCAATACCTGCTGTAATATTTTTGTCAGTCCGTCCTTGAGCGTGAATCTCCATAGGTGGCAACATTATTGTAATTGTACCTAAGGCTATAATACCATATATAGTTGACATTATGTCTTTCATAATCCAGAACCTATTATATTTATTCTCATGTTTTATGTTTCTATCATTTACCTGTCATTTCTTTGCTGCGTCTCGTGCATTAGCAGTCGTGCCTGCAGGTTGGACTTTCTTTGCTCCCTGACGGTTCATGTCGCCCCATACAGCCTTTTTACGGGTTAGATAGTTGTAGTAGCCTCGTATTGATGAGTGCACTACAATTGGATGATAGAATAATGGTTCGAGTAAGCCTGCCAGCAACAATTTAGCGTAGTTTGACGTCTTATGGTATGATCCGCCTAACAGGTAATCATAAAATACAACGAACGAGTTCAACATGAAGCTAAAGAGGAGGATAGCCCCTAACATTACAAAGAAGGTGTCCCAATTCAAACCACCTGTGAATGCAAGGAAAATCATCAAGAGAACACCTACAAATTCGATAATTGGAGCCAGGAATTCAAAGACAAAAGTATATGGGAATGTAAGCATCCCTAATGTCTTGTACTTTGGATTCAACAACATTCTCGAATGTTCAACTACGAGCTGTATCAATCCACGTCCCCAACGTACACGCTGACGGACAAGCGTCTTAACATTTGCCGGACCTTCTGTCCAACAGCAGGTATGTGGAATTTGTACTACCCGATATGGCCTGTTGAAATCGCAGCAATATCCAATCATCCGGAACAGCATGTCCATATCTTCGGCAAAAGAATCTGAACCATAACCTCCTGCTGCGATAACAACTTGTGAGTTGAACAACCCATAACCGCCAGACACGTTATTCATTGCGTTAATACATGACCATCCCATCTTTCCTATTAAGAAACTTCGCTTGTATTCAAGATCTTGAAACAATGGAATTGGACGGTTTGATGTACTCAATTCAATAATTTCACCATTTTCGACTGTCGAGCCATTGATCATACTCATTGTACCACTGACGGCTATGACTCTGTCATCAAGTAATACGGGGAAAATACAGTGGTAGATGGCATCTTTAGATAGGACACAATCCACATCGGTATTGATGAAATAGGGATTGCTTATTACGTTGAGTCCGCCATTAACTGCATCGGCTTTTGTTCCTCCATTCATTTTGTCAACCACCACAAGTTTTTGATATTTGTAGTTTGTTGATTTGAACAGTCTCTTGAAGGGTTTGCAGTGTATATGTTCTACATAATCGTATGGTACTTCCACCATATCGAAGTTTTCAATAAGAAGTTCAAGTGTGTGGTCCTTGCTACCGTCGTTCACAATGACAATCTCGAAGTTGGGATAGTCTTGCCGTAGCAGAGAGTTGACGTTGTCGACAATGGTTTTTTCCTCGTTATATGCAGGAGCGACAATTGATACTCCAGGGACATAAGGCGTACTGTCGACCATATGCTTAATATAGTCGTCAGACCAGCGTTTATACCCAGAGCTGTATATATATGCCATAATTAATAGGGCAATGTAGGACGCTATTAGTGCCAATGAATAGAAGAATATTACATATCCATAGAAAAGAAGAAGTGTATATAACATATTACATCAACATTTTAAATTAGTTCAACGATTTCGAAAGTTCCTGCAGTTGCTTGAGTAAGTTAGCTGAATCAATTTGATCCATCAATATTTTGTGTCCCTCGTCATTCTGACTCTCAGAACGTATTATCTCAAATCTTCGTCGACCTTCCGGACCATAGAAATACAGGCAGGTAAGAGCTTGTTCCCGTGTTTCCTTTGACGATGTGGTGTTGTAGACTTTTTCGAAGAAGTCTACACGTTTACCTGACCCGATTGACAACAGCGTTTTCAGAATTTCGCGTTTTATGTTTTCTGGCTGTCTGTCGTATGTATTCACCATCTCGTCCTCATTCTCTACTGTACCAAGTTGTGCTGTTGCATGCAATGCGGCAATACGGCATTTATGCCATTTTGAAAGAAAGAAATCAGGCAAATGTCTTTTCTCCTCTTCGCTGCCCCAATATGCAACCTCTTCTATGAGGAATGCAGCAGAGTCCTCATTCTTCAATTCACTGGCGAGTGTGAGGAATGAAGGCATAGGACGGCCGCACGACTGAGAATATCCGAAAAGTCGATGAGTTAGCATTGGCCTCCATAGTGACAGCTTTTCCTTTAGATCTTCTTCAAGATACTTATAAGGCTCGTTTTCTGTACTGATGCTGTATGCCAGTCGAGCCATCAGTTTGATGTTGGTAGTATGATGGTTAAGGTAAATCGCAAGTTTTCCTTCGCTTATTATTATATTCATGTTGACTATCATCTGCAAGGTCTCAAAGATGTTTTTGCGCGTTACCAGAGATTTTTCGAAATAGTCTGTAGCTCCTGAAATGTCTGCGAGAAACTGAACGTTAGGCAAATAAAGTATTTCACTTTGCTCCATACGCAATGATAAAATCATTTGGGCGAACATCTTTGGGTTGTATTTCCTCAGTTCTGCTTCGTTGCATCCAAGTATTCTTTCTAACTCTCCCGACGACGGAGCTTCGGGTAGTATTAATATCTGATAGAACGGGTCATGAAAGCGTTCGGAAAGTTTATCGTATTTCTTCTTGTATTTCGTTCTCCTGCGTATCAGTATTATGAACATAAAGAAGAGCAGAATCATTATGAAGATACATGTAACGATCAAGCCATAGGCCGTCCTTACCTGCCATGAATATTCAGCAAGATAATTAGAGATATTATTAATATAATATCCTATGACTTCCCATCCATAAAATTCAACAGTAGGTCCTATGACCAACGGAATAACATTAGCATACATGCATAACATATTATTCACAGTAATTTTTTCTGCCCATATCCAATCTTATCCTTTCGGTGGAAGTTGGTTGATTTGTT
>CAYVNW010000045.1:0-18573 GCA_964452915.1 uncultured Bacteroidaceae bacterium | reverse complement strand
CATTTATATTAATATGCTTTGCCATTTATATTAATATCGTTGGCCAATGATATTAATATCTAAACTCGACCCAATTTTAACGGGACAGCAATAAATAACAATGAAAATTTTCTTTGAATGAAAAGTGTTGCGGCACGACAATATAAAAAGCCCCGCCATGGCAAATGACTTGCTTCAGACGGGACACCTAACAACTAATGACGTACCTATGGCGTACGTACTTATTTAGAGAACTGATATATTACAAATGTTTTGGCAGGTACGCTTAGTGAGAATGACGGAGCACTGACAGTTACATCGCTTACACGCGGTTCGTACTTATGCGGTTCGTCAAGAGTATTCTCGCCGTCCATATCGTCAGCATGGAATGCGATAAGCTTACCTTGATGCACACCCTTCATCCCTTTCAAATTCAATGTTACGTCTTGAGACTTATCACCTACATTCACGATCTTCACATTATAGCAATTAGCATTCTTGTCAAAGTTGGCACTTGCAAACAATCCGTCTTGGTCATCATTACCGGCAACAGGCTTGCCTTTCATTGACAGAGGAACTACATTTGTTCCTTTTGTAGTAGAGTACAGTTGCTGAACTTGATATGAACATGAACGGAACGAGCGCAAGTTGTCGTACCAAATCAAATCAGGACGCCACTGCCAGCCGTCAATATGTGCAAACAAAGGAGCATACGTAGCCATTTCAACGACATCAGCGTTACGCTCAACACCTGTAAGGAATGCAGCTTCGAGTAAGGCTGCTTCAAAATGATTCCATTTCTTGCCTTTCCCATGGCATGCATACTCACCTGCAAACACCTTCGGGCCTTTGCGTGAATAGTTGTCATAACGGTTGCCACTCTTAAGGAACCAACTTTCAAGACGGTAGAAATGTTCGTCTACAAGGTCTGCACCTATCTTTACCATTTCCGGCCACAAGAAGTCAAAGTCAGAGCCTTCGCTGTTTGGTCCTGATGTACCGACAATCTTAATATTAGGATACTGCTTACGCACCGGCTCAATGAATGGTTTCAAATGGTCGATGTAGGTCTGTCCCCATTGCTCATTTCCTATAGCCACATACTTCAGGTTGAATGGTGCTGGGTGCCCCATATCAGCACGCAGTTTAGCCCATTTATTCTTTGCAGGATCTCCATTAGCAAATTCTATGAGGTCAAGCACATCGTCAATATACGGCTGAAGTTCATCAACGGGTACATTTGCCTCTTCTGTGTGATTCTGGAATTGGCATGCAAGGCCAACGCTTACAACCGGAAGAGCCGTGGCACCTATTTCCTCACAAAGCAGGAAATACTCATAGAAACCAAGTCCGTAGCTCTGATAGTAGTCAGGGAAGAAACGGTAGTCGAACGTGTAGTGCCAGCGGTTCTCATTGAGAGGACGGTTTTCTACAGGTCCGACAGAATTTTTCCACTGATAACGCGAATTGAGATCTGTCCCTTCAATTATACAGCCACCAGGAAAACGGAAGACACCTGGTTTTAAGTCGGCCAAAGCCTGCGCCAGATCCTTACGCATTCCGTTCTCATGACCGTTGAACGTATCGACTGGGAACAAACTGATATGTTCAAGGTCTACAGTTGCACTGTTTCTGCTAAGCATGACACGCAGAGTTCCTTTATCCACAGTTTTACCTGCCTTCAAAACAACAGTGTATTTCTTCCATGTTTTGCTGTCGATGGTTACTTCCGCCTCAGCCATCTGCTGACGCTCATCCATTGTTGACGGATTGCAGAGCATTACACGAATTTTTCCGGTTCCGCCATCTGGAACTCTCGCCCATACAGAAAAGCGGTATTCAGCTCCTTGTTGATAGCCGATTCCAAAATAGCCTTCATTTTCTACACCGGAGAACTTATCACTATGTCCGCTATAACCGACCCGTATGTAATGAGGGTTCTTGTCAAACGGACCGTCATCTCTCAATTTGACATTTCCAAATACTTTCCATCCCATATAATGGTCAGGAAATTCGAACGAGCGGTTTTTTACCAATTCACCATACAGTCCCCCGTCAGCGGCAAAATTGATGTCCTCAAAAAAGATACCATACAAGGTAGAAGGGATCGACGCACCAAGTTTTTTAGTGTTGATGTCGAATTCATGATTTTGAGCATTGAGTCCCAATGCACACAGGACCAATGATAAAATGGATACAAATCTTTTATTCATAAACATTACGTGTATTTTGATTGTTTGATTCTTCTTCAGTAGATATTTGTTGCAAATATAGTCAAATAAAATTGATTAGGCAATTATTAACCCGACATTTTCGAGATATGGAAGTAAAAGGGCACATCAAAGTAAATATTATTTCTTATCTTTGCACGGAATTATAATAATATAATAGAAGAGTACATGTTTGGTATCAACATTTCTAACGACAACATTTGGGTTTGCATAATTTTATTTTTAGTAGGCTTATTCCTTATTATCAAAGGAGCTGATTTGCTGACCGACGGAGCATCTGCTATAGCACGCAGGTTGAAAGTTTCAACATTGGTAATAGGATTAACAATAGTTGCTTTTGGCACTTCATTGCCGGAACTGGTAGTAAGTACATTTTCAGCAATTGGCGGACATGGCGACATGTCAATGGGAAATATCGTTGGCAGTAACATTTTCAACACACTGGCAATAGTCGGCATAGCGGCATTATTTCACCCGATAAGCTGTAAGAGGGACTTATTGGTGCGCGATATTCCAATGAATATCATTGTATCTATCATTCTTATTGTATTGGTATTCTTCGTAGATGGGACAAACGTGCTTACGCGTGCCGAAGGTGTAATTCTACTTACCGTGTTCGCGATTTACCTTTGGCTTACTTTCTATACATCCATGAAGAAAAGCAAGCATGAAGATAACAACATTGCATACAAGGGTATGTCGATGTGGAAGGCCGCGCTGTTCATCTGTTTAGGGTTGGCGTTCCTTGTGATCGGAGGCAACTGGATGGTGGATGGTGCATCGGGCATAGCTGCAAAACTTGGGGTCAGCGAATCAATTATTGCACTGACCATTGTCTCGGCAGGCACGTCAATGCCCGAATTGGCGACATCAGTGGTAGCAGCACGAAAAGGAGACGCTGACATGGCAATGGGCAACGTTGTCGGAAGCAACATATTCAATATACTGTTCATCCTTGGTGTAGCATCAACACTTAGCCCGATAACAATGGGCAACATAGGATACATAGACTTTGCATTTATGATTGCAGCAATATTTATGCTTGCCCTGTTCGGTTCGGTTAGTAAAAGTCACAAAATCAATCGCTGGCATGGAGTGGCACTGACAGCTATGATAATTATTTATTATGCATATCTTATATTACAAGTAACAAACAAAAACTAAGCGCGGCAAGAAATAAGAGCACGTAAAATAAAAACGCATAAAATATTTGTTTTTGTTTTGCCAAAAGTATAACTTTGCAGACAGAAAACTAAGTATATTTTTAAATAACAATCTCTCTTATGAAGAATTCAATTGTAACATTTCCTGTACCGGCCAACGAACCGGTTAAGAGTTATCTTGAAGGCAGCCCTGAACGAGTTGCACTTGACGCAGAACTGAAACGCCAGCACGAGACAGTATTGGATATTCCACTCATCATCGGAGGTAAGGAGATCCGTACAGGCAATACAGCCGACGTTGTTTGTCCACACGACCATAAACATGTACTCGCACACTACCACAAAGCAGGCGAAAAAGAAATAAAGATGGCTATCGACGCTGCGATGAAAGCGCATAAAGAATGGGCAAACACCGACTGGACAGTACGTGCGTCCATCGTAATGAAATGCGCTGAACTGCTTGCCACAAAGTACCGTCCTATTTTGAATGCCGCAACAATGCTCGGACAAAGCAAGAACATATATCAGGCAGAAATCGACTCGGCATGCGAGACAATAGACTTTTTCCGTTACAATGTACACTACACATCAAAACTTTATAGCATACAACCAAAGAATGGCGCAGGCGTTATAGACAATACCGAATACCGTCCACTCGAAGGCTTTGTTCTGGCAGTTACTCCATTCAACTTCTCATCAATAGCATGTAACCTCAACATGACACCGGTATTGATGGGTAACACAACAATATGGAAACCATCATCAACAGCCATCCTCTCAAACTATTATCTAATGCAGTTGTTCAAAGAGGCAGGCGTGCCGGACGGAGTTGTAAACTTTGTGCCAAGTAAGGGTTCGGAAATCGGTAAGATTTGTTGCGCAAGCAAAGACCTTGCCGGAATCCACTTCACCGGTTCAACAAGTACATTCCAAACATTATGGAAATCTGTCGGTGAGAACATCGAGAAGTATGTCAGCTACCCACGTTTGGTAGGCGAGACAGGTGGTAAGGACTATATCTTCGTACATCCTTCTGCTGACGTCGACGCTGTTGCACACGCTGCATTCACCGGAGCTTATGAATATCAAGGTCAGAAATGCTCTGCCGCAAGCCGTATGTACATTCCAAAGAGCTTGTGGGGACCAGTACTTGACAAGATGAAGAAGTTTGCGAGCGAAATAAAAATGGGTGATGTCATGGATTGCCACAACTATATCAATGCGGTTATCGACGAGACTTCATTTGATAACATAGCCGCTCACATCGAATATGCAAAAGCATCAAAGGACGCAAAGATTGTTATGGGCGGAAACTACGACAAGAGCGTCGGTTATTTCGTAGAACCTACAATCATAGAAACCACCGATCCTCATTTCAAGACAATGGAAGAAGAAATATTCGGTCCGGTTCTCACCGTTTATCCATACGATGACGACAAAGTGGAAGAGGCCGTTCACTATTGCGACACAACTTCACCTTATGGTTTGACAGGTTCAGTATTTGGTCAGGACCGTATCGCCGTTGAGAAGATCGCAGACGAACTTTGCTACACAGCAGGCAACTTCTATGTCAATGACCGTCCGACAGGAGCCGTTGTCGGTTTGCAACCATTTGGAGGAAGCCGTGCTTCAGGAACCAATGACAAGGCAGGTGGCGAATTCAACCTCATCCGTTGGGTCCTTCCACGTGTCATCAAAGAAACTCTTGTTCCAGCAACAGACTACCGCTATACTTACATGAAATAATTCGATTGGTATGGCTTAGGCGTAAACATCCCCTCTTCTCGTTATGGAGGAGGGGATTTTTAATTTTTACCGTTCCACACTAATTACTTACTCAAATAAAATGAAACATACGATATTGTCTTTTATCGCTTTGTGTAATGCTACACTCATGTGCCAAGCACAATTAATCACGCAACCGCCAACAAACCTCGGACTTGATGCTTACTACATAAAATACATGAATTGCAATGGCATACACATCGTCTCAGGCGACAAGGCTCCTGACAGTTGTCTTGTGAAAGTATATCAGCAAATAGATGCCATGACCAGCATGTTGCCAAAGGATGTTGTAAAGGCATTAGTTGACGACAATGCACGCATAGTCGTGATGGGACGCTACGAAGGAATAACAGAACTCCCTGAATATAAAAACTATCCGGGAATCCAACCCTATTGGGACATACACCGTCGCGGCATGTCGGCAGACAAGGACTTGCCAATCACACTGGCCGCAGAAGAAAATGTACTTGCTTATCAGATTGACCCTAACTATGCGGAGGATATACTCGTAAAATATTTCGCCCAAACAGTATTTAAATTAGGTATCAGCAAAGTACACCCGGAAGCAGAGAAGCAGTTATTCGATTTACATACGAAAGCTCTTGCTGCAGGCAAATACAAAAACACGTATGCAGCAGACAACATGCTTGAATATTTCTCTGAGGGGGTACAGGATTGGCTTGGAGTCAACGCTGAGTCTCCACTGCCAAATGGTGAGCACAATTGGGTAAACACACGCGAAGACTTGAAAAAATATGATCCAGGACTGTACGGCTTTATAGCAAAGTATTACAATCCGTCCACCCTGTATTTCAGCAACCACCCGTACATCAACAAATACAAGAAAGATGACGTGAAAGCATACAAGCGTCTGAATAAAGAGAAAAAGTTGAACATCGACGTGCCTGAATGCAAAGTAGAACCTGTATCGGCAGAACTTGCCAAACGGCTGAAACTCGACACGAGCTTCTATAAAAAATATGTCAATTGCAATGGAATCCATATTCTCTCATCCAATCAGGTACCCGACAGCGCACTGGCACAGGCCCACAAAACAATCTATTGTATGACAAGCATGCTTCCAAAAGAAGTGTTACAGTGTATGGCAAAAGTCGACACACGAGTAGTCGTAATGGGAAGAAAAGAAGTAACGATACAAGTGCCTGAACACAGAGGACTTGCATACGACCACAGTCTCAATTGGAATCTGCGTGCCCGCGGCCTTGGTGGTACACTCGAAGAACCGATAACCTCATGCGCCGAAGAAAACATAATGGCTTACCCATGGGATAAATACCATGCGGAAGACATTCTGATACACGAGTTTTCACATTCCATACATTTAATAGGCATTCTGCAAGTTGACCCTACCATCAACGAGCAACTTAAAGATTTACTTGCGAAGGCATTGGAAGAAGGGAAATGGAAGGATACGTATGCAGGAACAGTATACGAAGAATATTGGGCAGAAGGAGTACAAGACTGGTTTAACGTAAACGCAGAAGTACCTGAGCCTGACGGCAAGCACAACAAGGTCAACACACGTGAGGAGCTTAAGCGCTATGACCCTCGTTTGTACAACTTGATAGCCAAATACTTTCCTGAAACAAACGCTCAAATTGGCAAACACCGCAAAGTGAACCAATACAATTACAAGTAATAACAAAGTGGCATCGGGGTGGATGTGGTTTATTCCATCCCCTGCCTTTATCATAATAAACATACACAGTATTTATTAACCCTAACTATGTACAAAATCACTAATCACCCTATCTTGGACATCCATGAGGATGAACCAGTAGAATTCTTATACGAAGGGAAGAAAGTCGTGGGACAAAAAGGCAAAACTATAGCTGCCGCTTTGCACCAAGCTGGCTACCCCGTTCACAGTCACAGCATCAAAGGACGGTGCAGAAGTCTCGGATGCGGTATAGGCAAGTGCGGAGCATGCGAAATGCTCGTTGACGGACAAATACGCCGTATATGTATCACCAACGTTGACGGCGTGAAGGAAGTGCGCGAGATACCTAAGAGCTATGAGCCGCCATATTCAGAAAACCCTCAAACTGAAATAAAAATCTACAAGACCAAAGTAGCTATAATAGGTGCAGGACCTGCAGGTTTGGCTTGCAGAGAAAAACTTAACGAACTGGGTATTGACAACATCGTGATTGACAGTAACCCGACAATTGGAGGTCAATTTAACATGCAGACCCATCAGTTCTTCTTCTTTGAGAAAGAACAGAAATTCGGAGGCATGCGTGGCTTTGATATTGCCAAGAAACTGGCAGGAACGAACCACAATGGTATCTTACTGAACAATACGGTATGGGACTTGCTTGAAGGGAAACGTATTGCGCTGAAGAACATTGTTACCCAGGAAATCAGTTATGTTGACGCAGAACAGCTTGTCGTTGCAACAGGTGCCGTACCGTTCATGCCTGCATTCGAAAATGACGATGTGCCAGGAGTGTATACTGCCGCAGTATTCCAAAAGATGATGAATCAAGAACACACTCTGTTAGGAAAAAGAGTCCTCACAGTGGGTGCGGGGAATATCGGTTACCTTACAAGCTATCAGGCAGTACAGGCCGGAGCAACAATAAAGGCAATCATTGAAGGAATGGATCACGAAGGAGGCTTCCCTGTACAGGCAAACAGAGTACGACGCTTGGGCGTTCCAATCATTACATCACACGTTCTACTGAAAGCATTGCCAAACAATGACTACACAGGAATTACCGGAGCTGTCATCGCCGAATGCAAGAACTTCAAGCCGATTGCCGGCACAGAGCGCGTTGTGGATGATATCGATATTATCAATATCTGTACAGGACTTACACCGGACAACCAATTGCTTACAAAAGGTAAGGATGTTTTTGGCAGATACACCTATGGTTGCGGCGATGCAATCCGTATCGGTGAAGGGACAAGCGCTGTATTACGGGGAAAACAAGTTGCATACGAGATTGCGCAGAACTTAGGAATTAGATTTGCTTACGACGAATACCTCGACGTATCGCGCCAGTACATAGACTCCCAGCAGCGTCCAATAAAGATTCTTGACCGTCCGAACCTTCCTGACAAAGAACGCCAAGCCAGGAGACCATTCGTTCAAATCGATTGCCTATACGGCTTTGCATGTAACCCGTGCACATTCTCGTGTCCACAACATGCCATTACAAAACTTTCAACATCAAACGTACCAATTGTTGATTACGATAAATGCATTGGCTGTATGCAATGCGTCAACCATTGTCCCGGACTTGCAATTTTTGGTTATGATCTGATGAAGCAACTGGTATTTCTGCCTGTGGAATATGCTGCTGGTGAAGGTACAGAGGTGTCACTCGTTGACAACAACGGCAAACCCGTCGGCAAGGGAAAGATTGAGAGAATACTTATAAAAGCAAATAAGACAAACGTTGCACGGGTAGCAATTTCGGCATGTTCTAATCTGATAGACATAAAAGGATTCATTCCAACCGCAAGACTACAAAAGAGGCTTGATACTGCAATACCCGATGATAAGGAAATTGCAGAAGCGCCATCATATATATGTCACTGCGAGGACATTGACATCAAGCAGATTCTCGATGTGGTTGGTGACCGTAAATTCATCTCAGTAGACGAGTTGAAGCACATTACTCGTATGGGTATGGGACCTTGCAGAGGAAAACGTTGTGTTGCACGTGCTAGACAAATGCTGCGTGCTCACGGTGTCGAACTGACCGGAGAATCCACACCACGAGCTCCACTTGCAAACCAACTTACACTTGGTGATATTTACAATGCCAAAGCAAAGGAAGTGTTTGTATTCTCATCACATAAAACCACAGAGCCGGAGATACGGCATACTGATGTGCTCATAGCAGGAGGCGGAATGGCAGGAAGTGCCGCTTTCCGCTACTTTGCAGAAGCAGGCAAGAAGCCCGTGTTAATAAATTACGGGAGAGGCTCATCATGGAGATGCATCGGAGGTGGTCGCCCGGCATTTTCAAATCCAGACATTTCCGATATCGCCAATCATGCACTGGAGATATTCAAGGACGTACAAAGCCACTATAATATTGACTTGAAAATGACCAAGTATATCAACCTCGTTCACGATGAGGCAACATACAAGTCACTTGATGCCTCACGCGCATGGAGTGATGCCTACATGATTGAGCGTAAGGATTTTCCTCAGGAAATATCACCGCAATGGAACACTAAGAGCACTACATATTCACATGCTCTCATCTCAAACGGATGCTGGCAAGCCACTCCGGGAAAAACAATTGAGTATGTCCGTTCAGTAGCCATACAGCATGGGGGCACGCTGATGGAAGACTGCGAGCTGCTGCATATTGAGAAAGAGAACGGTACATATCGTGCGCTCGTACGTACTCATGAGGGAAAATACGTGGAATTCATATGCGAGCATTTTGTCAACTCAATGGGCTACGGCAGTGAAAAATTCACCGACATGCTTGGAATCGATACCCAACTATATCCGGTCAAACATCAAGCATTTATCACACGGCGATTGCCTAATCTCGGGCCTAATGGAGACTCACTCGACATGATAATCGACCGCAGGCACTATAAAGGTTTCAACGCTGTATATGGGCAGCAGTTCCTGCATACCGGACAGATCATCGGCTGTGCATCACCCGACTGCGATGCCGCAGAAGCCGGCAAGAACCTTAAGTACAACAGCAAGGAGTTCTTACAGATTGTGAGTGAAGTATTCGCAGAATGGATTCCAAACCTTGCTTCAGTAGGATTCCATGCTACTTGGGCTGGTTACTACATCGAACCACGGTATATTGTCGATCCTAATGTGGGATTGTTGACAGGGCTGCGCGGACACGGTTTTATGCTAAGCCAGTATTTGGCAAAACTATATGTTGACAAATATCTTGGTAAACCGGTACCGTCATACATGTCGGACCTGGCAATTACCGGCAAAGGACTTAGCGAGAACGCATTCCAATAAGATAAGACGGGGTTGGCTCACTTACAAGCCAACCCAATTTGTTTATATTGACTTCTGCCCCGTCAGTCGTGGGAAGTAGTGGAGTAGAAAAGAAATACACATTAATATAATAAGGTGTGATTTGAATTCAAAGAATTACAAATTTATACAAGCTATATTTTAATAAAACATAAAAAAAAGACTTTCCACATATAATCGTATATACTTGAATAATCTTTTTTCATACATTTGCAGCCCGAAACAAGAATAAAGAGGATTAAAGATGCAAAAGAATCTTGTAATAGTGGAGTCTCCCGCTAAAGCGAAGACGCTTGAAAAGTTTCTTGGCAAAGATTATAAAGTAGTGTCAAGTTATGGTCACATTCGTGACTTGAAAAAGAAAGATTTCGGAGTGGACCTCGATAGCCTCAACCCCGAATATGAGATACCGGAGGATAAGCAAGCTGTCGTAGAATCACTAAGAAAGAACGCTGAAAATGCAGAAACAGTGTGGCTCGCATCCGATGAAGACCGTGAAGGGGAAGCTATCTCATGGCATTTGGCACAAGTTTTGGGATTGGATGTTGAAAAGACAAAGCGCATAGTATTTCATGAAATTACTAAAAACGCCATTCTCGATGCAATAAAGCACCCACGAACAATAGACATCAACTTGGTTAACGCACAGCAAGCAAGGCGCGTACTCGACCGAATCGTAGGATTTAAGTTGTCACCTGTATTGTGGAAAAAATTAAAACCAGCTTTATCAGCAGGCCGTGTACAATCAGTATCAGTCAGACTGATTGTAGAACGGGAACGCGAGATTGAGAAATTCATTCCTGAATCATCATATAAGGTTGACGCTATTTTTACAGTTACCGATGAACATGGGCAAACAGTTGAATTGAATGCCAATCTCAATACAAGATTCAGCACAAAAGAAGAAGCAGCCAAATTCCTTGAATCACTGAACGGGAAGACTTTTACCGTATCAGAGATTACAAAGAAACCGACTAAAAGGTCACCGGCACCTCCTTTTACTACTTCAACTCTCCAACAGGAAGCTGCACGCAAACTTGGATACACGGTATCACAAACAATGATGCTTGCCCAAAGGCTATATGAATCCGGATACATAACATACATGCGTACAGACTCTGTGAACTTGTCATCACTTTGCCTCGGTACAAGCCGCGATGAAGTCATCAAGCAATGGGGAGAGAAATATAGTAAGACAAGAAATTTCCACACAGTTTCAAAGGGTGCCCAGGAAGCACACGAGGCAATCAGACCTACATATGTTTCCAATCATGAAATATCCGGCAACGCACAAGAGCGGCATTTATATGAACTGATTTGGAAACGCACTCTGGCATCTCAAATGGCAGACGCAGAAATTGAGAAGACAACAATCAAAATCAAAGTCAGCGGCACGGACCAAGAGTTTGTAGTGACCGGATCGGTAGTGACTTTCGATGGTTTCCTGCGTCTTTATAAGGAATCTATGGAAGATGACGAACAGATAGATGAGGAAAAGAGTCTGCCATCGAATATAAAAGAGGGGATGCAACTTCCGGTTGCTGATATACACGCAACCGAAAGATTCACTCAAGCTCCACCACGATATACAGAAGCCAGCTTAGTCCGTAAGTTGGAAGAACTCGGCATAGGACGCCCTTCTACTTATGCTCCGATTATATCAACCATACAACACCGCGAATATGTAGAGAAAGGCAATAAGCCAGGTGTGAAACGTCAGTACAGGATACTAAAACTTACCAATGGACAAGTCAAGGAAACACTAAAAACTGAAATTGTCGGACAGGAGAAGTCAAAACTCTTCCCTACTGATATCGGTATAGTTGTTAACGACTTCCTCATTCAATATTTTCCTAAGATCATGGACTATAACTTCACAGCCAATGTAGAGAAGGATTTTGATGAGATAGCCGAAGGCAAGGAGAATTGGAAGGACGTTATTAAAGATTTTGATAAGGATTTTGAGCCGTTGGTAAAAAAGACTTTGAACGACAAGACGGAACACAAAACAGGAGAACGTATCTTAGGTACCGACCCTGCTACAGGCAAACAAGTATCGGTCAAAATCGGGCGATTCGGACCTGTAGCGCAAATCGGGACTGCTGACGATAACGAAAAGCCTCGTTTTGCACAACTAAAGAAGGGACAAAGTATTCAGACCATTACATTCGACGAGGCAATGGAACTCTTTAAACTGCCACGGATACTCGGTACGTACGAAGGTGGAGAAGTTGAGATTGGCTCCGGCAGATTTGGTCCGTATGTATTTTACAATAAGAAATATACATCCCTGCCTAATGGTTACGACCCTCTGACAATTAACTTAGACGAAGCAATCAAAGTCATTAAGGACAAACAAGCAGCGGACCAGAAAAAACACTTGAAAAAGTTTGCCGAAGAACCGGAACTTGAAATACTAACAGGCAGATACGGCCCTTATCTATATTACAAAGGAACGAACTACAAACTGCCCAAGAACATAACAGACCCGAAGGCGCTTACTGCGGAACAATGTCTTGAGATAATAAAAGCACAAGAGAATAAAGCCGCATCACCAAGAGGAAGACGTACTAAAAAACAAAATGCTTGATGGCTAATAACGTAGTCCTCATAGGATATATGGGTGCAGGAAAAACCACCCTTGGCAAGGCTCTGGCACACGATATCGGCAGGCGCTTCTATGACCTGGACTGGTTTATTGAGGAACGCACCGGCAAAACCATCCCTCAAATATTTACCGAACATGGTGAACAGGGCTTCCGGAATATCGAAAAGGAAATGCTGCACGAAGTTCTGAAGCAAAAAGACATCGTTCTGTCGGTCGGCGGAGGAACACCTTGTTTCTTCGATAATATCGGATTTATGAATAAAGAGTCTGATACCATCTATCTGCAAGCTTCAATACCGACTCTTATGTCACATATACGTATGGGAGGTTCGAAGCGTCCATTGGTCGATGGGAAGACAGATGACGAGCTAAAGGCATATATATCAGACTCGCTTAAGGAACGTGAGAAGTTCTACCTGCAGGCAAATCACAAGATTAATATAGAGACAATAACAAGTGAGAACCAAATTCAACATTACGTTGATGCAATTAAAAGAATTATAGGTAAATGACAAAGCTTACAGTCATAAAAGTAGGAGGTAAAATCGTTGAGGAACCTGAATCATTGGAACACTTCCTTGACGACTTTGCTGCTATTAAAGGGAATAAACTGCTTGTGCACGGAGGTGGAAGGAGCGCTACCAGTCTTGCTGCCAAATTAGGCATCGAAACCAAAATGGTTGACGGCAGGCGCATCACCAATGGAGAAATGCTCAGAGTGGTCACAATGGTCTATGGCGGACTCGTCAACAAAAATATCGTCGCAAAATTGCAGTCGAAAGGAATTAATGCTTTAGGACTGACTGGCGCCGACATGAATGTGATACTTTCCCATAAAAGACAGGCAAATCCCATTGATTTCGGATTTGTAGGTGATGTCGACAAAGTCGATGCTCCGCGCTTGTCATCCTTAATTGAAGCAGGTGTCGTCCCCATTATGGCACCTCTTACTCACAACGGGAAAGGAGATTTGCTTAATACAAACGCAGATACAATTGCCGGCGAGGTAGCAAAAGCACTAACTGCATTCTACGATGTCACTTTGATGTTCTGCTTTGAAAAAGCAGGTGTTTTGAAAAACGAGAACGACGAAAGTAGCGTCATTGAGCACATAACAGAATCCGATTATCAACGCTTGATTGAAAATAAAATAATTCAAGGTGGAATGATTCCTAAGATACAAAACTCCATCAATGCACTCAACGAAGGAGTAAAAGAGGTAATCATAACGAAAGCAAACGCTATAGACGGGTCTCATGGGACCAAAATCACAAAAGCATAAAAAATTTTTCCGGATGAGTTGTAACCTTTGGCAAACTCATCCGTCTTAATTATAGAGGGATGAAAGAAATCAGCTTCAAAAATGATGTATATCCATTAAAGGACAAGCTCTTTAGGCAAGCTTTGCGGATTACTCTCAACAGGGAGGAAGCAGAAGACATCGTTCAAGATACGCTGATAAAGATTTGGAATCTGAGAGACGAATGGAGTACAATCCAAAATATAGAGACTTTCTCATTAAGGATATGCAGGAATCTCTCCTTAGACAGGATCGAAAAGAAAGAACGGCAGAACATCTCATTAGATGAAAGTATACATGACCGTCCGGATAACTCCCAAACTCAAGATGATGAGCTCAACAGCAAGCAACAATATGCCACAGTTGAAAGAATCATCCAATCGCTCTCCGAGAAACAACGCACCACATTACAACTCCGTGATGTTGAGGGCAAAAGTTATCAAGACATTGCTGAAATAATGGACATATCAATTTCAGACGTCAAGGTTAATCTCTTCAGAGCAAGGCAAACAATCAAGGACAAGTTCCTTAAACAAACAAAGGAAGACAAATGATGAATTATCAATACATAGAACAATTGTTGGATTGCTATTGGGAAGGCAAAACGACATTGGAGGAGGAACAAATACTACGTACGTTCTTCAGCCAGCCGGACATTCCGGAGAACATGCGCCAATACGCACCTCTCTTTCAATACGAGGCATCCCAATCAGAGGAAAAGCTCGGAGAGGAATTCGGCGAGCGCATGGAGTCTTTGCTTGAGCACGAGAATACTGTCAAAGCAAAACACATCAAGTTGTCAGACAGATTCGCTCCAATTCTGAAGGCTGCGGCAGTGGTTGCGGTTGCTATCACAATCGGCAACATCTCCGAAAGGACAATGCAAATGAACTCAGTTGTGCCAATTACAGTTCAAACAGGTGACACTTATATTAAAAAAGAAGATATAACAGCTAAGATCAAGATTATTGACCAAAACAAGTCAGATGTGATTGCACGAAATGATTCCTTGGGAAACCACTCGTCAACACCCGGACAGAAAGATGTAATTTATGAATAGCTGCTTAAAAAGATAAATAACAATCATTTCTTTTATATGCTTTAACTAAAACCTAATTACGAATGAAACTGTGAAGTTTCAATTCTCTCAAAACACTAAGTAATTTTACTTTGGAAAAAGGGTCTGTATTTGTATACGGACCCTTTTTCATTTCTGTGACATTCGTGATTGGCAATCATTGACACAAGTATTTTTTTATTCCGTTTATTGACGTTTACTTGTTAATTTGTTTGGTTATGAAACGAACTTTATCTACATTTGCAAAGTATATGCAGGTTTTATACAAAACACAGGACCATAATGCATTAAGATTTATAATTTTCGATATATAATTATTATGTCAGACGAATTGGAAATTAAAGAATTGGACGGAGTGGTTGTCCGGTTCTCAGGTGATTCCGGTGACGGCATGCAACTTGCCGGAAACATCTTCTCTACAGTATCAGCGACTGTAGGTAATAGCATCAGCACTTTCCCTGATTATCCGGCAGACATACGTGCTCCGCAAGGATCGCTCACCGGTGTCTCAGGCTTTCAGGTACATATCGGGGCAAGCAAAGTGTACACGCCAGGTGATAAATGCGACGTGCTTGTTGCAATGAATGCAGCAGCTCTAAAAACGCAGTACCGTTACGCAAAACCAGGAGCAGCAATCATCATTGACACAGATTCTTTCGCAAAAAGAGATTTGGACAAAGCGGCATTCAAAACATCAGACTACCTTGGAGAAATGGGTATCGACCCGGACAGAGTTATTGCCTGCCCTATAACCCAAATGGTAAAGGACTGCCTTGCCGATACAGGCATGGACCTTAAGGCAATGCTTAAGTGCCGGAACATGTTTGCCCTTGGCCTGGTTTGCTGGTTGTTCGACCGTGACTTGGACATTGCTTTTAATTTCTTAAAAGAAAAGTTTGCGAAGAAACCAGGAGTTGCTGAAGCAAACATAAAAGTCATACAAGCAGGTTACGACTATGGGCACAATACACACAGCTCAGTTGCCAATGTATATAGAATAGAGACGAAGAAGAAAGTGCCAGGACGGTACATGGACATAACAGGTAACAAGGCTACTGCCTACGGACTTATTGCAGCCGCAGAGAAAGCAGGGCTAAAACTATACCTTGGCTCGTATCCTATCACCCCTGCGACCGACATACTTCATGAACTCTCAAAACATAAATCCCTTGGAGTCATTACAGTTCAGTGTGAGGATGAGATCTCAGGTTGCGCATCAGCTGTAGGTGCTTCTTTTGCCGGTGCTCTTGCTGCCACATCCACTTCCGGACCGGGTATATGCTTAAAGAGCGAAGCAATGAACCTTGCTGTCATCATGGAACTTCCACTTGTCGTTATCGATGTACAACGTGGAGGTCCTGCCACAGGACTTCCGACAAAATCGGAACAAACCGACCTGCTTCAATGCCTGTTTGGACGTAACGGTGAAAGTCCTATGCCTGTAATAGCGGCAACCAGTCCGACCGACTGCTTCGACGCTGCATACTCTGCATGCAAAATGGCTCTTGAACATATGACACCTGTGATACTCATGACCGATGCATACGTGGCAAATGGCTCTGCTGCATTCAAGTTGCCTAACCTTGCCGACTATCCATCAATCAATCCGCCATACGTTCCGGAGGAGCTCAAGGGAACTTGGACTCCATATATGCGTAACGAGAAGACAAAAGTACGCTATTGGGCTATTCCTGGAAGGGAAGGATTCGAGCATGTTCTCGGTGGACTTGAGAAGGACAACAAAACAGGTGCCATATCTACCGATCCTGAGAACCACGACCTCATGACACGTCTGCGTAAGGAGAAAGTTGACCGCATCGAAGTACCAGACCTCGAAGTGCTTGGTGACAAAGATGACGCAGAGTTGCTCATTGTCGGCTTTGGCGGAACATATGGGCACTTGCATGCCGCAATGGATGAAATGCGTGCAACCGGTAAGAAGGTGGCACTCACCCACTTCAAATATGTAAACCCACTTCCTGCAAACACGTCCGAAGTACTAAAACAATACAAGAAGGTAGTCGTAGCAGAACAGAATATGGGTCAACTCGCAGGATGGCTTAGGATGAAAGTCGATGGATTCGTACCATACCAATTCAACCAAGTTAAAGGTCAGCCTTTTGTAGTGTCTGAATTAGTAGATGCATTCAACGAAATAATCAACAAATAACAGAAAGGACAATCATTATGGCATATACAGCAGCAAACTTTAAGAAAGGACAGCCAAGATGGTGTCCTGGATGTGGAGACCACTTTTTCCTTGCCTCACTGCATAAAGCAATGGCAGAGATTGGTGTAGCGCCTAAAGACATAGCGGTTATTTCAGGTATTGGTTGTTCAAGCCGCCTGCCACATTATATGGCGACCTACGGAATGAACACTATACACGGACGTGCGGCAGCCATTGCCACAGGGTGCAAAATTGTAAATCCACACCTTACAGTATGGCAAGTAAGCGGCGACGGTGATGGTTTGGCTATCGGTGGGAACCACTTCATTCATGCCAACCGACGCAACATCAATCTAAACATGATATTGCTAAACAACCGCATCTACGGACTGACTAAGGGACAGTATAGCCCTACAAGTCCACGTGGCTTTGTCAGCAAATCAAGTCCTTATGGCACTGTTGAAGACCCGTTCCGCCCTGCTGAGCTTTGCTTTGGCGCAAGGGGTCACTTCTTTGCCCGTGCAGTCGCATCCGACTCAAAAGGAACTGTAGAGATACTGAAAGCGGCATACAACCACCAAGGCGCAAGTGTGTGTGAAATCCTACAAAACTGCGTCATATTCAATAATGGTGCACACGACAGTGTATATACTCCTGCAGAACGTGCAAAGAACGCTATTTACGTGGAGCACGGCAAACCTCTGATCTTCGGAGAACACAAGGAATTTGGACTTGTACAAGATGGTTTCGGACTTAAGATTGTTGAAATTGGCAAAGACGGAATCACCGAAGACGACATATTGGTTCACGACGCCCATTGTGAAGACAACACATTGCAACTCAAACTGGCGTTAATGGGCAACAATGATGGTTTCCCAATCGCTTTGGGTGTAATCCGAGATGTTGAAGCACCTACATACGATGAATGTGTATACAAACAAATCGAAGATATCAAAGCTGTAAAGAAGTACCATAACTTCGCCGAACTTCTCGAAACCAACGACACTTGGGAAGTAAAGTAACAAATTAACGACTTTATATGTTCCCGCCTCTTCCTCAATCATAGCAGGAAGGGGCGGGTTTGTATGCAATACCTTTACTTAAACATTTATTTAAAGCTCGTTATAGTCATTACGCCACCGCCACACCGTACTGCGTGCGACACTCAACAATTCTACGATTTGCCCGTCATCGAGTCCGGCGCACTGAAGGTATAACACAAATAGGCAACGGAGCATTTGAGGGATGTGCGAACCTTAG
>CAYVNW010000044.1:0-19647 GCA_964452915.1 uncultured Bacteroidaceae bacterium | reverse complement strand
TAGTCCGCGTGCTTCAAACACATACCTGCCACGCACATTAATGGCTTTTGTACTGCAGATGGTAACCGTAAAGTATATAGTGCGGCTTCCAAACGACGAATCATCGTGCGTTTCATCTTTTCTGGAGCGTATACGAAACCCTCAACCACAATTACCTTGTTGTTTACCGTATCGACAGTGGAATGCGAAATGAACGGCCCTCCCATCATATCGTTTTCCATTCTCCATAGTCCGCGTGCTTCAAACACATACCTGCCACGCACATTAATGGCTTTTGTACTGACATAATCTGGATTTGTCGTCATGTATTGATTAGGATGTGCTCCTGGAATATTGCGTTTCATGACTGTGTCACGAATCGCTATGAAAGCATGCCGTGTGAATACCTTCTCTGAAACATATGGATAGGTGTATACGCATATATTTTGAATGGTAGACAACCCATCGTTGGATGCCCATAGGAAGTTGGCGCCTTCCTTCATCTTCAACAAGTCATTTGGAATAAACAACTCACAGCCAAACATCTCTTTGCATTTACGATAAAATTTAATGTTATACTCATCTTCCAACAATGATGCATTACGGTTAATCTCCTCTGCCGACAAGTTCTTTATTAAGACCTTCGTTTGTTCGGTGATAAATGTCGAGATACTATTTCCACTCGGTCCCTTAATTGTTATTATAATTTGTGGATCTGAATACACATTGCGTTGATAAGTCATCTTAGGTTGAGTAGTCTGATTATCAACTTCAAGTATGATTATGTTTCGAAAAATATTCGTTATACGATTATAGTTTCTTTGTGTGATATGACTCACATGAAACATCGGCTCAGGCTGTGGCAGCATTGGCAATTCCTTATTAAGGACATCGCGCATTGCTTTGCCTGCATAACCTTGCCACAACGAATCGGCACACACCACCATCACTTCGTACGGATTACCACTCGATGTTGGAACCAACCATGAGTGATGATGTTTGCGTTTGGGGACATCTGGATTTGCCGAACAAGCAGTTAAAGCAAGCCCCAAGGTTACACATGCAATGCACAACATTGCATGTACTGTCCTCCTTCTGTTTGCTTTCTGAATTTTCATAGTTATAGTTTTATTGGTCCTTTCTTTTAGTTGTGAGCAGTCCACATGCAGCATCTATATCTTGTCCACGGGATGCTCTGATTGTTGTAAATACGCCATGTTTAGTCAGATAGTCCCTGAACGCTGTCATCCTTGTCATTGGCGACTCATTCAAAGAGACACCTTCTATGCGGTGATAGCGTATGAGATTGACTCTGCAATCAATACCTTGCAATAGTTTGACAATCTCCTTTGCATACAAAGTAGAATCGTTTACACCATCAAACATGGTATACTCAAATGATAGACGCCGTTGATGACTCCAATCGTACTGTCTTAGCAATGCAACAATTTTTTCTATAGGAAACTGTTTCTCAGCAGGCATGTATTTTTCCCTTTGTTCATGAAGAGGGAAATGCATACTGACAGCAAGATGACACTCACACTCATCAAGGAACCTTTGCATATTCTTTTTCAGTCCGACAGTAGAAACCGTAATTCTCTTAGGACTCCAAGCCCATCCTGCGTCGGACGTAATGAGCCTTATTACACGCAATAGGTTATCATAGTTGTCAAGTGGTTCACCTTGTCCCATAAACACTATGTTGGTCAAAGAATTCTTTTCTTCAATGGAATATATTTGATTAAGGATATCAGAGGCTCGTAAATTGCCATCGAACCCCTGTTTTCCTGTTTGGCAGAACATACATCCCATCTTACATCCAACTTGAGTCGAAACACACAAAGTAGCCCTTTCATGTTCCGGTATGTACACCGTCTCAACAAACTTTCCTTCCGATGTTGGGAAAAGATACTTCACTGTTCCGTCTGCCGACACCTGCCTTTCAGTTGGAGCAATTGTCCCCACAGTGTATTTCTCCGTCAATAATTCCTTATAACGTTTCGATATATTGGTCATGTCAGAGAAATCGGAAATATTCTTCTGATATAGCCATTGGGTCATTTGCTTAGCAGTGAATTTTGGCATACCGAGATTTGTCACAATCTCTTGGATTTCAGCAGTTGTTTTACCCAATAATGGTTCCTTCACATTATTCTCGCTTACCATGCAAAAATTGGATAATCCTTCATGATGTCGTTCACATGAGAACGGACACGTGCAATTACAGCTTCATCCTCAGGTGAATTGAGCACTGTTTCTATCATCTCGGCAATTTCGAGCATAAGATCTTCTTTTGCCCCACGCGTGGTAATTGCCGGAGTGCCGAGCCGAATTCCGGATGTTTGGAATGCGCTTCTCGTATCGAATGGCACCATGTTTTTGTTTGCTGTGATATCGGCTGCGACCAAAGCCTTCTCTGCCACCTTGCCTGTAAGGTCAGGGTACTTTGTACGCAGATCGACCAGCATGCTATGATTGTCTGTTCCTCCTGAGCAGATGTAGAATCCACGGTCAATAAGTGCTTGTGCCAAAGTCGAAGCATTCTTTTTCACTTGCTGCTGATATACTTTAAATTCAGGAGTCAGAGCTTCTCCGAATGCTACTGCCTTGGCAGCAATAACATGTTCAAGTGGACCTCCCTGTTCACCTGGAAATACCGCTGAGTTAAGGATTTGCGACATCATCTTTACCTGTCCCTTCGGAGTTTTAAGTCCCCATGGGTTTTCAAAGTCTTTGCCCATGAGTATAATGCCACCTCTTGGTCCACGCAATGTCTTGTGTGTTGTTGACGTAACTATATGTGCGTATTTAAGAGGGTTGTCAAGAAGTCCGGCAGCGATTAGACCTGCAGGATGAGCCATATCGATCATAAGCAATGCACCCACCTCGTCAGCAATCTTGCGCATACGGGCATAGTCCCATTCACGGCTGTATGCAGAACCACCTCCAATAATCAGTTTGGGCTTATGTTGAAGTGCAAGCTGTTCCATCTCATCATAATCTACCCTGCATGTTTCCTTATTCAAATTATAACCTATAGGATTATACAATATACCACTTGTATTCACCTTGCTGCCATGTGAGAGATGCCCTCCATGGTCGAGGTTTAACCCAAGGAAAGTATCGCCAGGCTTCAGTACTGCAAAGAGTACAGCGGCATTTGCTTGCGCTCCAGAGTGTGGTTGAACATTAGCATACTCTGCTCCAAAGAGTTTGCACACACGGTCGATAGCTGTTTGTTCTACTATATCCACTATCTCACATCCGCCATAGTAACGTTTGCCTGGATAGCCTTCAGCATATTTATTAGTAAGGCATGAACCCATAGCCTCCATCACCTGGTCGCTTACAAAATTTTCCGAAGCGATCAATTCTATTCCCTTCTTCTGGCGTTGGTGTTCACGCTCTATTAAGGAGAAAATCACGTTGTCTCTTTCCATTGCTTAGTGTTGAGTTTTTTGTTCTACAATATTTTCAGATTACAAATTTACACACAAATTCCCGTTCTACAAAATTTTGAAGGCAGATTCTGTTCGCTACCCGATTTAGGTGGCATGCCTCCATCATTTCATCATCTTTTCTAACGAATTGACGGCCCGCGTTAAGTCTTCCTCGAAACTTTCGTGATCAAGCAGAAATTCTTGTTTGCCTCCAGCCAATTGATGGTATAGCGCCTTATCCATATCATCAACATATTCACTGATGGCAAGTTCTATGTCATCTTTCTGCCAGTCGAGTTTCGAATACTGATACACACGCAGCTTCTGATGAAAGAAGCAATAAGCGGATTCAATACTGTCTTTTGAAATCATTTTGCATCTACATTTGTCTCATAACCGGCAGGACGGAATTGTTTCTGTTCTTCACTGTAAATATATCCGCTATCTTGAAGTTGCTCCTTCACTTTTTCTGCTGTAGTATCGAAGTTGAAGCACAATTCTTCCAACGAATCGAATTCCTCATCCCGTAATAGCATGTTAACTGCCGACACTAACATTGCCGGATCATTTGGTAGTTTGTCCATAATTATTAATTATAATATGTATATAATTTGTCTATCGGCAAAGATACAAATAAATCTCCGCACATTGATATTGCACATGCAATTTTTACAAAGCCCGGCATAAGATTGAAGAATATTTTGTACCTTTGTCAAATTACAGAGTGACAAATTAGTATGCAACAGAATAAGACATATATCGCCATTGACTTAAAGTCGTTTTTCGCGTCAGTAGAGTGTGTAAGGCGTTCGTTAGATCCTCTGACTACGAATTTGGTTGTCGCTGATGCAAGTCGCACAGCAAAGACAATCTGTCTTGCAGTGTCTCCTTCATTAAAAGCATACGGCATAGCAGGCAGGGCTCGTTTGTTTGAAGTAATCGAAAGAGTGAGGCTTGTAAACCAACGGCGTCTTGTATATGCCCCACACCATAAATTCACAGGCACATCAGTATCTGACACCGAACTGTCAGCACATCCAGAGTTGGGACTCGACTACATTGTCGCAGTACCTCACATGGCAAGCTATATCGAATACAGTACACGCATATACCAAATTTATCTCAAATACATCGCGCCGGAAGACATTCATATATACTCCATAGATGAGGTGTTCGTCGATGCAACAGAATACTTGAGACTATACAAACTGACGGCACACGAATTAGTACAACGCATGATAAAGGATATACTGCAGCAGACAGGCATTACCGCGACAGCCGGAATAGGAACCAATCTGTATCTGTGCAAAGTTGCAATGGACATAGAGGCAAAAAAAATGCCGGCCGATGAAAACGGCGTTCGTATCGCAGAACTTGACGAGATGAGTTACAGGCGCAAATTGTGGGACTACCAACCGCTGACCAAGTTCTGGAGGGTCGGGCATGGAATAGCCGCACGACTCGAACAACACGGAATTTTTACCATGGGACAAATAGCGCGCTGCTCACTGAACAATGAAGAACTGCTCTACAAACTATTTGGTGTCAGTGCAGAATTGCTTATTGACCATGCATGGGGTTGGGAACCATGTACTATTGACGACATAAAATCGTACAAGCCGGAAGTGAGATCTCTTAGCAACGGGCAGGTGCTGCATTCTCCTTATCCCTTTGAGCAGGCAAAGACTGTAATAATGGAAATGGCTGACGCACTTGCTCTCGAACTTGTGGAAAAACGCCTGACTACAGATCAAATAGTCATCACGGTTGGATATGACAAGGAAAACATGACAGATAAAACGATACATACCATGTATGATGGTCCGGTCAGTCTTGACCATTATGGACGTACGGTTCCGAAACACGCACATGCAACGGCAAACCTAACCATGCGTACGTCATCGGGACGGATGATCGTTGAGGCAACACGCCGCTTATTTGAAAAATCAGCCAATCCGTTGCTACTTGTCAGACGATTGAATATCTGTGCAAACCATATTGCCAGTGAACCATTGGTGTACGTTGGTAAACAGCGTTCACTCCCTACCCAACTTGATATATTTGATAATTACAAAAAACAGCGTAAAGAGGCGAGGCGACTTGGCCGCACATTAGAGAAGGAAAAAAGAGTGCAAGAAACACTCATCAACATCAAAAAGAAGTTCGGAAAGAACGCCATTCTAAAAGGACTCAACTTCAACGAAGGAGCCACTGCCCGTGAACGCAACAATCAAATAGGAGGACACAAGGCATGACAGATATTTTTAATGATATAATCAACATGCCGCACCATGTGTCAAAGAAGCATCCACAAATGTCAATGCACGACCGTGCAGCGCAATTTGCGCCTTTCGCAGCTCTACGTGTAAATAAAGAAACTGATGACGAAAGCAGAACGCCAGAACAAACAAATGAATGACTTAGCATTGTAATTGGAAACAATCAGCCTTTTTGCTGAATGACATATTAATAAATAAGGTGTAATAAAATTAAAACAAAGAAATCATGGCACAATCCAAAAAAAGGAACAACACTAAATCCTAATGAAGTGGTTAGTTATCAAGAAGGTGGAATCGTCAGCATGGAATTGATCCACAACGATAAAGGAAGCATAACTCTTTTTGCATTTGGTAAAGGGCTGCAACTCAGTCCTCACTCTGCCCCTTACGATGCTTTTATTCAAGTGACTGATGGAGAAATGACAATGGTCTTAGACGACGTGGAGCACAAAGTCAAGACAGGAGAGATATTCACCATACCATCAGGACACGTTCATAGCGTACGTGCAGATACCGACTTCAAGATGATTATAACGATGATCAAAAACTGATATTGTAACGTCTATTTCATTTAGACACCGCCTTAAGTCCGATGATGGATATAATCAAGGTTGTTATAAAAAATAAACGCCAAAAGGAGACCGGCTCGTGAAATACAACTATGCCTAACAGGACTGTTCCAACAGCTCCTATACCAGTCCAAACTGGATAGGCTGTACCGAGTGGCAGGTGATGAGCAACGTGGGCAAGTAGTGCCATACTGAGAACTGTGAAAACCAAGAAACCACCGAGCCACAATGTATGTTCCATTCCGGTCTTCGACTTAGCTTCGCCGAGACAGAATGTAAACCCACACTCGCATAGTCCGGCAATAATTAAAATAATCCAATTCATTGTTTTGTTATTGTCTTTTGACCATCCTATGAGGGCTGCAGCAATGTCCGGCGTCTCCTTCTAAGGTGTAATCCAACTACAAAGATAGCAAAAACATACGACAAGATCAAACGAATGGATCCTTTTCCATTAAAAAATCGTGTTCACTGATTAAAGTTTGACTTTAACGGGTTTCGACTCATTATGTAAGCGGTCAAGTGCTGTTACGACAAACGTACAACCGGTCATGTCTCCATCAAGTTCATAGCGGTTAACGTTCGTGATTGCAACAATGTGCGAAGCGTCGTTTTGCTTAATATTTACTTTCTCATCCGGACCAAACTGGTAGACAACGTACTGATATACTTTATCCATTTCTTTCTTAGCTTTAGGAGCCTTCCATGTCAGGAATATTTTTCCGCTTCCGTACGTTCCGTTGCCACTCTTAAACTCTATTTTTATCTTACCAACTTTTTTAGGAGCTTTATTATCAATAAATGGCATAAGCGGTTGTAAGGCTGGATATTTATGATATTCTTGTTCAAGCATGGTCCTGTAGTTTCCTGGATTATTAACCATTGCAGCGGCATACCATTGACAGCTGCCATACACGTTTGGTTCACTACGCATAATTGCATATTTGCTCACCATTTGATGCATTTGCGGATTAGCCGGATCTGCTTCTTTCACCGTACGCTCTACATCTTGACCAATGAACAATGGCCGTTTATCGCAATAATCGTTCCACCAGTTACAAAGAACTTTGTAATCGGCAGGAGCATAACCTATGTTCCAATAGATTTGCGGAATCAAATAATCGACCCAACCTTTCTCTTGCCAGAGAATTACATCAGCATACAGGTCATCATAATTTTGTGTTCCACGTGTAGCACTACCCTTTCTGTTGTTCACGCCATCAGGATTGTTGCGATATATTCCAAATGGGGAAATGCCAAACTTAACCCATGGTTTTGTGTTCTTAATCAGCTTGTGAATGTCATGAATCAGCAGGTTGACGTTGTCACGACGCCAATCGTCAATATTTTTGAATCCCCGTGGGTTGTCTCTGAAGTCTGTCTCATCAGGTATTGGCCCGGCACTACTTGATGGATAAGGATAAAAGTAGTCATCCATGTGCACTCCATCGATATCATATCTTGTCAGCAAGTCCTCCACAATCATACATGTGTAGTCGCGATTAATTTTAAGTGCAGGATTAAATATCAGTAGGTCACCGTATTTAAATACACGTTCTGCATGTCTGTATGCCGCATGCTTTGGATCAAGGACTGTGGTACCGGCTGTTTTCGCTCTATAAGGATTAATCCACGCATGGCACTCCATTCCTCTTTCATGACATTGTTCTACCATCCAAGCCAGTGGATCCCAACCATCCTCTGGTGCCCTGCCCTGCTTTCCTGTCAGATAACGGCTCCAGGGCTCGAACGTCGATTTATACAGGGCATCACCTTCTGCCCTTACCTGAAATAAAATGGCATTAATGCCTGCCTTCTTAAGTATGTCAAGCTGTGTACTCAGCATCTGTCGTTGTTGGACTGCTGTCTTTCCTATATATTGTCCGTTGACACATTGTATCCATGCCCCACGAAATTCACGTTTAGGATATCGTTGTGCCATAGCGTCTGATGTAACTGACATCAGCAATATTGCCCATGTAATCAAATTCAAAAAAGTGTAACGTAGTTTCATCTTGTTATTTTATATTTATGTTTCTGTCTTATATATCAACGATGTATTACAGGAATGGAGTCAACATGTTACCGAACCATGCGACAAACCGTTTCCATTTCGTTTTATTCTTCCAATATATGTTGTCCATTTCCACACTGCTTTTCTTGTCCGCTTCAAACATGCTTACGAGTTCCGCTGTTACCCGTTTGTCAAATATAACAGTATTTACCTCATAGTCACATCTAAGGCTGCGGCTATCTAAGTTTGACGACCCTATCGTGCAGAACTTGTCATCTACCACCATCATCTTTGTGTGGTGAAAACCTCCTTGAAACATGTACACCTTTGCTCCTTTTTTTTGCATCTTGCGTCCCACATAATGGCTTGCATCAGGCGTCAATGGAATGTCGCTTTTTTCACTTAGCATGATTTGTACATCCACTCCACGTTCAATGCAACGTTTTATTGCATCACGAACCGACTTGGTCGGAACGAAATACGGATTCACAAGTCTCACTCTGTCATGAGCGTTGTCAAGCATGCTTATGTAAAGTTCACGAATTGATTTGTTTGTCTCCCCTGGATGGCGGTCTACAATTGCCACTTCAGATTTACCACGCGGATAAAGTTGTGGAAAATACTTTGTTCCTTTCAATTCCTCTCCTGTCGCTTCGTACCACATCCGGCAGAATATCTTATGCAACTCACTGACCGCCGGACCTTCTATACGCATGTGCATATCTCTCCATGGCCCGATACCTTCCAATCCGTTCACATAATAATCTGCAACATTCATCCCGCCTGTATAGCCTATCTTACCGTCTATAACTACTATTTTACGATGGTCGCGTGGCATAATATGATTTAGCCAGGGGAAAGTAAGTGGGTCAAACTTCACCAGCTTTATGCCTAACGATGCAATGGAATCATGCATGTGCCTGCTGACTGGCTGATTGTTTGAAAAATTGCCGAATGCATCATACATAGCACGCACTTCAACTCCTTCATGCACCTTCTTTGCTAATTCATTATATAACAAACCGGCAATTGAATCATTTCTGAAATTGAAGTATTCCAAATGGATGAACGACTTTGCATTTCGGACTGACTCAAACAAATCGTCGAATTTCTCTTTTCCACTTTTCAGCAGTGTGACGGAGTCTCCTTGGGTAACTACACCCCCATTGCTTTTGAGAAACTCCTTTTCGTATATGTCACTTTGTGCAAAGGCTGGCACAAAAGTAAGCAGAAGAATGATAATGTTGAGTATTCTATTCATGACTGTGGTTCTAACCTCGTTTATAATCATTATCAAGGAAGTCCGACAGACGGTTCGTCCAATCTTCATCTTTTCCGACAAACAGTCCTTTCATTCCAACCTTCTCGCTACCCTCTACATTTCTTGGACTGTCATCAAGAAACACACATTCATGGGCTTTTATTCCTGCCAATCTGACCATCTTCTCAAATATCGATGGGGCAGGTTTGTAGTCATGTAGTTGGAAACTGTAGTATCTGTTGGGTATATAAAAATCAAGCCCATGACCGTCTCCACTGAAGTCTGCACTTTCGCACCATTGCTGCATGAATGGATTTAAATTGCTAAGTAAATAGAGGTTGTATTTTTCTTTAAGCTTCAATAAGTTATCCAAATTCTTTCTTGGTACGTCTTTTATGTAGCCAAGCCATGCCCACTGAGCTTCTTCGAATGTAAATGCTGGATTGTACACCCCTTTAAATTTTCCTCCCTTTTGTTGTGCTTTAACTGCAAGTTTATGACAGAACTCATCTGCGGTAATTACTCCGGTTTCAACTTCTTTGAAGATGCCGGTTTGTCCAAAAATATCCATCTGCTGTCTGGCATCTGTGATACCCAAATGGATGAATCTTCTGAAAGCTTCATCCGGATTCAAGTGAACTATCACTCCTCCAAAATCAAATACTATATTTTTTACCATTTTATTTCTTCAATGCCTTTGGAACGCAAATACTCATTTGTCTTGCTAAAGTGATGGTTGCCGAAAAAGCCTTTATAGGCAGACAGCGGGGACGGATGTGCCGAGCAGAGCACAAGATGTTTTTTAGAATCTATCAAATACGACTTTCCTTGTGCATAGCTACCCCATAAGATAAATACGAGGTTTTCGCGCTTCTCACTGAGTATATGAATCACTGCATCGGTAAACCGCTCCCACCCATGGTTCTGATGTGAGCCCGCCGCATGCTCTCTGACAGTCAAAGTTGCGTTGAGCAACAATACTCCTTGTTGTGCCCAACGCGTGAGGTTACCGCTTGTAGGCACAGGCGTGCCTAAGTCCGATTCTATCTCTTTGAATATATTGTTAAGTGAGGGAGGAAAAGCAACGCCATCGTTGACAGAGAAGCACAAGCCTTGTGCTTGTCCAGGCTCATGATATGGGTCCTGCCCTATTAGTACCACCTTGACTTTGTCGAACGGACATTGGTTGAAAGCATTGAATATCAGTCTACCAGGAGGATAAACAATGTGATGTGCATACTCATTCTTAACAAAAGCCACCAAACTAGCAAAGTAGGGTTGGTCAAACTCATTTTGCAGTTGTCGCTTCCACGATGGTTCTATGTTTACGTTCATCTAATACAATCGATACCTATATAATATAAGGTGTATTTATGGGAGCAACTCTGCAAGTTTTGTTTGCAAAGCTTTATCACGCAGATTCTTTGCTACAATCACACCTTTACTGTCAATTAGTATGTTAGCAGGGATTGCTTTTATATTATACAATCCGGAAGCCGCACAATCCCAACCTTTCAAGTCTGACACCTGAGGCCAAGTCATGTTGAGCCGCTTCAGTCCGCTCAACCATGCATCCTTATTATTATCAAACGATACACCGACAATCTCCAATCCCTTATCATGATACTTTTTATATGCTTCGACTACATTTGGCATTTCTGCGCAACATGGTCCGCACCATGAGGCCCAAAAGTCTATGAGAGTGTACTTATTGTTGTTTACAAATTGGCTGATGGTCAGTTTTTTCCCGTCAGGATCATCCATTTCGAAATCTGTGTATTTAGAGCCCACTTCACTTCTTTTAGAAGCCTCGATATCAGCAACGATTTTCTTGTAGTGTGGAGTGTTAGGACTTTTCTCTTTAAATAAGGCAAGCAGTTCATTTTTTTCCTTGTCGTCAGCCCTGCTGTATATTACTTCGAGTACCATATCACTCACCCCCGAAGGCATATTATCTATCATAAATTGCTTTTCTGCTTTGTGCATCTCAACTGTGATGGAGTCCATTTCTTTCTGAGCAGCTGCAATTTCGTCAGGCGTACCCTTTTGTTCGCGTACAATGTCCCATGAAGGCTGTTGAATCTTATTCCACTTGTCTTGTAGGGCTGTATAGTCAGCATACAATTTGGACTCAGGACCATCACTGTTGACAATGGTTTCTTTCCTTGAATCCTTACTGAATATCTGCACGTCAATATTGGCTTTTCTCTCCAATATCACTTGTGCCCAGTTTCCTACTGACTGACCTTTGTGGGTAGCAATTATGAAACGGAGTGATGCACCGTCATAGTTTCCCTTAAATTCGAATTTGCCATTCTTCACGATGGCCGTATCTGTAGGAACCATCTCAAAGAACCCTTGCATATTACACAAATAAACCGAATCACCGTCTTCGATGCCTTCAGCGGTCCCTGTGATAACGTAGCCAGGTTTTTCTCCACATGCTACAATTGACATCAGACAGACACATAGTGTCAAGCAAACAAACTTTTTCATTCAAACTGTAATTTTATTATATAACTATTAGTTTATGACTTTGATTGCAAAGTTACAACTTTTATATAAAAAAGCAGTTGTTAGTTCAAGAAAATTTTGTGCATACGTTTTTTTTCAGTAATTTTGCCCCTCGATAGTAATCATGTAATCGCAATCAACAAATAATAATTGTATATGAACAAAATTGTAATTGTAATCATGTTGGCGTTGGTTCCTCTTTGTTCCAATGCACAAAGTCAAGGATTGTTCGGCAAGAGAACGACTTCAACTAAACAACAGAAAGACTATACACCTTACATGCAAGGTGCTGTACCTGTTGTAAATGGTGAAGTAGTGTTCACGCAAACTATAGCAGCTCCTGGTAAGACCAAATCTGAATTGTACCGTCTTGTTGCGTCATGGGCATCCGCACGTTACCTTCCAAATGTGGAGAACGGCAAGTGGACCGACCACGATTATTTCCGTAATTTGAATTTGGCGAATGTAAAGGCAGACGACACTGCCGGAAAGCTGGAATGTCAAGGCAATGAGGAAATTGTATTCAGAAACAGGTTTCTTGAGAAAGACTATAGTGAAATCGATTACAAATTATATATTGAAGTGCAAGACGGAGCTGTAACAGCGACGATGAAAAATATATCGTATGTCTACACTTTTACAGACGAAAAATCACGATTCTCCGCGGAATCATTCATCACCGATGAGGAATCATTCAATAAGAAGGGACAGTTCTATAAAGACAATCGTAAATTCCGCGTTAAGACTATTGACTTGAAGAATGAGTTGTTTTCTGAGATTGCCACAATTATCAAGTAACAATGAAGTCTGACGATATAGATAAAATAATTGCCGAGGCACTTGAGGCAGACAAGAAAAAGAAGCATAAAGGCAAGAAGGTTCACCATTCTGACGGAATACGCACTGCCCGCAAAGTGCTTAATATTGTGTTCATGATTGGATTCGTTGCTGCAATCGTTATCTACTTCGCCTTTCCCGACCAGAAGGTATTGTTTTTCTCTGTTGGCTTTGGCTCCTTACTTTTAAAAGTGATTGAGTTTTACCTCCGATTCATGTTCTGATGAAAAGACTACTGCTTTCTTTCTTCTTTTTCATTCCATTATTGGTATCTGCCCAACGTATCATTGGCGAGTTGGAGAGCAATACCGACAAAGACATGATACAGGAAGATTCGGTTGAAGATACAAAGAAGGACAAGAAGTTTGTACCTGCCGATGTTCGCGCATGGGTCATAGATGACGTGTATGGAAACATAAGCAGCGTTGCTGTCGATACAACTCAGCACTTGTTTCAAAACAGTAATCTGCCAGAAGGTAAAACAGGTCATTTCAATCATCTTGGCAATTTGGGCTCACCACGTCTAAACCGTATATTCATGGAGCGTGACGATAATGACGAATTTATTTTCCTCAGTCCGTTCGACCAGTTTTACGTTCCGGCCAACAAATTCATATTCTACAACACCAAGTCCCCTTTCCTTAACGCTACTTACAATTGTGTAGGTTCAAAAGACACAGGCGATGACCACGTAAAGGTCGTGTATACAAACAACGCCGGTAAACGGTTCAATTTCGGTGGCCTGTACGATTATATGTATGGTCAAGGATATTATGCCAACCAGTCGACTTCCTACATGGGTTCGTCGGGTTGGGCTTCATATCTTGGCGACAAGTACGAGGTAAAATTCTTCTATACTCACAACTTCATGAAGATGGCTGAAAATGGAGGAATAACAGATGAGAACTATATCACCAACCCAGAGGCTATGGGTTCAAACATTAAGTCAACCGATATTCCTACTTATCTCTCCAACACATGGACTCGGCAAGAACACGACATTGTACACTTCAATCACCGATATAATATTGGTTTCTACCGTATGGTAGGCGATTCTATTAACGTCCAACAGGTATTCATCCCTGTGACCAGCCTATTCCACACTTTCAGCCTCCGGTATCTTCGACACAATTACAAGGCGTACAGCACTCCCGACAACTACTACACCAATACATATTTGGATTCAGACACTACCAACGACCGGACAAAAGATTTTGAGGTTAAAAATATAATCGGTATATCCTTGCGTGAAGGCTTTAATAAGTATGCCGCAGCCGGCATCAACGCTTATGTGGAGTTCAACCACCAAAGCTTCGAAATGCCTGACACGTTTGTCACTGAAATGACCCAGTCTACCCGGTTGCTCGACAAGAAGAAAGTGTCGGAGAACTGTGTGTCTGTGGGTGGGCAGCTGATTAGGACTCAAGGTACGCGTGTGCATTTTAATGTGGATGGTAAAATTACAATTACAGGAGAACGATCAGGCGATTTTTACCTGAAAGGACGTGGCGAACTCAACTTGCCTGTGTTTGGCGATACTGCACAATTGGTTGTGAACGCATTCGCCAAGCATTTGCTTCCGTCATATTATTTCAGACATTATCATTCTACACATGCTTGGTGGGACAGAAGCCTTGAACGTGAAAACCGTACTCGGATTGAAGGGATTCTCAATATCAAACATACAAACACAATTCTCACTGTCGGGGCTGAGAACATAAAGAACTATACATATTTTGCAAACACCGGACTGGCTTACACCGACGACACATCGACTAAATTTTCAAATAATGTCACGCCACAACAAAATTCCGGTGACATACAGGTACTCAGCGCCAACTTGCAGCAAAACATTAAACTTAGCATTCTGCATATAGAGCTGGATGCCACCTATCAGAAAACGAGCAAGAAGGAAGTGTTACCACTCCCTACCCTTTCGCTTTTCGCAAACATGTACATCAAATTCCGCATTGCGCAAGTCATGGGATGCGAATTGGGTGCTGACTTGAAGTACTTCACGGAGTATTACGCTCCCGATTACTCTCCTTTAATCAATCAGTTTATGACGCAGAATCAGCAAAACCTCGTCAAGATAGGAAACTACCCAATAATCAGTGCTTATGTCAACTTTGATTTAAAGCGCACGCGCTTCTACGTTCAGTATTATCATGCGAACCAAGGTGACGGCAGATATTTTTGGGCGCCTGGTTACCCTATCAATCCTTCGTGCATACGTTTTGGTATAAGTTGGAATTTCTATGATTAAGTGTTTTATAATATAAGTTATTAATACAACACATTCAATAAACTAAAACTTAGTTCAACATGAGAATATTAAATCTGGTAGCATTGTTCTTGACTGTAGTGGCGCTGAATGCACAACAACCAGTCAAAATCGCCTGTGTAGGTAACAGTATCACATATGGTTATGGAGTGAAAGATCCTGTAAAAGATTCCTATCCATCACAACTGCAAAGATTGGTTGGTACAGGATTCGATGTCCATAAATTCGGTCACAATAGTAAATGTGCACAGGATGAAGCTGATGAACCTTATTCTGAGACAATGGAGTACTCCGCAGCGTTGGCCTTCCAACCTGATATAGTCATTATCAAGCTCGGCACAAATGATACTAAAGATCAAAATTGGCTTGACGCGAAACGCTACCAGAAGGGACTTGAGAAAATTGCCAAAAGTTTTGCCGGACTTCAATCCCATCCTCGTATTCTTCTGGCTTACCCCGCCAAGGCTTACAGCCGTGCATGGAGCATAGACGATAACAAAATAGTGACTGAGGTTATTCCTGCGATCAACAGGATCGCGAAAAAACATAAGTGGGAAGTTATTGACCTCCATACTGCCACGAGCAATATGAAACAACATTTTCCTGATGGAATCCATCCAGATGCCTTTGGATATGAACTTATTGCCAAAACTGTCCGCGATGCAATACTGAACGATCCTCACCGGCCTCAAGTGACCTTGACGACTGATTTTGGCGATATTGTTGTAGAACTGTTCAATGAGACTCCGCTCCATCGTGACAACTTTTTGAAACAGGTACGTAACAAATCTTTCAATGGAGTGCTGTGGCATCGTGTAATCAATCAGTTCATTATTCAAACGGGCGATAGACTTAGTAAGAACGCCAAACCTGGGGAGATGCTGGGTGAAGGCGACGAGACGCCTGAAGACTGGATTCCAGCCGAGTTCCGCGCTCCTCTCTTCTATCATCAGCGTGGCATGCTTAATGCCGCACGTGAAGGTGATGAGACTAATCCCGAGAAGAAAAGTTCATCAACGCAATTCACCATCGTTACCGGACGTACGTTCGATGATGCCGCACTCGACAATACACAAAAACGGATCGATGAGTGGACAAATGGTCAGTTCAAACTTACTTCTGAGATGCGTAACACGTACAAGACGATTGGAGGGGCTCCCCATCTCGATGGCAGTTATACTGTTTTCGGCCGTGTGGTTAGCGGAATGGATGTAGTGGAAAAGATTGAGAAATTGCCGACGGACCAAAACGACCGCCCAATCCACGATGTGCATATTATCAAGGCAAAGATAACAAAGAAATAACTTTATTATTTGCCCTCTGCAATCCTGACTGCCTCAAGTCTTACTTACGTAATTGTGGAGTACTTTTGAGAGTACAATGGCATTGTTATGTTCTTCATCTTTTGCGGCATACAACAATGTTATAGTGTCGTGATGAAGAATGTCATCAATTAACGAATGGATTTTAGGGTTCGCATTCAGTTCCCCAACATAGCGTTTGGAGAATTCCTCGAAACGTTCGGGGACATGACCGAACCATTTGCGCAACTCGTTTGATGGGGCGAGTTCCTTTGCCCATAAGTCTACACCGGCATTTTCTTTCTTTATGCCACGGGGCCAAAGTCGGTCCACCAATATACGGAATCCATCGGTGTCTGCCGCAGGCAGATACACCCGTTTAATTTGAATCTTCATATTAATTTGTCTAATGCATTGCACAAAGATAGTGATTTTTTTAATGCGAGCACTTACAAATGTTTGAGTTATTCAATAACTCCTTTCTTTTAACTAAACATTGTGGTATGGCAATGCATCATAATATTTTTTTTCACGTCCAACGTCATAATTAAGTCAAAGTAAAAGGAGCCTTGCATCACTGCATGACTCCTTCAAACAATCACAATTTATTAATTTAATCCAAAAAGTTATTTGTATTGCATACACAATCTACACATAGATACTTTTCAAGTATCATTCATGAGCAGACAAGCGTGCTTCCTTAATTTGATTCTGTCTCCGTTTTCCCGCAGAAACTTGTTGCTACGCAAATGGCAGGTCTTCTGACTTTATCCTTGAACAACCGTGTCTTCCCATTCTTTGATGAAGGGCTTAACCATTCATCGAACAGTGACGCATATCGATTGCCCTATAAAAAGGACATACAGCTACGGGTATAGTTGCGGATTCCAACCGCATTCCCATCTTAGTTCTTCCACCCTGATACAGGAGGTCGAAAACCAAATGCTCTGCAAAGGTAAACATTCTTAATGAAAACGCAAAGGGAAATGACGTTTTATTTATGAATAAAATTGATTTGCCAAGATATTTGCCGCTCTTTAAGAAATTATTCGTAACTTTGTCAGAAAGAAATAAACTGTAAACCTATATCTGATTATGAAACAATTTATGGACGATAACTTCTTGTTAATGACTGAGACCGCGCAGAAGTTATATCATGAGCATGCGGAGCATCTGCCTATTATTGACTATCATTGCCATTTGAGCCCACAAATGGTTGCAGAGGACCATAGGTTCAACTCCCTTACTGAAATATGGCTGGGCGGCGACCACTATAAATGGAGGGCAATGCGCACTAATGGTGTTGACGAGCGATACTGCACCGGCAAGGATACGACTGACTATGAGAAGTTTGAGAAATGGGCAGAGACTCTACCCTACTGCTTCCGTAATCCTTTATACCATTGGAGTCACTTGGAACTGAAAACTGCGTTTGGAATTACAAAGATACTGAAGCCAAGTACGGCAAGGGAGATTTATGACGAGTGTACGGATAAGTTGCGCAACAATCCTCAATATTCGGCTCGCGGACTCATGCGCAGGTACAATGTTGAAATTGTATGTACCACTGATGACCCTATCGACGACTTGCATTTCCACCAGCAGTATGCCGCAGAGCGTGGTGCCGATGACCCGCGTATGATTCCTGCATGGCGCCCCGATAAGGCTATGGCAGTGGAAAATCCACAGAATTTCATTGCATACATTGACAAACTTAGTGAGGTAAGTGGAGTAACAATAAGCAATTTCCATGATGTGATCGATGCATTGAGCGTCCGTCATGAGTACTTCACGAAGAATGGTTGCAAGCTATCTGACCATGGTATCGAAGAATTTTACGCTGAGGACTATTTGGATACGGAAATCGACAGTATATTTAATAAGGTGTACAGCGGCAAGCAACTGACTGAAATGGAAATACGGAAGTATAAGAGTTGTATGCTCGTTATTTTTGCCGAAATGGATAATGATGCCGATTGGACACAACAATACCACTATGGTGCCATACGTGACAACAACACTAAGATGTTCCGTCAGCTCGGACCAGATACAGGGTTTGACTCTATCGGACAATTCAATACAGCAAAAGCTATGTCGAAGTTCCTCGACCGTTTGGCGACAGAAGACAAACTTACCCGTACGATAATATATAACCTCAACCCTGCTGACAACGAAGTCGTTGCTACCATGTTGGGAAACTTCCAAGATGGTAGTGTTCCAGGGAAAATTCAATGGGGGTCCGGATGGTGGTTCCTCGACCAAAAGCGTGGTATGGAGAATCAAATGAATACGCTGTCACTGCTTGGATTGCTGAGCCGCTTCGTTGGCATGCTCACCGATTCCCGCTCATTCCTCAGCTATCCTCGGCACGAATATTTCCGTCGTACACTGTGCAATCTTCTTGGCACTGATGTTGAGAATGGCGAAATCCCTGCAAGCGAAATGGACCGGCTGAACCAAATGGTTGAGGACATCAGTTACTATAATGCAAAGGAGTACTTCAAATTTTAACAGCGAACCAACTGATACAAAGTGGAATATAAGGCAGTAAATATATTGGTAATACGTGGTGTATTGATCGTCGGTTGTTTGCTTGCGCCATCATTAAAAAGTACGGCACAAACAAACGGAACATTTATTGACAATCTGAAGACTCTTCAGGTAAAAGCAAACGGAGAATGGGGCGAGCCACCTGTTATTTTAATGGGTGGCAGCAACTTTGTCGAAATTTCGTTCGATGACTTACAACATGATTATGTACGATACACTTACACCATCACTCATTGCAATTCCGATTGGCAACAGTCGGAATTGTATGATGGAGACTACATGACTGGCATTAACGGTAACACGGTCATCGACGAATATGATCAATCTATGAATACGGAGATGATGTACAACCACTATTCATTTACCCTGCCAAACGAAGAACACCACCTGCTGGTAAGCGGCAACTACCGTGTGGATATATACGAGGATGACAACGACAGTCCTGTAGCAACCGCTTGCTTCAGTGTCATTGAGCCTAAAATAGGAATTGATATTTCGGTTAGCGCAAATACAGACATCGACACCTACCAAACCCACCAGCAAGTTGACTTTAATATCAATTACCTTACACCATCACTCATTGCAATTCCGATTGGCAACAGTCGGAATTGTATGATGG
>CAYVNW010000043.1:9371-20243 GCA_964452915.1 uncultured Bacteroidaceae bacterium | reverse complement strand
ATCTATGCCAAGCCGAAGAACCAGACAGAACTGAAGTATAACCAGAACCTCGCTGCCAAGGCGGAAGCCATACGATGCCGCCGCTTTGAGTCCATCGTCAACGAGCGGTATGACTTCTTCGACAAGGAAAAAATGAAAGGCGACTTTCTTGCCTATTTCAAGAAACTTGCAGACAAGAAAAATTCCAAGTGGCAGCACGTATATATGCACTTCCATACCTTCATGCAAGGCAAGTGTACTTTCGGAGAAATAAACGCTGACTTATGCAACAAGTTCCGTGAATACCTCTTGACAGCCCCACAGGGACTGCACAAGAACCGCAAGCTACACATCAATTCCGCCGCCAACTACTGGTCAACGTTCCGCGCTTTATTGCATACTGCCTATCGTGACCGAAAGATAAAGGAGAACCCGAATGGCTTCTTGGAGCGTATAGAAACCATACCGACCGACAAGGAGCATCTTTCGCAAGACGAAGTCATCCGCCTTGCATCCACTCCATGCACCGCCCCTGCGCTGAAACGTGCATTCCTCTTTTCATGCCTTACCGCATTGCGAAAGAGCGATGTGAAGAAACTCACTTGGGAAGAGATACAGCCATACGGAAACGATGGCGTGATGTATGTGACAACCCGAATGCAGAAGACGAAGGATATAGTGCATAACCCCATCAGCGAGGAAGCATTGGAACTGATAGGCTATTCTCCAGACAAACGTGGACTTGTGTTCCCCGACTTCAAGGACTCCATGACGCAAGCGCCATTGAAGAACTGGCTGAAGGCAGCAGGGATAACCAAGAAGATAACTTTCCATTGTACAAGACATAGCTTCGCCTGTCTCCAGCTGGAAGCTGGTACAAGTATTGTGGTGGTACAGCGTTATCTCGGACACAAGAATGTGGCGACAACCGAAGTGTATGCAAAAATCTCAGATGCACAGAAGCGTGCTTCGGTCAACCGTATAACCTTGAAATAGCATATTCAAACAACTTGCCGTAGAGGACTGTTGAGACTACCGCGTTCTAACAGTCCTCTTTCTTTTTGTTGGTTCTTTTTGTGGTCGTGCGTAGAACCATTCTTCAGATTATTCCCGAATAACCATTGATATTGAGTAGCAGCTACAATGCAAGTCCTTTCTATCCCTTACTTTTGCCTCCAACAATTAGCAGCAACAAGGGCAAACATCCAAATTTAAGTCTAATTTCAAGGTACAATATCATACTTGAACGCCAACAAATCATAAAAAACGGAGTGGCGTAGAGCAGATTTCCTGATTTTATCTGGCTTTGCGCTTAACTTTGCACCTGAGAGTAAGACAAAATTATCAGATAATGAACAAGACAATGACAACAAACAAGACTATTCAAGGTTGGACAATCTACATGATAGTATGTCCAGTCATCCTCGCCATATCTCTGATAGTGGCGGTTTATGTGAGCAATGACTTCCATCAGGACTTCTTCGTAAAGACGGTAACCTTTATCGGAAGCAACATCTTGCTTTGGACAATATTTCACGTATTCATAAGCATGCCTTATGAAATGATGACTGCCAAGCGCAAGGTGACATCTATGGATGAACATGTCGAGAGGCTATCAATGGAAGAGAACTCTTCGCAATCTATCCCAATCTCATATAGCCATGATGACTATGTCAAATGCGTGGAAACTCACGAAAACAACACAAAGGAAGAACGAACTAAATGTGTGGCATCCGTTGTTGATTATGCACATCGTACCATGTCACGTTTCCTTTATGAGGAAGATTTGAACACGCTCATTGGCGAGATCATGAAATGGAGTGAGAATTGCAATTATACTCCAACACCCATTATTCGTTTCCGACAGAATGTGGAGAATATACCTCTCAGACATTTTGTATGGAACATTGCCGAACGTTTGGGCAGACGAGAATACAGTATGGCTGTAAGGATTGAGTTTGTCAGAACGCTGTTTCCTAAACCATTTGAAGGCTTGGATTATAGCACTTTGAAGAACCTCAAAGTACCATGTTCCAATGATGTGATTCCAATAGATGAGCCAACTAATGACAAATACAAATTCCATGATATGGCTGATGAAAATCCCGAATAGTCTTCATTGTTAGAGTTATTTCCTCGTTAATGACAAGTGATTGTCACGAAATCCATTAACGGATGCATCATTCTGTTCCTTTGCGCCAGTTATTCAAAAGGATAGAATATGACAAAGGAACTGACTTTCAACGACCTCCCCATGGTCGTTGCCCAGCTTCGGGATGAAGTGGTGGGCATGAAGCAGATGATCGCCAATCTGCAATCACAGAACAAGCCACAGAAGACAAACGCGCACATACCCATGAGCGTAGAGGAGGCATCTGCATATCTGAAGATGCCTATGGCTACACTCTACATGAAACTTGGCAACGGCAGTATTCCAGCCACCAAGCCTGGCAAGTGTTACTGTCTTTATCAAGACGAACTTGACAAGTGGCTGGAGACGAACCGCAAAAATCCTGTGCCTCTCACTGCGGAGGAGGAGAACGCAGCCATTCTTGCAGGAAACAAGCGCAAGCCCAAACCTTTAAACTGGTGATGCCATGACTTACATCGAATACATGAACCAGTTGTGGCGTTCTGCCTTGCTGTCACCCATGCCAGCGAGTGAGATTGCACTGTTTGCCTATCTTGTCAACGAGAGCAACAAACGGTATTGGAAAATGCCGTTTTGTGTGTTCCACGACAAGAATCTGTGAAGACCTGCGCCTTTCAAGACAGACCGTCATCACGGCACGGAAGCATCTTGCCGAGCGCAAACTCATCTCTTTCACAGAGGGCAAGTCACGCCATCTACCGTCCAAATACACACTGCTTGAATGGACGGATGACTTGATAGTAGGCTTGACGGATGGTTTGACACAGGACTTGACACCTATAAAAGATAAAGACAAACATGAAAACAAAGATTCTTTTATAAAGGAAAGGTGTGAGATTTTTGACAGTAGAAATGGAGGCGTATATGGAGATTGCAAACGAAAAGAGAATCGCAGGGCTTATCCAGTTCCTGCAGAAGGGGCGGATTACGGAGGAGCGTTTTAGACTGCCGATGTCGGAGGAGCAAGCATACGAGTATCTATTGGCTGCAAACATTGCGGAAGTGCAAGCTCGGTATCGTGAGTTTATCTTCAATAGTGCTATTGAGGAGCAGCTTCAACAGATAGCCAAGTGCTTGACTGCGAATACTGCGAAGTTCGGCATCGTTCTTTGTGGCGGATGTGGCAACGGCAAGACTACCATGCTCAAGGCTTTGCAGAACCTCATCAGACGATTACAAATCCGCAAGTCAAACTCTTGCTCTGGAAATGGCTTTGACAGTTGCTATGGCCTGACCATTGTCAATGCCGTGCAGATTGCGCAACTCCGCAAGACGGACTACAATAGATTTTGCCATTTGGCGCAAACGGACTTGCTCGGTATCGATGATTTAGGAACCGAACCAGCCGAAATGCAGGACTATGGCAACTTCATGTATCCCATCAAGGAACTCTTGGCTATGCGGTATGATGCGCAACTGTTTACGGTTTTCACCACAAACCTTGAACCGAAGAACATCCGTCAGAGATATGGCGACCGCATTGCCGACCGACTCAACGAGATGATGACAAAGATTGTCTATCGTAATCCGACCTATCGGACAGATACTATGCAGATGGCAGATAGCCAAGAATAGAGGAACTTGGGCGTGGGAAGTGACGACTTTTTGCAAAAGTCCATGAACATAATAGGGACTTTTAGATTCACTGGCTGATGCCGCTCACTTAAAAAGTCCTATTATGCTCAGGCTCCGCCCGAGACCTGCTGCCATTTATACCAAAGCTTTCCAGTATTTACGATGTAACATCAAACAAGAAATGCAATATGCAAAGCAACATACCACGTGCCGCCATCCATGTAGGCAAGGACAAGAAATCATTCTCCGCCCAAGTGGGCAACGAAGCCGAGCGCAGAGGCTGGGACGAGAATGTATATCGACTGAAGAATGCCGATAAAGAGAAGAACAACCATTACAACTTCTCACGCAAGAAGCATAACTTTGAGATTGTCAAGGGCGGCAAGATAGTTCCTCTGGGTTCCAATCCTATTCCATTGCACGAGCGTGTTCAGATGCGCCTTGACGAATTGGGCTTCAAACCTTACATGGATGCCAAACATCCCGACCAAGTATCAAAGAACAGTCCCAACTGCACTGTCGGCATGATATTTAGTGGCGATCATGACGTGCTTAACAAACTCGCATACGGTGACCAGAAGACAGACACTTCTGACCCGAATGGTGATTGCAGCCACATTGTTCTGCAACAAGGCATCATACAATGGGCAAAGGACACTTACGACTTTGCCTGTCGCAAATGGGGCGAGGAGAACGTCATCTGTTTTGCGGTACATTGCGACGAGACAAGCATCCATGCCCATGTGCAGACCATTCCGGTGGAGAAAGTCAAGAAACGTGGGCGTATCGGTAGCCAATATGTCCATAACGACAATCCCGACATTGTGCTTTCAACCAAGGAGTGGAGGGCACTGCCGAAAGAGGAACAATCTAACTATACGAAGCAGACTGCATCCAAGGCTTTTGTGGAGCGAGTGTCTTACGCCAAGGTGTGGGGCGAGGCAAGAAAGGCAAAGTCAGAGTATCTGTCACAACTTCATACCGACTATCACAATGAAGTCGGCTGCAAGTATGGTCTTGCACGTGGCATTCCCTACAATGAACTGTCCGAAGAAGAGAAGCGAGGACGCAAACACAAGAACAAGGTAGTGCTTGAGGCTGAACGTCAGGCAAAGGCTGCACTAGCAAAAGTGGAGAAGTATGCTGTGCTTGCAACTATTGACCATAAGGAACTCACGTTCCCATTGCTCAATGTCAAGACACCAGCCCAAGAGGCAATGAAACTCGTTGAAAAAGAACTTTCCATACCTGTCCCTGCAATCATCGGACAGAAAGCATGGAGGGAGGAACGTGCTGCCAACATCAACGCAGCCATCAAATCCTTGGTCAATGCCATCAATGAAGCTCGTGACAAACAGAATGAAGGCGTGCGTACTTCTGTGAACAAGACATACACCTACTATATGCAGAACCTCAACCGCCTTATCAAGGAAAACAAATCGCTTGAAGCGAAGAATGAAGCCTTGAAAGCGGAGGATGCGATAGTCAAAGAGCGTATCTCGCAACTTGACGAGAAAGCAGTCAAAAGAGTAGCTGCTGAAAAAGATGAAGTAATTGACCGTCTCAAAAAGCAACTGTCAGCTGCAAGAGATGAACTCACGGATATAGGCAAAGATTACAATGCCCTCATGTCAAAGTACAGATACATCGTTCTTCAATGGAATGAGATGAAGCAGCAACCAGAGATTATTGAGGCGATGGAGCGTGTGAGAAACGCAAGCAAGAGGAAGCGGCGGTTAACCGTGAGGAGCAAGCCAAGCAATCCATACGCCAAAGCATCATTGACCGTTTCATCAATGAAGGCCACGAAGCCCTCAGAAGTTTCTCAAAGACAAGACGGACAGACTTCAACGAGCAAGAGGCTAACGCTATATATTACGGCATCATGGCAACAGCATCAAAACACAACTTGCCACTTGATTCTGCTAAAAGATGTAGAAGCAGCCACAGAAAATTCCTTGCAGGTATGGCGTGGGATGATTGCGGTAACTTCCCCGTAGAGAATGTGTCACATCATGAACCAAACTCTTTGCCACAAAATAAGTCGTTTACACCGAACCCATCATCAATAATTTCCTTGCATTTGTCGGCCACATGTCGTGCAGTGCCGATACAAACTTCTCGCTTGGCGGCTCAAACGGATGCGCCAACCAGCTTACGAATTGGGATGGTATACAGAAAATCGGATTGGGAGCACAGACTAGGAGAAAGACACAAAAGCATTGAATTAACTATGGTGTATATCATACAATAGAGTAGTTCAAACAGACCTAACTTTGCGTTTTTCGTGCCAATTTTTCAGTGACAAGTGAGATTTTTCAAGATTTGCTCTTTGTTCTGATAAAAAACGCTTATATTTGCACTCGGATTATCATGTCTCAGCAAAATATCAGCCCAAGACGAGTTCTTGTAAGAGATATCATGAGACAGTTCACGCCGTGTGGAGCATGGTAAAATCGAAAGACATATCTGTGCGAAACGGGCTTGGGTGGGAAGATAGTTCAGACATATTGAAGGCGTTTACTTGACGCTTCGTTCTTGACGAGTCGAATCTAGCAAATTCAAAATCAAAGTCTGGAACTTAGCCAACGGTAGATGTCCCGGGTGTGATTATATCAATCCCGTGGAGACCTTGTAAGCATAGATTGTATCCTTTCGGATGCAATGTGCTATATAGGTCTCTTTACGGATGTGATTTTCATATCGGCGTGGGCTCTAACGTTGTCTGTTCGACTTTGATAGGCAGTGCTAGAGCCTCGACTCGTGGGACGGACAACAGGACGACTCACGCTTTTTTGTGTCGCAACTTAACCGAATTCTGTCTAGAATAAAGTTAGCACCGATATGAAAATCGATGAATGTACACTAGAAGATGTACACACCCTTGGAGGCGGTGAATTTCCTCCCAGCGCTGGGCTTACCCCCAACGCCCTCCCCGAAACTCAAAGTAATACCAACGCAGAGAGTTCAGAAACAGGGGTGTCCACCAGAAATGCGCATAGCGGAACGGAATTAAAGCAACAGAAGCAGAAAGACATTCCCCACTGGTATGCCCTCCGCTGTACATACAGCAGAGAAAAGGCAGCATACGATTATCTTGTTGCTAAAGGCATCACCGCTTTCTATCCCACTACCACCGTAATTAAAATCATCAATGGCAAACGCAAAGTTGTCACCGAATCACGTTTGCCAAATATATTCTTTGCATTCGGTACTGAAGACCAAATCAAAACTTTTGTTTACAACAACGTAAACCTCGCATTCCTTCGTTTTTACTATCGTCACGTCCACGTTGGTTGCAGAATCAATAAGACACCACTGATAGTCCCCGACTATCAGATGGAAAGTCTGAAGATAATCTGTGCTGCCGATACGGACAATACCATTGTGACGTTAGACGAAGTGCCCAAGTTCGAGAAAGGACAGTTGGTAAGGGTCATTGATGGTGCGTTCAAGGGAGTGGTTGGACGAGTAGCGAGGTGGCAAGGACAACAGAGAGTTGGTGTAGTCGTTGAAGGTTTGGTGACGATGGTGACAGCGTATGTGCCGAGTGCATTTTTAGAAGAAATAATTCAATAGCATAGAAACGATTGCATAATGCATGGCTCCATCATTCTCTATGTATAAGAAATTAACAATATTAAAAACTGCTGTTATGGTAGCCGGCAGCCTTTTATTTCAATTATGGCAGGACAAGGATTAAAGTACAATGTAGACATTGTTATGTGCATTGACTGCACAGGCAGTATGGGTGACCTCTTGGACACCGTAAAGAACAATGCTCTCAAATTCTATCCAGATTTGCGCAACAGATGCGACGAGAAGGGAAAGGAAATATCAGAGCTTCGCATTCGTGTTATTGCTTTTCGCGATTTCGGTTGCGATGGTAACGCTGCTGTAGAAGACACAGGGTTCTTATCTATTCCTGATGAGGAAACTGATTTCAAGAATTTTGTTGGCAAACTTCGTCCCGCTGGTGGTGGCGATGAGCCAGAGAATGGTCTCGAAGCCTTGGCTATGGCCATTGATTCTGACTGGACGGAAGGTGGCGACAAGCGACGTCATGTAGTTGTTGTTTGGTCAGATGCATCTACACATCCTCTTGGCGTAGGCAAGGAAAATCCTACATACCCACAGAATATGCCAGCCGATTTTGATGAACTTACCGATTGGTGGGAGGACGAGCAATCGGGCAAAATGCGCAAATCTGCAAAAAGGCTAGTCGTTTTTGCACCAGACGCAAGTGCATGGACAGAAATTGGTATGAACTGGAGTAACACTATCCATCACCCAGCCAAGGCTGGTGCAGGCTTGGAAGATGTTGACTACGAGACAATTCTTTCAACAATTGTAAATTCAATATAGTATGAGCACCATAAACTTGAAGTTTATGATAGAGAAGAGAGAGGGTCATGGGGAAGACTCCGACCCTCTCTTTCTCGTCAAGGATGATTTCTGCGTTGTCGGAGTTTTCGATGGTATGGGAGGGTCGGGTGCAGGCAAATGTAAGTCTGATTTCGGAGATGGACATACCAAGGCTTATGTAGCCTCACGCATAATTAAGGAATCTGTTTACAATTACATGAATTATGCAAAATCGACATCTGAAATTTGTGCAGAAAGAATAAAGAATACAGCGAAATCGCGTCTGGAAGAAGAGAAACATAATTTTCCTCCCAAAGCCTCTGGACTAAGAAGTAAACTAGTACGTGAATATCCCACAACTCTTGCTGTTGTTACATGTGAACAGAAAGCAAACGGAGATTTTACCATTAATAGTTATTGGGCAGGAGACTCAAGAAATTATCTGTGGAATAGCGATGGATTTTTCCAAATCTCAAAAGACGACTTGGATACGGAGCTTGACCCTATGGAGAATCTACGTAATGATGGTGTTTTGTCAAACTGTGTTTGTGCAGATAGAGAATTTGAAATAAACTCCAGGTCAATAACCGTATCTAAATCATTTATAATTCTGAGCGCAACAGACGGATGTTTTGGGTATTTCCCTACGCCAATGCATTTTCATGAGGTCTTGCTTGCGGGATTAAAATCATCTAAAGATGAAACCGAATGGGAAAATTATATCAAGAAAGAAATCAGTAATGTTACTGGGGACGACATTTCACTGTCATTGTGTGCAATAGGATACAAAGATTTCCATTCCCTAAAAGAATCTTTTGAACATGAGAAAATAGAGGGTTTTGACGAAATGGAGGACTTGAGAAAAGAAATAGACAACATCAAGAATTCTATAGAGCAAAAGAAAGCGGCATTAGAGGCGAAAATGCAATCTGAATGGAATAGTTATAAGGCAAACTACATGAAATACATCAATACTGGCGAGCATGAAGCTGCGTCGAATGATGAATCAACCAAATGCGTGAATGATAACTCCAAAGGTGTATCTGCTAACGATGCGTCATCAGTTGGCTTAACATCAGAAAATACAATCCAAGAGAATGAAAACTCTATTGATGGTGCCACCAAAGCATCTTATGCCGAAGTTGAACATGACACACTCAAAAGTGAAGAGGAAATTGAAACTTTGAAAACTGAATTTGAGAAAAAAACTTCTGAGTCTATTGCGAAGCAACTAATGAATCATTGTCTAGAAAAGCTTCCAGCAAAAACAAGAGAAATGATAGGACCATTCTTAAAGAGTTAAGTCATGCTAAAAGGAGAAAACATAAAAGGCTATAGGATTCTTGAGGACTTCAAGGTTGCTGGAGGAATGAGCAAAATTTCCTTTGCCGAAAAAGATGGCAAGACCTATTTCATTAAAGAATTTCTTGCTCCAAAATATCCCACACCAGATAGCTCTGGAAGTGAACGTATCAAAGAGCAAAAAAGGAAATCGTGTGATGAATTTGAAAAGCATCATCGCTCCCTTAACAATGCTATTGGCAGATGTTGTGCAGGAACTGGTGGCAATCTTATTTATGCCATTGACTTCTTTAGAGATAGGGCATCATATTATAAGGTTACAGAAAAAATAGACATTTCTTCTTTTCCTTGTGAAAGTATTTCATGCCTCCCTTTAGAGAAAATACTGCTAATAGCAAAATCCGCCGTTCATAGTATCAGAATTTTGCATGGGCTTAAAATTGTTCATGGCGACTTAAAACCAGACAATTTGCCAATTAAGGAAGCAGCCCGTGGATATGTCGTAAAGCTGATAGACTTCGATGACAGCTATTTTGAAGGGGAACCACCTTCTGACAGAGAAAATCTCGTTGGCACTCCAGAGTATTATTCGCCAGAGCAAGCGGCTTATATCATGGACGAAGATGAGGAGATTGAGGGGGCAACACTGACTTGCAAGTCAGACATTTTCACATTGGGCATAATCTTTAGCGAGTATTTCTCAGGGGGAAAACCTATTTTACCTCCAGATTATAAAAACACATGGACTTGTGTGAACGATGGAGGAACTATATCATTCAAGGAAAAGCTTCATCCACAGATTGATGGACTCATCAGAAAAATGCTCTCTTTGAATCCTAATGACCGTCCAAACATAAATGAGGTATTCAATGTGTTAAAAAATATCAAACCAGTTGAAATCACACCATCTTCGGAAAGAATGTCCCCCGATGAACCCAAAAAGTCAAGTTTAAGGTTTGGTCCGGGGTTCAAACCTATTAGTTCTAAAGGTCCAAAAGAAACAAGTAAAGAAAAAGATACAGAACACAAACCAACACATTCTGGGCTGCGTGGATCTGGTCTAAAAATTGCCGATAAATAAAATGAGTTGGTTCTGTAATCTTTGCGAAACAGCGAACTTCGATGATGTTGTAGAATGCGAAGTTTGTGGAGGTATTTCACCAACTCTATCCTATTTCACATATAAATATCAGGACGATGTTTATGCTGAATTAAAATGGGAAGCTGTAAATGCCAATGAAATAGAAGCGCTATATAATGGTCAGAGGCATAAAATAACTAAATGGAAGAAGGCTAAAATAAAATTAAACTATCCAATAAGCATTGTTGCTATAATAGTAAAGAACAAAATAGCAAAAAGAACGTACACATTTGGTATCAAACATAAAAAATGAGCTGGCTCTGTAAACTTTGCGAAACAGTAAACACAGACGATGTCATAGAGTGCGAAGTCTGTGATGCCGTTTCCCCACACCTAAGTCGATTTGACTACGACGAGA
>CAYVNW010000043.1:0-9271 GCA_964452915.1 uncultured Bacteroidaceae bacterium | reverse complement strand
TGCGAAGTCTGTGATGCCGTTTCCCCACACCTAAGTCGATTTGACTACGACGAGATAATCCCTAATGTTCCTACTACCATCAGATGGCAGGCAGAGGATTGTGATTGTGTAAAATTGTCATATCGAGGTCATGTAACAGATGTCACACATCTGAATGCAGCTCGCATATTAGCTAAAAGTGATACCGAGGTTACATTTATACTGAAAAATGATGTTACAGAACGCGAATATACATACGGTGTAAGAGAGCATAAGCCCCCTATTACAAGACTTAGATATCTACGGAGAGAAGATAGGATTTTCATTAAGGAACTTTGTTCTGATGAGGAGTTTCGCAAATACTTCACTTTAGGAAAATATGGTGATGACATCAACGCTTTCTTTGAAGCCACCCTCGATTATTTTGCTAAAGGAATGGCCTTTCCTTATGTAATAGAAACGTTAGACTCTGAGCCTATAGGCATGATAGCTTGCCAAATAGAACTGAAAGATGGTGATACCATCGGCTACATTACATATTCAGTTTTGCCAGATTACAGAAACTATGGACTTGCGAGCGAGGCATTGATGAGCTTGCGAAACGAAACGAAAGATGTAGGAGTTGATATTCTCTATCTTGTTATAAGCACGACAAACAAGGCATCACGAAGAGTTGCCGAGAAATGTGGTTTCAAGTGCAAAGACCCACAACTTCAATTTGCTGATGATACAAACTCTGCAATAATGCTAATCTGGCAGTATGTTTTTGCAGAACATATCAGCAAACGTGAGGTTATGGTAAAAAAAGGTATCGAAGCATTTAGAAAAGAGGAATGTGGCAAAGCTATAAGGCTGTTTAAAAATGCATTGAAATTCAAATGCCCTAAAAAGTGTCCGTACAACGATGGGGCAACCTATAAGTATCTTGCAGAAGTTTTTGCATACCAACGAATGTACAAAAATGCATACGAATCATACCGGAAAGCGAAATCCCTTGGAGTAGAAGGCTCCAAAATAGACAAAGAAATAAAATGGTTAGAATCTAAAATGTATTCATTATAAACTATATAACAAAATGGCTAAAGCAATTGGAATAGATTTAGGAACAACCAATTCGGTTGTTGCATTTAAGGATACCTGTGTCAGAACAATAACAACTGGCCCTGATAACGAGGAACTCTGCCGTTCTTGTGTTGCAATAGACAAGAAGACCGGAGAGGTTGTTGTCGGTAACTCACCTTACAATTCTTGGAAAAAATATGCCCCAAACATTGTCGTTTCTGTAAAACGACTGATGGGTGCAGGCATCTCTGACGAACAAGTGCAAAAAATGAAAGCCCAAAAGAGTCTGTATCCTTATGGCATAGACAAATTGGCAGGCGGTACTGATGAATCAGTTGCGGTAATTCTCAATGGAATGCAATATACCCCAGAGCAAATAAGTGCCCAGATACTTCGCCAACTCAAGGACGATGCTTCCGTAAAATTGGGCGAAATCACACATGCTGTTATTACGGTTCCTGCATATTTCAACGAGAAACAAAAGACTGCAACCAGAAAGGCGGCTGAGTTGGCGGGGCTGAAAGTCCAGCGTCTGCTTGCAGAACCTACGGCTGCAGCCATTTCGTATGGTGTAGACAAAATGGGAAAAGACGAAGAAAAAGTGTTCCTCGTATATGATTTCGGCGGCGGCACATTCGACCTTTCAATCTTAGTTGCATCAGGTGGCAATTTCATTGAGTCTGGCACCGGCGGAGACAGATGGTTAGGCGGCGATGATATCGACAAGGCTCTCATGAACTATGTGTTTGAGCAAACGAACAAAGAACAAAATGTCGATGTACAGGCACTTATTGAGGCGTTAGACGACAGAAAGCGCTTTGCATTCCAAGGTGAGTTGAAGAAACAAATTGAAAGTGCCAAGAAGCAACTAAGCAACTCAAAGGCTGCAAGTATCGAAATCTTCGGAGAGCTGGAGACTGAAGACGGAGACATGGTTGACATCGAAGTCGGCATTACAAGGGATGAATTTGAAAATTTGATTCGCCCCCTAATTCAACGCACTATCGAAGTTGTTGACGAGTTGCTGGACAAGACTGGTTATCCCATTGAGACCATTGACAACATTCTGCTTGTTGGTGGATCTTCGTGCATTCCCCTTGTTAAGAAGATGCTTGTAGCCAAATATGGCGAAGACAAGATACTTTCTTCGGAAAAGCCAATGCTTGCCATTGCCGAAGGTGCTGCCATACTTGCACATTCCTTAAGCGACGAGTTTGAATGTCCTGAATGTGGAGAGATGGTACCAAAGGAATGCACCATTTGTCCTCATTGCGGAGCTAAGCTTGATAAGATGTCAGATGATGCAGGAGTAGAAGAGCCTCCAATTATGGTTACTTATACAACAAAGCATAATTACTACATCAAATTGGAATCTGGCAACCAAAAAATTATTGATGCAAACGAGTTGTTGCCTTTCGAGGTAAATAAGAAATTCAAGACATCTGTTGACAATCAGAAAATTGTCGAACTCGTCATTTTGTCTGATGCAGAGGGAGGAACATTTGAGAAAATTGCTTCCGGCTTCTTCACTATTTCGGACAATCTGCCCAGTGACAGCAGCCTCACATTCACATTCTCTCTTACGGAGAGTGAAGAGCTGTCCGCAAAAGTAAAGATAGACAAGTCTGGCAAGACAACCAACATTGTCTTAGGTCGCGGCAACAAAGACTCCAAGTGTCTTGGTGCAATCTCTGATTCTATACAGGGAATTCTTAGCGATAGTTCCATCAGCGACAACAAGAAAGCTGAATATATGTCCAAGGTACAAGAAAGTATCGAGGAAATATCCAAAAGCGTCTTCAAAGAGGATGCAAATGAATGGCAAGACATTGAGAACAAAATAAACCTTGCCCAGAACAATGCCCATGCGCCAGAAGAATCCGACAATTCTATAAATCTTGTTATTGCAAAAATACTTCTCGGCACATTCGACAGATTTATTGCTACCGATGATGAAATCGAGATAAAATCTCTAATCTCAAAGGCAGAGTCTTCAAGCAACCCGATGGAGAAGGTTGTGTCATTGAAGAAACTTGAGAGTCTGACAGAGAAATACAGTTTGTTTACCACAATCTTCATGTTCAAGATTGTGGCTATGAGCGATTCTACCGTCCCTGCCATCGCAGCACAGGCAGACAAAGCTTATAATGACATGATGAACGCATTAAATCGCCATGATGTTGATACTGTCAGAAATTTGATTTCCTACAATTCAAATGTCCTCAATAGTATGAGTGGTGGAATAGATATTAAGACAGCATTAAGAGGTTAATCATGAACGAACAAATAAAATGCCCTGTTTGTGGTAAGGCAGGTATTCCAGATTACCACAAAGAAGATGTTGTGTGTTCCTGTTGTGGAACAGATCTCTCTATTTATAAGCTCTTGTCAGATTCGCAAGAGAAGTCTACTCCGAACAATAAAAATAGTGAAATATGGAAAATAGCTACGGCGGCTTCGGCTGCCATAGCTATTACTGTCATTGTTGTTTCATGTATTCTAAGACAGATAGATATCAGCAATGCACCATCTGAATTAGAAAAAGAAAACACGTTGCTAAGAGACTCTGTTGCTACACTTGCCTCTAAGTTAGAAGAAGCTAGCGAAGAAATAGTAAGTCTTGAAAAGCAAATTAGGAAAACCCCATCTTCCGAAATTATTTATATCGTAAAGAAAAACGATTCTCCTTGCAAGATTAGCAGGAAACTTTATGGAACAGAAAGCAGATATAGGGAAATTGAGGCTATCATCACAAAACCGCTCCAACCTGGCGACACATTAAAACTTAAATAGCATCATAATATGGGACTCATATCCTGGATTAAGGACATATATTATAACAACAAGCTTGACAAAGCGGACTGTAAATATCTTGCGGGAGACAATTACGAGGCAGAAAGCATTTACTTGGATATTTTACACACTCAGCCTGATGCCGCAGAACATTTGGCAAAAATGTATTTTGAGGTCGGCAAGTCAAACAAGGACGAACTTACTTACTTAGACAAGTTGAGGTTACTACTTTCTGATACTTCATTTGGCAAGGAAGAGGTGTCTTCTTACTTGGTTAGGCTCGTCTTGCATATTGAGAGAGTTGCGGATGCCTTATTCAACGACCACGATTATACCAAGGCATCCAAATATTTGAAGGCAATAGAATGTGACAACAGAGGCAACGCAAATTTTGCCAAGAAATATAGTTTGTATACTCTTTATGCCAACCTTTATGCCATTGAGTATGAGTACTCTTACGAAACATCATTGGACTCGGTTTATGATTATTGTAAATCAGGCGTAAATAAAGACATTGAAGAAGCCATTGTCACAACTGTCCAAAGATTACATACGACCAAAAAACTTAGCCGTGCTTTCAGATTGGCTAATTGCTTGGCTGAAAAAGACAACAAAGACGCAATAAAAGAATGTGTGTCTGTCGCATATGACATATACAAGTCTGGAAAAGATACCGACAAGGACATAATTGACGAGGACGTTTTGTTGAATTACATCTCCAAGAACAGCTCTGGAGATATTCTCTTCGGATTGGGGCTATTTGCACCTTTCGCTGATAAATATAAAAAACGATATCTTGAGACTGGTACTATAGCCATTGCCTCGGAGCCCGACTCGTCGAAAGCTTTTGCTTTGTTCAAAAATGTCTGGCAAACCACTCCTGACGTATCCCTTATCCAAACGTTCACAAAACCATCCTCAAAAATAGCTTCTAATATATTTGAATATTTTGTACAAAATTCATGGGATCTGAATTCTAAAGAGGACTGTAAAAATGCACTTCTCAATGAATTATCCAATCATGAGAATCAAGATTATGTATTAGATCTGTTCAAGAAATTCCATAAAAATGGCATTAATGTCGAAAATTATTACAAAGAGGTTGTAAACAAGATATATGCAAGCAAAGACTGTGATAATAGGTATAAGTTAAAGGTCTTATATGAGGCTCACCGTCTCTTTGGTGACGCAGAGCTATATAAAAAGTTCGTGTCAAAAAGCATCGAGACTATAAGTGAAGAAAAAGAAGAGGCACAGGCCGTCTCATGTTTTTCTGAAGTCTGGTCTATAAACCAAGATTTTGCATTGTTGGACACATTTGTAACCGAAGAATACAAGTTCTATAAAGCAATCATAGAATTTCTTGTAAAAAAAAGCCATATCTATAAAAAGGATAAAACTATTTTCTCTCATTTTTGTGACAATGTATTTGCCCTTACTGATTACAAGTATGCCTTGTCTATTTTTGAAAGACTGCATGACAAAAAACTTTCTGTACAAAAGCCGTATGTCGCAACTGTCCTCAAGGCATTACCAAAGTTAGACACAGACACTAAGTTGTCCCTTGTCAATAAGTCATTGACGATATTCCATGACAAGTCTCTCATAGACGAAAAGTTGTCCATTGCGAATGTGTATTTATCGGATGGCAATTATGAGAAATCCGAGAATACCTTAAAGGAACTTGTCGGACTTCATACAAACGCAGAGCCACTACTTGCCTCACTCTATTATGAAGAGGCAAAAAGAACAAGATTTTTAGATAGCAAAGAGAATTTTATTCTTAAAGGATTATCTTTTAATTCAGAACATTCGTCTCTTTTTTCAGAAGAAGAATACAAAACAATATTCAAAAAATTGCTGAGAGCATATAACTCATTGATTGAAAAATATTGCTTCACTAATGATTTCGACAATGCGTACAGACTTTGTCTAGGACTTAAGCCTTTTTCCAAAGATTGGTTTGACAAGTGTGCCGAGATAAAATTACTTTCAGTGTCACAAATTAAAAATGACGAATCCAAGATAAAAGAAATACGAACATTTTTCAATACATTGGAGACGGATGGCATAAACCTTAAAACTGTCCATACTGAAAACGTCTGTTGTCTTTGGGATAATTTGAGCTGCGCTCAAATCCAGCTTGCACACACATTACCTTATGCAGAATGTGTTGTAGCACTAAATGATTTTATTTCTTATGTAGAGACACATTGTGAAAAGACCAAGAGCGATGGCACCCTAAAGGGTGTAAAAACAGAATTAGCAGCCTTACATAAGAAAGAAGGATATAAATACGAGCAAGATTCTAAGTATCTTGAGGCCACAAATGTATATGATGCACTATATGGCATTGCTGACACCAGAACTAAGTCCTGGTGCAAAATTCGCAGCCTCATTTGTCTGATAAAACAAGACAAAAATGTTGACGAAGATGATGTTCGCAAGTCTTTAAGCTATGTAGGATTTGCCAAAGAAAAGAAAGACCTGTCCTATCGTTATGGAATATGGCTTATCAAGCATTGTGGCGCAAAAGCAGCTTCTTGTTTTGTAAATGATTTTCTTTCAAACGAAAATGAATTGGTTGACTTTTGCCATAATTCTTACATAAAAGAGGCAGAAGAGACATTGGCAGACCTCAACAGAAAAATCAGCAGATTAAAAACAGGAGAAGCGTCATTGGAAGAAGCACAGAATTTGGCTGGCAACCTGGGTAGCTACGACCATCAAATATCCACTTATTTGCCGGATGTCCATGACAAAATAGAATTGTTGTGTAGATTGATTACATCATATGTCCTCTCCAAATGCTTTGAGGAGGAAAATTATGAACTCGCCATGAATTTGCTCAATGAATCTGGTAAGAATTGGTATGAAGATAACATATTCTTCAGAAATGTAGCGATTGTATGTCTTGGAATGGCTGAAACCGATAAGATTAACCGGGAAAATTATAAATTAATAATCTCGTATTGGTTAACTGCCGTATATCGTGACCAGTTGTTCGTAAGTTCTTTGGACTACACAAGTTGGGATGACCCCTACACTTTCACGCTTGAGAACTCTTTGGGAGGAAGCAAGGCTGATGCTTTTGTCTCACTCCCTGAAAATGTGAATTTCGATGATCCTATTGACGGTTCTGTCATCCCCATTGCTGAAGTCCAACAAAGTTTGCTAAGTCGTTTTGAGCTTGCTTTGAACGACAAAGACAATGCATTTGTATCTTTTTATGAGGAACAGAAAGATGCCATGAATTCCTTGGCGAATTTGAACATGGATCATCCATGCATCATAGCGGCGCCTTACCTTGCTAACACGAATAGAAAATGTAAGGCTGAAATAAAAAAGACTTTGGATTACGAATATGAGAATTATGGAACTGAAAATATTCTGAAAGTTGGTGTACTCTATAATATAACCACAGGTGACTATAAGAGGTTTAAAGATGCATCCAACTATGCAGAAACATGCATTACTGCGGCAAAATCCATGTCTGTCGCAAAAATTAGAAATGCGTTCACAAATGACAGGATGGATACCATTCATGAGTTCTCAGGATTATATAAGTCGTTCTCTACGCAAATTCAAAATGTTTTGACCAATGTTACAAAAGACAATACGACACAATATAAAGATGTACTTAACGTCTTTTCTATAATATGCGATGCTCTGCATGACAACACCATGTCTTACATATTTGGAAACTTCATCAACCAAAGCGTTGTCAGTAGACTTAATGACAATAGTTTGGACTTGGCCTCTGGTTTGAAAGATTTGGTTACAGCGTACCAAGTTGCGAAATCCTGCACGCAACTTAAGAATAATATTGGCAATGCACTGGAAGCACTCGTGGGCAAGTATGCTGCAGAAGCAAATGATTCTGACTTAATCACAATAAAGATTGTATTGCAAACCTTTGGAACTGAATTTGAAGGTAATGTCGCAAACACCTTAGAAGAGCAACTAGTTTTGCTTGCAATAGCCACAGGACATATTGGTGCAATCAAATACCTTGCATCTATACCTGCAAAGTCTGCGACGCTTCAAACGAAATTGGATAACCTAAAAAGCAAAGCCAAAGAGGTTTCTGTCAATATGGAACTAAGCAAAATTGTCGAGAAGGTGAACAACAAGACGATAGCATATCATTTAGCCTTACAGAGGGTTTATGACATATACAAGGTAAATCAAAACAATTCTCGCGTTTGCGACAACCTTTGCACATTGATAGGCATGTGTATCAGAGAATACGTCATTCCTGATAAATCTGAAAAATCTATGGTTATGAATATTTTTAATGATCTCAAGTGCAACAAGAGTGCAACTTATAAGACAAGTGCACAGGCTCTAAGAACAGAAAGACAAGAGATACTTAATCAGTTTCCATTGGGAGCAAGAACTCTTCTTACTGGCGGCACAAATTTGAGTTCTACGCTAAATGCAGAAGGGATCAAACTTAAAAACGCATTGCAATTATATTTAGATTTAGCATGATATGAAGAACCCTTATATAGTTTTGGACATCAATCAAGATGCCAGCAAGGTTGACATTGTAAAAGCCCAAGTAAAAGCCTTGCGACTGAAGAAATATAATCCAAAGGAAATTGCATCCGCCCAAATGGAGCTAAGAAATCCCGCACGGCGTTTAGCCGTTGACTTTACGTTCCCAGTTTTGGAAAACAAGAATGAATTTGATACTATATCATCTTCAATCAAAAGCAAGGATATCGACATCAACAAATTAAATGCAGACAAATACAAATCATAACATGGTAGAAACAATAGAACAAAAAATATCCGACATACTCAGAAGCAACAAAGCGTTATCTAATCAGATAGAAGAAAACCAAAGAAAAGAAGAACAACTCTTGGACGAGGTGTTCCTTGACGCAATATCTGTTCTTGATGTTTTCTCACGCGAGGAGAATGTCATAGCCGACCATGGATGGAATCAGTCGGAGGATAGTCAGAAAGCAATAAAGAGACTTCTAAATGTAAAGAAGAAGCTCAACTCTATGCTTGCAAAACACAACGTCAATAAAATTAATTTTAAAGACGGAATGTCGCATGATGACTATTGTATCATAACTGATACGGAACCTGTTTCAGATAAGCCAGATGGATATATTATATCTATTGAAAAAGATGGCTATACAAGGAATGGACATCTTTTAAGACGGGCTGAGGTTGTTGTTGTAAAGAATTAGTACATGATGCGCTTCCCTTTATGCAACAACTAACTCTTTGAAGGCTTTGCGCCTCTAGCCGCATGGGTGTTTTTTCATTGTTTTACGGTTTGAGAATCACCGCAGAGCGTTACATTTATATTTGGAAATCGCCAAGAAATCCGCTTTTGAGTGGTTTTTCCATGAAAAAGTTTGTATTATCAATGATTATTTGTATCTTTGCAGCACGAGAACCCGCCAAGCCTCTCAAC
>CAYVNW010000042.1:0-21404 GCA_964452915.1 uncultured Bacteroidaceae bacterium | reverse complement strand
ACGAATTCATTATATACGCAGTTTCTATTTGTTGACTCCTAAATGAGTTATGCCGCACTGCGGCTTCCTCCTTGACTCCTTAGTTTAAAAAACGTATTGAATGTTTAATTATTGTACTATCACCTGTAAAAAACATTGGTACTGGTTTATGGACGTGTCGGCCGTGGAAATTTACCAGTAGAATAAAGGTGTGAGTTAGGGTATGCCCCTAATGCTGTCTTATTCGTCTTTATCTTTGCATCATCATGGTGAATGATGTACGAAAAATCAGTAAATGTTTTGCAGGTGAAAAAAAAAGTAGTAACTTTGCACGCTGAATCGGCCTGGCGGCTGATTAGTAATTATTTTATTGTTCACCAGAACAAGAATGAACTGTATAAAAACAATAAAACAAAAGTAAAATGAAAAAAGGAATTCACCCAGAGAACTACCGTCCGGTTGTATTCAAGGACATGTCGAATGGTGATATGTTTCTCTCTCGTTCTTGTGCTAAGTCAAACGAGACAATCGAATTTGAAGGTCAGGAGTATCCACTGATTAAGTTGGAAATTTCTTCATCGTCCCACCCGTTCTACACAGGTAAGGCAAAACTTGTCGATACAGCAGGTCGTGTTGATAAGTTCATGAACCGCTATGGGGCAATGAAGAAGAAATAAATCCAAGGCAGGATTTTTCATAATCAAAAAGATAAGAAGGGCTTCTGGCGTTCAGAAACCCTTCTTTTTTATGGCATTATGTGATGTTAAGCTTACTTGCCTCTTATATACTCATAGACATCAAGTACGTCCTGAGTGTCAACATTGCCGTCTGCGTTTACATCCTTTTTCCAATATGCGAACCCCCATGTAGCCAGGGTCTCCGTTCCACGTTGAGCGTATCCCTTAAGCGTCGCGCTATTACCGTTTACACTGACGCTTGCGTATGTATGTACGGTCGGTTCGAAATAGCTGGTGTTGGAAGGGTCGATACCCACCCAGTCGCCATAATACATTGTTCCGTTGCTTGACTGATAGTATGGTCTGTACCTAAAGAGGGAGTTGGTGTTCAGGTTGCGGATGTATCCCTCCATAGCACCCTCGTACAGATAGGCTTTGCCTGAATTTGATGCAAAGTCCTCACTCCAGTCTGTCCGTCTCCACTCAAAGCCCACATTGGTCTCTGCGTCATCCAAATTAGAAGCCGCCTGCACGACTGCGTTTCCTTCAGTCACCACCTTCGGCTGTTTGGCGGTAAGTGTCAGTTGCTGCGTCGTGACTGTTTTTGATCTGGTGTAAACCTTACTACCATTCTTTATCGTCAAGTCGTATTCGACTCTATAACTCGTATTTGGTTCCAAGCCTGTAACAAGGGCGGTTGCGCCATCGTAAGTCTTGCCGTTAACTATTATGTTCTGAGATACAACTTCAAAATCACCTTTACTGTAAGTGCTGATGACCGAAATAGAGGATGCGGTTGACGTAGTATTTATATTACGATATATATCCTCGGTGCTATATCCTGTTTGAATCAATACAGACACCGTTTGATCTTCGACCGACTTGCAAATACGCAATGTGACATTATAGGAATTGCCCGGAGTAAGACCTTCTATCAACTTGCTTGTAACGTCCCACCGTTCTCCGTTGACAATATAAACATAACCATCGTATTTGCGGTTGATTCTTATTGTCGCTCTTGTCTGAGACGCAGAAGTCGAAATCTCGGAGCACACGAGTCGCTCGCCCGTAGTCGCATCATAAGGGGCATATTGATAGTTCCACATTGCCAATAGTGCATAGGAGCCCACATTGGCATAAATTTTCGCAGGACATTTTGTGAAAGCATCACTGCCAATCATGGTGATCGAATCAGGAAGGGTAATAGACTCAAGAGATCTGCAATAATAGAATGTCTTCTCTCTAATGCTTTTCACAGAATTCGGTATTGACACGCTTGTTATGTCTTGCAAGCCCGTTGGCAGCGTAGTTGTACAACCTTCCGCATATATCAATTTGGTTATATTACAACTACTGAAGGCTGTACTTGATATACTTTGCATTGACGCAGGTATTGTGAAAGTCTTTAATGCATTACATTTAAAGAACGCATTGTTGCCCAAACTCACGACGGAATCGCCAATATCGATTGATGACATGCCGGTGCAACCTGAAAAAGCCCCTGTCATTATATTTGTTACTGAATTGGGAAGCACGACTGATGTCAGCTTGCTACAGTCCAAGAATGTATAACTACCAATCGTTTTGACTGTATTAGGAATGGAAACACTGGTTATGCTGGTTATGCCTGTGCAAGGTGTTTGTGTGCACCCATCGGCAAATATCAACTCCTTTATATTATTGCATTCATCAAACGAATTTTGAATAGTGGTTACGGAACCTCCGATTGTAACCGATCTCAAGCCGGAACATCCATAAAAAGTCCTATAGCCAATGCTTGTCACCGAATTGGGAATAACGACAGACAACAGGCTTGTGCAATAATAAAATGAGCGGACCCCCTATGCTGGTTACCGACTCAGGAATGGTGACGGATGTCAAGTCGTAGCAGTTAAGGAACGCACTGTCTCCTACGGCTACTACTTTGTACGTCTTGTATACTTTTCTCCTGTTACCATTCACATGGGCCACCATCCCTGTCCACAGTGACACTCAGACTTTATCTCTTTCTCGCCGGTATATTTTTCCGTACCATATGTGACTATGGCGGTACTGTCGCTATTCGCTTGATAATACAGTCCGTCCACACTGTCTTTGATCAGAATCTGCTGCCTAGCGATATCATCGGCAAATGCGACCTGGGCTAGTCCCATGCAGAGGCACACTAATAGTCGTAATCGTTTCTTCATAATAGTTTTGTTTTTCTTTGTAATGTTTTTACCGTTAAACAGAAGTGTGTTCTTCCGAATGTTTTCACAGACAAAGGTATATAATTTTTGTAGTTCCAACAAAATTTTATATGAGAAAACTTCTTGAATGCTTCGTTTTTGTGTATCTTTGCCGCGGATTTACAGACAAAGACAAAACGCAATTATGGCAAACGAAAGTACAAAAGACTTCAATGCAATGCTGCACGACAGCAAGGACATGCCGAAGTATCAGACGATCACAGCCCCCAAAAGCATCGCAAGATTTGGCGGAAGCAGAATGTATTTCGCACCACCGATGGATTATGATAGAATCATGAAAACCATACCGTATGGGAAAGTGACAACCGTAGGGCAGATACGTGAGTACTTCGCACACCGGAGTGAAGCGGATTTCACTGAGCCAATTACAGCCGGCATCTTTGTCTCGATAGCCGCATGGGCGAGTTTCCAACGTAACGGAGTAGATGAGACACCATATTGGCGGACACTTAAAACCGATGGGGAGCTCAATGCCAAATACCCTGGCGGTGTAGAAGCCCAAAAGACAAGATTGGAAGCTGAGGGTCACACTATAATACAAAAAGGCCGTACACATGTGCGCTACTATGTCAAGGACTACGAGCAATGCCTTTGCGACCTGCCTTGATTCGTCACACCTTATTTATTAAGACATCTCGTGAGGCTAAGCCCGAAAAAGGCCGAATTTCAGCCATCATCTCGGGGGATGATGGCTGTTATCACGTGAGGCGTTTTCAGTGTTCATGTATGGCAGCAGGTAGAACCAGTGCGAAGCGAATAGAGGGCGATGATTGATGCCGCGTGGTTCTGAGTACGTCTGGACAAAAATGTTATACAGAACTACCTACCTCTAATCAACAACGGGCCTGTAACAATAGCGGGAAAGTATTGTCTTGATATTTTGATTATACTGACTATCTGTACGTAGTGTGCCCCCCTACAATACGGATTATTTATAGAAAGTCAACGGCAGGCGTTGATGAATTATTAAAATTAATTACTATCTTTGCATTATGACAAAGAAAAGCATACAAATCATTAATGGCAAGAAGGAGCAGGCAAGGGAAATTGCGAGCCTCATAATGGAGGCAATGGACTATGACTGCTGTCAGAACTTTGCGGGAAAAAATCATACACTTGATGACTTCCACCGGATGATGACGCATCTTGTAGAAATGGAAGACAGTCAGTATAGTTATCGTAACACGCTGGTCGCCTTGTCATGCGATGACATTGCAGGATGCATTGTCGGCTACGACGGCAAAGACATGCTGAAGCTTCGCAGGCGTTTTATAGAGGCTGCAGCGGAATATCTCGACCAGGACTTCTCAGACATGGACGAGGAGACAGAAGCGGGGGAGTATTATTTGGACTCGCTGTGCGTGAAGAAAGAATATCGCAAACGGGGTATCGCCACACGCCTCATTCGTACGGCAATAGAAAGGCATGGCGACCAGCCCGTAGGACTGCTCGTAGACCATACTCATCCTTGGGCGGAAAGACTGTACAAACATATAGGCTTCCGCTTCGTCAATGGGACGAGTTGGGGAGGGCATGGTATGAACCATTTGCAATATCCCGTTCGTTGCCATGAGTTCGGCTTCGACCCGATATATATGACGTATCACGATGAGGAGTGGGGGACGCCTTGCCATAACGAGCGCGCCCACTTCATGTATCTGCTAATGGAATCGATGTCGTGCGGTCTCTCTTGGAAGTTGATGCTACAGAAAAGGGAAGTACTGCGCAAGTGCTTTGCAGACTTCGACCCGAATGAGGTGGCATGTTTTACCGACGACGACGTTGACCGTATCATGTCCACGGAAGGGATGATACGTTCGCCACGAAAGATACGGGCGATGATAAATAATGCCCGCTGCTTCATTAGGGTGGAGAAGGAATTTGGATCTTTTGACCAATACATCTGGAACTTCACCGATGGCAACAGCTTGATATACCCGTCGCACCAGACGCAGTGGGTGACACGCAACGAACTCTCCGACAAGGTCTCTGCCGACCTTAAGAAACGGGGATTCCTGTATGTCGGCTCTATCATCATATACAGTCATCTACAGGCTATAGGTATTATCAATGATCACCGCGACTACTGCTACAGGTATAAGGAACTACTCACAGAGCGGCACGCTGTAGTCAAGTAGCCCCATAAATTATTGGTCAGAGTTTTTTGATAGTCGCCCGTATAAGGTACGACTAGGCGGAGTCAATTAGCAAGTGCAAATTTACGAAGTTTCTTTGTGAACGGCTTCATTCGGAGTGAGGAAATTTAGTTTCTCCCTTGGTCTTGCGTTCATCTTTCTTTGTATCATCTTTATTTTTTGTTGACTTACATCCTTGAAATCCGTCCCCTTTGGTATGTATTGCCTTATTAGGTCGTTGGTGTTTTCTATGCCACCTTTCTGCCATGGAGCGTGAGGGTCGGCGAAGTATACTTTTATACCCAATTTCTTTGTAACGTACTCATGACAGAAGAATTCCGAGCCATTGTCCGTGGCAATGTTTTTTATCCACTTCTTATATGGCTCGAGCAGGCGTACGATAGTCTTTGCGGCGTCCTTGGCATCCCTTCCATGAGGTAGTTTCCTCATAACCAGGTAACCTGTGCTTCTGTCTATAATGGTAACTATAGCGCCCTTGTTGCCCTTGCCTACAATGGTGTCCATTTCCAGGTCGCCGAATCTCTTGCCGTCAGCATCTTCTGGCCGGTCATGGATACTTGTGTGGCCCAGGGTATCTTGATACGAGCTTCACCGACAGGCCTGCGCCTGTGTTTCAGGCGGTGACGGCAGTTCTTGTATAGGTCACCTCCATCGGCCTTGTCCGCCCTAATCATCTTGTAGATCGTCTCATGAGAGATATTCTTGCCCTCTAATGTCAATCTTCCTGATATTTGCCTGGGAGACCACTGGTCTGCGACAAGCAGTGATACAACCTTCTTCTTCACCTCATCCTTTATAGCATGGTTGCCTGGCTGCCTGCGTTTGCGGTATGTGGCATTCGACTGTGCGGTCTTCCAGTCGTATCTGCCATGCTTACCGCTATTACGCTTCAGTTCTCTTGTTATAGTCGAAGGACTAACACCGATAGCTGCTGCTATATCTTTTTTCTGCATATTCTTTTGCAGCATAATATAAATTGCGTACCTTTGCTCTGTTAGAAAGTATTTTTAATGACACCGGCAACATATACTTAATGCCACTTCTTTCTAATCTTTTCCGCGCTTATGTCCTTGACTTTTATGACAAGTGGAGAAAGCAGTTTGGTGATCCCAGCGACGAGGTGAAGCGCAGTCCATCCGAGAAAATCTGTATAAAGTTCTACGACCTTGTTTTTGACCATTATCGTGAGGAACGTGGCATTGCTTTTTATGCCAAGGAACTGTGTATTACTTCCAGTTATCTTGCTGTGGTCTTGCGGGAGATTGGCGGAGAGTCTCCAAAAGAAGGATTGACCGGCAAGTGACGATGGACATAAAGTATATGTTGCGAAATACCAATATGAACAATAAGGAGATATCCGAATATCTGCACTTTCCCGATACCTCTTATATGTGTCGGTACTTCAGAAGGCAGACAGGAAAATCGCCATCGGAATACAGAAATGCAGAAACTTCAGAATTGTATTGACACTTTCTGAATGGCTAACCAAACCCACAACGATTATTAAGGATGATACTTCTTTGTGCGGTATTTATTACTAAATATATGTTTTTAAGGCACTCGGCCCCTCTGCCTATGTCAGAATATACGCTCTGTTAGCCATGGTAGTGAGGCGCAAAAACAGAAAACTTCAAAGGGGAACCATCTGATTATGTCTGAACATGAAATAAACCGGTCCGGTCATATATCTTTAACCGGAAAAACAGCTCCGCCCTTGTAACTTTCAGACAAAATGCTTATTTTTGCATTATGAAAATGAGGCTGCCTCAGCCTATAATATTAATAAAGTGTAGCCAATAGCGAGGTTGACGGCTGGTATCACGTGGGTTTGTGGTGCAAGAAAAAATACGAATCAGACAAGCGATCAATCAAATACTGTATGGCAGCGGAAAGTAGTGGCAAATTACAAACAAATAACGAATAAGAATGAAACAAGCTGAATGTATAATTTTTCCAGACATACACGGACGGGACTTTTGGAAGTCTGCGTTAGACGGTGATTGCGGTTGGACCGCGCCACGGCTTATCTTTCTCGGTGACTATTTCGACCCATACAGCTTTGAGGGGATAACCACTGATGATGCCATTCGGAATTGGTCGGAACTGCATATGGCGTTGCAGAAACACACCTGTGAAGAAATCGTCTGGATTGCCGGCAACCATGATGCCCACTACCTGAATGAGACGTTCTGCCAGCTTGCCTGTGGCAGCCGATTCGATTATTTCCACCAGGATCAGATACGTCGGTTACTGTCGGAAGTCCCACTACAAATAGCCTACGAAATGAACATCAACGGGAAGAGAATTTTGTTTACCCATGCCGGTGTTACGTCGGCGTGGAGTCAGGAACATAACGGTTTGATTGCCTCCGTTTCCGTAGAAAGTCTCAACAAACTCACGCAGAGCGAACAAGGTTGGACTGCACTGTCTGACATTAGTTTCTACCGGGGCGGCAGACAGCAATATGGTGGTCCGCTATGGGCAGACAGCCGTGAGTTTACCCTAAACAATCTCAAAGGAATAGACTATGATATGCAGATTGTAGGACACAATCAATTGATGGGAGACGTTCCCGAGACACACTGCAATGTAATCGACCTTGACTGTCACCATCCGTTCGCAATTACTTCAGAACTGAACCTGATAAAATTATGACCGCCGTGGAAGACTGTCATTATTATTGCAACACACTTAGTTCTAACAGACGGTCAATGCTGCATTCTAAAATGAAGTAGTTAAGATATGAAACAATATACAGATGTTCTTCCTATAAATTTTTTTTGTACCTTTGTAATGACATAATAAATATATAATAAGATAAATATATAATAAGGCGTATGAAACGCTTGGCATTTTTATTCATAATGATGATTGGAGTTGTGGCTGCCGTAAGTGCGCAGGATTTTAAAGGGCATTTCATTAATGATGAACTGAAAATAAATCTGGACATAAACTTGTATAATGACTCGATACAGGTACCTGGGCTTTCAGATGAGTTTTGCTATGGTTACTTACGGGGAAATACCAACGGAATGTGGGTTATACTGAAAGTAATCAGTCTCAATAAAGATAAGGCTCTCGTAAGAGCTGCGTGCGACAACGGCAGTGATGCGCAGAATCTGGAAATTACGACGGCCGACGGAAAACTGCAAATCAAACAGGTGGACGGCAGTTTGATTAAGGGCATATCCGGAAAGAAATACGTGAAATTGCCTAAGACGTTCACCGTTCACAAATAAGCCGGTATGGACGAACAGCTCATCGCATCATTCAACGAACCTCAGCGTGCCGCCATAGAGTATTGTGACGGTGCTTCGCTTGTTGTGGCAGGAGCAGGCTCAGGCAAAACACGGGTGCTGACTTACAAGATAGCCTATTTATTGGAGAAAGGCTATAAACCCTGGAACATACTCGCTCTTACGTTTACTAATAAGGCTGCTAATGAAATGAAGAGACGGATTGCGGACATTGTGGGAGGCGAGCAGGCAAGATACTTGTGGATGGGTACGTTCCATAGCATTTTTCTTCGCATCTTGCGAACGGAGCACGAAAGTATAGGGTTCCGTTCCAACTTCACGATCTATGATGCGACGGACAGCAAGAGCCTTATAAAGTCTATAATCAAAGAGATGCAACTCGACGACAAGACTTACCGCCCGTCTACGGTGGCGGGAAGGATAAGCGAAGCTAAAAACTTACTTATAGGTCCGGAGGAATACGCAGGCAGCCCTGCTATATACCAACGCGACCTGCATTCGAAGATGCCGGAAATAAGAGAAGTGTACAGCCGCTATCTGCGACGCTGCAAGCAGGCTGACGCCATGGACTTTGATGACATCCTGATGTATACATACCTATTGTTTGAACATTGCCCTGAAGTGTTGAGGAAGTATGAAGAGCGGTTTGGATACATACTGGTCGACGAGTATCAAGACACTAATTTTGCCCAACACCAAATCGTTCTGCAGCTCACCCGTCACAATCATCATGTATGTGTTGTGGGTGATGATGCCCAAAGCATATACTCGTTTCGTGGAGCCAATATCGACAATATTCTTACTTTCAAAGATATGTATCCCGATACCAAAGTGTTCAAATTGGAGCAGAACTACAGGTCGACGCAGATGATTGTGGGGGCGGCAAATAGCTTGATACATAAGAATAAAGGACAGATAGAGAAGACTGTGTTTTCGAAGAAGGATGTCGGCGAGAAGATTCCAATCATTGAGGCGTATTCTGACATCGAGGAAGCTCAGATTGTAGTGCGGAAAATACAAGAGTTGAGGTCGCGTGAGCATTTGGATTACTCGGATTTTGCAATACTGTATCGCACAAACGCTCAAAGCCGTCTGTTCGAGGAGCACCTGCGCCGAAACGGCATGCCATATAAGATTTATGGTGGCTTGTCGTTTTACCAGAGGAAGGAAATCAAGGATATCATAGCCTATTTCCGAATGTCGGTCAATCCGAACGATGAAGAGGCACTCAAACGCATAATCAACTACCCTGCAAGAGGTATCGGACAGACAACCCTCAATAAGTTGATCGAAGCTGCTGCAAGGAATAATGTGAGCTTATGGACTGTACTCAACAGTCCGATAGATTATGGACTTAAGGTGTCGGGTTCGGCTTTAAACAAACTGCAAGAATTTGTGAAGCTCATCCAGACTTTTATTGACAAGGTTGCGGCTGAAAATGCCGACGAGGCAGGACGGTTTATCGTGAAAAACTGTGGTATATTGGCTGATGTATATCAAGACGCAACCCCAGAAAACCTCAGCAGGCAAGAGAATGTGGAGGAACTGGTAAACGGACTGCACGATTTCTGTGCCTCGCGGCTCGAAGAAGGCAATATGAACATAAGCATCAGCGACTATCTGTCGGAAGTATCGCTGCTGAGTGATGTTGATACCGACAAAGGAGCAGACGAGTCGAAGGTTACTCTTATGACAATACATTCCGCTAAGGGACTTGAATTCAACACGGTGTTCGTCGTAGGATTGGAGGAGGGACTGTTCCCGAATCAGATAGCGAGCAACAGCCCGCGAGAGATAGAGGAAGAGCGCCGCTTGTTTTATGTGTCAATAACACGCGCACAATACCACTGTTTCATTACTTATGCGAAAAGCCGCCTGCATTATGGCAAAATGGAATTCTCAAATCCAAGCAGGTTCATACGTGATGTGAGTCCTGAATTTGTGACGTTCAGAGGTTCACATTCTTCGTTCGCACCGGTCAATAAAGATGTGGAGCTGCCTTGGAGCAGAACACAACGTCAAACGCCTTTGTTCAGTAATATTAAAGACACATCAACCTACGAACGGCGGGAATATCCGACACACGATCGGCAATCGAACTTCACAACGCACCCTGTGGCATCGAACCCTCGGTTCCGGAAGGTGGAAGATTCGTTGCCTGCTCAACGCAGAATAAACCCGGCCATGACTGATGCAAACGACTCCTCAGCTCTGCACGAAGGACAGCACATCAGACACGAGCGCTTCGGAGAAGGCGTGGTGCAAAAGGTGGAAGGTACTGGAGATAACCGAAAGGCAACTGTGTGCTTTGCAAATGCAGGCACCAAGCAACTCCTGCTCAAATTCGCCCGCTTCAGTGTGCTTGATTGACGTTAATTCAACTGAATATTGCTGTTTACTGCAATGCAATTCGTTTTTTTAGCTGAAGTTATTGTGCGTTTTACAACTTTTTGTATATTTGCAAGAGAATGTGGCCGCCATTTAGACTGCTGCCGATAGCTCTAAACCTGAACCTATATGAACTTAATTCTTTATAATACAATGACAAAAAAACTTATAGCTATAGTCTGGACAATGATAATTACAATGTCACTTCAGGCACAAGATCACTCGAACATTGAGGGGTTAAAAGATGAAAACGGTGTACGTGACTTAACTGCCGACAGTTTGGAAAAGGCTAATACCGCACGTCCTGTCAGTGGATCGTCGCGCCGAGGCGATAATCCTGTACTTTTCCTTATCGGAAACTCTACTATGCGCAATGGTACACTTGGAAATGGCAACAACGGCCAATGGGGCTGGGGATACTATGAGCATGAGTTTTTCGATGAGAATAAAATCACTGTTGAGAACCACGCTCTCGGAGGCACAAGTCCAAGAACGTTCTACAGAGATTTATGGCAGAGCGTACTTAAGGGAATTCGCCCTGGTGACTATGTGATCCTGGAGTTGGGACATAATGACAACGGTCCGGTGGATTCGGGGCGCGCACGTGCCAGCTTGAAAGGCGGAACATCAAAGGACTCAATGCTGGTCACAGTAAAAGAAACGGGCAAACAGGAGATGGTGTATACCTTCGGAGGATATGTGCGAAAGTTCGTCAACGACATCAGAAGCAAAGGAGCTACTCCTATTCTGCTTACTCTCACTCCGCGTAACGACTACGAACCAAATGATCCGACCAAAATACAACGCAAGCTCACTACTTTCACCCCATGGATTAAGTCGCTGTCTGAAGAATTGAATACCCCGTTCATTGACTTGAACGACATCTCGGCACTGAAACTCGAACGATATGGAAAATGGAAAACAAACTATCACTTCTTTGGGGATAAAATACATTCAAGCGAATTTGGCGCAAAAATGAATGCTGCTTCGTGTGCTGAGGGTATTGAGAAATGCAGTCATCCCGACGTGGCTCTATTGAAAACATATCTTCGCCAAGATATGCTGCATCCAAAACGTATTGACCAAAAACGGCAGAAAGGAAAGCCTGTAGTGTTCACCACAGGTGATTCAACCATGAAGAATGCCGACAAAGATGAGAATGGTATGTGGGGATGGGGAGCTGTCGCAAACACTATTTTCAATGAAAAGAAATGTACTGTAATAAATGCAGGCCGTGCAGGCAGAAGTACGCGTACTTTCCTTTATGAGGGTCTGTGGGACAATGTGTACAATTCGCTTGAACCGGGGGACTTCGTGCTTATACAGTTCGGACACAATGACATCGGTGGCATTGACCGTGATAAGGAACGGGGCGTTATTGCAACGGCTGATGATTCTTGTCACGTATACAAGATGAACTCAACCGGCAAATATCAAGTGATATATTCTTTTGGCTGGTATTTGAAGAAATTTATACAGGATGTGCGCGAAAAAGGAGCAACTCCGATTTTGCTCTCACTCACACCTCGGAATGAGTGGCATGACGGAAAAATTGAACGTCGTAACGATACTTATGGTAAATGGTATCGTCAGGTTGCCAAGGAAACCGGAGTGGAATTCATTGACGTACACAATATAACGGCGGATGCACTCGATAAGATAGGACAAGAGAAAGCAAAGGCGTATTATAACCACGATCATACTCATACATCGAAGGCCGGTGCCTTGTTTAACGCAAAGAGTGTGGCTAAAGGACTGAAGAAGGACAAGAGTCCGCTTGCGAAATACCTAAAATAGTAAACGCATAACCATGAATGTCGCTCGGCTCATCTTCATCTTACTTTTGTGCGGATTCACGTGTGATTATGGTCTTGCACAATCTCATAGATCCGTTGGATTGAATGGGATTCGTCCGACCCATCTAAAAATACAGAACAGACCAAAGGGCTTTTCAATATCGAAGAACATCGGCGGTGAAGATGTATTGCTCGCATATTCAGATGAAAGTAGTTATGACGATGCAGTTAAAGTACCGGGTTTCAGACGTGTGGTCGAGCTGTTCGACGCACAAGAAGGAGCGGAACGGACAATAATGCTTACGAGTGTGTTGCTCGATGAGGTACCGCCGCTTTGCAGCGACCTATGGGAACAGGCGACACCCTATAATGTCCTAACTCCAATGGTCGACAGCGTACACTGCTATGTGGGTTGCGTTGCCCTGAATATGGCACAAGTGATGCGTTACTATCAATATCCAAGACAAGGAAACGGAACTCACACTTATATCGACTCGCTTGGGTGTGGCGACACTCTGTCAGCCGATTTTTACAAGCACACGTATCAGTGGAGCTATATGCTCGACAGTTATAAGTCTGCCGGCTATTCTCAACGCCAGCTGCAGGCGGTGGCGCAATTACTGAGTGATTGTGGAATCGCAGTCGACATGAAATACGGTGTAGAATCAAGTGCGGCGAATTCATTTAAGCAACCACCGGCTTTGATAGAATATTTCGGATATGATAAGGCTATACGCATGATTTATCGTGACCTGTACAGCCATAGCGACTTGCACAGTCTTTTAAGGACCGAACTTGCAGAGGGACGTCCGGTCATGTGCGCTGCGTATGGAATTGATGGCGGCGGTCATGCCTTCGTGATCGACGGATATGACAATCAGGGACTCTACCATATTAATTGGGGATGGGGAGGATGGTGTAATGGTTACTACAATATAGACTACATGACAGCCGACCAGCCAGAGTGGGGACTCTTTCCCGACCGGCAGGAAAACGGAGCTAACTTGTTGCAGTGTTTCACGATTGGCATGCAACCTGCAACGATGGCTGTAAATACTAAAGAGTCGCATGAACTTGCTCTGTCACGATTGTATTATATTGGGACCACCGGCAATGCGAATGAGATTTCCATTGTAGTAAACAACCTAATGAATGTTGGATGGAATGAGTTCGATGGACGTACAGTGCTCGCACTGAAAAAAACGGAGGACGTTGCTCCTGCGGCGATAGTGTATGAGTTCGGCATAATTGGTAATATGACGGAGTCGTCCGACACAACATCATCCGACACGGTATGTATACACCTGAATTCCACATTGGCCGATGGCACTTACCAACTGTTGCCTATGTACGAGGATAATGGTGAGTGGAAAAGTGTGCGCACTTCATGCGGAATTCCCAACTATGTTGTCGTTAACATCACGAATGGGGTAGTGTCGTGTCATAATCCCGAGGAAACTGTAGGCCATTTGACTCTTGATAACTTGCAATTTCCTGATACAGTGGTACGGCGGCAGACGGCAAAATTCTCAATAACAGTGACCAATGAAAGCGAACATGAATTCTGCGGGAGGTTTTATGTGACGTATGTCAGAGATGAACATACAATCTCTGTACTCGCAGGCATTGGACAGTATCTGCAACCAGGCGAAACTCATACAGTGGATTTCCAATATGCACGGATGAATATTCCGACAGATGAGGCAACCATTCTCGTGGCTTACGAACCTGATATGTGGGGAGACACTCTTGTGTGTTTTGATAAACGGAAAGACGTGACTGTTATTGATTCTTCAACTGATATCAATGACATCAGAAATGCAGATGACCCGGCACCTGCATACGACTTGTCGGGACGACGCGTGAACGTAATTAACAATCACCAAATAATTATATCAAGAGATGGAAAAAAGAGAAGCTTTCAAAATGTACCTTAAGAAAGGGTTTAAGGAAGAATATAAACGGCGGCACGCTGCTTTGTGGCCTGAAATGAGAAAACTGCTGAAGGAAGGCGGAATATACGACTATAGCATTTATCTCGATGAGGATACCAACACACTGTTTGCTTTCCAAAAGACAAAAGGAGAGGGGAACAGCCAAGATATGGGTAGCCTTGAGATTGTTCAGAAATGGTGGGCTTATATGGCTGATATAATGGAGACCAATCCTGATAATTCCCCAATATCGATTCCTCTGCCGGAGATGTTTCATATGGACTAACATTTGTATTTATGTCACGGTCATTATCACCAACTTTCACTCTTTCCACTAAAGCGGTGAATCTGCTTACCGACATTGCTGCAAAAGCGGAATGGTATGCAATACACATGGAGAATTCCAATGCTCAGCTCTTTTGTCAGGCAAGTCTCACGAAAACAATCTATGGCAATCTTGCAATTGCCGGAAGCACGCTCACAGAAGAACTGGTGCATGAAGTTGTCAACGGTAAGGAAATTGTTGCGCCGGTGAATGATATTATGCAAGCAAAGAACGCTGCCGGCGTATATGAGGTGTTCGCCCAAATCGATCCGTTCAATGTTGACGACTTGCTGAATGCCCATGGTATGATGATGAAAGGATTGACAGCCGAAGTGGGGCGATTCCGTAGTACTGGTGTGGGTGTTTATGTAGGAAGCCAATGCGTGCATTTCGGTCCGCCTGCCGATCGTGTGCCTTATCTGATTCAAGATCTGTTCGACTGGTTACGCAATGTGGAAGACAATCTGATTATCCGGGCGTGTGTGTGCCACTACGTATTGGAGTTTATACATCCCTTTACAGATGGAAACGGTCGGATAGGCCGCCTTTGGCAATCTCTTATTCTTTCAAAATACAACAAAGTATTTCAATCTATTCCTGTAGAGTCTACCGTATACTTACATATCAAAGAGTATTTTGACGCAATCAAACGTTGTAATGATACGACGGATAGCGGACCGTTCATTGATTTCATGTTTCAAATGATTGCAGACTCACTTACTACGAACCAGGCGACTTTTATGGGAATGGAAAGAAAAAATCAAAGACCGACATCTGTCGGAGAAAATGTCGGACATCATGTCGGAGAAAATGTCGGAGGTATCGGTACAAATAAACATGATAATAAGAATGGGGTTAATGAATCAAAACACGAACCCAAATACCTTCTGACGGCAAGAGAAAAGAAGATCATTGGTCTAATCGGCAAAGATGAAAATGTGTCGGCTGCTATAATAGCAAAGAAACTGAAGGTGGCTCAGCGTACCATTGAACGTGATATGGAAAAATTGGAACAGGCTGGATGCATACAGCATGTCGGTTCGGATAAAGGTGGTCACTGGGTTGTAAATATGACGAATTGACCGTGTTTTTCGTAAGACAAATGGGTGCCATCTTGTGCGTCAAGGTGGCACCCTATATTTATTGGTGTGAGGCAATAAGTAATTTAAAGTACTTAAGGAATTAGCAGCGAACTGTCACCATAGCTTAGGAAGCGGAACCCGTGGCTCAAAGCATAATCATAAATCTTTCGCCAGTCACCATTTACAAAAGCTGACACGAGCAGTAGCAGGGTACTTTGAGGCTGGTGGAAGTTCGTGACCATCATGCGTACGATATGATATGTATAGCCCGGTGCAATGATTATTTGAGTACTGGTATGCATCGCGGGCAGTTTATGGCGGTCTAAATAGTCTAAGATGTTATGCAATGCTTCAATTACACTGAGCTTATGGGCTTCTGGGTTTTCGTAAGGCTCCCATTGTTCCACATGTAGTTCTTCCTCCGAAGCGTCAAGATTATTTTGGAGCTTGCATCCAATATAATACAGGCTTTCCAGCGTGCGTACCGATGTTGTCCCTACGGCAATCGCCCAACCTCCGTGTCTGATCAGTTTCTCTATTGTCTGTCGGTTCACCACAATATATTCGGAATGCATTTCGTGACCGGCTATTTCCTCACTCTTTACTGGCTTGAACGTGCCTGCACCCACATGCAGCGTGAGCTCTTCACGATCTATGCCGGCATCGTTGATAGCCTTAAGCACGCGCTCGGTGAAATGAAGCCCGGCTGTAGGGGCTGCGACTGATCCCTTAATTTTGGAATATACCGTTTGATACGTCCGCTTGTCGCTTTCTTGTGTAGCGCGGTTCAGGTATGGTGGAATGGGTAGTTCGCCAACAGCCTCAAGAATGTCTGCGAAAGTGACGTTGTTGTCGTTCCAGGTGAACGTTACTTGATGGCTGGTGCCATGCAGTGCGCCCCGTCGGGCTGACAACTGTAACGTCTTGCCTTTCACTTCTACTTCCCTTGTCAGCTCTCCCTCTTTCCAACGTTTCAGGTTGCCTATCATGCAATACCAGTCGCAGCTGCTTGTCGACTGGAAGTTCAGTGCATAATCGTTGGGATAGGCAGGCTCAAGGCAAAACACCTCTATTATGGCGCCTGTGGCTTTCTTGAAGTGCAGTCGTGCCTGAATGACCTTTGTGTTGTTGAACACCATCAGTCCGCCTTCAGGCAAGTATTTAGGTAGTGACGTGAATACATCCTCGCTCACGACACCTTTATTATATATTAGTAGTTTGCTGCTGTCTCTTTGAGGCAGTGGAAATTTTGCGATCCGGTCATCTGGCAGCGTATAATTATAATCCGCTATCTTTATACTTTTTGTATCAGTCATTTTCTCGTCTCATTCATTATTCATAAGAAACTGTACCTCCTTAAACTCATAGCTTACAGTTGTTCCGTCTTTGCGCCTCAGAACCAGGTGGCCGGATGGCTCCACGCTCACAATTTCGGCTTCAAATGGTGTCGCATTCGGCTCACGATACCAATGGAAGCCGTTTCGACGGTACAATTTGTTCATGTATTCTGTGACGATAGTTCTGTAGCGTCCTTCTCGTATTATTCCGTACAGTTCTTGAAAATTGTTTACTATGTTTTCAAGAACCTCATTCTTGTTGACGGCATGTTTGACGATTTGTGCCAGCGAGACAGGGTTGGGGGCGCCGCTGTGAAACTGTGTCTGGTTTATGTTGACACCAGTGCCTACAATGCAGTCGCTCACTTCGTCGCCTTTTAGGTTGCATTCGATAAGTGTTCCGCTTATTTTCTTGTCTTTCCAATAAATGTCGTTGGGCCACTTCACTGTCACGCATCCTTTGTCATCGTGGTCATTCGCTGAATTAATTATAGAGCTCAGGGTTCTCTGTACGGCAAGTGCTATTGCCTGTGAGAGAATGAATTGATCTGCCGCTTTCAAAAAAGTGGGGTGACACACTAATGAAAAAGTGATGTTCTCACCTCGTTCGCTTTCCCAAGAGTTGCCTTGCTGGCCTCGGCCCCCTGTTTGAAAGTCCGCGTCAATAACCGTGAAGTCAGCAAGCTCCTCTCCCTCCTTCAGCAGCTCTTTTACGTATGAGTTGGTTGAATCGACTTGATATAAATGTATTCTCAACATATTGCGTGAATTCGTATCTATCTTTTGACCTTAAAGAAGTCTTTCATCATCGCTGTCGCTTCATTGGCAAGTATTCCGGCCGTAACTTGTGTCTTCGGATGCAATGCCTTAGGCGCATAGATATGGAAACCGCGCTTGTCGTCACTGGCACCATAAACCAAGCGTCCCATTTGCGACCATCCAATGGCTCCGGCGCACATGGCGCACGGTTCCAAGGTCACATACAGGGTGCAATTATTCAAATATTTTGCGCCAAGATATTCCTCTGCGGCTGTTATGGCTTGCATTTCAGCGTGTGCGGTCACATCGTGCAGGGTCTCAGTCAGGTTGTGCCCCTTCCCGATTATCACCCCATTGGCTACGACAACTGCGCCTACCGGTATTTCGTCCTCATCCTTAGCCCTGCGTGCCTCGCGAAGGGCTTCCTTCATGAATCTTTCGTCTTCATTCATTCCTTCACCTCCACAAAATCAACGTACGTACCTTCATCCTTAGCGAATATTTTCCTCTTTGTGTCTTGTCCGGCATCTTGGATGTTTGACAGGTCGATCGTCACTCCGTCGGATTGCCTGTTACCGCTTTTGCCTGAGAAGAAGTCATGCACTTTATTTTTCCATGACTTAAGGCGGGCGTGCATACGAATAAAGAACTGTATGGTTCTAAACAGAAACTTGATAAGACTCATCATAAGCAGGTGCCTCTATAAATACTGCAGCGGTAACTATGTGAGTTACAACTTGATTATATTAATGCCTGTGCAAATTCCTAACAATAAATAGAACCCTATACAGCCGGCGAGTCCCCTTGCCAAGGTTTGCCATACATGCATACCTGTCAGACCACCGATTAGACATGCCATAATGATTAGCGCGCATACGGCCAAGTATACGAACCGGACCTTGTTGTCTCCCCACGAGTAGTTGTGGAACTTGAGGGAGAACATCGGAATCTCGCATACAAGCAGCCAGCAGAAAAGTAGTTCAAACGCAAAAAGGAATGGAGCATTGAACATAGGTGAAGTCAGGTACGACTCACTGCTTGCTATCAGTGCTGCCCAAAAAATAGCATTTGCCGGTGTTGGCAAACCTATAAAATTATCATGCTGACGTTTGTCGATATTAAATTTCGCAAGCCTCAACGCCGAGAAAGCCGCAACAAGAAATGCCGTGTATGGCATGAAATGAAACCAAAACTGGCTGTACATCATCTCAGGGTATCTGACTACACTATACAGTGTGAAGATCATGGCGGAAGGAGCCACTCCGAATGTAACAACGTCGGCAAGCGAGTCCAATTCAACACCCATCGGGCCTGACACTCCCAATACCCTGGCTGTCATTCCGTCGAAGAAGTCAAAAACTGCTCCCAATAGTATAAAGAGCAATGCTGTATAAAAGAGATGGTGGAATGCTGCACCTGTGGCAATACAGCCGCAAATTAAATTGCAGCATGTAATCATGTTTGGAATATGTTTCTTCACTTTGGTGTTTGTTTGTAAATAATACGATTCTGTGTCTAATGCTATTTCAATTTCGCTATTACAGTCTCATCGCCCACTGTGGCCTGCCCGATCTTTACTTTGATTTCCGCGTCAAGCGGAAGGTAGAGATCAACGCGTGAACCAAACTTGATGAAACCCATGTGGTCGTCGATAAAACATTCTTGTCCTTCCTCTGAATATGTCACTATACGGCGTGCCAACGCGCCTGCGATTTGCCGGGCCATTATATCGATGCCGTGAGGTGTGCGTATCACAACCATCGACCTCTCGTTCTCTTCACTTGCTTTCGGCAGGTATGCCATATGGAAATTTCCGTCTTGATGGTCCACTTTGATCACTGTACCCTCACAGGGGATCCAATTAGCGTGTACATTGGTCAGGCTCATGAATATCGAGACCATTTTACGCTTGTCGTGGAAGTAGTCATCCTCTTCGACCTCTTCTATGACAACGACGTGACCGTCGCACGGAGCTACCACAGTTTTTGTTGTCGGACCTTGAAACATACGGATAGGACAGCGGAAGAAATTGAACAGAATGCAATAGATTGCAATAAAGATGACTCCGATTATGTAATATATCCAGCATGGACCTACCTCATGCTCGATCATGTAAAAACATCCCCATAGAATTATAGCAAGCAACCCGCCTGTAACAAGCAAGGTGTATTTGCCTTCATCATGAATGCGGATTTTATTCCTACGTTTATTGTGAATAATTGGTTTCTCTTTCATGCTGCAAAGATAAACAAAATATAGCAAACAAGGCACACAACCCGCTAAAAAAACAGGCGAACAAAAGTTTTCCTCACTTTTTTTGAAAAAAAACGCTCAACCATTCTTTGTAAATCAAAAAATCTTACTACCTTTGCAACCGCATTTGAAAAGATGCTACCAAGGTATTGTTCTATGGTGTAATGGCAGCACTAGGGTTTTTGGTTCCCTCAGTCCAAGTTCGAATCTTGGTAGAACAACGCTGAAAATGCTTTTAAGCATCGGACTTGTAGCTCAGTCGGTTAGAGCAACAGACTCATAATCTGGAGGTCCCTGGTTCAAGCCCAGGCTGGTCCACATTAATAATCAGCGACTTAGAAATATCTCTGAGCCGCTGATTTCCTTTTTTGCGAACACCACGGCTACCATATTGCAACGGCGAACGCGCAGCCTTCCCCTACTTTTTGCAGTGCTATGACATTTGCGAACACGCGAATATTTGATTTTACTCGTCATCAATAGTATTGTCACTATATGTGAACCAATCAAGGAAATCCGCAGCTTTGTTGTTAGGGAATTTCTTGGCAAGTTCCATGACACCGTTACTATCAGTAACAGTAGTCAACCTTCTCTTTCCGTCAGGAGCCAACATTTTCAACTGGGTAGTGACACTACCCACTTCAACTCCTTGCTTCTTCAGTTTTGTGCTGAGGTACTTCCAATAGTTGCGGTTTTTCTTATAGTCGTCCTGCTCATTGAGCACGCCGACAATATCAATGACAGAGAACCATCATTTGTCGTTCTCGTCATCCCAAACAGCCCGCACCTCCTGACCTTTATAGAATCGTATTGAAACTCTCAGCATAATGACTTTTATTATTCATATGACTTGTTAGTAAATTTTTCAATATTGGGTCACCTGGTAAACGGGCTTCACCCTTTGGGATGTCATTATTCAAAGCATCATCATCCAATGGCCCAGTGTCTTATCGCGGTCCTAAAAATTTATATTGCTGTCCGCTAAAACTTTTTTTGAGAAATAAAAAATTGGACTGAAATCCTTGCTTGGAATTCAGTCCTTTTAGTTACCTTTGTTTCTACACAAAACCAAAGCAACTATGAACAAAGGTACACATTTTATCGGACAGCAATAATTAATAACAAACCGATTGGAAGAATTAAGTACGCACTAATTTAAGGTTCTTCCGCTTTTCTCGTTGGTCGGACACGATATTTACAAGACGATAATAC
>CAYVNW010000041.1:0-22038 GCA_964452915.1 uncultured Bacteroidaceae bacterium | reverse complement strand
AAAGAGGATGCCATCATGTAAAGCTAATCAGTAAAATGTTAAAGACTAAGTAAAGTAAATTCAGGTAAAGTCAAAGTAAATTCAGGCAAAGTCACACATATTAATATGGTTGACAGTTTATATTAATATGGTTTGGCATTGATATTAATATCGTTGGTCATTTATATTAATATCTAAACTCGCCCCAATTTTAACGGGACTGTAGTGATAATAGGTATAAGACAAATCAAGTAGTAGTTTGCTTAAGACTTACCTTTTACGATCATGTCAGCTTGATTCTGCCGGGAACCTCATGAAGTTATTGATTCACCATGGCATCAACCCTACATTGGAAGACATTATACAAAACAAAAAGAACCACGATGTGTCGTAGTTCTTTCGTTACTTGAGTCCCCCTATTGTTATTTACGGAGACCGAGAGCCTTGACTATTGCACGATAGCGTTCAATATCCTTGCGCTTTAAGTATGCCAACATATTGCGACGTCGACCTACAAGCTTTACAAGAGCTCTGTTTGTGCTATAATCTTTGTGATTGGCCTTTACATGTTCGGTCAAACGGTCGATACGGTATGAGAACAAAGCTATCTGGCTCTCGCACGAACCAGTATCAGTGTTGGACTTTCCGTACTGACTAAAGATCTCTTGCTTCTTAGCTGAATCTAAGTACATAATTGATATTTTAATTTTTAATTTTATGAAAAGCGGTTGCAAAGTTAAGAATAAAAATTGTTCCGGCAATTGTTTTTACATTCTTTTTCGTGATAAACTTGATATTCTATTATATAGAATGGAATTTTTGTATGGTTGCATTGCAATATGGATTCGTATGTGTTTAGGAGTTGGCATACAGTCAGAGAGCGGATGCTTTCGTCTGACTACCTAAGTTCTTTTATAACATTTTCTGCAAGATAGCGTCCTCCTATATCATTGGGATGTAGCAGGTCACCGGTTTCATATGTCGGTATATTGTAGCGGAATGGTTTGGAGTCAGATCCGTTGCCTGTATCTTTTGAATTGTTGAATACGAATGACAGCCGTCCCTCTCTGTCCCAATTTATTGTAGGCACTCCTATCAGCTTTGAGGCCTTTCGGATTTGATTTGCTTTTTCGATAAAATCGAAGGGTTTATCTGTGTGGCCGTAGTAAAGCCCGCTTGGCGTGATTACATATAAACGTGCGTGTGGAAAGCGTTTCTGCAGTTCGTCCACTATGTATGCCAATGTACCGGCAAATGTCGTCCGCTTCTTGCTTGCAATGCATTCTTCGTAATTGTCCACAAAGCGTTGCTGGTCGGGTTCGTCGTTTGTCCCTCCCTCAATGAGTACAACATCCGGTTGTGTCCCTTTCGGAATTTTGCTTAGTTGATTGGCTATCGTGTTTGTATTCCCCGCACGTTCCTTCAATGTGGCGCTGACTTTCCCAAGATTCACCAGTGTGACATCCGATAATTGTTCCATCTGCTTTGTCCATTTGCGCATTTCGCTATAGCTGTCGCCCAATATCAAGACATTGCCTAAGCGTGGTTTTGCGTGAGTCCATATAAAATCATAACGCCGTACGGTATTGTAATTTTCTACAAATGGTATACAGAACATGTTCGCTACTGTCTTCAATTGGTTGATTTTAATTGAGTCTATGCCATTGATTCGGCTGCCGTATGACAATGGAGAGAGGATAAAGATACGTGCATCGGGCACTTGGCTGCGAATGTACAGGACAATGCGGTACATTGCGCCAGCGAAATTGGAGTTCGTTACCTTTCGGCTGTCTTTTGACACGGCAATGTTTTTTGTACGGGGCATGGTTCCTGTAATTGTGCATACTTTACCATAAGGATAGTCAAATAACGCCTGCTCGTATGCTTCGTATTGTTGGAAACTGTCCGGAGAGTCGTTACATCCCAACTGCAAGAACACTATATCGGGTTTGCGCTCTGCCAGATTTTTGTCCGACAATATTCTCCGAACGTCTTCCGACATTCCGTTGCCGGCTGTCAATTTGCATCCATAGCACGATGTTACGTGGTGTACGTTCAATTTGCTATCATCTGTTAGACACCACCTCCAGGATTCTTCCACCTGCTTATTGTCAGAAATGATGACTGCTGTTCCTTTGGCTATTATTGTCAGTGATACCGCTATTGTGGTAAAGAGTATTATGAGTCGTTTCATATCAATGGTTTCGAGTTTGTTGATTCTTGCTTTTTCCACCTTCCACTCATCCATGGCACGTGCTCTACAAACGGTACCAACAGTGTGCATGTAAAGAAGAGAAATATTAATAGGATAATACAAATAGTCCAATCGTGTTTGTAATGAACCATAGCTATATTGTTTGCATAGATGAAAATCAGCAATAAAGGATAATGTGCCACAAAATACACCATGCTGTGTTCGCCTATATAGTTGATAACCGGAATGCGTCGTTGTGGCAATCCGTGAAGTAACCCCGACAGACCACATAAGATACATACAGTGTTGACTATGATGCCTACAATGCTGCCGTCCCATGTATTTGTACTCATCGTATATTCGCCATGATTATATATATTTCCTATGATGAATATCATTATTAGTATTATAGAGGTGCCAATGACAAGCGGCCGACTAAGCTCTTTCGTCGCTACTTTCCACAAATGGCCGAGATAGAAAAAAAACACGCCCATAAACACGTTATCGAGACTCAGCCATAGTGGGCTGTCTTTTGTGTAAAGCCAATAAGAGATTAAAGGGAATGCTGTGACTATTAAGTTCAAGTATTTTACTTTTTGAATAAAGTGTACAATGATGTATGTTACAAAAAAGGACATCAAAAACCAACAAGGGCTGTTACCATAGCTGTGGCTTGTTTCCCATAAGTGTGATAGCCGGAAGCCTCCCATCTTTCCGTCCGAGTTTATTTGTGGGAACAATAACAATGTACCAAAATACACGAAAGCACCAATAATGCTCCAAGTTACGTAAGGAACGAATAGGCGTTTCGTGCGGTCTTTACAATATTGAAATATATTACCGCTCACCGATTTGTTGAAATATCCTGCCTTGAAAAAGAAAAAGCACATGAAGAAGAAAGTCCAACCCATTAAATCATACCATGTGATGCCGGCTATGGCATAATTACGTAATCCGCACATTGCGATTGCGTGGTTGCTTATCATTCGAACTATGCATAACCCGCACAAGAAATCGAAAGTATGGTCGCGCGCTTTCAACTTCTCTTCCTGATTAAAAAACCGATATACTCCTTCATTATCTTGCGTTCGGCGCAGAATGAGAGTGCAATATATATGATTGCCGCAATGACAATACGTGAGATAATCTTCACTATATTATTGTCTATTTCAATAGTTACCCAATATGCCGTTACCATAGTGACCACTGTGATAAGGAGGAACGGGGTGATGTCTTTTGTTACTGTAACAAAGTGTAATCCGATTTCTTTCCATACGAAATAATGCCATACCGCAGTCCAACAAATTACGATTGCGACATAAAACAATACCATCAGTTGCAGTCCTTTACATTCAAACAACTCAAGGGCGAAATACTGCACCACGAACACGTCCACCAATATGAGGACGCTCTGGCATATCACGTTCCACATGAAGACATCCGACTTGCCCCTGCTGATTAGGAAGTTGGAATAGAGGGTCGCTATTGGGAGAAATGCTCCTCCGATACATAACGTACGCAAGAATGGTATGGTTGGCATCCATTTTGACGGAAACAACGAAATGAATTCCTCTGAAACCATGCTGAAGCCGAACATGAGCGGGAAGGCCACAAACACCGTGAAGCATAGCATCTTGCGGAACACCCTCTGCAGCCGTTCTTTATCATCGCCTACCTGTACGAACATCGGTTGGGCCACCTTCTGAACCATGTCGGAAATGACGGAACTGCCCATTAGGTTCCATTTGTTCGCTTGTGAGTAATATCCAATCTCTCGTTTAGGGTAATACTTTCCAAGGATGGCTTCAAACGCATACTTGTTGATGTTGTTGAATACATTGGTTATAAGTAGCTTGCAACTGAAACCAAACATCTCCTTAATGGGTTTGAAACTGATGTTGAACGATGGTCTCCAACCGGAGAAATGCCAACTCAGTATGGAAACGAGTGCTACGTAGACAATGGGCTGTGTCGCAATGCTCCAATAGCGAAAACCACAAAGAGCCATGGAAATGCCTACAATTCCTGAGATAAGCAGGGCAACGGATGTGCAAATGGTCTGTTCTTTAACTTGTAATTGTTTGAATAATATGGCGCGTGGTGTGATGGAGAAGCTGGCGAAAAAGAAACCAAGAAAAGCATAACGTGAAAGCCACACAAGGCGGCTGTCGTTGTTGTATTCGGCAATGAGTGGAGCACAAAACCATAATATGATATATATCATTGCACTGGTAATGATATTGAACCAAAAAACGGAGTTGTAATCGTTATGGGTTGGATTCTTCTTATTCGTAAGTGCTGATACGAAGCCACTGTCTTGAAGTGATGCCGCAATTGACGAAAAGATGGCGAGTACTGCTGTCATTCCATAGTCTCCAGGGTCGAGGATTGCCATAAGAACCACTCCGAAAGCTGCATTCAAAACTTGCGTGAGACCGCTGTTCATGGCTCCCCACAACAATCCTTTTGCTGTTTTCTCTTTTAATGAAGGTGTCTTATGATCTTGTTCCATCCTGCTACATTATATTATAATGTGCCAGTCGTCAGTGATTGCTCACATTGATTGCGATGCCATTGTATGATATTCTGTATCTGTATAGCCCTCTGTATTCTTTCGATTCATCGCCAACAGTCAGTATCCATCCGTAATTATTCAAGTCATAGGAGTTACCGCAATGAGGACATTGGGCTGTCCCGTTATCGTTGAGTGTCAGGCGGTAGCTCTGTCTGTCGCAGTTTGGACAAGCTAAATCGTAAGCTACTATATCGAGCCCGTCAGACATATTTGGCGTGGAGCTTGTGCCGATTATGAGCCCACCAAGTCCGAACTCAAACTCACTGTATCCTACTTGTGAAAGTGAGTAATCGTTGTATCCCAACGAGTTTGCTATACGGATTTTGCCGTTAATTGGTCGTATTGAAACAAATTGCCCTGGATTTCCTATGGCTTGATACAGCTCTGTGCTTCCTGCGATTTCGTAGTAGAAGCGGACAGGATATTTTGTCGAATATGTGCTGCTGATGTCGTCTTTGCATGCCGTCAGTCCGAGGACGCACATAAAAACTAATAGAGTTTTCTTCATAATATATTAAAACGAAAGTACAGGATCTTTTATGATTTCGTTGATTTGCGACAATTCATTATCGGTGAATTCGCAATTTCCCAATGTCCGTATGTTTGATTGCAATTGGGCAACTGAAGAAGTTCCAAGGATGACGCTTGTCACCCTCTTGTCGTTAAGTACCCATGCGAGAGCCATCTGTGACAATGGTTGCTTTCTTCTCTCTGCAATTTTACCAAGTTTGATTGTTGCATCAATCCGTTCTGGAGTTACTTGTGACAGTTGTAAGAATCCGGAACTTTTTGCAGCTCTGCTGTCGGGGGGTACTCCTTTATTGTATTTGCCTGTAAGCAGACCTTGTGCAAGTGGGGAGAAGCAAATTATACCCGACCCGTTTGCAACTGCGCAATCAAAATTATTATTCTTCGCTTTCAAGTCAAACATTGAGCATCTGTACTGACTTGTCAGACATGGCACTTTTGCCTCTTTGAGTATATTATATGCCTGTTGCTGCTTGTCGGCAGGGTATTTTGATATTCCGACATACAGAGCCTTCCCTTGGCGCACTAAGTCTATAAGGGCTTGCATCGTTTCTTCTATTGGTGTTTCCGGATCGTAGCGGTGAGAATAGAAAACGTCGAAATATTCGAGATGTGTACGGTTGAGGCTTTGATTGCAAGAGGCTATTATATTCTTTCTCGATGACCCTGTACCATATACGCCTTGCCACATGTCGTGGCCGGCTTTACTTGAGATGAAAAGTTCGTCACGATGTGGCAGTAGATCACGCATCATGACACGGCCGAATGTCTGTTCGGCGCTACCTGGAGGCGGACCATAGTTATTTGCCAAATCAAAATGGCATATTCCGCTTTCGAAGGCAGTGAGAATCATGTCACGTGAGGTATTGAAGTCATCAACACCTCCGAAGTTGTGCCATAAGCCCAACGACAGGACAGGTAACTTTATTCCACTATTGCCACAGCGCCTGTATTGCATCGTCTACGTGTTTAAAGTCGAATTCATCGATCGTTTTATGCATTAGGTCTGTGATTTTGTCGTTGCACAAATTACCTATGCTACCTTCATGAGTGTGATGAATGTTCTTGTTGGGCGTGAATTTGCCTGCCTCAATATCAAGACCCACTTTCTTGTAAGCATCTCTGAAAGGCATGCCGTTGTTTGCCAAGCGGTTTACCTCTTCCACACTGAACATATTGTCGTAAATCGGGTTGTCTAAGATATGATCATTTACTTTCATTCGGTTTATAATGTATGCTGACATGTTCAAGCAGTCTCGTAATTCATCGAATGATGGCAAGAATACTTCCTTTATGATTTGCAGGTCACGGAAATATCCGCTTGGTAAATTGTTCATTATCATCATGATTGTTTGTGGTAGAGCTTGTATCTTATTGCATTTGGCTCTTGTCAGTTCAAACACATCCGGATTCTTTTTGTGCGGCATTATGCTGGATCCCGTCGTACACTCATCAGGCAGTTTTATGAATCCAAAGTTTTGGCTGTTGAACAAACATGCATCGAATGCCAGTTTCGCAAGGGTTCCAGCTACCGTTGCCATAGAGAATGCAACATTGCGCTCTACTTTTCCACGGCCCATCTGTGCATAGACCACATTGTAGTCCATCGAGTCAAACCCCAAAAGGTCTGTTGTCATTTGACGGTTAAGGGGAAATGAACTTCCGTAACCAGCCGCAGATCCCAATGGGTTGCGGTTGGTGATTTTCCATGCAGCAAGTAAGTATTGCATGTCGTCAACCAAACTCTCTGCATACGCTCCGAACCATAAACCGAATGATGACGGCATTGCTACCTGTAAATGGGTGTATCCTGGCATAAGGATATTTTTATATTCTTCGCTTTTTGCGATGAGTTCATTGAAAAGTATCTCTACGAGATCTACCAACTCGTGCAGCTTATCGCGTATAAAGAGTTTCAAATCAACCAACACCTGATCATTGCGTGAACGTCCTGAGTGAATTTTCTTGCCTATGTCACCTAATTTTCTTGTAAGCATGAGTTCCACTTGTGAGTGGACATCCTCAACTCCATCTTCAATGACGAACTTTCCGTCTGCTGCCAGTTTATATATAGCTTTTAATTCAACTAATAGCTTTTCAAGTTCATCCTTGGTCAGTAGTCCAATGGATTCAAGCATGGTAATGTGTGCGATGGATCCCAATACATCATACTTTGCGAGGTACAAATCTATATCACGGTCTTTCCCGATTGTGAATTTCTCAATTTCTTCGGTCATTTGGACGTTCTTCGTCCACAATTTGTCTTTACTCATAAGGCAATGTTGAAAGCAGGTCTGCTAATTTATCTACTCCTTCTCTCAATGGCTTTTCTATCATGCCTCTGAGAAATGGGGTTACGTTTGTTTCGATTGTTATTTTCATCAAACAAGTAGTGTCGCCTGCCGGAAGTAATTGTATCCACATTGTGAACTTGACCGGAGAGTTTGTTGATATAAATTTTATGGCTTTTGGTGGCTCGCGGTCAATGATTTGTATGGAAATATTGCCAACAGGATGTATATCTATGCTTACTGAATCAGCATCAAGTGTCATGGTGTCTAATGTTTTCCGAACATTATTGATTTTGTCTTCAGGAAAATTTCCTTTAATACGTTCTTGCATTTTTGGATCATTAAACCTGTCTCTTATTCCTGCCATATTGTTTAGGTCGGCAATCTTTGCATATACTGACTCCTGAGAGTAGTTTACTGTTTTAACTCCACTTTCTACTTTCATATCTTTGAGGTTTGGTTATTAGTTACAAGTCTTTATAATTATCAAGTTATTTCTTCCAATTTGCAGGGTCGCTCCTCCACTCATGTAGTGCTGGAATTTGTTCCGGAGTAATGTAGCCTGTGTTTAATGCGGTGTCTACTACTGCTTCATAGTTTGTAAGCGTTACTAATTTCACGCCCGCCTCATCAAATGCTTTTTTTGCTACATCAAAGCCGTATGTGTACGAGGCTACCATGCCGATTACTTCAGTACCTGCGTTTCTGAGTGCTGCAACTGCTTTGAGGCTGCTTCCGCCTGTTGATATTAAATCCTCGACAACAACCACTTTTGCTCCTTTCTTGAGTTCCCCTTCTATTAAGTTTTCCAGTCCATGGTCTTTGGGTTTTGACCGTACATACACAAATGGAAGGTTTAATGCATCAGCGACAAGAGCTCCTTGTGCTATAGCACCTGTTGCTACCCCTGCCACGTAATTTGCTTGAGGGAATTGCTCCATTACAACGCGAGTCAGCTCGGTTTTAACAAAAGTGCGCAGATCCGGAAAGGAAAGCGTTTTACGGTTATCACAATAAAATGGAGACTTCCAGCCTGATGCCCACGTAAATGGGTCGTTTGGCTGCAACTTTATTGCTTTTACCTCAAGCAACTTACTTGCGAATAGATTTTCCAATGAGTTCATGACTAACTTGTTTTATATGTTTTGCTTGCAAAGATAATGTAAATCCGCTGAACAACAAAGGAAATAATCGTTATTTAGCAGATGATAGATTCTATTTCATCTAGAATAGAGAACAAATCTTCTCTTTTCTCTGCCCTAAGCATCTTAATGCGGATTTCTCGGAAATTAGGAATTCCTTTGAATAACGGAGAGGCTGCGAGATGGCGTCTTACATGCAGTATGCCGCTTAGTTCCCCCTTCGTGCTGTGGGCAATGCTGTCATTGATTTCCCTTCGCAGCACATCGAGTTTCCATTTGTTCGAAAGTTCTAATTTCTCACCGGTATCTAAATAGTGGCGGACTTCTTTAAAAATCCATGGGCAGCCAAATGTCGCTCTGCCGATCATTACAGCGTCAATTCCATATTTGTCGAAACACTCCTTGGCACGCTCCGGTGTTTTCACGTCCCCATTTCCTATGATTGGAATATGCATTCTTGGGTTATTCTTTACACTGCCAATCAGAGTCCAGTCGGCTTCGCCGGAGTACATTTGACTTCGGGTTCTTCCATGGATAGTAATTGCTTTTATGCCGCAATCTTGCAGTTGCTCAGCCAAGTCTACTATTATCTTTGTATCGTTATCCCAGCCCAACCTCGTTTTCACTGTTACTGGCGTTTTTACCGCATTGACAACTGCTTTCGTTATTTCCAACATTAGTGGAATATTTTTCAGCATACCGGCACCAGCTCCTTTTCCTGCTACTTTCTTTACCGGACAGCCGAAATTCAAATCAATCACGTCTGGGTGTGACATGCTTTCGATGATCTTTGCTGATTCTACCATACTGGCCACATCGCGTCCATATATCTGCACGGCAACGGGACGCTCTTTATCGCTCACCTCAACTTTCTGCAATGACCTGTTAACAGAACGTACCAGTGCGTCTGAGCTTACAAATTCTGAAAACACCATCGATGCACCAAACTCTTTGCAAAGCAATCGAAACGCTTGGTCGGTCACATCCTCCATTGGAGCAAGGAAAACAGGCCGGTATCCAAATTCTATATTACCAATCTTCATAGTTCCTTTAGTTTTTGTCGATCAAATCAACTCATAATCATACAATAAAACGCCTGCCGGCATATCCCAAACTGATAACAGAAAATTTTACATCTCCTGCTTTTGCCAGTTCTTTTCCACACGAAATAATGGTTGATCCAGTGGTTATCACGTCGTCCACGAGAAGTATGTGCTTGCCATGCGCCAATTCTGGTTTGACAAGTTTGAATATACCTTCTACGTTTGTCTTCCTGTCATCAATCCCCTTGCGCGTTTGAGTTGAATTATTCATGATACGTTTTATTATTCCGTTGACTACGGGCAATCCGGTAGCCTTGCTTATTCCACGTGCTATATAATAGCTTTGATTATATCCTCGTTTCATCTTTCGTTTCCAATGCAGTGGAACCGGTGTAATAAAGTCTATTCCCTTGAAAAAATCTTCCTCACTTGCTTCGTTTGCCATTATTTCAGCCATTTCCTCACCCACTTCAGGATTGCAGAAATATTTTGTTTGGTATATTGACAGATGCGATTCTATTGATTCGTAAAAGAAGAATGATGTCGCCCGTTCAATGGGTATGAATGTCCAGAATAATTTTTCAATCGGATTATCCTTCATGAGATATGCGTTGGTTTTTGGCAAGTTGCACAAGCAGTTCAGACAGATTCTCGATTCTGTCTTTGCAAGTCGTTCTCCACATACAGGGCAATAGCGTGGAAACAGAAAGTCAAATACGTCGGAAGATAGCGTCTTTATACTCATGTGGTTGTATTATGAAGTTTTGTTTCCTTTCTTTATTATATTTCCTCCAATGGTCGATCTTCGTTGAAATCGGTGTGTAACACCTTATTTATAATATCAATACTGAAACCTCTCGAAACTGCAAATCTGAACAGTTTACCTTTTATCTCAAAATCAGAATCACCTTTTATGGTCTTCTTCTTCGTGTTGATTATCTTACAAAGTTCTGCCATATATGCATCTTGTGAAATTTCAGTTTTGGCGTGATCTATAATATCTTGGTCAATGCCCTTTAGCTTAAGTTCACGTTCTATTTTCAGTAGGCCCCAATGATTGTATCTGAATTTGTCACGAACAAATGCATGGGCATATCGTTTCTCATTTATGTAGTCTTCTTTCTGTAAACGTTCCAAAATCCTATTCTGAACAGTCTCAGGAAGATCCCATTTTGCCATCATCCTCTTAATGTCCGATTTGCAATATTCTGTGGTCGCACATTTTGCTGCCAGATTTATGAGGGCTTTTTCTTCTGTCATTTGTTTTTTAACAAGCATCCCGTAACTATTCTATCGTTGTTATACATGTCTTTTCCTATATTTACATCAGCAAGTCCGTTTCCTGTCATCTCATTTGCCACCTCTTTGCCATAACGTCTGTTTATCTCGAATGCAAGCATTCCTCCGTCCTTTAATGCCACTGTCGCATATTTTATAATGGCTTTATAAAACAACAATGGATTATCGTTCGGAACAAAGAGTGCTTCTTGCGGTTCATAATCCAACACGTTCCGGCTCATTTCATCTCGTTCTGTATAACGGATATATGGTGGATTTGATACGATGACATCGTATGTGTCGGTGGGTGGGATTGCGTTGAGGATGTCAACATTTTCAAATGTAACATTTGCCGACAGCTTGCTTGCATTTATGTGTGCCACTTCAAGTGCCTTGGAAGATATATCAATTGATGTGACATTAATTTCCGGTATGGTTTTCTTTAGTGCCAAGGCAATGCAGCCACTCCCACTTCCTATATCAAGTATATTTAACCTGCGGTCTGCTTTTGTGGTTACGAAGTGTACAACAGCGTCAACAAGACATTCTGTTTCGGGACGGGGAATCAGAACGTTGTTATTTACAACGAATGTCAAATCATAGAATTCCGCCTCACCGACGACATATTGTATTGGCTCGTTCTGTAACAGTCGTTCTACTTTCTGCATCAGCTCTTCTCTGTCGTCTGGCGTCAGTTCATCGTCTTTCCCAAGAAGTACATTAAGTTTTGAGAGTCCAACCGACTTTTCAAACAAGAGAAACGTGACGGCTGTTGCTTCTCTGCATTCGTATACTTTCAACAGTCGCCTGTTTATGTCATGAAATAGCTTGCCCATAGTTTTACTCTGCAAAATTACAAAATATCTTTGAATGACACATGACAAACTGGCATATTTTCATAACGTCATGTCAATGTTGTGATAATTAGACCGTCTTTGGCATGGTGTTTGCATCTCCTAACAGTGAATTGCGTTTTTCGTAATTAAAATAATTGAGAAAAATTAATCATATAAAATAGAACAATTATGAGTATTAAACCATTAGCAGACAGAGTATTGATTGCTCCTGCTTCTGCAGAGACAAAGACTGTTGGCGGTATCATAATTCCTGATACTGCAAAGGAAAAGCCCCTTCAGGGCGAGGTAGTAGCTGTCGGAAACGGCACTAAAGATGAGGAAATGGTATTGAAAGTAGGCGATAAAGTGTTGTATGGCAAATATGCAGGCACTGAGGTCGAGTACGAAGGTACTAAATATCTTATTATGCGTCAGTCCGACGTTGTTGCAATTCTTTGTTAAACATTTAATTTAAAATCAGAAAATTATGGCTAAGGAACTTAAATTTGATATAGACGCACGCAAAGAACTAAAGAAAGGTGTGGATGCATTGGCTAATGCAGTTAAGGTAACACTTGGTCCAAAGGGACGTAATGTTATTCTTGAGAAGAAGTTTGGTGCCCCTCAGATTACAAAGGATGGCGTCACAGTAGCAAAGGAAATAGAACTTGCTGATGCATTCCAGAATACAGGTGCCCAATTAGTTAAGAGTGTTGCAAGTAAGACTGGTGATGATGCTGGTGATGGAACAACTACTGCTACTGTATTGGCTCAGGCTATCTGCAATGCCGGTTTGAAGAATGTTGCTGCTGGTGCAAATCCTATGGATTTGAAACGTGGTATTGACAAGGCTGTTGCAAAAGTTGTTGAGAGTATCAAGGAACAAAGTGAGCAAGTTAACGATAACTACGATAAGATCGAACAAGTAGCTACCGTCAGCGCAAACAACGATCAGGAAATCGGTAAGTTGATAGCTGACGCTATGAAGAAGGTAAGTAAAGATGGTGTAATTACTATTGAAGAGGCAAAGAGCCGTGACACTACAATTGGCGTAGTTGAAGGTATGCAATTCGACCGTGGTTATCTGTCTCCTTATTTTGTTACCGATACAGAAAAGATGGAATGCCAGATGGAGAATCCTCTCATTCTTATCTATGAAAAGAAGATTTCTAATATTAAGGAATTCCTTCCAATTCTTGAACCTGCCGTACAAACAGGTCGTCCTCTGCTTGTAATCGCCGAGGATATCGATAGTGAGGCACTGACAACATTGGTTGTCAACCGTCTGCGTGCACAATTAAAACTTTGTGCTGTTAAGGCTCCTGGATTTGGAGACCGTCGCAAGGCAATGCTTGAAGATATAGCAATCCTTACTGGTGGTGTCGTAATCAGTGAGGACAAAGGCTTAAAGCTTGAGGAAGCTACGGTTGACATGCTGGGTAGTGCAGAGAAGGTTACTATTACTAAAGACAACACAACAATTGTTGGCGGTAAGGGTGACAAGCAAAACATTAAGGATCGTGTAAGTCAGATCAAGAATGAGATCAAGAATACAACATCCGATTACGATAAGGAGAAACTTCAGGAGCGTCTTGCCAAATTGTCTGGGGGTGTAGCAGTACTTTATGTAGGTGCCGCATCAGAAGTCGAGATGAAGGAAAAGAAAGACCGTGTTGATGATGCACTTTGTGCAACACGTGCCGCTATTGAAGAAGGAACAGTAGTTGGTGGCGGTGTCGCTCTGATCCGTGCCATTGATGCACTTGAAGGCCTGGAGGGAGAAAATGCCGATGAGAATACTGGTATCGCAATCATACGTCGTGCAATCGAAGAACCTCTGCGCCAGATTGTTGAGAATGCCGGTGTTGAAAGCAGCGTAGTAGTTGAGAAGGTTCGTAACGGCAAAGGTGACTATGGTTACAATGCCCGTAAGGATGTTTACGAAAACCTTCGTGAAAGCGGTATAATCGACCCTGCAAAGGTTACCCGTGTTGCTCTTGAGAATGCGGCTTCAATTGCTGGAATGTTGCTTACTACAGAATGTGTGGTATGTGATAAGAAAGAAGAGAAGCCGGAAATGCCTGCTGGAGCACAAGGTATGGGAGGCATGATGTAATTCGCATCATCATCTGTAATAAAAGGTGTGGCAATTTGCCACACCTTTTTTATTTTTCGCCTAGCATGGGCATGTTCTGCTGGGTGCAAGTTCCCAAGCCGTCCTTATAGTGGGAAGGCTACAGCCAAAGGCAAGAATGTCATTTGCCTTTATTATTTAATGTGAGCTATCATCGACTTAAGTTCCGATGATGAAATACCGTCTGTCCGAGGCAAAACAACTACTTCGCGTCCTTTTTCCTTGCAATATTTGATTGCTTCTTGAAAGCCCTGGTGGTTTTGGTCGGGCCCAACGACAAATATGTCAAAGTCAACTTCTTTGACTATGTCTTTCACATTTTTGTATACGACTACATCGTCAACATATCTTATGGAACGTACCATGTAGCAACGTTCTTCCGTATTGTATACCAACTTGGCTTCCGGCTTAAATTTGACTACATCTTCCGAATCTTGTACGGCAACGATTAGCCAGTCGCCCAATGCTTTTGCCTTGCGGAATAGTTCAACGTGTCCTATATGGAGCAGGTCGTATACACCTACCGTAAATACCTTTTTCATTTATCTGATTATTTTCTTTTGCTTGATTGAATTGAATTATGTGTTAGATGCATTGTCAACGCTTTATCTGACTGTCATTGAACTCTCGATACGGGAGGTTCAAATCCATGAAATAGAAGTTATGTTGATGGATTTTGTCGGGAGGCGGAGGTGTCATATAGTCACCGAACAATTGTGTAAGATATGCATCATTATCTTTCATGCCCCATACTTGCTTGTGCTCAAATTCCACAGGTGTCGGGTTTCCCAATACTTGATCTTTGTCGACCATGCTACCCAATCCGTCATTATGGTTGACGGCTGCTAAGCGGCAGGAGTTGAAGTCAAATTTCATCATGTGTCTCTTTATCCGTTCTTGCAGTCCTTGCAGAGTATATATCCTCCTTGCAAGCAACGGCACCCAACTTGATGGTCCGTGGCCATGCCTGTATGGGTCGCGGAACAAGAAGTACAAAGCTTTTCGAAGGTAGTTGTATTTGATCTGATAAAAATGTTGCGACAGTTTTCCTTCCGGTGCCCCGTCGATCGGGAACACGTCAACATATATACCGCCTAAATAATAAAGGTGTATACGTTCTATCAGAGTAGTGCTCGCATCCTGTATTTTGCCAAAGTGAAGTGGGTAGTGAGGGTCATTTTCAAAGCACACAAATTCGTATGGATAAGGCAGCCATTCTTTACTGTGCTTTATCAGAGCCTCATAATCGTCTCTTGGCATACCTATGTCCATATCGTCATCCCACGGAATGAATCCGCCATGTCTTACTGCTCCAAGCAGTGAGCCGTCAATCAAGTAGTATCGTAGTCCGTGTGCCTCGCACATGTCGTGGATGACCATCAATATGTCGAGTAAGCGCAGTTGTAATTGTCGTATATTATAGTTAGCCATATTCCTTATGTATATTAGTTCTATTTTACAACCTTTCTATAAACAGCCATTAGCCTGTTCGCCAATACTTCTGGATGGAAATTCTCCATCGCATATTTCCTCCCACCTTCTGACATTTTATCGCGCAATCTGTCATCTGAAAGTAACTTTATCATTGCATCAGCAATTTCATTAGTATTGTTTGGATTTACCATAATAGAATAAGGTCCTCCGGCCTCCGGCAGACTGCTTACATTGCTTGTGATGACAGGGCATCCGCATAGTTGTGCCTCAACCACCGGTAGTCCGAATCCTTCGTAAAATGAAGGATAAACGAAGAGGATGGCATGTGAGTACATAAGTTTCAATTTCTTGTTATCGATAGGTCCTTTCCACATCACAAGGTGTTGCATGTTATGCTCTTCAATATATGTCATGACACGCTGTTTGTAACTGTCACCGTCGCCGACAACCAAAAGCGGTATTTGCAATTCTTTGGGGAGGTGCTCTATTGCTTTGACTATGCCCAACAAGTTTTTCCTCGAATTGATCGAACCTACATATAGCATGTATGGACGGTTAAGTTCCTCGGGTACGTTTGTATCTGCTGTGTCGGTCTCATAATAAATAGGACTGACAGGCTGATAGACTACGTCAATTTTCTCTGATTGTACGCCATAGAACTTCATTATGTCATGTTTGGTGCATTCGCTTATAGCTATAATCCGGTCGGAGTGTTTGCATGCATACCTCCATTTCATATCGTAAACAATCCGGTCAATTCTGTGATACATATCGGGAAATGTTTTAAATGCAACATCATGGATTGTCACTACTGAAGGTATACCGGTGGATGATATTCCTATCGGTAGTTCGTTGCTTAACCCGTGAAACAAGTCAAGTCTGTCATGCTTAAGGTCATTTACAATATCATGCGATCTCCATAAACTCCCGCGTATTATACCGTGTGGTTCAACGGTACGGCAGTATTTATTGTGCAAATATGATGAGGTGACGGCATTCAGACAAATTGATGGAGTATAAAGAATATATAGGTTCTCTGGAAATTCAGTAGTCAATATATCAATTGTTGTGCGGCTGTGATTTCCGAGTCCTGTGAAGTTGTTGTACAGTCTTTTTGCGTCGAAACCTATTTTCATAAATGATAATCTTAGGCTTGTTGAATGTTATATACATTTTTGAATGCCAAGCTGGGCACACATATTTGCTTGACAAAGGTAATAGAATAAAATGAAATAAGCAAAAAGAAGTATGGAAAGTTTGATTATTGTCCGACATTTGCTATCTTCGCATTCTCAAAATAAATGATATTGTATGAATCGAATACTGATTACACTTAGCTTCTTCGTATTATCCGCCGCTTCTTTTGCACAATTCGACTATATCAACATTACTTTGATGGAAAGTAATGACAAATTGCCTGTAGGGGAAATTACACAGGTATTCCAAGACTCTGAAGGTTTTATTTGGTATGGAACCAACGATGGATTGTGCCGTGACGATGGTTATGAAATCCATATGTTCAAAAAAAATGTATTCAAACCTGAGACTCCCGACATAAGTACGGTATATAGCATAGCTGAAGACCAGTCAAATCATCTGTGGGTTGGAACCGCACATGGCTTGATCCGATTAGATAAGCAAACGTTTGGTATGTCATGGGTCGGAGACCCGGAGCTTCATTCTGCTATAGTGAATTACCTGTTGTGTAGTGCTGATGGTACTATTTGGGCAATGGGTACAAAGCACCTCTATCATATAAGTTCGGATGCTAGAATTCTGAAGAAATACAAAGTACCGGAAGGTATATCTTGTATTTACGAGGACAGTAAACAGCGTCTGTTTATATCCCGCAATGGTTATGGGCTTATGCTTAAACGAGCTGATAATGACAAATTCCAACTTGTGGCACCGTTTTCTCAAATTTCAATCATGATAGAGGATTCTGTCCACGAATGCTATTGGCTATGTGACCGCTTCCAAGGCTTTTATAAGTATGTAGAAAAAGGAAACGGCAGAAAAGAGATGTTAAAGGCTCAGACTCATACTGGCTTGGAGCCCGGAAACTTTATCACGCATATTGTTCAGGACGATCATTATCATTACTTGTGGGTTTTGTCGTATTACAATGGTCTGCTGGTTTATAGGGTTAATGAAAACGGAGACTTAGAGAAAGTACCGACAGATTCTTTCATACCTGCTTCTAATCACATTTTATACAGCATTATGAAGGCACGCAACGGTCATCTGTGGATAACAGGACTGGATATGTATGGCTTTATTGTTAATATTGACAAGCAGGGTTCTCATTTTAATCCGTTGGACGAACTAAAGCGGATGAATAATTTCAATCCTGTCATTATGGCTATATTCCGCGATTCAGGCGGCATATTTTGGCTTATGCAAAAACGCAACGATCTTTATCTTTATGATCCGAAGACAAAAGCCTGCGTATCAACTACGCAGAATTCTGTGGACGGCTTACCGCTATATATGACAGAACAATTATGCACATCCCATAAGAAAAACTGTGTGTGGGCAAACTTGTCCGGATCATCTGTATGCCTGTTGGAGAGAGAGGAAATGCGTGTAAAACTCGTGGAGAAAGTGCAGCTGTCAGATTATGACATCAAAATAGGATCAGTAAGTCATTTGTACGAGGACTCCAAATCAAATTTGTGGATTGGCACTACCAGTGGTATCTGTGTACTTAGGCACGCCACTCACAACATAGAGCTTATTTCCGGTTCGGTTGGCGAGATATCTGATATTGCAGAGTCTCATGATGGGAATCTTTGGTGTACAGTACGCAATAAAGGGCTCATTAAAGTCGACAAACGCGGAAAGATCACCCTTTTCCCTCTTCCACTTGACCTTACGACAGTTGCGGTAACTTCTGACGGCATATCGTGGGTCGGTTGCCGTGAAGGACGTGTATACCGTTTTGATGAAACACAAGAGGATGGAAAAAAGTTTGCCGACTATACCCAACATTGCGGAATTGACTTAGAAAATATCGGTAAAATCATTACCGATTGCTTTGATCATCTTTGGATCATTACTTCCCAGCAGGTAAAAGAATACAATCCTGTAAATATGGCGTTCCGCGTGATATCAGCATTCGACAAGCCCGAACATATGATGCGTTTTATTCCGCAGTCTACATTTGTGGACAGGTCAGACAATCAGATATATATAGGTGGTGTACCTGGTTTCCTGTCGATATACCCGTCACAAACGCTGGAGAATGTATCCAAGAATGCAAAAGTGCAAATTACCGATGTGTGGGTGAACGGACAGTCTGTGTGGTTTGATAGTGCAAACCATCAGAAAACAGGCGAACTGATTATATCACCGGATGATCACAACATCAATATCTTTTTTTCTTCACTCGATTTCAGTAACATAAAAAACATTCGCTATTCATATAAACTTGAAGGCATTGATGATGAGTGGATTTATATCGACGGTGGAAACAACGTGGCTGTGTATAACCGCCTGCCTAAGGGAAAATTTGTATTTAAGGTCAGAGCCACCGATGCCAACGGACTTTGGTGTGACACTATCACGGAATTTAAAATAATACGTACTCCTGATTGGTATGAATCAGATTTCGCTTATGTCATATATGTATTGCTGTTTATTATCATCATTGTTATGATAATCAAGTGGTATAAGCACTTCTTTGACAACAGGAATCAAAAGATTCTGAACGAGAATATCATACAGGCGAAAATGGTGTATTTCACGAGTATATCACATGAACTGCTCACGCCTTTGACCATTATTAAGTGTATTGCTGATGAAATCTCATTTGAAAATGATGATAACAAACAAAAGATAGAACTCATTAAGGCTAATGTTGAACGTTTGAGACGGTTGTTCCAGCAGGTTCTCGATTTCCGCAAGGTGGAAAGCAAAAACATGAAATTGTATGTTGAGGAAGGAAATATAACGGCATTTCTGCAGGCACTTTGCAAAGAGAGTTTCGAACCCTTAGCCCGCAACAAGAACATACAATTCCTTACGACATTCCCTATTGCCGATATAATCGGATATTTTGATAGGGATAAGCTGGAAAAGATATTGTTCAACATTGTATCAAATGCTTTTAAGTACACACCAAACGGACGCTCTGTTACGCTTACCGCCAAATTGTTGCCGAATAATCATTTGTGGCTGAGCGTAAAGGATGAAGGGGTCGGTATTGACCCAAGAGAGCAAAAGTTCATTTTCAATCGTTTCTATTCATCAAAGAAGAATAATAATAGTATATCCAATGGTATTGGACTATCACTTACTAAGGATTTTGTCGAATTGCATCACGGTACTATAACTGTTGAAAGCCAATCAGGCAAGGGTGCCGATTTCATCGTAGATTTACCTGTAGACAAAGAGAGCTTCACGGCTGACGAGATAAAGGAAGTTGCACAGGACGAACAAATAGAGATGTTTAAAGCATCGCATGACAAACTGAATGTGTCTACTGATGTTGATAAGGAAAAGGAGAATCTGCTGATTGTCGAGGATAATCTCGAACTTTTGTCTGTCATGCAAAGTGTTCTCTCAAAGAAATACAATGTGTTGGTTGCGACAAATGGATATGAGGCACTTGATGTTATCCGTAGGGAGAATATTCAGATCGTCATAAGTGATATAAGTATGCCGAAAATGGATGGAATTGAATTATGTAAGCGCATAAAGCAGAACATCAATACAAGCCATCTCATATTTGTCTTGTTGACAGCACGCATCAATAGCCAGTCACAGATTGAGGCATACAATGCAGGGGCCGATGCGTATCTTACCAAGCCTTTTGAAACAGAAATTCTGCTCACTTTGCTTACGAACCTAAAAACACAACGGGAACGTAATCAACAGAAATTCTTGAATAACATCAAAGAAAACGATGTGAATGAACTGGATGTGAGCGAACTCGACAAAGAGTTCATTAATTCTGCCATCAACGTAGTGGAAAATAATCTTGACAACCCTCAACTCGATGTGGAGTTTCTTGCAAGCGAATTGAACATGAGCCGTTCAACTCTTTCACGCAAACTGAAGGCGGTAACGGGCCAGACAGCATTCGAGTTCATAAAAAGCCTGCGACTCAAGTTCGCATATCGTTTGCTTCAAAGTCACAAGAAGACAGTGGTTGAAGTTATGGAGCGTGTAGGATATTTGGATCATAGAACGTTCACACAATCGTTTAAAGACATGTTCGGAATACTTCCAAGCGAGTTGAAATAACTGGTGTGTGACAGCGCTTTAACCACCATGTAACGTTATCGCAATCTTATTGTAATATGGTTGTGCTACTTTTGCATCGAAAATGTAAAAGAATGTATAGGACAAACAGAAATTATAGTAAGATAAGACATGGTGGCATTATTGAAGAAGGCCGCGCTGCTTGCAATGTCCATACTCATGGCAGAGAGAGTATGCGGGCAAGAGGAACAACCGGCAGTTGATATTGGCGGCACGATACGTTGCAAGTACGAGTATCAGACTCAGGAGAAGGAAGGTCGTTTTGAGGTGCGTACCGCCAGGGTCAATGTCTGTGGTGCGGTGAATCCGACTGTCTTTTACAAGGCAGAGATTGACCTCTGCGATGAAGGCAGTATAAAGATGCTCGACGCTTACGTAACCTGCTCTCTTTCCACAGGCGTACAGGATTGGAGCGGGCTGAAGTTCACCATCGGACAGATGCGGGTACCTTTCACCATCGACGCCCACCGCTCACCCGACAGGCAGTATTTTGCCAACCGCTCATTCATAGCCAAACAAGTTGGGAACGTGAGGGATGTGGGAGCTCGGTTGGAATCCACTTTCAACATCGGGTTTCCCGTTGTTGTGGAGGCTGGGATGTACAACGGCTCGGGGTTGACCGATCAGAAAGATTTTTGGACCAGCAATATAAACTTTTCCGCAAAGGCGCAGCTCTTGCTCCCTTTCGGACTTGATGCCGTGTTCAGCATACAAAAAGTCAAACCTTCTGATACCGGTATAATGATGTATGACGTGGGACTGACCTGCCATCGCAAGGGTTTTGTGGCAGAGGTGGAATACCTCTACAAACATTATGCCGCAGGAGAATTTCACCCCGTCCATGCGTTCGACGGTTTCTTCTCCGTGGATATTCCGTTTCAACGCAAATGCATGATCACAAAAATATCACCCCTCATACGCTATGATTTCATGAACGACCATAGCGACGGCGAACGCTACTTAAACGGAGTAAAGAACTCCGCAGGAACGCTCATCGTCAACGATTACAACCGAAGCCGCATCACTTGCGGTGTGACGGTGAGTCTGGACAAGCCTTTCACCAGCGACATACGTCTGAACTACGAGAAGTACTTCTACAGACATGATGTTACGGCAAAGCCTTCCGAACGCGACAAACTTGTCATAGAGTTTATGACACATTTTTAAGATACAACCCTTCTTATGCGGAGAAAGCGCATGACTCTTCTTAGTTTTTACTTTGGCATTACAACGTTAATTGCCTCTATGTGAGTATACTTGAGCGAAGGATTCGCATTATTTTTCAGGTTCTTCCGCTTTTCTCGTTGGTCGGACATCAACTCTATTCAGTTTTGACGGT
>CAYVNW010000040.1:0-23245 GCA_964452915.1 uncultured Bacteroidaceae bacterium | reverse complement strand
CTGATAAAGTTATGTCGTCAAGCTGAGTAGTCGGTTTACAAACAAAAAGGTGTGGCACACAATGTACCACACCTTATTATATATATGCTCAGTGACGGTTGAGTTCCGTCAAATCTGGCTTTTGCTTATTTGACAAGAACTTTCTTGGTTGTTCCGTCAGCATACTTCACGATGTTGACGCCTTTCTGCAGACTGCTTACTTGTGCACCAGCAACGTTGTATATAGCAACAACCTTGGTTGATTCAGTTGTACCTTCTGGCTCTACAGCTTCGATGCCAGTTGCAGGATTCCATCCGGTGTTATTGCCTTCTGATACCATTACAAGCTTGAAGTTGTTTGCAGAGAACCAAGTACCTGTGAATGGAACTGTTGGGTTGCCGTCAGTGTCTGTGAAACCTTCAGTGAATACAGAGTCACAACTTACACCGACTGTAAGAACATGGTTTTCAACTGTTATTTCGAGTGAGTTGTTGAACCATCCACGACCTATACCGTTGTTAGCGATAAAGACGTTCCAATCAGCCTCTTCGATACCTTCAGGACAAGTTTCGTTGCCTTCGTTTGCCTCAAGTGCAGCATCATAAATAGAGAGAGCTTGTACGCCTGTTGCCTCATCAGCATTTACAACTCCAGTAATACCGAATTTAGCCATTACTTTGTCGGCTGCCTCCATCCAAATAGCACCATAGCTGTCTGTCATGTTTCCGTCTTCTGTAGCACCTAAGATGTACTTAGCAGGAGTTGGAACCGATTTAGCAAGAGCAAGAACGTTTGTTGCAGTAGGATCAAGGGCGAGAGCGCTGTCAGCGTTTAATGTAGGAGCGGCTGTAGAAGCGAAGAGGTAGTAACCTCCACCTGCATTACGTTGCTGTGCAGAGAGTCTGTAAGTTCCGTTTGGAACATTGAGAACCTGATAGAAAGTAGCGCGGACTGCTCCTGGAGTTGAGTTGTACGTATCGATGTAATAGTCAGAAGAAACTCCATTGGCTGCCTGACCATTCTTTACACCGTTACCATCACCTACAATCTTGTTGACTGTCCAACCAGTAGCGTAAGAGTCAGTAACTTCTGCGTTTACGATATAATCAGTTACATCAGCACCAGCTCCGTATTGTATGTCAGCAAGTTTTGCTACACGCAAAGCCTCCTCCAGTTGCTCAACATAAGCTGCAAGCAGTGATGTGCTTGATTGATATGTTCCGAGTTGGCTGATAACATAGTTGAGTGTACCTTCCAATGCAATCTTAGCTTCAGGATCAGATACTTGTGTTGTTTCGAGCTCTATGATTGTAGGGATCAGAGTGTAGTGATAGTAACGCAGAACAGTAGTGATGGCTCCTGTTTCGGTATAAGTAGCTGTAGGTGAAGCAAGATACTTAGTCATGTAGTCAACCGGAACTTGAGCAACCTTCTTTGCATTGTCAGTGTAAGAAGTGGCAGTTGCGATTGAATCCTGTAATACCTTGTATGTACCAGCTGTGACACTTGCATAGTCTGCTTCAGAAGCAATAGCAGTTTCAATTGCTGTATTGAGTGAGTCAAGGTCGTTAGCTGTCTTAGTAGCGTCGATAACAGCTTGCAATGCTGCCTTATCGCCTGCATAGTGCATAGTGTCGACAAGAGCAGCGGCTTCTGCTATTCTTCCCTGCATGGCTTCAGCATATTCTTCATCGGTAGCTACGCCAAGGTAGTGGAGTTTGAAGTTGGAAACGCAGAACCATCCGCAACGGTAGTCAGTGTTTGTACCACCACGCTCGGCAGGAGTACTGTTGATACCATGTCCGATTACTCCGATTGTGAGTTTACCATCAACTACAATTACAGAAGTTGTTTTCAAGGTTTCCCATAAGTATGGATCCCAACCTGTTTGAGTCATTACTGGTGACTCTGAAGTTGATGTTGATGAGCTTGCGAATACATGTTGGTCTGTGATACATCCATCTTGAGTACACAAGTCGGCTGTGACAGTATATTTACCATTTGGCAGACCTGTAAGGTCTTGGTTAATTGAAACATATGCAGATTCTGAACTAAGGCTTCCACTCCATGCGTTCCATGCTGTCATTGCGTTACCATTGTTGTCGGTTAAGCCTGTGTGCAGACGCTGGTCACCACCTGTACTTCCTATATACCAGTTGCCTTGGGCTACGAATGTAGGGTTGTTGATATAGAAGGTATAATCGGCAGGGTTATCCTCGGTTGCTTCTTGAGAGAAACGATATGCTTTAACAGCGTCGTCCAGTTCCTGTGTAGCTACAAGAATGTATTCAGAAGCTGTTTTATCTTTATCGAGTGGATAGTAGTTGTCTGCTTGATAGTCAAGAAGACCAGTTACTACATTTGTGAAATCATCGAGTCCAGGATAAGAAGTGTTGTCAATCAGTTCGATTGCAGCTTGAAGATTAGTAGCGAATGCTTCGAAGTTGGCTACCGATGTAGTAATCTCAGATACTTTTTGTTTAATTGCGTCGATAGCATTCTGAATTTCCTCAAGTGTGTTGTCTTCAGCGTTCATGTTATCATAACCGCTTTCCATGATCCAGTTCTGGAGTTCCTCAGCGAGTGCTTGATAGTCAGCAAGATTATTTTCCTCTATTTCTTCTACCCGGCTCAACTCGGCAAGGAGTGATATCTCAGCCACTTTCTCTGGAGAAGTTGTTGTCGGATCGTACAGTTTGGCAAGGAAGAAACCGTCGAAACAAGCTTGAATGGTACTCTCCTTAAGCCAACGTGCGTTGAACTGGCAATAAGTATATTCCTGTGATTCGAATGAACAAGCAGTCTGACACCAGTCACCATAGCCGTCACCGTCATTGTCGACATAATTACCATAGCCTAGAATTTCACCAGAATCCTCACCATTCTTACCGATAAGTTGTAAAGCACCGTCAGAAAGTTTCTCATTCTGACCGCCTCCTGTAGATTCTCGGTCTGTAAGTGTAATTACTGGTATGTACTGGTTGTTCGCAGAGTTGCGAGCCAGATAGAATGAAAGGTAGTAACGGGTGTTAGGCTCGATGTTCCAACGTTGGCAGATTGAACCTGTACCGTTAGCTCCAGTATGGTAACTTGCCTGAATATACGCACCTCCATCATAACCACCTTCAGGGTGCCAAGTAAAGTTACCTGTTGTCATTTGAGCGTAATCACCAACTGTCCATCCAACGATGTTGCCATTGTTGTCGGTAGGGTTCATACTGAATGAAGGGTTGGTGATTTCGTTAGGTCCGACATACCATTCCGAGCCATCGCTCAGTGTGATTTTGTCTCCTACCTTAACGTCGCCAACGACCAGTTCATTCTGTGCTTTTGCGAGGTTACTCCCCCCAAGTAAGCAGACTGCTAAAGCAGCCGTAAGAATGTAATTTTTTTTCATAAACGAATTGTTTGTTTGTAAAAATGTTTTGTAGTAGAAAATAGAAATGTTCACATATTGATAAACCTTTCGCGTGCAAAGATACGTATAGTTTTTGATAAAACAAAAACTTTTCCTTTTTTTTATTAAGTGATTTATATTAAATTTCGATGAAATTGCGTGCAATGTCATGAAATAAACATACACTTTATTTTGCCGTTTCAGAATTAAGACGTATATTTGTAGCCCAAAAACGAGTATAACACATTCATTATATTGAACGTATGGTTAAGAAACTGATTATGTCTTGTGTCTTGTCGCTATGCATTGTAACGATGCATGGACAGACAGAAAGCAAGAACTTGCAAATGTACGGAGTCGGATTTTATAATATCGAGAACATGTTCGACACAATTCACGATAAAGGTAAGTACGACCAGGAGTACCTGCCGAAGGGAACGAACAATTGGGGTAGCATGAAGTATAAGAATAAGCTTGCTAATGTTGCTCGTGTGTTGTCGGAGCTTGCAACGCAGATAACTATGAAGTCAGGACTTGTGAAAGTATGCAAGAGCCCGGCCATTATAGGACTTGCGGAAGTTGAAAACCGTAATGTTTTGGAAGATTTGCTCCGTCAGCCGGCACTTAAGAACAAAGGTTGGAACATAATACATATGGAGGGTCCCGACAGGCGCGGCATCGATTGTGCGTTCTTATATAATCCGTCTATATTCATGTTAAGAAATTATCATCTGAAAGCTTATGAATGTGAGGATGGCGACACATACTTTACAACCCGAGGTTTTCTCATTGCAAGTGGAACAATAGCAGACGAAGACATCAGTTTCATTGTTTGCCACTGGCCATCACGTGGAAATGTTGAAGAATACAGACGGTGGGCAGGACGACAGGTGAAACAGATGGTTGACTCTCTGTTCACAGTGAACCCCGATGAGAAAGTCGTTATCATGGGAGACTTGAACGACGACCCAAAGAACAAAAGCATTTCAGAGGAACTGGGTGCAAAGCACGTGAAATCAGCTTGCGGACCACATGATCTCTACAATCCTTGGTGGGATACATTATATAAAGGTGGACAGGGAACACTGCTGTATGATGGAAAGTGGAACTTGTTCGACCAGATAATTGTATCGGGAAACTTGCTCGATGCAGAAGAATCACATGACTATTCGACTTTGAAGCTACGCAAGAACGAAATATATCTTCGTAGTTTCTTGATTGCCGACGAAGGGAAGACGAAAGGCGCCCCTAAGCGTACATTTTCTGGAGGTATATGGCTCAACGGCTATAGCGACCACCTGCCTACACAGATCTTCCTTGTCAAAGCGGTCAAAAAATAATTATGCCGTTGAATCATGACATGTTGGTTATTTGGAAAAAGGAAGAATCAAAAATATATATTGCTTATGAAGAAACTTTTACTTTCAATGTGCATGGCGCTGTTAATGACAGTCAGTGCAAGCGCCGGTGATGTTTTGTTCTCTACGATGACATTTCCGGCATCCGACCAAACGTCGGTGAACGCATACAATACTTCGTTTACCGCAAGTTGGGACGGAATAGGATGGACCTTTGATGCATTCAACAATTTTAATAATGAATGGAACCATATCAGATGCGGAAGCAAGAATTTTGCATCTGTTGCACAGTTTTATACATCGTCAGCAATCAGTGAGCGGATAACAAAAATTGTTGTCACTTTCGAGTCGGTCACAGCGAACCTTGTAAATTCCACATATCTTGAAGTCGCTTCAGACACTTCGTTCAGCGATGCGAAAAAAGTCGAAGTGGCAATAAGTCAGGGTGAAGTGACTTATACGGTTCCTGCACCCACAACAAATAAATATTATCGTGTGTCGGTGGACTGCAAAAAAAGTACGGGAAGCAACGGTTTTGCACGTATTTCAAAAGTTGAGCTATATAAGTACGATGTAAGTATGGTGAGTGAGCCGACATTTAGTCCAGGAGAAGGAAACTACTATGAAGCGCAGGAAGTGACTTTATCTGGCGCAGATGGTGATATCTATTATTCAACTGATGGTACAAACTACACTAAATATACTTCACCACTTACTATAGGCACGACCACAACATTGTATGCTTACGCACAGAGTGGTGAACAAAGGAGTGGTGTGAAGTCTGTTATCTATAACATAGCAAAGTCGTATGCTAGTCTTGACGACTTGTTGAAGGAAACTCCAACAGCATCGGGGTGGCCGGTAATCGTTCCAATTACCGATGAAGTGATCACTAAATTCAATGGAACATCATATCGTAATGGTGTGTATCTCTCACATGATGCCAACGGAAAGGACTTTGAACTTTATTGCCGCGATGCTCCGTCAACATGGAACGTAGGCGATAAGTTGTCGGGCACAGCCAAAGGCATATATCAAGATTACAATGGTCAGTGGGAAATAAGTCTGGTAAGCTGGGACGGACTATCTGTAACTGTTGACGAGAACCTGCCGCAGATAACACCAGCTACAGGCACATATTCTGATGAGCAGTCAGTAACTATAACTGATCCGTCTGGCAATAATTACACTATCTATTATACGACCGACGGCACCGACCCTAATGAGTCGTCATCAATCTACAGCAGTCCGTTTACTGTAGACGAGACAACTACAGTGAAGGCTGTATTGGTAGACGATGATGACAACATGAGCAGTGTGGCCACATCGGTCATAACGATAACAAAGAGTGCCACCTACACTACAGTAGCAGAATTAATTGCTAACACAACGGCAACAAGTTCTGATAGTGCACCAACAGTCAACTTTACCTTCACCGACTTGCTCGTTACAGGAGTTCATGGATCGAATGTTTTCGTAAGTGATGCAACAGGTACTTTCTTGTTCTATGGTTCAAGTTCTAATCTTTCTAAGGGTGACCGCATCAGTGGAAGCATAAAAGGCAAGTTGTATGCATACAGCAATCTACCGGAAATAACTGTTTCTGACCAATGGGCAAATATCTCAATTGTCAGCACCGGCAACACAGTGTCAGTAACAACCGTGTCCGCTGCTGATATTACTAATGCTGACGCCAGCAAATATGTTCGCATTGAAAATTTGACATACGTGTCTACGGCAGTTGTTTCGAAAAAGAATAATATTACATTCACAGATGGAACAACTGAGGTTGTAGTGCGTGACAACTTCTCAATTCTTGGAGATATTGACTTCACACAAGACGGAGTAAAGTTTAATATGAATCTGTTCGTCATTCCGTTTAGGGATACAATACAATACTATGCGGTATCAGTCGATGACATACAAGCAGCAGGCTCTGCACAAAGTGAGGATGTGAACGGAGATGGTATGGTAGATACACAGGACGCACTGCAGATCTATGACTACATGCGTACTTCCGACGGCAAGGTCAATGAAGACAACAAGAGCGGAGATGTCAACTCGGATGGTCAAATCGACACACAGGATGTTCTTGGAGTGTATGACTATATAAAGAGTAATTGATATACATGAGATTATGATGCGGGGGGGCTTAATGCTGATTGCTTTGGCTGTGACAGGTTTTGTATCTGCCCAGCCAGACAATGGCTATTATAATAAGGTAGACGGCTTGAGCAAGACGACTTTAAAACTTGCTTTGAAAAGCATCATATCTAATCATAAACAATTGGACTACTCGTCAGGATTGTCTGCCGCATACCAGCAGGTATATTATAACGATAGCAACTCTACTTATGTCTATGACATGTTTTCGTACGATCAATATACATATTCATCCTCAAAGTGGAACAGAGAACATGTCATTCCAAATAGTTGGTGGGGTGGGGTACGTAATAAGGCTTATTCTGATGTGTTCAGTGTCATTCCTGCTGAAGCAACTGCTAACAATCGGAAAAGCAACTATCCGATAGGTGAAGTAAGCAACGTTACTTGGACAAATGGCTGCATTAAGGTCGGTAATCCTGTAAGCGGTCAAGGAGGCTCTTATAATTATGTATTCGAACCTGCTGACGAGTATAAAGGCGATTTTGCACGAATCTACTTCTATGTGGCAACATGTTATTCCGATATAGAGTGGGGTAGCAGGAGTACAGTCAAGAGCGAAATCGAACGTGAAGACTGGCCTACTCTCCACAGTTGGCTATTTCGGTTGTTAATTAAGTGGCACAACGCAGATCCTGTAAGCGAGAAGGAAATAAAAATTAATAACGCAGCTGAATCAGTTCAGGGAAATCGTAACCCTTTTATCGATTATCCTGTACTTGCCGATTTCATTTGGGGACGTGACACCTTGGAAACGTTCAGTCTTGCATCGGCAACTCTGTACTCACATACAACAGATACAGTGGCAGATCCTGATAAGCCGGTTGTTGAACCAGACCGTCCGGACACTACATTGATTGACGGTTCAATAATTTTCGCTGATAACTTTAATGGTATAACAGAAGGGAACGATTCTAAGAGTAATGGCTCGTCAGCTGTGTGGAATGGAGACAGCTGTTTCGTGACCGTGAGCCACGCATATCAAGCAGGAGGTTCAGTCCGGCTCGGTTCAAGTAATCGGTCTGGCAGTATTAATTCGGTGCCTATAGTATCATCGGGCAATGAAACTTTTGTTGTTGAACTTGATGTAAAAGGATGGATCACAGTTGAAGGGCATCTTATCGTTAGTTTGGGCAATGAATCACAGACAGTCCAGTATACATCCACTTTGTCAGATTCATATGAAACAGTCCGGCTTACATTCACGAATGTAGAACCAAATTCAACTCTTACAATATCCACATCAACAAAGCGCTGTTTCATTGACAACATAAAAGTTGTTGTACAGACAGATCGCGAAGACAACCCTGTGGAGGATGTTAACAAAGACGGGAAAGTTGATACCCAGGACGTGCTTGCTATCTATGATGGAATGCGAATAGGTGATGTAAATGGACTTGACGTTAATGGTGACGGCAACGTCGACACTCAGGATGTACTCAGCGTATATGAATACATTCGCGGCAAATGATACCTGATAACGGATTAACTGCCAAATACAGTCGTTTTCGGTTGGCTTAAAATATTACAGACATTGGTTTGTTGATAAAACAAAAATTTCATAACTTTGTAGACAAATACATAAGACATAAAATTTACGATATATGAAGCTTACACAACAAGACAAAGCACTGCTTGCCAAGAAGCAGATCTCGGAAGAGACTCTTGCCAAACAGTTGGAACAATTCAAGACGGGATTCCCTTATCTGAAATTAGCAGGAGCTGTATCACCTGAAAAAGGAATCATGATAACTAATGAGACACAACAGTCAGAGGCCCTTAATGCATGGAATGAGTATCTCGATGGTAAACACACTGTACTGAAGTTCGTTCCAGCGTCTGGGGCAGCATCACGTATGTTCAAGAACCTGTTCGAGTTTCTTGATGGAGATTCTGACGTTCCCGATACCGATTTTATAAAGACTTTCTTTGCTGACATCAGCCGTTTCGCTTTTTATGAAGCGCTGAACGACTCTTGCATGGTGAACGAAGGAAAGACTGTAGAGGATCTGATTGATGAAGGAAACTACAAAGCTGTAGTCGGATGTTTGCTTGGTGAGGATGGATTGAATTATGGTAAACTGCCGAAGGGATTGTTGCAGTTCCATGCATATCCTGATTCGGCACGTACTCCTTTGGAAGAACATTTGGTAGAAGGTGCTTTGTATGCAGCAGGAAAAGATGGAAATGTGAATGTGCATTTCACAGTAAGCCCTGAGCACCGCAAGCTGTTTGAGAACTTAGTGGATACTAAGAAAGGTGAGTATGAGAAAAAATATGGTGTGAAATATAATGTAACCTTCTCGGAACAGAAACCAAGCACCGATACAGTTGCGGCAACATTAGATAATGAGCCGTTCCGCAATGAGGATGGGGCTATCCTCTTCCGTCCAGGAGGGCATGGAGCTCTGATTGAGAATCTGAACGACCTCGATGCCGATGTTATTTTTATAAAGAATATCGATAATGTAGTGCCAGACAGATTGAAGGATATGACCGTACTATACAAGAAGTTGATAGCCGGTGTTTTAGTCTCACTCCAAGCACAGGCATTTGAGTATTTGAGACTTCTGGACAGCGGAAAATATACTCATCAAGATTTGGAGGCGGTCATACGGTTCATGCGTGACAAGTTGAACAACTATAATCCGGATCTTAAATATTTAGAAGACGCTGAGCTTGTCATTTATCTCAAGAAGAAATTAAACAGACCGATGCGTGTATGCGGTATGGTCAAGAACGTTGGCGAACCTGGTGGTGGTCCGTTCCTAGCATATAACCAAGATGGAACAATCTCGTTGCAAATACTTGAAAGTTCACAAATTGACAAGAACAACGCAGAGTATGTGAAGATGTTCAACAGCGGAACTCATTTTAATCCGGTTGACTTGGTCTGCGGTGTGAAGAACTATAAAGGTGAGAGTTTTGACCTTACTAAATATGTTGATCCTCAAACAGGTTTCATTTCTTCTAAGAGTAAGAATGGAAAAGAACTTAAGGCATTGGAACTCCCTGGTTTGTGGAACGGTGCGATGAGCGATTGGAATACAATCTTCGTGGAAGTTCCACTTGAGACTTTCAACCCTGTCAAGACTGTTAATGATTTACTCCGTGAGCAACATCAGTAAAAGACAATTGAATGAAAAAAATAATGTTGTTAGGCTCAGGTGAATTGGGCAAGGAATTTGTGATTGCGTGTAAGCGTAAGGGACAATATGTGATTGCTTGTGATGCGTATGAACATGCTCCTGCAATGCAGGTAGCTGATGCATGTGAAGTCTTTCATATGCTTGATGGCGATGCTTTAATGGTTGCCGTTAATAAGCATAATCCAGATATAATAGTTCCTGAGATTGAGGCAATCAGGACAGAGAAATTGTATGAGTGCGAGAAAATGGGCATCCAGGTTGTTCCATCGGCACGGGCAGTGAATTACACTATGAACAGGAAGGCGATACGTGAACTCGCACATACTCAGTTGGGATTGAAAACTGCTAACTACAGATATGCAAAGACTTTCGAGGAATTTGTAAAGGCTGCAGATGAAATAGGTTATCCGTTTATTGTAAAGCCGTTAATGTCGTCCTCAGGTCATGGTCAGAGTAAGGTGAATAGTCATGATGAACTACATGCTGCATGGGATTGTGCTGCAAAAGGTGCCCGAGGAGACATCAAGGAAGTAATAGTGGAACAGTTCATCAAGTTTGATTCGGAGATTACGCTGCTTACCGTTACACAAAAAAACGGAAAGACATTGTTCTGTCCACCAGTAGGGCACGTTCAGAAGGGAGGAGACTATAGAGAGAGTTTTCAACCTGCAAAGATAACCGAAAGTCAACTGAAGACGGCACAAGAGATGGCAGAAAAGGTGACTGCCGCTCTTACCGGTGCTGGTATTTGGGGAGTAGAGTTCTTTTTGTCGGATAAAGACGGAGTATATTTCTCTGAACTTTCACCACGTCCACATGATACTGGAATGGTAACACTTGCAGGAACACAGAATCTGAGTGAATTCGAATTACATTGCAGAGCAGTTCTTGGTCTGCCTATTCCTGAGATAACACAGGAAAAGATCGGTGCAAGTGCTGTTATCTTATCAGATATAGAAACAGAAAGTCCTGATTATACAGGTTTGGAAGATGTCTGTGCAGCTACAAATACTTATTTGCGTATATTCGGGAAACCGGTAGCGCATGTTGGCAGACGCATGGGGGTTGTTGTATGCTACGATAAAATCGGAGCTTCAATTGATGACCTCCGGACAAGGTGCAAGTTTCTCGCTGCAAAAGTGAAAGTGATAGATAAGAAAGGATAAAGTGAAGATGTGGTTGCCGCATGAGTGACATCTACATCTTTTTTTTAATATGAAGAAAAACCAAACACAAAACGATAACTATGATTTCCTAACCCATGCGCCAGTACATAAGACTGTACTGACTATGGCTGTTCCTACCATAGTGACGATGCTCGTTACGTCACTCTATAATATGGCAGACACTTTTTTTGTCGGACAGCTCGACACTCAGTCGACTGCCGCTGTAGGTATCGTGTTTGGTGTAATGTTCTGTATACAGGCATTTGGTTTCTTCTTCGGTCATGGATCAGGGAACTACATTTCTCGTGAACTTGGAGCACAACGGCATGGCAATGCGAGGCGCATGGCTGCAAACGGATTCTTTTATTCGTTTTTCTTCGGTATAGTTTTAACCGTATTAGGAGAAATATTGCTTGAACCATTAACATTATGGCTTGGCAGCACACCAACAATAAAACCGTATGCAGAGAAGTATATGAGCATTATTCTTCTGGGTGCTCCTTTCTATACATCATCTCTGACGCTCAATAACCAAATGCGTCTGCAAGGTAATGCCAACCTCGCAATGATAGGTATTACAGTGGGCGCGGTTGTCAATATTGCTCTTGATCCTTTATTTATTTTTGTATTCGGATGGGGAGTCAGTGGGGCGGCAATAGCTACTGTAGCTGGTCAGGTACTGTCATTCTTTATCCTCTTGCGGCTTACTCATACAAAACGTAATATAGGCATATCATGGAAATACTTCTCTCCGTCGTGGACGACAATGAAGGAGATCTTTTATGGTGGCAGTCCTTCTCTTTCACGCCAAGGCTTGGGCTGTGTGGCTACTATTGCCTTAAATGTTTCGGCTGGTCAATATGGTGATGCTGCCATTGCAGCAATGAGTATCGTTACCCGCATCACGATGCTTATCATGTCAGCTGTAGTTGGACTGGGGCAGGGGTTCCAGCCTACATGTGGATTCTGTTATGGGGCAAAGCTCTACACTCGTCTTAAACAAGCGTTTTGGTTTACTGTAAAGATCGGAACTATATTTCTCATAGTATGCGCAGTAGTTGGCATAGTGTGGGCAGAACCTGTTGTAAGGTTATTCCGTGATGACGCTGCTGTTGTTGCTATTGGTTCGCGAGCTTTAAGATGGCAGTTGCTTGCTTATCCATTTAATGCTTACAGCATGGCAGGCAGTATGCTTACGCAAGTATGCCGATACCCATGGCGTGCAAATTTCCTCTCTGCAACAAGAAGAGGCTTATTTTTTATCCCTGCTGTATTGCTCCTTCCATTATGGCTCGGACTCACAGGAGTAGAGATAGCACAATGCGTTGCTGATGTGCTCGGCTTTATTGCTACTATCCCTGTTATGCATTACACCCTAAAGAATATGAATAGTTAAGAATCATGTGATTAACGTGATTAAATTACTGAACTCGTGGCATATAAACACATGAGTTTTCAACATTTTCAACATTGTTTTCAACATCGGTGTTGATATGTTGTAGCTAATAAATTACTTGCATGAAATGGAATTTACTTAACTTTGCATCGTAATTCAAAATAGCGTCATAAATCAAAGGTATAAAATGCCAGCAGCAAAACGTCAAACAAAAAGGAAAAAGTCAGAAGAGGTTGTTGTTGTGTCGGACTTGGGCCGCCAGCAACCTCAGGCAGTCGAATTTGAAGAGGTCGTCATAGGTGCTTGCCTGATAGAGCAAGAAGCATTTGGACAAATTGCTGACATACTGAAGTCTGAGTCTTTCTATGACTCACGTCATCAATTGATTTTTGAGGCGTTGCAAACCCTGTCGGCAGAAAATAAGCCGATTGATGTACTCACTGTCACTGAGCAACTGAATAAGAACGGAGTACTTGAAGAGGCTGGTGGGGCTGTTTATGTAGCAGAACTGAGTAATAAAGTTGTATCATCTGCTCACATCGAATATCATGCCAAGATAATTGCACAGAAAGCTTTAGCACGACAACTGATTACCTATGCAAGTCGCATTCAGGAAGGTGCATTCGATTCAGGACAGGATATTGACGAGCTGATGCAGACTGCTGAGGCGAAATTGTTTGAGCTTTCGAAAACCAATATCAAAAAGGATTACACACAGATTGACCCTGTACTTAACGAGGCATACAAGCGAATAGAGGATGCAGCAAAGAACGTGGATGGCATATCGGGTCTGAGTTCTGGATTTACTCGCCTCGACGATATCACAAATGGTTGGCAACCATCAGACTTGATTATTATTGCGGCACGTCCTGCTATGGGAAAAACGGCATTTGTGCTTTCAATGGCAAAGAATATAGCAATCGACCAACGTCAGCCTGTAGCTATGTTCTCACTCGAAATGTCGAATGTACAATTGGTTAACCGACTCATCGTAAATGTGTGCGAGATAAAAGGTGAAAGCATTCGAAGTGGTCAGTTGGCTCCGTATGAATGGCAACAACTTGACGTTAAAATCCGAGATATGTTTGGTGCGCCTTTATACATAGATGACACACCTTCGCTTTCTGTGTTCGAACTTCGTACGAAAGCTCGTAGACTGGTGCGTGAACATGGGGTGAAGCTGATTCTTATCGATTACCTGCAATTGATGAATGCTTCAGGAATGAGCTATAACAGCCGTCAAGAGGAAGTATCAACAATATCACGTTCTTTGAAGGGATTGGCTAAGGAATTGAATATCCCTATTATTGCTCTGTCGCAATTGAACCGTGGAATAGAGAACCGTATAGCGGGGGCTGATTCTGAAGAGAAGAAAGACGCTCACCGGCCTCAACTTTCTGACTTGCGAGAGTCGGGTGCAATCGAGCAGGATGCCGATATGGTCTGCATGATTCACCGTCCGGAATATTATGGGATAACCAAAGATCCCTATGGTCACTCGCTTAAGGGGGTTGCAGAACTTATTATCGCTAAACATCGAAACGGAAAGACTGGTGATGTGCGTCTCAGGTTCGTTGGTGACTATGCCCGTTTTGCAAACCTTGAGGATGAGGCTCCTATGCCTGGATCACCCGACTCAGGACTTATTCAGTCGAAAATCAATAAGGCTCCGCTTCCCGATGATGACCCGCTAAGTAGCCTGACTCCGGAGGATATGCCATTTTAGGCACGAGAATATAATATGTAAGAATTGAAAAAAAAGGATGTATGATGTTTTGAATGAAAGATATACATTTTCTCACTTTATCAATTGTTTTTATGCGGGTACCGTCTTTCTTGACGAGTACCTGCACTTTTTTTGAAGAAAAAATTTGCACTACTGTTTTTCACTTCACTATAATTTCATAACTTTGCGTCCGTAAACATATATTATTTGATGTATGATATATTATCCTAACGCAAAGATTAATATTGGTCTGAATGTTGTAGAGAAACGTCCAGATGGCTATCATAATCTTGAAACTGTGTTTTATCCGATTAAGTTACAGGATGCATTGGAAATGAATGTGATTGAAGATGAGATACCTGAGAACGGATACAAACTGAAGGTCTCAGGCAACATACTTGATGGTACTCCGGAAGACAACCTTGTTATCAAGGCTTACAAGTTGCTGAAGAGTGATTTCAACTTACCTGCACTTAGTTTTACTGTCTTTAAACATATTCCAACGGGTGCAGGACTTGGTGGCGGTTCGGCTGATGCGGCATTTACTATAAAGGCACTCAATGAAAAATTCCGTCTTGGGCTCTCTGAGGCTGACATGGAGCAATATGCAATCCGACTGGGGGCCGATTGTCCTTTCTTTATAAAGAATGCGCCTGTTTTGGCAAGCGGAATCGGTAATGTGTTTCACAGTATCAACCTTTCACTGAAAGGCTATACACTTGTATTGATAAAGCCGGATATATTTGTGTCTACTGTCGATGCGTACAGAAATGTGACTCCACATCATCCAGAGCATTCACTAAGTGAATTGCTTATGAAACCAATACAAACATGGAAAGATACTGTAGTCAATGATTTTGAGAAGAGTGTCTTTATAAAGTTCCCTGAGATTGCTGCTATAAAGGACAAATTGTATGATCTCGGTGCAGAGTATGCATCAATGTCGGGTAGTGGCAGTAGCGTATATGGTATATTCGAAAAACCAATAGACTTTATTGATGAGACATTTGCAGGCTATTTCTGCAGACAAAGGGAATTAGAATAAACACGAATATGAATCCAAAGGAACAAATCGAAGCACTAAGAAAGGAACTTCACCAGCATAATTATAATTATTATGTATTGAACCAGCCGACAATCAGCGACTTTGAGTTCGATGCAAAGATGCGTGAATTGCAAGAACTGGAATCTGCGCATCCTGAATATTTCGATCCGAACTCTCCGACTCAGCGTGTCGGAAGCGATATGAACCAATCGTTTAAGCAGGTGCCACATAAATATCCTATGTTATCGTTGGCAAATACATATAACGAGGGTGATGTTACTGAATTCTATGAGCGGGTACGGGCAGGACTTGAAGGTGAAGATTTTGAGATTGTTGCCGAGATGAAGTACGACGGATTGAGTATATCGCTTACGTATGTTGACGGTAAGTTGACGCAGGCTGCCACGCGTGGAGATGGTGTGGTTGGCGATGATGTGACTGCTAACGTAAGGACAATACGTAGTATTCCTCTTCAGTTGAAGGAGGGTACCGGTTATCCTCATGAATTTGAAATACGTGGTGAAATCCTCATGCCCTGGAAGTCGTTCGAAGCTCTTAACGCTGAACGTGAAGCTCGTGAGGAACCTTTGTTCGCGAATCCACGCAATGCGGCGAGCGGAACTCTGAAATCACAGAAATCGGAGCTTGTTGCTGCAAGAAAACTTGATGCGTACTTGTATTACTTGCTCCTGCCTGAGGGTACTGTGCTTACCCGACCATCACACCAATATGATTTGTTTGGTGAAGAGCAAGAAACTTTTACCATACAGTCGCACTATGAGGGACTTATGCTGGCAAAAGAGTGGGGGTTCAAAATTTCACAGGGAATGAAGAAATGTAAGACATTGGCTGAAATATTCGACTTCATTAATTATTGGGATAAAGAACGAAAGAACCTTCCGGTTGCTACGGATGGCATAGTATTGAAGGTCAATTCACTTCGCCAACAGCGTGCACTCGGATATACGGCAAAATCACCTCGTTGGGCTATTGCCTACAAGTTTAAGGCAGAACGTGCGTGCACTCGTCTGAATGAAGTGACATATCATGTCGGACGTACAGGAGCAATTACACCTGTTGCCAATATGAACCCTGTTCAACTTGCTGGTACAATTGTCAAAAGAGCCTCACTGCATAATGCAGATATTATTGCTGAGCAGGATTTGCACATAGGTGACATGGTGTACGTTGAGAAGGGTGGTGAAATCATCCCTAAGGTAGTAGGTGTTGATAAGTCAAAACGCGTGCCTGGCATGCAGAGGGTTGAGTTTATTAAAAATTGCCCAGAATGTGGGACACCACTAGTACGATATGAGGGTGAAGCTGCACATTATTGTCCGAACGATACCACTTGTCCTCCTCAAATAAAGGGACGCATTGATCATTATATTAGCCGTAAGGCGATGAATATAGACAGTTTGGGCCCGGAAACCGTTGATGATTTCTATCGGCGCGGACTTATACATGATGTTGCCGATTTGTATGACCTTACCGTAGCTCAGGTGTCGGGACATAACAGAAATCGAGAAACTTCAGCGCGTAAGATTGTGAACGCAATAAAAGCTTCCACAAATGTGCCATTCGAACGTGTCGTGTTTGCTATTGGTATTCGGTTCGTGGGCGAAACAACTGCGAAGACTCTTGCCAACCATTTTAAATCTATGGATGCATTGTCGCATGCTTCTTTGCAAGAATTGCTGGAAGTCGAGGGTATAGGCGAAGTAATTGCTGAGAGCATAATTCAGTACTTCGCAAAAGAAAAGAACCGTGAGATAATACAGCGGTTGAAAGATGCCGGAGTATGCATGGAAATGTCGCAAGATGAACTCATCGGACACACTGATATCCTTGCAGGAAAGTCGATAGTGATCAGTGGCGTGTTCGAACGGCATTCGAGAGATGAGTACAAAGCTCTGATAGAGAAAAACGGAGGAAAGAATGTCGGCAGTATTTCGTCAAAGACTTCATTTGTGCTTGCAGGAGCCAATATGGGACCTGCAAAACTTGAGAAAGCAAATAAGTTAGGCATTAAGATCATGAGCGAAGATGAGTTTCTCAGTATAATAAATGACGGAAGTAGTATTGTCAATTGACATTTTATTCTTAACTTTGCAGTTGATTTCAAAAACAATATGGCATATAATAAATTTAGAGGCTTAGGAATCGCACTTATCACCCCATTCACAAAGACTGGGGCGGTAGACTATGATTCATTAAGGCGTGTTCTTGACTACCAGCTTGCAGGTGGAATAGATTTCCTGTGCATACTTGCCACAACAGGTGAGACTCCTTGTCTAACTACTGACGAAAAGCATCGCATTAAAGAACTCATAGTGGAAAAAGTCCATGGTTCTGTTCCTATTTTGATGGGGTGTGGTGGTAATAACACTGTTGAGGTTGTAAAGACACTTAAAACGGAGGACTTTACAGGAATAGACGGCATACTGAGTGTATGCCCGTATTACAATAAGCCTTCTCAAGAGGGACTTTATCAGCATTTCCGTACTATTGCGGAAGCAACCGATCTGCCGGTCGTTTTATATAATGTGCCTGGTCGTGTCGGTGTTAACATGACTGCACAAACAACACTAAGGCTTGCAAATGATTGCCCGAATATAGTTGCAATCAAGGAGGCAAGTGGTAATTTCACACAAATAGATGATATCATAAAGAATAAACCTCCACATTTCGATGTGATATCAGGAGACGACGGCATAACTTTCCCTCTTATCACCCTTGGAGCAGTTGGTGTAATCAGTGTGATTGGTAATGCTTTGCCGCATGAATTCGGACGTATGGTCCGGCTCGCCTTGCATGGTGATTACAAAACAGCACTTACTATCCATCATAAATTTACTGAACTATTCAAACTGCTGTTTGTGGATGGAAATCCTGCTGGTGTAAAAGCAATGATGAACAGCATGGGACTGATAGAGAATGAACTTAGATTGCCTTTAGTTCCTGCACGCTTTACCACCTTTGGTGAGATAAGTGCGATAGTGAAGGAACTCAACATAAAGTATTAGTCGGTCTGCTGTACGTTAAATATCAAAAGATCATATACCCATATACCCGAAGACTGAAACATTGGACTTCGGGTTTTATTTTCAGAAGATGGTATACTTGCCGTCCAGGAGCAGATTTGAGTTGTATTTGAAGCAGACTTGGTTTGTGCCCGAAGTTGACTTAATTTTGCCTCGAAGTTAATTAGGTTATGGCAATAACCTAATTAGCTTATGCCCGTAACCTAATTAACTTATGCCCGTAACCTAATTAACTTATGCCCGTAACCTAATTAACTTATGCCCGTAACCTAATTAACTTATTGACCAAATTGACTCAAAGTGAAATTGCTTTGCTACTACACTATGAAGATAATAAAAAGAGCTGATACCTCTTGAGAAGTATCAGCCCAATTTTTGAGTTTGCAAATGTTTTGATTATTTATTAAGGAGTGTTACTTAGAAGCGTCCGCCTCCGCCCATGTTTCCGCCTCTGCGGTTTCCGACGCCTCCCATGCCACCGTCACGGTTTCCACGACCTCCGTTCATATTGTTGTCGCGTTCCATGTTCGCACGGAATGTCTCACGCTCTTGACGCTCCTGGCGAAGTTGCTGACGTGCTGACTTTGATCCAAACAAGTTGAAACGATACATGAAATTAACCATGAAATAGCTGTTGACAGATTCTGTCCATGTGTCTGTACGACTGTTCGCATTGATTACACGACTGAAATTGCTTCTTTGGTTCAGAATATCGTAAACCTGCAGGCTGATTGTTGCAGCGCGGCCTGAAAGGAACCGGTAGCTTACTTGTGCATTCCAAATTGCTTCGTTGGTGTTGGCGTCGGATGAGGCATAACCTCTACGGCTGCTAATGCTGAAGTTAGTTGCGTAGCCAAATCCGTTGTCAAAGTTACCATTTGATTCGATTCCGTAGCTGAAGTCGTATGTGTTCGGACTTGTCACATCAATGTACTTGTTGTCTTGGTGGTTGTAGCTGAAGTTTCCGTTGAGGCGAACATCCCAGTATTCGGTGCGGTAGGTAAGGCTCATACGCTCGCCGACTCTGAAGTTGTTGGTCTTATTCTTCAAGGATTCGTTATTCCTGTACAGATAGCTGACATTATTGCTGTATGAGGTAGATGTAGACGAGTTCAGCATTAGTTTCTCGTTTGAGAACAGAGGAGTGTTGAATCCGAAGTCTCCACTTATATTCCAATTGCCGTTGATGTTCATTGGTTTGGTCTCCGATACACCAGTCGCGTCATTGTATTTTGTCTGACTGCTTATGCTGTTGAGTGTGTTGCTGAAGTTCGCATTGGCAAAGATCGACTGCATGGTAGCTGTTATGTAGTTGTTCCATCGCAAGCTGAAGTTGTTTGTGAATGAAGACTTCAAGTCTGGGTTACCAGTACGGATGTTCAACGGGTTACTGTCATCGGTGATGGTAATGAGGTCGGTGATTGATGGCTGTGTCAAGTTACCCCGATAAGAGAAGTTCAACTGATTCTGACGGTTGAAGCGATAGCGGAAGTTGACAGTCGGTGATATGCGGAAGAAGTTTCTCGTTGTATCAACGTCTGTTCCCATGTATTTCATTTGCATGTGCTGGTGTTGTGGCTGCATCTGTATTCCGATCGATGATGTGATGAAACTTGTGTTCCAACGTACTTGCAGGTTGATGTTGTGGTTCTGATTAACATCGCGTGTATAGTTGCTCAGTGAATCACTCACATATTCGAAATATGAGTCAGGGAGATAACCAAGCGTCTCTGCAAGTCGCTCCTTTGCTGCCTGTATGTCAGGATGTAGTCCGAGATCGTATGTGTCGCTGTTACTCTTACGATAGCTGTAGCTATAGTTGTAAGATAATTGCAGAATAAGATTCTTCAGTAATGGCTCGCTATATGTGAATCCGAGTCCAAACGACTTGTTGATGTTTGGTGATGTACGGTAACGGTAAATGAGGTCGCTTGGAACTGTCTGCTGCTGATAGTAGGTGACATCAGAGTAGTTGAAATTCCTTCCGTCGCTCTGACTGTAGTTGAAGTTACCGTTGAAGGAGAAGTTCCGTCCGTTCGTGTTATAGAAACGACGGTTGAGCATGATATTGCTTCCTGCACTCTTGTTATCGCTGAACGAGCGAGAACCAGTCATGTTGTGGTTTACTATACTGTCACCCATCAGTGATTCAAGGGTTGACCACTGGCGCAGCGGATTAGTTATCTCGTTGAATGTATAAGGGTCGATATAGTAGCGTGCACTCGAACCATTGCTGTGAGATGCTGAGTTTCCGATTCCTACTTGTGGGCGCATAAGCAGAGTGGTAGCGCTATCGAGTTTGATTTCAACTTTGAAATCTGCGTTGTAGTTGTCACTATGTGATTTATTGTTATTCAAACGGTCGGAGAATGACCGGCGGGTTGATACGTAGTTCTCAGATGCACTTCGTGATGTCGACTCGTTTTTCCTTCCGGAATATCTGACGTTACCTCCGATTTCATACTTTTCATCCTCTGCCACATTGACATTGAGGCCAACGCTTCCGTTCAAGTTCTTACCTGTACCTCCACGGCCACCGCCCATTCCACCTCCACCATTGGAGTTGAGGTTGCCTATTACACTGGCTTGCAGGTTATTCTGGAAACGGTTGACCATCACACGGTTGGCAAACTGGTCTTTGTTACCTACACCAAGGCTGATATTTCCGAACCATCCTTGTTTCATTCCTTTCTTGATTGTCAGGTCAATAACGGTTTCTTCTTCACCGTCAGCAATTCCTGTAAGTCTTTCTTTATCCGAAGCTTTGTCGTAAGTCTTTACCTTATCGACAATTTCTGCAGGCAGATTCTTCATTGCTATGTCTTTGTCGCTTGAGAAGAACTCTTTACCCTCGACAAGTATCTTTGATATAGTTTTTCCGTTGATTTTGATTGTACCGTCGCTTGCTACTTCCGCACCTGGAAGTTTCTTGATCAAGTCTTCGAGCACGGAGCCTTCAGGAACTTTGAATGCGTCGGCATTGAATATGATGGTATCTTCCTTTACCTCCATTTGTGGCAACTGACCTTTTACTACAGCTGTCTCAAGCAGAACGCTTGTCGGCGTAAGCAACACTGTTCCAACGTTGTGGATAGTCTCGCCGTTTTTTATCGTGATTGCACGGAAGAAATTGTGGTAACCAATATAAGATACCTTGACTACGTATGAGCCTTCCTCAACGTTCTTGATTGTGTATCCTCCAAGAGTATTGGTCACACCTCCGGTAATCATCCTTGATGTATCCGGACTCATTATCTGAATTGTAGCACGAACTAGTGCCGATGCGTCCTCAGAGTCTTTGATGTAGCCAGTGACATTGGCTCTTGATTTTTTCGTGTTTGACTTTGAGTCCGTGTTGCTGGTTTGCGCTGATATTGTTACAACCGCAAGTATTGCCAACAATGTGAGGGTAAGAAATCTTTTCATTCTGCCTTATTTGTTTTTTTGTTACGGTTGTTTGACCCTTCCCAAAAAAAAAGGTTTAATGACGTAGTACAATTCTAAAAATGTTGCGATGATAGGTTGTGTGTCTGTAATTTTTTATAACTTTGTGAAAATATTAAATGTCATTATATGAATTTCAAGGATTTGTGTGTACAGCGTGTGTCTACACGCAGTTTTACTTCTCAGCAGGTGGAACAGGAAAAACTTGATTATATATTTGAGTGTGTTCGTCTTGCTCCTTCTGCCGTTAACTTCCAACCGTGGAAATTTTATGTTGTTCGCAATGAAGAAGGAAAGGCTGATGTCTGCAAGTGTTATAAGCGGGAATGGCTGGCAACAGCTCCAATGTATATTATCGCATGCGTATGTCATGATGAGGAATGGGTGAGGAAGATTGATGGCAAACCGCATGGTAACATTGATATTGCAATTGCTGTGGAGCACCTGTGTCTTGCTGCAACCGAACAAGGATTGGGTACGTGTTGGGTTTGCAATTTCAATGCGGAACTGTTACATTCTTTGTTTGATTTACCAGCCAGCGAGGAGGCTGCCGTAATCATACCAATAGGGTATGCCTCAAATGACAAGCTGAAGGAAAAGGACAGAAAACCGTTGGATGCTATTGTAGTTAATCGTTAGTGATTTGACAATGTTATGAGGAGGCAATATTCACGATAATTCTTTTGCTCTCTCTGTCAGTTGAGTAAGCCGCAGACATACGTTTACCTCGGCAGCTCGAAGATGCGGAGCAAAATAGTTTGTACCTTATACAAAGGTCATGTATACAGGGGTGCCTCAACCATGACAAAAGATATTGTGCTGACATTTGATGGGAAATGTTTCTATAAAGGGAATTCCAAACAGACGAGTGATATTGTCGCAAAATGGAAGGAAAACAAGCCGCTCCATTTCCCCTGCTGTCATATAAATGATAATGGTAATGCTGATAAGCAATTAATTATGCCTGTAGTCTCTGTACAGTAAAGATACAAACATAAAAGGTATTCTCGCATATTTATCGTTTCACACCTTCTTTTTCCATAGCATGTGTAATGATACGATTGGCGTCGCTTGCTACAGTTGTTTTAGTTCCATTGCCGCGTCCACCGATTCTTATGCACTGAATGACGGCATTTTGTCCTTTTATTGCTGAAGCTACAATTTGTTCATCATATACATTGCCTTCTACCACTCTCAGATTCTGGTGTGATATTTTCACGTGACTCTTGTCTCTTGTAAACAATGTCACATTATGACCTGCGGCTAACGCCTTCTCTACAATTGGACGGCCTACAAGACCTGTCCCTCCAAAAATGAGTACCCTCATGTTGTATATCTTTGTTTATTAAACAATTAAACTCGCTCTTAATGTCGTTT
>CAYVNW010000039.1:0-23547 GCA_964452915.1 uncultured Bacteroidaceae bacterium | reverse complement strand
ACATAATATTTTTAATTAAATCTATATACTATATAATTATATAAGCATTCATATAACTACACTTTGTAGTGATTGTAGTACAATTGTACCTTTGTGGTCACATTATTATTGCAAAAGAAAAATTGCAGTGTAACAGCAAATGATACAAGGAAAATGATATGAAAGAGAATAAACTTCTCTATGAAAATGGCATTGTATAATTAAGGTTGTAACGATGTAAAACAAAAATCATACTATCTAAGTTGTTTTTGCCTGTAAATCAGTGTATTCTGTGGTCGTACGACCACAGAATTGGTGCATTTTAGTAAACGGATGGTAAACGGTAGTAAATGGATTTGTAAACCGCCACTTTTGTCATCCGTTCGCTATGCTTGGGGTAAATTAATTTACGAATTGCTAATTCTGATGTCTTTTATAACGTGGGTGATGTGTAAGTATTTCCTCACGTAAGTGAGTAGTATCAATATGCATATATATTTCGGTTGTTGATAGCGACTCATGTCCCAACATAGCTTGTATGGCTCTTAAGTTTGCTCCCCCTTCGAGTAATGATGTAGCAAAACTATGACGGAATGTATGAGGACTTACATTTTTCTTTATTCCTGCTTTATCAGCCAGTTCTTTAATGAGATGAAAGACCATTATTCTTGATAAATTCTTTTTCCTTACTTTACTTACAAATACATAATCCTCATATCCTTGTTTAACAGTTATATTTCGGCGGTCAATGAAATAAAGTTGCAGTTCCTTTATTGCTTTATTAGAAATGGGAACCAAACGTTGTTTAGATCCTTTTCCATCAACCTTTATAAATTGATCATCGAGAAATAGATCGGAAAATTTTAGGTTACATAATTCGCTTACTCTAAGTCCGCAACTGAAGAGTGTTTCAATAATAGCCTTGTTTCTTTGTCCTTCAGACTGAGACAAATCGATAGCAGCTTCTATCATATCAACCTCTTCCACTGAAAGAACATCAGGCAAATGTTGTGGTTTTTGTGGGTAATCAAGTAATTCCATAGGGTCTACATCTAACTCTCCATTCATTACGAGAAATGTATAGAAACTCTTAACTCCCATTAGAATTCGGTATAGTGATGTAGAGTGTATTCCAATTGAAGAAAGAGCAGCAGAAAAGTTTTGAAAATCTTCCAGCTTAACTTTCAATGGATCTTTATTTTCTGTTTTAAGATAATCGAGAAACTTATATAGGTCACGCTGATAAGCATCAACAGTATTATTAGAAAATGACTTTTCTAACTTTAGATATTGATAGTATCTTCTTAAAACAGATTGTAATTCTTTTTCTTCCATTATATTATGTAATTAAATATATGCAAAAGTACAAATAATAATGCATTCATAATCTTCATTATTCTTTTTTTTTGTACCTTTGCATAGGAAGCTATAATAGAATATAAGAGATATGAATATATTAATATTAAATGGTCCGAATATAAACCTGATAGGTAAACGCGAGCCTGAGATTTATGGATCGAATAGTTTTGATGACTATTACAAAGAATTGGTAAAGAAGTATCCTCAAGTAGATTTCAGTTATTATCAATCAAATTGTGAAGGAGAACTTATTAATAAAATTCATGAGGTAGGATTTACATTTGACGGTATTATATTTAATGCTGGCGGATATACGCACACAAGTGTAGCATTACAAGATGCAATAAGAGCTGTGAAATCTCCTGTTATTGAAGTACACATATCAAATGTAATGCAAAGGGAATCGTATCGTCATGTATCAATGATATCACCGGCATGTAAAGGAACAATAATGGGTTTTGGACTTGATTCATATAGATTGGCAGTTGAAGCATTTTTGAAATGACTATAGAGGAATATATAGAAACTCATATTGACGATGAGGATGAGTATCTTCATCAATTGTATCGTGCCACTCAGACTAAGTTACTTTATGGAAGAATGGCAAGCGGACATCAGCAAGGATTATTACTGAAAATGTTTGTTCAGATGATAAAACCAAATAATGTACTTGAAATAGGTACTTACAGTGGCTATTCTGCTTTATGCATGGCTAAAGGACTTAATGAAGGAGGAATGGTTTATACAATAGATATATTCGATGAACTGGAAGATTTTACACGTCCTTGGATAAGCAATTCACCGTGGGCCGATAAAGTGAAGTTTTATATTGGAGATGCAATGGAATTTATTCCGAAAATAGGAATAAAATATGATATGGCTTTTATAGATGGTAATAAACGTAAGTATCTCGAATATTATGATATGGTAATAAAATATATGAATCCAGAGGGTTTCATATTTGCTGATAATACCCTTTGGGATGGACATGTATTGGAAACACCTCCAATAAAAGACAGTCAGACTCGTGGAATAATGAGTTTCAATGATTTTATTGCTAAGGATGAAAGAGTTGAGAAGACTATTATTCCTATACGAGACGGACTTACAATAATTAAATTAAAAAAATAGCGAATAATGGAAAGTACGAGACAAAACAAAATAGCTCGTCTTATTCAAAAAGACTTGAGCAATATTTTTTTGGAAGAGACACGTAAAGTAAAAGGTGTTTTAATATCTGTAAGCGTAGTAAGAGTAAGTCCTGACTTAAGCGTTGCAAAAGCTTATTTAAGTATATATCCGTCTTCTCTTGCGAATGAACTGATTGAGAACATAAACAATAACTCTTCAAAGATAAGATATAAACTTGGTAATCTTGAACGTCATCAACTTCGTATAATACCGGAACTAAAGTTTTTTATCGATGACTCTCTTGATTATATAGAGAATATAGATAAACTTTTAAAACAGTAAAGGGTTTGTTTTCATTATACATAGCAAAGCGTTATTTGATTACAAAGAAATCACATAATGTAATCAATATAATAAGTGGTATATCTATTTTTGGAATAGCAATTGCCACTGCTGCATTAGTTTGCATACTTTCGGTATTTAATGGTTTTCAAGATATGGTGGCAAACTTATTTACTGCGTTTGATCCGGAATTGAAAATTGTATCTACTCAAGGAAAGTTTATGAATGCTGACAGTAAGGAATTGCAATATTTGAAGAATAATGATAACATAGCAGTTTATTCTGAAGTATTGCAAGACAATGCTTTGTTACTAATGAATAACAACCAAATGATTGCTACTATAAAGGGAGTAGATGATAATTTTGAAAAACTTATTGATTTTGAACGTATTAAATTTGGTGATGGAAAGTATGAGTTGCATGCAGATGTAATAGATTATGGTATATTCGGAATAAATATATTGAGTAACTTAGGTACAGATGTAAGTTTTTCTAAACCAATACAAGTGTATGCACCACGACGTGAAGGTGCACAAATAGATATGAATGATCCGTCTGAAAGTTTCAATAATGATGAACTCTATTCACCAAATGTAGCTTTTAGCGTGAAACAGCAGAAGTATGATTCTAATTATGTAATAACTTCGCTACGATTTGCCCGTAATTTATTTGAACGTGACGGTATGATTTCATCGATAGAACTGAAACTAAAAAATGGGGCGAATATAGATAAAGCAAAAGCAAATATAGCAAAGCAATTAGGAGACAAATACAAAGTAATGGACCGATATGAACAACAAGAAGATACGTTCAAAATAATGAAGATAGAAAAATTAATCTCATATATATTTCTAACGTTCATTCTCCTTATTGCATGTTTTAATATAATAGGATCTATTTCGATGTTGATTATCGATAAGAAAAATGATATTGTAATACTAAGAAATATAGGTGCTTCAGAAAGACAAATATCTAATATATTTATGATTGAAGGACGCTTAATTTCTTTTATAGGAGCAATTGTAGGTATATTATTAGGGGTTCTTCTTTGTTTGTTACAGCAAAAATACGGAATAATAAAATTCGGACAGTCAGCAGGCAGCTATATAATAGATTCATATCCTGTTAGTGTTCATTTAACTGATATATTAATTATATTATTAACGGTTGTTGTAGTAGGCTTCGTATCAGTGTGGTATCCAGTTCGTCAATTAAGTAGAAAATACACAACAGTGATAACTTTATTTACTGTATGCGCATTGTTTTCGTGCAATTCTAATGAAAACAGTTTTAAAATAAATGGTGAACTGGAAGGAATGCCAAATGGTCAATTGTATATATATAATCTAAATGATGAAACAGCAAGGTTTGATACAATCTATATAAATAAAGGAGAATTTGCTTATGGTGGTTCCGTAAGTGAACTGACACCATATGCATTAGTATTTCCTAATGCTTTAGAGCAAATAATATTCGTAACGGGAGGTGCAAATATAAATTACAGAGCATCAACAAATGACTTGCGAAATTATACAGTTGACGGAAATGAAGAAAATGAAATCATGAATAAATTTCGTAAGGAAATAAAAGGACTCTCTGGAATACAGGTACAAGAAGTTGCCCGTCAATTCATAAATAGTAATCCATCTTCTGCGGCCGCAGTATACTTGTATGATCGCTATTTCATACAAGATGATACAACACCTTTGGAAACAATAAAAGAAATAGTAAAATTACTGAAGAAAAATAACACTAATAATAGTTTTATACTATCAATAGAAAACCAACTTAAATCAGTGGAAGCAGGACAGGTTGGCAAGAAAATTTCAAATATTAGTTTGGTATCTAAGTTAAAACACAAAATTAATTTGTATGATATAAAATCAGAATATATAGCATTAGTATATTTTTCCTCGTGGATGCCAAACCAATATAATTTTATTGATGAATTCGCACTTATAACAAAGAAATATAGTGAGAACAAAGTAAAATTCATAACAATATCAATAGATACAGAAATATATAAATGGGAAGACTACATTAGGGAAGATACAATGTATTGCGAGCATTGTTGCGACGGGCAAGCATGGGATTCGCCTGCTGTAGAAAAATTAGGAGTTACGGAGATTCCAACTTATATATTGATAGGAAAAAATCACAAGATAGTTGCGAGAGGTAATTCACTTAGTGGATTGCGGGAAGATTTAAAAAAATTCGTGGAGGCAGAATGAAGAAGTTGAATGTGATAGAAATGAACCGCATAAGTGTCGATGAGTTCAAGCAAAGTAAAAAGATCCCTTTAGTGGTATTACTTGACGATGTACGCAGTATGTATAATGTTGGCAGTGTATTTCGTACAGCAGACGCTTTTCGTATTGAATCAATATGTCTATGTGGAATAACATCATGCCCTCCACATTCAGAAATACATAAAACAGCTTTAGGTGCTGAATATTCGGTGGATTGGACATATCATAAAGAAATTATAGATGCACTAACAGCATTGAAAAAAGAAGGTTATGTTATTGCGGCAATCGAACAAGTGAAGGGAAGTACAATGTTGCAAGACTTTAAAGTAGATAATTCTAAAAGATATGCAATTGTATTTGGTAATGAAGTAAAAGGTGTCAGACAGGAAGTCGTCGACATGTGCGACACATGTATCGAAATACCCCAGTATGGAACAAAGCATTCATTGAATGTAAGTACATCAGCGGGAATAGTAATGTGGAATTTTTTTGATACACTTAAAGGAAACATACAATAATTATGGCAAAGGACGAGGTAACACCAATGATGAAGCAGTTCTACGATTTGAAGGCAAAACATCCGGATGCATTAATACTTTTCAGGTGTGGCGACTTCTACGAAACGTATGCAGAAGATGCTTCCGTTGCAGCTGATATTTTAGGAATAACTCTTACTAAAAGAGGTTCTGGAAATTCTGAAAGGTCGGCAAATATAGCCATGGCAGGTTTTCCTTATCATGCCCTGGATGCATATCTGCCAAAATTAATTCGTGCAGGTAAAAGAGTTGCCATTTGTGATCAACTGGAAGATCCTAAGTTAACAAAGAAATTAGTAAAACGAGGAATAACGGAGATTGTAACACCGGGTGTAGCAATGAATGATAATGTACTGAATAACAAGGAAAATAATTTTCTTGCTTCTGTACATTTTGGTAAATCCGCTTGTGGTGTTGCTTTTCTTGATATATCAACAGGTGAATTCCTTGTAGGGGAAGGTACGGTCGATTATGTAGACAAACTGATTACAAATTTCGCACCTAAGGAGGTTCTTTGTGAAGAAAGCAAGCGAAATATGTTTGATAGCTCATTTGGAATGAAACTTAACAAATATCCACTTGCTGATTGGATTTATACTGATGAAACCGCAAGAGGAAAATTGCTTCATCATTTTGGGGTGAAAAACTTGAAAGGTTTTGGCATAGATCATTTACATAATGCTATCACGGCTGCAGGTGCTATATTGTATTATCTTGAACAAACCCAACACAATAATATATCACACATTAGAAGCATCAGCCAGATCGAGGAAGAAAAATATGTGAGGCTCGATAAATTCACAATACGAAGTTTGGAACTACTCACCTCAATGAATGAAGGTGGTTCGACTTTGCTCAATGTGATAGATAAAACAGTAAGTCCGATGGGAGGACGATTGCTCCGACGCTGGATTGTTTTTCCTCTGAAAGACATAAACCAAATAAAGGAAAGACAGCAAGTTGTTGAATGTTTCTTCCGAAATCCTGAACTTAGAGATGTAATAGAAGAACAGCTACATCGTATGGGTGATATAGAACGTATTGCAAGTAAAATAGCTGTTGGACGTGTGTCTCCTCGTGACATGCTGCAATTAAAGGTTTCACTACAAGCTGTTGAAGTAGTGAAAAACGCTTGTATGGAATCTGATAACCAAAGCCTAAAAAAAATAGGCGAATCGCTTGATTTCTGTGAAACATTGCGACAGCGTATAGAAAAAGAAATAAAGCCAGACGCTCCTTTCTTAGTAAATAAAGGAGGTATAATTGCAGATGGTGTGAATGCTGAGCTTGATGAGTTGCGACAAATAGCATATTCAGGTAAGGATTATCTTATTCAAATACAAAAGCGTGAGATAGAGAAAACAGGTATACAAAGTCTTAAAATAGGATTCAACAATGTTTATGGCTATTATATGGAAGTCCGTAATACATTTAAGGATCATGTGCCGTCAGATTGGATTCGCAAACAAACCCTTGTATCTGCAGAACGTTATATAACGCAGGAGCTTAAAGAGTATGAAGATAAAATTTTGGGAGCTGAAGAAAAAATACTGTCGCTTGAAACTCGCCTTTTTACCGAACTTATAACGGCGTCAATGGATTTTATACCACAACTTCAAATTGATTCTATGGAGATTGCCCGTTTAGACTGTCTCCTGTCATTTGCATTGTGTGCAAAAGAAAACCGTTATGTGTGTCCGGTAGTTGATGACAGTCTTGTAATCGACATAAAACAAGGAAGGCATCCGGTGATTGAGCGCGAGATGCCAATAGGAGAACAGTATATAGCAAATGACCTTTATCTCGATTCTGAACGCCAACAGATCATAATAATCACAGGTCCTAATATGGCAGGAAAGTCTGCACTTTTAAGACAAACAGCTCTTATAACTCTAATGGCACAGATTGGAAGTTTTGTACCTGCTGAAAGTGCACGAATTGGTATTACTGATAAGATATTTACCCGTGTTGGAGCAAGTGACAACATATCTGTGGGCGAAAGTACGTTTATGGTCGAAATGACTGAAGCAAGCAATATTTTGAATAATTTGTCGCCACGGTCGCTTGTTTTGTTCGATGAACTTGGAAGAGGAACAAGTACATACGATGGCATTTCCATTGCGTGGGCCATTATTGAATACATACATGAAAATGCCCATGCTCATGCCCGTACCCTCTTCGCAACACATTATCATGAACTAAATGAGATGGAACGTCTTTTTTCACGAGTAAAGAACTTCAATGTGTCTGTACGGGAAGCTGATGGCAAGGTGATTTTTCTGCGAAAACTTGTACCAGGAGGAAGTGAACACTCATTTGGTATTCATGTGGCAAAGATGGCAGGAATGATACCGAGTGTAGTAAAACGCGCCGAACAGGTTTTAAAGGAACTTGAGAAGAATAATTCTGGTGATGGTATAAGTCGTCCGCATACCGAGGCTATTGCTAACAGTGGTAATCATCAACTTTCTTTCTTTCAGTTAGACGATCCTGTACTTTGTCAGGTACGCGACGAAATTCTTAATATCGATGTTAATAGTTTGACGCCTCTTGAAGCTTTGAATAAACTGAATGAGATAAAGAAGATAATAAAAGGCAAGTAATAATGGAGTTAACAAGAGCAGATTTTGAAATAATGGCTCCAGTAGGAAGCAGGGAAAGTCTTGCTGCTGCAATTAATTCAGGAGCTGATAGTATATACTTTGGCATTGGAAAACTCAATATGCGATCACATTCTGCCAATCCTTTCACTATAAATGACTTGAAAGAAATAGCAGGAATATGTCATCAGCATGGTGTAAAGAGTTATCTCACTGTCAATACAATCATTTATGATGAAGATATTAACTCAATGCACGAGATTGTAGATGCAGCAAAAGAAGCTGAGATCTCGGCTATCATAGCTTGTGATGTTGCCGTAATGACTTATTGTAGAACGGTTGGTGTTGAGGTGCATTTGAGTACGCAACTGAATATTTCAAACGTAGAGGCGCTGCGTTTTTATGCTCGTTTTGCAGATGTAGCTGTTCTTGCTCGGGAACTCAATATGTGGCAAGTAAAGGAGATACACGATCATATAGTGAATGACCCGATATTAGGTCCATCAGGTAAAACTGTCAGAATTGAGATGTTTTGTCATGGCGCTCTTTGTATGGCTATAAGTGGTAAGTGCTATCTTAGTCTTCAAAATGCAGGAAGAAGTGCCAATCGTGGGGAGTGTGTACAGATTTGCCGTCGTGGATATGAAGTGACTGACATAGAGACAGGATGTAAATTGAACATTGACAATAAGTATATAATGTCTCCAAAAGACCTTAAGACTATAGATTTCATTGATGTTATGATGAATGCGGGCGTGAGGGTTTTCAAGATCGAAGGAAGAGCAAGAGGTCCTGAATACGTACATACAGTAGTAAAAGCATATAATGAGGCGATCAATAGTGTTATAGATGGTACTTTTACAGATGAGAAGAAAGTAAAATGGAATGAAGCTTTGGCTACAGTTTTCAATCGTGGTTTTTGGGATGGCTATTATCAAGGTCAGAGACTTGGAGAATGGAGCAATACATACGGAAGTCGGGCTACTGAACGTAAAGAATATGTAGGTAAGTGCATAAAGTATTTTACGAATATAGGTGTAGCGGAATTTCTTATAGAGAACGCAGAATTGAATGTGGGTGATAAAGTACTTATAACAGGAGTAACTACAGGTGCGTTAATTCAAACTGTTGATGAAATTCGTTTTGATTTGAAATCTGTGAAGACTGCAATGAAAGGGCAACATGTCAGTTTCAAAGTGAATGAGAAGGTACGCCCTAACGATAAACTTTACCTGCTTATTAAACGTAGTTTGATATAAGTTGAAATCATATTTGTGTGACAAGTTATTGAAAATAAAACGTATGTTGCAAAAATGCAACAAAATGAAAAGAATACGCAATGATGTTTAATTGAATTATTGTTTATTTGCAATTGAATTAATATTATATCATTATGCAAATAAACGTATTTATAACATTTACAATGCTTTTTATGCCTATATGCATAAAAGCGCAAAATCCTATTGTTTCTACATGGTGTACTCCTGATCCAGCACCATACGTCTGTGATGATACAATATATGTCTTTACTGGACATGACGAAGATACAGCAACTTATTTTCGTATGCCGGACTGGCAGCTTTATTCAAGTACAGACATGGTTAATTGGACCTTTAGAGGACGTCCAATTTCCACTGCAAACTTCTCATGGGCAAAGCAGGGTGACAACGCATGGGCATCACAGGCAATAAAACGGAATGGCAAATGGTATTGGTATGTTGCAGCAGAAGATACGACCAATCATTTGCATGGTATTGGAGTTGCTGTAGCCAATAGCCCTGCAGGACCATATCATGATGCAATAGGTCGTCCGCTAATACCAGGTAATTGGGGATATATTGATCCAACTGTTTTTATTGACGAAGACGGCTCTGCCTGGCTTTTCTGGGGAAATAACGGATTGTGGTATGCCCAACTTGGCGATGACATGATATCATTGAAAAGTGATATCACAGCTGTGGATATTAATGATTCCACTGCATTTGGCCCGCTTGTCCTAAAGTATGATTATGGAATAGGAAAGAAAATAATGAAAGGGAATTTCGAAGAAGCCCCATGGGTTTATCGCCGTGGAAATCTATATTACTTAGAGTATGCTGCTGGTGGAGTCCCAGAGCATTGGGCTTATTCCACTGCACATAGCATTCATGGACCATGGACGTACCGGGGAAAGATTCTTTCTGGGCCGGAGAATAGTTTTACTGTCCATGGTGGAGCAATAACCGTGGGTGGTCGCTCATTCATGTTCTACCATAATGGTAAATTGCCGTGGGGAAGTGGTTTCCGTCGTTCTACTGCAATTGAAGAATTTAAGTATCAGGCAGACGGAAGTATTCCGTTCATTGCATATACAAATGATGGAGTACGTCAACCATTACACAATCTTAATCCGTATGTTCGTGTTGAAGCAGAGACCATGGCAGAATGTAAAGGCTTGAAAACGGATTCAACGAGCGGTAACGACCATTATGTTACAAGAATAAAAGACAATGGATGGATTCGAATACGCTGTGTTGATTTTGGTGATGGAGCAAAACAACTTGCAATGAATGTGAGGAATACTCTAAAAGGAGAATTGGTAGAATTTCATGTTGATTCGACTGTAGGTCCAGTGTTGAGCTGTGTTGCTCTTCCTAAAACATCGAACAAATGGAAAATTGTCAGAACTTCGTGTAAATCTGATATTAAGGGTGTACATGATGTATATATCGTCTTCCGTGGAGGAAACTTTGATTTTAATTGGTGGCAATTATATAAATAACATATTAAACAATGAATACAAAATCAATCTTTACAGCAGTGTTACTTGCTGTTTTTATAATTCAGAATGCAAATGCGCAGACTTTTTGCAATCCAGTGAACTTACCTTACCGTTATGCTCTTGATGGAAGCTATCGTGAGGCTGCAGACCCGTCGCTAATCAATTATGAAGGTGAATACTATCTGTTTGCGTCAAAGTGTGGTGCGTATTTTCATAGCACAGATATGCTTACATGGACTCCAATAAAGAGTAGCCTGCCAATAGAAGGATATGCCCCGTCTGTCGAAGCAATGAAAGGTAAATTGTATTTTACTCATTCCGTTGGAACAACAAAGTTTTATGTTACAGATGATCCTAAATCTGGTGTATGGGAACAAGTAGATGGTGGAGGCACTCAGAGTGAACTTGCAGATCCAATGTTACTTGACCCCCAAAACAAAATGTATTTGTTGAACTGCCCCCAAAAAGTTGGACGGGTTAAATAATTCTATTTATGTAAAGTGTTCGGTACGTCACCGGACTCTTTCCTTTTAATCTCAATTTGATTCTATCCATATTGTAATAGTCAATATACTCTTCCAACGCCTTCATGAAGGCTTTCGCCGTTTTAAACTTTAGGGCATAAAGCAGCTCCGTTTTCATGATTCCGAAGAAGTTCTCCATCATGGCGTTGTCCAGGCAGTAGCCCTTGCGTGACATACTTTGTATGATGTGATGCTTCACAAGTCTGCGGCGATATCCTTCGTGCTGGTACTGCCATCCCTGATCTGAGTGCAGTATCAGGCCATCGAGGTTTCCGAACCGTGCGAAGGCCTTGTCCAGCATGTCATACACTTGCTCCAGGTTAGGACTTCTGGATATATTGTAGGATATTATCTCACCGTTGAACATGTCCAGTATTGGCGAGAGGTAGAGCTTCTCCGAGCCTATGTTGATCTGCGTAACGTCAGTCGCCCACTTGCGGTTCGGCGCATCGGCGGTGAAGTCCCTGTCGATTATATTCGGGGCCGTTCTGCCCGTATTTCCCCTGTAGGATCGGTAGCGCACCCTGCGCACCACGCTCTTCATGCCCATATCCGACATAAGTCGGCGGACGGTCTTGTGGTTGATGATGATACCCCTGTTCCGCATCTCAATTGTGACACGGCGGTAGCCGTAACGCTCCTTATGCGAGTGGAAGATGGACTTTATCATCTCCCTCTCGACGGCGTACTTGTCCGCCTTGCTCATCCTTTTGCGGTGGTAATAGTATACGGATCGTGCCATCTTTCTCTGCTTCAATAACAAGCCGAGAGGGTATTCCGACCTCAGTCCGTCGATGGCTTCCGCCCACTGAGCCGTGCACGGGTTCTCTGTTCCTCGACTAAGGTCCTTACTTTTTTTAGCAGCGCATTCTCCGCACGCAACATGAGGTTCTCCATCTGAAGCTTCTCCATCTCTGTCTGCGGTTCTTTTTTCTTGGTCTTCCCATTGTGGATCTTTGTTCATTGTTGGTTCCTGACCTGTCTTTTTCAAGCGGCTTGACTGAAAGATACCTCCTCTTCCATTTCTTGATAACAGAACGGCTTACGCCATAACGAAGGCAGAGTTCTCGCAAAGATACTCCTTTTTCTATATGTTCCAAAAGAATTCTGGATTTTTCTTCCAGTTTGAAGCGGTGGACCGCTACGGGTTTGCGCAGGCCGTCCTCTCCGAGCTTGTCATAGAGGTTCAACCAAAGTCTGACCTGATGGTGGTCTATATGCCTGTACCTGCAGAGTCTTGAGAGCGGAGTTCCACCCTTAATAAGGCTGATGATGTTCAGCTTCTCTTTAAATGAATGTCGCATAATTACTGCACTACTTTAGTTTTGTGTCCAACTTTTGGGGTGCAGTTCATTTTGATTGGTTTCGTATAGCGGCAGATATAAATGCCACAATGTAATTTATCGTGTGTACTTTCGCTCGTTGTCTTCCTAACCCCAATGAATCGTAGGTTTTCATCAGCAATAACAATAGATTATTTAATTTTTTTTGAAAAGCTTGCATGTGTTTAAGAAAAATGTCTTACCTTTGCCTGTAGACTATAAAATATAGTCATGGCAGATACTTTTGCTTCGTTTGGGACACACTGAAATTTGGAAAGTTTCAATTGTAAATTCAGTCTTGAACTTAGTATGTGATGGATGCCTTGAGGTATGGTTGTTTCATTCATAATGGAAAACTGCTCCTTTATTCCTCTCCCCTTTATTTTGGGGGAGAGGGTTTATAAATAGAGACGAAGTACCATACATATCTCTTGTTGGCTACATTACTTTTGGGTTTTGATTGAAAGTAACCTGTTGAAAGATCTTTTCCTGTAATCGTGAAAGTCACCACCCTCTGTTTCTTTACAGTTGTGTGTCGTTGCATGGTTCTGCTATGTATTGTGTGATTATGGCTTAGAATTGGCTGTTTATAAAATCATTCCAAGGCGTAGCAGTGTGTTATCCACTTTTCTTCATTGCGTCTAATCATTTCATTGTAACCTCTTGCTACGCACGGAATGATGTTTATCTGTAAATATATCTGTATATATGGATTGTAAATCGTTCAATAATGTTTTCAACATTCGGATTGTAACTTAAACGAACACATTGTATTTTTCAATATTTAATTTCATCTCTTGCTATTTATTTAGTATCTTTGCAGTTTAAAGTAAAAAATATAACAAAGTAATATCAAACCAATACATAAAATGGATTACAATTTCAAAGAGATAGAGAAGAAGTGGCAGAAAAGATGGGCCGAGAATAAAGTATATCATGTTACAGAGGATTATGACAAACAAAAATTCTACGTTCTCAACATGTTCCCTTATCCTTCTGGTGCCGGATTGCATGTGGGTCACCCTCTTGGATATATTGCAAGTGATATATATGCACGTTTTAAGAGGCTACAGGGTTACAATGTGCTTAATCCGATGGGTTATGATGCTTATGGACTTCCGGCTGAGCAGTATGCTATACAAACCGGACAACATCCTGAAGTAACCACTAATGTTAATATAGCGCGGTATCGTGAACAACTTGACAAAATAGGTTTTAGTTTTGATTGGGACCGTGAAGTGCGTACATGTGACCCTTCTTATTATCATTGGACTCAATGGGCATTTCAAAAAATGTTCAATTCTTTTTATTGTAACAAATGCCAGTCAGCGCAACCTATAGAACGGCTTGTGGAGCATTTTGAAAAGTATGGTTCTGCAGATATTGATGTGGCTTGCAGCGAGGAACTTAATTTTACTGCAGAGGAGTGGAACCAAATGAATGAAAAGCAGCACAGTGATGTATTGATGAACTATCGGATCGCTTTTCTTGGTGAGACAATGGTGAATTGGTGTCCTAAACTTGGTACTGTATTGGCAAATGATGAAGTTGTTGATGGAGTTAGTTTGCGTGGTGGCTATCCTGTGGAGCAGAAAAAAATGAGACAATGGTGTTTGCGTGTGTCTGCTTATGCACAACGTCTGCTTGATGGGCTTGACACTATTGAATGGAGTGACTCTATAAAAGAGACTCAGAGAAATTGGATAGGCCGCTCGGAAGGAACAGAGGTCAATATAAAGGTAGCTGATTCAGATGTTGAGTTTGTGATATTTACTACACGTGCCGACACATTGTTTGGTGTAACATTCTTTGTTCTCGCCCCTGAGAGTGATCTTGTTGACCGCGTGACCACATCCGACCAACGTGAAGATGTCGACAAGTATATCAAGTATGTTAAAGGAAGGACTGAAAGAGAACGTATGATAGATCATAATGTGACGGGTGTGTTCTCCGGAGCATATGGTATCAATCCTATAACTGGCGACAAATGCCCGATATATATATCTGAATATGTTCTCGCAGGTTATGGCACAGGTGCCATAATGGCTGTTCCGGCTCATGATAGCAGAGATTATGTTTTTGCGAAACATTTCAACCTGCCAATTATTCCTTTGATTGAAGGTGCGGACGTAAGCGAGGAGAGTTATGATGCGAAAGAGGGCATCGTAATGAATTCTCCTATGGAAGGGAAAACTGCTTATGCCGGATTCTCATTAAATGGATTGACCGTCAAGGAAGCGATAGCTGCAACTAAGAAATTTGTTACTGATCACAAAATAGGTCGTGTAAAGGTAAACTACCGTTTGCGTGATGCCATATTCTCAAGACAAAGATATTGGGGTGAGCCATTTCCGGTATATTACAAAAATGGTATTCCAACAATGATTCCTGAGGAATGCCTCCCTGTTGAGTTACCGGAAGTTGACCGGTTCCTGCCGACTGAGTCAGGGGAACCTCCATTAGGAAATGCTACTTGTTGGGCTTGGGATAAAGTAAACAAAAAGATAGTTGACAACTCGCTTATTGATAATAAGACGGTGTTTCCTATCGAACTCTACACAATGCCGGGATTTGCTGGTTCGTCAGCTTACTATCTGCGTTACATGGATCCGCATAATGATAAAGCGCTTGTGTCGAAGAAAGCGGTTGAATACTGGAGAAATGTGGATATATACGTCGGAGGAAGTGAGCATGCCACAGGGCATCTGATATATAGCCGTTTTTGGAACAAGTTCTTATTTGATTTAGGTGTTAGTGTAACTGAAGAGCCTTTCCAAAAGCTGATTAATCAAGGCATGATTCAGGGTAGAAGCAACTTTGTCTATCGTATAAAGGATACAAATACATTTGTAAGCTTTGATAAAAAAGATTCTTATGATGTTACTCCTATTCATGTGGATGTGAACATAGTAAGTGGAGATATACTGGATGTTAATGCATTTAAAAATTGGCGTCCGGAATATAACGATGCAAAGTTTGTTTTAAATGATGAAGGTAAATATGTTTGTGGTTGGGCAATAGAGAAAATGTCTAAATCTATGTTCAACGTGGTCAATCCAGATATGATTGTGGAGAAGTTCGGTGCTGATACGCTCCGTCTTTACGAGATGTTTTTAGGGCCCGTTGAGCAAAGTAAGCCATGGGATACAAACGGAATTGACGGATGCCATCGCTTCCTTAAAAAGTTTTGGAATTTCATGACAGCAGAGACGCATACAGATAAAGGAAGCAAGGAGGAACTTAAGTCGCTGCATACTCTTATTAAGAAAGTCACAGGTGACATAGAGAACTTTTCTTATAATACAAGTATTGCCGCATTTATGATTTGTGTGAATGAGCTCACACGCATGAATACTTCGAGTAAGGAAGTAAAAGAAGCTTTGAACGTACTGATTGCTCCTTTCTGTCCGCACCTTGCTGAAGAGTTGTGGGAGTTATCTGGACATACAACGACTGTATGTGATGCCAAATGGCCTGAATTCAATGAGGAATACATGAAAGAAGACACGATGAAGATGATGGTTGCATTCAATGGTAAAGCCCGCTTCCCAATGGAATTCCCTGTAGGAACTGACCAACAGGACATCATTGATGCGGTTATGAAAGAGCCGCAGTCACAGAAATGGTTGGATGGCTTCCAAGTACTGAAGACTATTGTGGTTCCGGGAAAGATGGTGAATGTCGTTTTAAAAAAATAATGTGACTGTAGAATGGCACTAAAAACTGCTAACATACATTTTCCTGGACATTTCAAGTTCAATCCTTGGATGGAGGCAAAAGACTATCTAATGATTGCCTGTGGCACCTTTCTTTATTCGGTGGGGCAGGTGTGTTTCATGTTGCCATACGGACTAACTTCAGGAGGAGTGTCGGGTATATCTGCAATTGTATATTATGCAACGGGAACTATCGAGGTACAAGTCACGTACAGTATTATAAATGCCGTCTTTTTGATTGTTGCCGTTATCGTCCTTGGATGGAAATTCTGTATGAAGACTATTTGGGGAGTTGTGACAACAACATTTTGGCTTTGGCTGTTCCAGCGAATCGTAATGGATCCAGAGGGACACTTGCCGAAGCTAATAGGTGATGAGGCTTTTATGGCATGTGTGTTGGGCGCACTAATTCAAGGTACGGGATTGTTTCTGTGTTTTTCAAACAATGGTAGTACAGGTGGTACGGATATCATTGCTGCTATTGTCAACAAATACAAGAACGTTTCCTTGGGTCAAGTGATTATGCTGTGTGATATCATAATCATTTCAAGTTGTTATTTCGTATTCCATGATTGGTATCGTGTAATTTTTGGCTATGTAATGCTAATCGTATGCAGTATGACTCTCGATTACCATACCAATCGTAGCCGGCAATCTGTCCAGTTCATGATTTTCTCGCGCAATCCGTCTGCTATAGCAAACGCGATTGTGAAGAAAGGACATGGTGTGACCATGCTTAATGGTGAAGGTTGGTATACCAATACAGAACGCAAAGTCATTGTAAGTATAGTAAAACGTAGAGACCAGGTTTACATTTTCCGTCTGATAAGGTCTATTGATCCTTATGCATTCGTTTCAATGGGATATGTGAAAGGTGTATGGGGTGAAGGATTCGATAAGATGAAAGTAAAGCAGGACAAGGAACTCCAAGGTAAGCGAACGCTTGTCTTTGCAAGTAACAGCGAACATAAGTTGGCAGAGGTGCGTGCAATACTTGGGAATAAATATGATATAAGATCTCTTGCTGATATAGGTTGTTATATTGACATCCCGGAGAAAGCCGCAACCATACAAGGAAATGCATTGCTAAAGGCGAACTTCGTTAAACGCTATTATGGTTTTGACTGCTTTGCTGATGATTCCGCACTTGAGTGTAAGGCTCTTGGCGGTTTGCCTGGTGTTTACTCATCGCGATATGCATCGGTTGATATTGATAAGGAGGTCAGCAAAAGTAATAATACGGTTATATCTGAACCTGTTTCAGAAGAGCTTTCAAAGGAAATGCTCGATATATTACATAAACACGCTCCAGTTGTTGATAAACCAGAAAACCACGATGTGTCCGCCAATATAAACAAGCTGCTTAACGAAATGGCTGGGGTAAGTGACCGTAGTGCTCGTTTGCACACGGCGGTTGCTCTTGTTGTCGGTGAATCAAGTAACCCGAAAGAATGCGAGACAACCATATTCGATGGTGTGCTCGAAGGCACAATTGCCACCGAGCCATATGGTAATGTTGCTGATTCTTTTTTCTACGACTCTGTATTTGTCCCTCTCGGGCAAAACAGAACTTATGCAGAGCTGGGTGCCGATGTAAAAAACAAGATAAGTCAGCGGTTTATAGCGATAAACAAGATGAAACAATTTATTGAAAAATCTAAATAATGGAGAAACTTGTTTTTGCAAGCAACAACGTCCATAAGTTGGAAGAAATCCGCGCCATACTTGGGACGCAATATGATATTGTGAGTTTGAGAGACATTGGATGTTTCGATGAAATACCTGAAACAGGAGCCACTATACAGGAAAATGCTTTACAAAAGGCACAATACGTAAAGGACCGCTACGGGCTTGATTGTTTCGCTGATGATACCGGCCTTGAATGTATGGCTCTTGATGGTGCGCCCGGAGTTCACACTGCCCGGTATGCAGATGAACACGGGCACGATAGTGATGCTAATATGAGGAAACTTTTACGTGTACTCAGTAAAAAATCGGAGCGCAGCGCACAATTTCACACCTCAATTGCGTTAATATATAAAGGCGGTACATATTCCTTCGATGGAATCGTAAAGGGAACTATCGCTACAGAGAAGCATGGTGGCGCCGGATTTGGTTATGATCCGATTTTTATTCCTGATGGTTATGACCGGACATTTGCGGAATTGGGTGATGACATTAAAAATCATATCAGTCACCGTGCAAAGGCTGTGCAACTTTTAAAAGAGTTCTTAGATAATAAATAAATCTACAGATGGGAAAGAAAAAGTTTCTTGCTGCAATTGTTTTGTATTTGTTACTACTTGCCATGCCTGTAGCTTCATTCGCCGGATATGGTGATTGGCGTGTATATGCCGCTTATCATAGAGCAACGGATGCGGCACTATTTAATAACATTGTGTATGTGGTAAGTAATGACGGATTATATAGTTATGATCCTGAATATGCAAGTGTTGAAACTTATGATAAGTCAACCATTCTCAGCGATGAGGGCATATTTGACATTGTTGTTTGCGAAGCAACAAACCAATTGGTAATAGTGTATGCAAATGGAAATATAGACCTGCTTGATGCCAGTGGAAACATATATAATATGCCGGAACTAAAGGAAAAGTCATTGAGCGATAAATCAATCAATGATATATATGTCGATGCTGACAATGTTTATATCTCAACGGGCTCAGGTATTGTGATCCTCGATACACGACGGAAAGTGTTCGCCGGATATTACAATTTTGGCTATGGTGTGAATAGCCTTGTTATCAACGGAGGGCACATTGTCGCTCTGACCAGCGGTGGAGTATATAGAGGAGCATTGGCGGATAACTTGCTTGATGCCGGCAATTGGACACAAATGAGTACGCGTGTACTAAACAAACTGGTCTTATTCGGAGGCAGGTATTATGCACTCTCACCATCGAATCGTGTGGTACAGGTAACGAACAGTGAAACGTTTACCATAACCACGTTTGACAATGCGACTGTCGACGGATACAGTATTTGTGGTGACAATTTGTTTTTCTTCTCATCATCGGTAATTCATGTGTTTGAACAAAACGGCAACCACTATACTTTAAATAATGATTTGGGCATATTTGCAGCGACAAATTCAGGTAATAACTATTGGTTGGCTTGCGGAGCAAACGGGTTGGTTGGTGCAAGATATGTTGATAACTCTTTTAGTATGACAGTCTCTTCCATCGTTCCTAACAGTCCTATCCGTAACTACTTTTATCGAATGAGAAATTATGGCAGCAGGCTATTGTCTGTCGGGGGGGTATTGGAAACTTCTTCGATCCGTCGTGAGTTTACCGCACAAATGTATGAGAATGGAGTATGGTCGTGTTTCAATGAAGATTCATTGAGAGACTATATTGGCTCAAACAATTTTTATAATGCGTTGGATATCATACAAGATCCTAACGATCCGGATCATCAGTTTGTAAGTGCGGTAACGGGATTATATGAGTTCCGCAACCAGCATATGGTAAAGCACTATACCTACAATAACTCAGCTCTTACATCTATACTGCCAAACGATGCCCGCCCTGGTTATTATGTCAGAGTAGCGGGATTGGCATTTGATGGCCAGAATAACTTATGGATGCTAAACAGTGACTGTGATTCTATCATTAAGATTTTGAAAACGGATGGAACATGGCTTTCATACTATTGTCCTGAAATCGCAAATAATCCGATATGTGACCAAATAATGTTCGATGAGCGTGGATGGGCATGGATTGTAAGTCGTGCGTCTGGCAGCAACAGTGCGGCAGGTCTTTTCATCCTTGACACTAATGGTACGTTGAACCAGCGCTCTGATGACGTGCAAAAAGTATATCATTCAATGGTAAATCAAGATGGTACCTCCTATCTGTTCGACAAGGTTAATTGTGTTGTGACCGATTTAGATGGTTCTGTATGGATCGGTACCAACGTAGGACCATTCATGACGTATAATCCTTCTGCTATATTCAGTAATGACTTTACAATTACGCAATGTAAAGTCCCACGTAACGATGGTACTGGTTATGCTGACTATTTGTTGGGCGAAGTTGAAGTACGTTGTATAGCTGTTGACGGAGGCAATCGCAAGTGGATGGGTACACAAGGTAGCGGAGTATACCTCGTGAATCCGGACGGATCTGAAATTTTAGAACACTTTACGTCTAACAACAGCCCTCTCCTTTCCGATTATATATATTCCATCTCCATAGATGGCAGTACCGGCGAAGTTTTCTTCGGAACATCTGCAGGGTTAGTGTCGTATATGGGAAACGCAACGGATCCAGAGGAATCTTTTGATAAGGATTTGGTAAAGGTATACCCGAATCCTGTAAGGCCAAACTATACGGGTAATATTATAGTGCGGGGACTGATGGCAAACTCTATCGTCAAAATTGTCAATGCTGCCGGACGTCTTGTTAATGAGGGTGTATCCGTAGGGGGCGAATATACTTGGAATGGCAGGACAAGCAGTGGCTCACGTGTGGCTTCTGGAATATATTATATCTTGGCAACTGATGAGGACGGTGACAAGGGTGTAGCGACAAAATTCCTGGTTATAAAAGAATAAGTGGTAAAAAATTTTGTCAATAAAAAGAAAAACGCTAACTTTGCAGCGTGATTGAGTTTAAGAGTTCCGACACGTTAAGGTGCCGGAATTCTTATTCTTGTCACTCTAACCGAATCCTGTGTTCGGATTGATATGAACAAAATTATAAACGCTATTAAATTCTAAAAACAAGGACAAAATGGCTTACATGTCACGTGAAGGCTACGATAAAATCAGAGCCGAGATTAAACAATTGGAAGAGGTAGAGCGTCCGGAGGTAATTCGTCAGATTCAGGAAGCTCGTGAGAAAGGTGACCTCTCAGAAAATGCTGAGTATGACGCCGCTAAAGAGGCGCAAGGCAAACTTGAAACAAAGATTGCTCAACTCAAAGCAACTCTTGCCGATGCAAAAATCATCGATACTTCAAAGGTACAAACCGATGTGGTACAGATCCTTTCAAAAGTTGAGATGAAGAATGTTAAGACCGGAATGACTATGACTTATACAATTGTCAGCGAGAGTGAAGCAAATCTTCGTGAGAACAAAATCTCTGTAGCAACACCTATAGCGCAGGGGCTGTTAGGAAAGAAGGTCGGCGATATAGCTACAATCAAAATTCCACAAGGAGTTATTGAACTTGAAATTGTAAAGATTTCTGTATAATCCTATAAATAAGCAAGAGCATTATGGCGACTCTTTTCAGTAAAATTGCAGCTGGTGAAATACCGAGTTATAAATGTGCGGAGGATGATGAGTTTTATGCGTTTCTCGACATCAATCCTTTGGTCAAGGGACATACTTTGTGCATTCCGCGCCGTGAGGTCGACTACATCTTTGATATGTCTGATGATGAAATAGGCCGTTTTCAGATTTTTGCTAAGAAAGTGGCAAAGGCAATAAAAGCGGCTTTCCCTTGTATTAAGGTTGGTGAGGCAGTTCTTGGTTTGGAGGTCCCTCATGCACACATTCATCTTGTTCCTATGCAGTCGGAAAAAGACATGATCTTTAGCAATCCTAAAAAGACATTTTCTGCTGAAGAGATGCAGGCTACTGCCGATGCTATCTATGCAGAATTCAAAAAAATTTGACTGCGTTCAAAAATGTATTTATCCGCAAGGCCTGACTGTAGAAAGAACTTGCGGATAAATATTTTTATATTGTCTACTTTTGCCAATCTACGCCCATCTTTATAATTCCGGCAGTATTTCCATGTCCGCCAACCACACTGTGTGATTCTTTTATGTCCTTTGTAATAGTTGAGTTGGCAGATATTATGGTGTTGTCAGCAATGGTTACACCTTTTAAAATTGTATTCCTGCATCCTATCCATACATGATTGCCGATATTAATTGTACGGGGAGAATTGGTAATTTTGCCTTCATTGTTCAATACTTTATGAAAATCTGTATCCATAATCAGTATATCCCATGATAATAAACAATCCTTGCCAAAGGTAATACCTGTTTGGCAAATGACTTCAGAGTTCCCCGATATGTTAAAGTCTTCTCCCAATGTAAGAGTCGCATTTTTGCCAATACTGATTTTGCTTCCACGGCCAATGCAAACGTTGCCTTTCACAATTAATATGCCGGCAACTTCCCACATTGTACGAGAATATCTCAAGTCTTGGGTTCCTAATCCGTGTGCTCCAAACTTTATCAGGCCTGTTTTTACTGGAGCATCTATGACAATGCGCCCATGCATCTTATAAAGTTCTGTACGTTTATAGATAAAAACCGGCAAATGAATGGCTGTTTGCCATGGGAAATAATGAAAATTGAAGTAGATTGTCTTCCACAAGTTAACTTTACGTAGTAACTTAATGACTAAATTCATCGCTTTTGCTACCATTGCATTTATTACATAGCCTGATACCCTAAGCATAAAATATTGTTTATTACTAAAATGGCAACAAAAAGAAAAGCGGGGTATCTAACTGTTGCTTGTTCGCTATTTGAGGCCTACCACAGCCCAACCTGTGAACAAGCAAAGAGATCCCCGCGCTGTTTGGTATACTTTAAGCCCATACAGCGTGCATGAGGACCAATCTGTCCTCCGCACGCCTTGGAGGTAATTATATATACCTACCCGTAGCATCCCATTCTGCTATGTTCTTGACAGGTTATCTGATTGTGGTAGTTTCAAATAGCCAAAAACAAAGCGTCAGTGACACATTCCAATTGTAGCCTGCACTTGATGACTGCCGTATTCTTTTAGAACTAGGACATATTCTATTGTGCATTGTATGCAAAGTTAAGCATTATTTCTGACATTGGCTTTTTCAGAGATACATTTTTGTCAAATACAATCCAACAATATCATTCTGTAAGCTATTTGTCACGCTCTGTTTGTTTTGTAATAAGCTCTCTCGCTGGTGGATGTGCCCGTACTACATATAGAGTTATTGTAAACATTAATGACTTAATACAGAATTACTTTACACCGAATTAACAATTAAAGCATAATAGAAAA
>CAYVNW010000038.1:0-24106 GCA_964452915.1 uncultured Bacteroidaceae bacterium | reverse complement strand
GAGCACAACCTTGCCAAGGTTGGGGTCGCGAGTTCGAGTCTCGTTTTCCGCTCTCAGATTTGAATATGAGGTGCGTGTTGGATAATTGCGGAAATAGCTCAGTTGGTAGAGCACAACCTTGCCAAGGTTGGGGTCGCGAGTTCGAGTCTCGTTTTCCGCTCGATATGAATACTTAAGCATTTAATGTTTAAGTATTTTTTTGTAATAGCAGTTCGGCATGCTTGTGATAAAAATCATGAGTGATGCGTGTAACTGTTTGCGTAACAGCTATGGCATATTTGCATACGGGTGTTATCTGTTACGGGAATAAAGAGTGAAGATAAAGATGTGATTGAGGAACAACCGCAAAGTTTTTATGCAATCTTAATGTAGGCAACCTTATTTTTTTGTAACTTTGCAATTCAAATTTGAAAGTACAATAAGGAAAATGCCAAGAATATCAGTACGAGGCACTGAGATGCCATCATCTCCAATACGCAAGTTAGCTCCTCTGGCGGAAGATGCTAAATCACGTGGAATCCATGTTTACCATTTGAATATAGGACAACCGGATTTGCCCACTCCGCAGATCGCCCTTGATGCAATGAAGCAGGTTGACCGTAAAATATTGGAATACAGCCCAAGTCAAGGATACCGTAGTTATAGGGAGAAATTAGTCGGTTATTATGATAAGTTCAATATCAAACTTGATGCGGACGATATCATAATAACAAGTGGAGGCTCAGAGGCAGTCTTGTTCGCTTTCTTGTCGTGTCTGAACCCAGGGGATGAAATAATTGTGCCGGAACCGGCATACGCCAACTATATGGCGTTTGCTATCTCTGCCGGTGCTGTTATTCGGACCATAACAACGACAATTGAAGAAGGATTCTCATTGCCGAAAGTTGAAAAGTTCGAGGAACTGATAAATGACCGTACCCGTGCAATACTTATATGCAATCCAAACAACCCGACCGGCTATCTGTACACACGACGGGAGATGAATCAAATACGTGATTTAGTAAAGAAATACGATTTGTATCTCTTCTCTGATGAGGTTTACCGTGAGTTCATTTATACAGGCAGTCCGTATATATCTGCGTGCCATCTTGAAGGAATAGAAAACAATGTGGTTCTCATCGACTCTGTGTCAAAACGGTATAGCGAGTGCGGAATACGTATTGGCGCACTGATTACAAAGAATAAAGAGCTGCGGCAGGCTGTGATGAAGTTTTGCCAGGCGCGTCTTAGTCCTCCTCTTATCGGACAAATTATCGCTGAGGCCTCGTTGGATGTACCAGAAAGCTATATGCGCGATGTATATGATGAATATGTAGAACGCCGTAAATGTCTTATTGACGGACTTAACCGTATTCCCGGCGTCTATTCTCCAATTCCTATGGGTGCTTTCTACACAGTTGCCAAATTGCCTGTAGATGACAGTGAGAAGTTCTGTGCATGGTGCCTTACTGATTTCAATTATGAGGGTGAAACCATTATGATGGCTCCTGCTGCCGGTTTTTACACAACTCCCGGAGCCGGACGGAATGAGGTGCGTATTGCTTATGTCCTTAAAAAGGAGGATCTCGTGCGTGCTCTCCTCATTCTGAAAAAAGCATTGGAGGCTTATCCTGGCAGGACGGATTGTAATTGCCGTTGATTGATTATGTCCTTAGAACTGTTCATTGCACGGCGAATATATTCGCAAGAAGGCGGAGCGAATGACCGGAGGGTGTCGCGCCCTGCAGTTCGCATCGCTTTACTTGGAATCATTATTGGTTTGGCTGTAATGATTGTCAGTGTAGCCGTCGTCATGGGCTTTAAGGAGAAGGTTAGTGAAAAGGTGGTTGGTTTCGGAACGGATATCCAAGTGATTAGCCTGACCATGAACCAAGACCGCATTCTCATGCCTGTACTGACTTCGGACAGCCTCGAACGAGTAATAAAAAAAGATCCGCAGGTCAGTCATGTGCAACGGTTCGCCACAAAGACAGGCATGCTTAAGACTGACAGCGACTTTGTCGGCATACAGTTTAAAGGAGTGGGAGAGGACTATGATCTCGGTTTCTTCCGCCAATATCTGCAAGAAGGGAACATACCCAAGTTCGGCAGTAAAGACGCTTCGAATGAGTTGCTTATATCGCGCCGTATAGCAAACGACATGAATTTGAAGATTGGAAGCAAAGTCTATGCTTATTTTGTTAGCGGGCAAAACATGAGGGCTCGGCGTTTCAAAGTATCAGGAATATATGAGACGAATTTGACCGAGTACGACCGCAGTATAGTGCTTACTGACATATATACGACAAGGAAACTGAACAATTGGGATTCGGACATGTCAACGGGTTTTGAAATATCCATTAAAGACTTTAGTCAAGTAGATGAGGTCACTCGGTGCTTGGGTGATAAAATAAACCGACGGTACGACCGTAACGGCAGTTTCTATGGTGTGTTCAGCATAAAACAGCTTGCTCCAAGCATATTTGCTTGGCTTGGAGTACTTGACATGAATGTAATCATGATACTTATACTTATGATTTGTGTGGCATCTTTTACTGTCATGTCGGGTATGCTGATAATTATGCTCGAACGGATAAATATGATAGGCATACTGAAAGCGTTGGGAGCGACTAACTATTCGATCCGTAAGATATTTATCAATTTCTCGGCAATGCTTGTCGGCCGTGGACTCCTGTGGGGTAATGTGGTGGGGCTGGCATTGTGCGCGCTGCAGTATTACTTCCATATAGTAAAACTCGACCCTACTGTATATTATGTCGGCTATGTTCCAATTCAGTTCAATTGGATTCTTTTCCTTGCCGTTAATGCTGTTACAATTGCTATTTCATTGTTAGTGATACTCGGATCATCTTATCTTATGAGTTTAGGCAAGCCGGCACAGACGATGAGGTACGATTAATCCCTTGTCTGATAATATTGCTGTCAGACAAACTCAGAACATCATAATTTGGTATGCTGGTACAAGCTTAATTATTATTCGGGGGCAGACTTGCCGATGTCTGTAATTGACTTGATTTTGCCACGAAGCTAATTAGGTTATGCCCCGAAGCAGGTTAGGTTATCGCCAGAAGTTCATGAGGTTATTCTCCGAAGTTCATGAGGTTATTCTCCGAAGTTCATGAGGTTGTTGCCTGATCCTTAGTTAATGCGACAATCATGGTACCATGTGTGACTCAAATGTGCCTCTTCTGCTATTCCCCTACGAATTCGCTGATGTTGTAGTTGTTGGCAACGGCGAGGATTGCGCAGTTCTGTATCAAACGCCGGTTTGTCTCATCAACAATCTCTGAATTTCTCTTACCATAGACTGTTTTATCCTCACGTAAATCGGCATTGAAACAAGGAGCGATAATCGTCTCAAAGAAGGTGCAGGCAAGGAGGTAACGTCCTTGGTAGAGCGTGATGTGCTGGTTGTCGCGGGTCCATTCATTTTGTGTTGTTATGCTGGTGAGATGACGGGCGTTTTGTACTGCCGTACCGCATGGTATAATGATATCAATACCTGACTTTTGCTTCATCTCGTTTGATGCATAACAAATTTTCTTCCACATTTCTTCCGGCGAACCATATTGCTTGATATTTTTGTGTTTAGACGAATAAGCCCACGTTTGGTTGAACGCAAAGACAGTCCGCGGTGATATGGTTGTGATTTTATATGCTTGGATGAGCTTTGAAAGGTAAGGTTCGTAGGATGAATAGTTACCTGATTCCAGTGAATATTGTTGGAATACTACAACGTCATATGCAAACCGTTTCATCACTTCACGAATTGTAGTTTTCTTTTCCAACCGTCTTTCGCCTCGGCTGTCGAATTGCCATAATTCATATACAGGCTCGTTCGATTTGAAATATTCGTAGTGTTGCTTCATTGAGCATCCACCTTTATATAATACATATACGGCAACAGTGCTCAGACGCGTTGATTTCAGTATGGATGGCAGTGCTGTGCTTGTGTCGATTGAAAATGAGTTGCCAATGAACAAGACATCGAGTTTGTATGGCAAATAAGGCAATGGGGGATTGCAGAAATAACCATTTTCATTGCCGATGGTTTGCGCTGTGATATTATTTGGCTGTATTGCTTGTAAAAGAAATATTGATACAGCAAGAAATACGAATCGTGTATAACCTAATAGTTTCATTATTCCTTCTTTATTCGTTTTGTCTTTTATTTAATGCATAGTTACTTTGGCCTTTTGTGTTTTATCTATGTGTTTTGTCTTGAATTGTCCTGTCAGATTGATTTCGCCCGATTGTGCCATGATATCCAGTGAATCAGCACTTATGCCCAAGTCGCATTTAGTGTCTCCTGATATGATTAACGACAGTTTGCGGGCTTTCCCACTTAATGAAATATGTGAGTTATCGTTGCTGTCAATGATAACAGGACCTTTGGCTGTGATGTTTCCATCAAGCGCACCTTCGCTGGAGAGTACGAAAAATGCAGATTCTGCATTAATGGCGTCAAATGAAAAGTTCCCTTCTCCAGAGGAATCATATCGCAGGTTGGTGACATTCAAGGTATCGGCTTTTATTGATCCTGTTCCTAAACATCCTGCATGGAACTCATCGCCTTTTAGGCTGCCTTCTACACGGATGTCTCCTGTTCCGCAAGCCGCAATTGCTTGGAGCTTAGGACATGATATATATACTGTGAGTTTATCTTTGTTATTGTTGAATTGGTTCATATCAATCTTTTCCTCGTTCTTCATGCTTACAGTCAAGACGTTGTAATCAATGGAAAACGCCAGATCATCGACAGAACCCTCCGGTCCTTCCACTTCGAGATTGTATGGCCCCTGTTTAAAAATGATGTTAGTAGTTCCCAAGTTGGTTATTTGGTAGAAAGTCCCGGAGAAGTTTACAGGCTTCCTAACTTTATTGATGATCGTATCACCCACTTGGACTTGAACATTCTCGTTAGTACTTCCGCTTTTTCCTGAGTGCCGGCAACCAATTAGCAAGAACGCACATGTAATTGCTAAAAACAAATGATATTGAATTGTTGTATGCATCGTTTTGTATGTCTCTTTATTAATTTCTTTGCAAAAGTAGTGAATCTTCTTCATTTATTTGTATATTTGCAGAGAAATTTAAATAAGAAAATAGATGGCAACTAAAAATAACTACATAACAGTAGCATATAAACTTTACGTAAGTGACGGCGAAGACATAAAAGAAGAATTGACAGAAGAGTGTACTGCTGAACATCCGTTCATGTTTATCAGTAAACTTGGGTGCGTATTGCCCGCTTTCGAAAACGCTATAGATCCGTTGTCGGTTGGTGATACATTCGATTTTGTTATACCGTGCAAAGATGCTTATGGTGAGGTTAGAGATGAATTGATGATGGATGTCCCTAAGTCTATATTCATGGTTGATGGCAAATTTGATTATGATAATATCGCAGAGGGAAAAGTTGTTACCCTTCAGTCAGAAGACGGACGTCAGTTCAATGGAATCATTCTTGAAATAAAGAAAGATACTGTTACTGTAGACTTGAACCATCCGCATGCAGGACATGATTTACATTTCGTTGGTACTGTCGTTACCCACCGTGAAGCGTCAAACCAGGAGATTTCCGATATGATTAATATGATCGGAGGCGGCTGCAGCGGTTGCAACGGTGGATGCAGTGGCGGTTGTTGCGGAAGCGAAGACGGCGGTTGTGAAGGATGTAATTAATGAGTTGCAATTGTGAATACATTCGGAAATATATACAGATTGACCACATTCGGTGAAAGTCATGGCGCAGCGCTCGGAGGAATCATCGACGGATTTCCTTCTGGGGTAACTGTAGACATGGAATTTGTACAGTCGGAATTAGACCGGAGGCGTCCGGGGCAAGGTCCGCTTACTACAGCAAGGAAAGAAGCTGATAAAGTGGAAATATTATCAGGAGTGTTCGAAGGTATTTCCACGGGTACACCAATAGGGTTTATCGTACGCAATGCCGACCATCATTCAGCGGATTATTCTAACATAAAAGACTTATACCGGCCTTCTCATGCTGACTATACTTATCAAATGAAGTATGGCATACGTGATTATCGTGGCGGAGGACGTACATCTGCGCGTGAGACTCTGTGCCGTGTCGTCGGAGGTGCTTTCGCTAAATTGGTGCTTAATCAGTTGGGTATAACTGTGACTGCCGAGATATTACAAGTAGGTGGACATGTCTTGACAGGCACAGCAGAGGAACGGCGTCAGCAAATGGAGGCAATTGTCGGAGAAGTAAGAAAGCAAAACGACAGTATAGGCGGAATTATTGGCGGAACGATAAAGAACTGTCCCGTAGGGCTTGGCGAACCTGTATTCGGAAAACTGAATGCAGCTCTCGGTGCTGCCATGTTGTCAATAAATGCAGTAAAAGGCTTTGACTTGGGCGACGGCTTCCGGGGTGTGGGCTTAACCGGTTCACAACTCAATGATGAGTTTTACAATGACGGTGGCGTTATCCGGACCAGAACAAACCATAGCGGAGGCATACAGGGCGGTATAAGCAATGGGGAAGACATCAATTTCAGAGTGCTCTTCAAGCCTGTGCCTACGATTCTTAGAGAACAACACACTGTGACGAAAAACGGTGATGAGGTGACATTTACAGCCACTGGCCGTCACGATCCATGTGTGTTGGTGCGCGCAGTCCCTATAGTTGAGGCTATGGCTGCAATGACTATACTTGATTACTATATGATTAACAAAACGAGAATAATATGTCTTTAAATAAAGTAATGCTTATTGGAAATGTCGGGCAGGAACCAACTGTCAGGTATCTTGACACAGGAGTTTGTGTGGCATCTGTCAGACTTGCTACAACCGATCGTGGCTATACAATGCGCGATGGAACACGTGTGCCGGAAAGAGCTGAATGGCATAGTCTCATTTTCTGGGACAAGCTGGCTGAAACAGTCGAGAAGTATGTACATAAAGGTGACAAACTGTTTGTGGAAGGTAAGATACAAACCCGAAGTTACGACGACAAACAAGGCATCCACAGGCAGTTGGTTGAGATATTGGTTAACAACATGGAGATGTTGACTCCCAAATCACAATCTGTACAACAGACAGTTAAAGAAACACCGGTGTCTTCCAAACCATCACAAGACAACAACGAAGACCTACCGTTCTGATGCTGTATTTCGATAAACAAATAGGTGATGTACGTATCGCCGTATGGCATGTCACCGAGGATTATGATGAACTGTTGTCATTGTTGCCCGATGCCGACTTAGTGAGAAGTGAGGCCGAGGCAAATTTCAGTTCTAAAAGCCGTATAATAGAATGGACTGCGGTACGGGTGTTGCTTTGTTGCGTGCTGGGCAGGCAAATTGAAATATTGTATACAGACGACGGCAAACCTATGCTTCACGATTACGAAGAACTGAACATCAGTATCTCGCATACTAAAGGTTATGTAGCAATCGCATTGTCAGAAAAGACTCCCGTCGGAATAGATGTCGAGCAAATGGAACCTGACGTATCAGGTGATTTTTTAGCATATACAAAAACAGAACTGCCACGTATCTGGAGGGTTAAAAACCGCTTTGTAAGAGACGACGAGACCGCTAATACTACTGTCGGGTTATTGTTGCACTGGTCAGCAAAAGAGTCTGTATTCAAAGTACTCGAAAGAAACAGGGTAAACTTCGTTGATGATCTGAAAGTGTATCCTTTTGATGAGATGCAATATGAAGGCAGCTTTGAAGTGGAAGATTTGAAGAAACATGATATGTATCATATAAAATATAAGGTGTTTGAGGAATTCGTGCTGACGTACACCAAGATGGAAGATGATGAATAAGAATATAAAAATAATAGCGGGCCCATGCGTAATTGAGTCAATGGATATAATGGAAGAAGTCGCCTCGCATTTAGTCGGTTTGAACGAACTTTACGGAGTGGATATCATATTCAAGGCCTCGTTTGATAAGGCTAACCGTACTTCAATCCATTCATATAGAGGTCCTGGAATGGAAAAGGGACTTCAAATATTGTCAGATATAAAAAGTAAGTACGGCTTGAAACTGCTTACCGATATTCATGAGAGTTATCAGGCGCGACCTGCCGCTGAGGTTGTTGATGTGTTGCAAATCCCTGCTTTCCTTTGCAGGCAGACAGACCTGCTTGTAGCGGCAGCAAAAACAGGAAAGACCATTAACATTAAAAAAGCACAGTTTCTGAGTGGCGAAGATATGCAGTATCCTGTACAAAAAGTGCACGAGAGTGGTAATGATAACATTTGGCTGACAGAACGCGGAAATACATTTGGATATAATAACCTCATCGTCGACTTTCGCAACATTCCTGTAATGAAGAAATATGCTGATTGGGTGATTATGGATTGTACTCACTCAGTACAACGCCCAGGCGCGGCAGGAGGTAAAACCGGTGGCGACAGAGAGTTCGTGCCGGCTATGGCTTTGGCTGCAAAAGCATTTGGCGCAAACGGCTTCTTTTTTGAAGTGCATCCGAACCCCGAAAAAGCACTCAGCGACGGTCCTAATATGTTATATTTGAAAGATTTGGCAGATGTGGTAAGATCCTTGATAGAATGACGATTATGGAAATGAGAGAAATAGCGACTAAATGCTTGCGGGATGAGTCGCAAGCTTTGTTGGACTTGATACCTAAACTTGATGAGAACTTTGATGGAGTAATATCGCTTATCTACAAATGTAAAGGGCATGTGGTAGTTTCGGGCGTAGGAAAGTCGGGACATATAGCAGCGAAGATCGCAGCGACTTTGGCAAGTACAGGAACACCTTCGATTTATGTTAATCCTCTTGATGCATTGCATGGCGACTTAGGTATGATTACGGACAGCGACATGGCCTTGTTGATATCCAATTCAGGTATGTCGGACGAAATCTTGTGCATGGCTTCGTTCCTTGAGGAAAGGAAAATTCCTATTGTTTCTTTAGTGGGTAATCCTGAATCGTTGCTTGCGCGTCATTCAGCATATCATATAAATGTAAGCGTGGGAAAAGAAGCCTGCCCGTTGAACCTTGCACCGACTTCGTCGACTACCGCTGCAATGGCGATGGGCGATGCTTTGGCTTGCGTACTTATAGAACTGCGTCATTTCAAGGCGAGAGACTTTGCTAAATTCCATCCCGGAGGAACTTTGGGTAAGAAACTTGTTACTACGGTCAAGGATGTCATGTACACGGAGAACCTGCCTATAATACCTCCTGACATGAAACTTGTTGATGCTTTGATTATGATAAGTAGCGGCAAGTTAGGACTCGGAGTTGTCATGGTAGGAGATACTATCGAGGGTATAATCACTGATGGTGACATACGCAGGGCTGTTGAGGGTGCCAAATCCAATTTTCTTAATTTGACAGTTTCAGACGCTATGACAAAACATCCTAAGACAATTAACCCTGAAGCAAAACTTACACAAATCCAATATATGTTCCACAAAAATAAGATTCACTCATTGTTGGTTGTGGATAAAGACAATCACTTGTTGGGGATCGTTGACTATTTCGCAATAATGAACTGACTTTGACTTTGTATATGAGACAATAAAGGGGTGCGTTGAATGACGTACCCCTTTAATTTTATTCGGTTCACATGAAAATGTTTGCTTACATAATCTGAGTGTGATATGCCTTGTTTATAATGGAAACAGCATTTAAAGTCCTTGGAAATCCAATCCATGGCAATACAATGGTGCAAACGGCAATCATCTCGTCTTTTGATATGTTATGGTTTTTACATCCACGGGCATGTACAAGCAGACGGTCGTCACAACCTCCCATTGCTGCAAGCAGGCAGAAAGCAATTAGCTCACGGTGCTGCGGGTCGATACCTGTACGTGTATAGAAACGTCCGAAGCAATACTCTGCCATAAAAGTTGTAAGGTGCTCTTGACCTTTTGGAGCAGCTGCAATAAGACTGTCTACTGAGCCCGGACCGAATGTCTCATCAAGCAATTCCTTTCCTTTTTCCAATGCCTCCTCATCGGAGTTTACTGTATTCTGAGGGTCGAGTGGCAGGCGTATGCCGTTATTTTCGAAAATGTCATTCATAAGCAGGTTGTAGTCGACCAGTAGAGCGGCTCCAACATAAGGATAAGCCATGTATACAATCTCACGTATTTCGCGAGGCTTCACTCCTACGTTGAGGCAGGCATCTACAAACTGCTTGAATTCATTTATTGCGTTGCATCCTATCATAGTGGCAAGCAGACACATAACACGTGTCTTTTCCAATACTATGCCGTCTGTCTTGGCAAGTGTGTTGTCGAATGCAAAGTTATTTACGATTTCAGATAGTTCGGGATCTGTGTGTAGGTTATTGATTTTTGACCGGCTTGAGGAAAACAATCGCCGCATTTCCTCGTGAGCTCGCTTGGTAATTTTTATCTCTCTCATTTCGATTATAGGTTTTATGTTACTTTGCAAAGATAATCATTATTTGCCATTCCCTGCAAACCTATTAAGAATTTTTTCAATAAATGCTGATTTTCCCCGTGTCGAATCAAATAATATAGTATATTTGTAGCGTAAAATATAAATCCCCAAAAGTATTATGATTATGAAAAGAAATGTAACGTATGTAGTAAGTATAGCTGTGGTCATGTTGTTTTCAGTATGTATATTCGGTCTGAATAGCCAGGGTAGTCAGCGTATGCGCCCGCGTTTTTTCTTTGACTACACTAATCCTGATATCCATGACCCTGTCATGGCTTACTGCGATGGTAAATACTATATATTTGCGACAGGCCAGGGCATATCGTGTATGTCGTCGGCTGATATGTTGAATTGGAATCCGGAAAAACCGGTGATGGCTGAAATCCCTCAGTGGGCAGTGGATTCAGTAAAAGGGTATAGAGGACATACTTGGGCTCCTGATATACATTATTATAATGGTACATGGTATATGTATTACAGTTGTTCGTCGTTCGGTGTAAATGGCTCGGCAATTGGTTTGATGACTAACAAAACTCTGAATCCTGAATCGCCCGACTATAAATGGACCGACCAAGGAATGGTGATACGGAGTGTTCGTGATAAAACTAACTGGAATGCAATCGACCCTAACTTGATTATTGATGATAAAGGTAATCCTTGGCTTACATGGGGATCGTTCTGGGATGGCATTCAACTTGTTAAACTGGACAAGGATTTCAAAACGCCAAAAGGCAAATGCAAAACGATAGCACGCCGGTACATGCGCAACAACATGAAAGAACTTGTGTCAAAAGAGGATATGGAACGTGCCCGACAGGCTCCTAATGCAGGCGCAAATGCCATAGAGGCGCCGTTTATCATAAAAGAAGGTGGCTATTACTATCTGTTTGTGTCATGGGACTATTGTTGCAAAGGAGCAAACAGCAATTATAAGGTAGCGGTAGGAAGGTCGAAGAAAATAAATGGACCTTATCTCGACAGTAAAGGAAAAGATATGGCTGTCGGCGGTGGAGATATCATAGCACAGCAAGATGATGAATTTTATGGCATAGGCCATTGCGCTGTGTATAAGTTCGGCGATCAGTGGTTCTTTATAGCTCACGGTTACTCTAAGGCCGATAACGGAGCTTCAAAGTTGGTCATAAAGAAGATGCACTTTGATAACAATGGCGTACCTGTATTGGATGAGCGCGTGAAAGCAGATCCTTTGCACGGACTTACAATTAACGTGATAGGCGACAGCTATGTTGCAAACCATAGAGCGGATAAGTCTGAATCATGGCATGCAATAGTAGCCAAAGCACATGGAATGACCTATCGTAACTATGGAAGAAACGGAGCATGCATCGCTTTTGACCGTTCAAAGCAAGGGTTTGGGAAAGCTTTATCCGAACGTTATGTTGACATGAACGACAGTGCTGATATCGTTTTGATAATAGCCGGACATAATGACGCTGATATGGTAGGACACAGTGCAGATTCATTGCAGACGGTACGTGATAGTCTTGATCATTTGCTTACAAATCTTCGAATTAAATACCCTCATGCACATATCGGATATGTAACTCCCTGGTATGTTGACCGCCCAGGTTTCAAAGAGGTTGTGGGTGTGATACATGAAGTGTGTGATAAACACAATGTTCCGGTGCTTGACAATTACAATGATCGTTGTGTCATTAAAGTGAGAGATGCTGATTTCAGAAAACGCTATTTTCAAGGTCCTAACGATACAGCACATTTGAATAGTGCCGGACATGACCTGTTTGTTCCCGTTGGTGAATCGTTCCTACACCGTTTGGTAATTATGCGATAGCAGAAAGTCTAATGTTTTGTTCATAAAGAAAGGTCAGAACATAAATTTCTAATAAAAAGATTGGCGCATACACTAATTTGTTGTAATTTTGCAGAATAATTCGTTAATGCAAAAATGAAACATAAGTTACGTAGTTCAGTTTGTACGGAAGGCAGGCGTATGGCAGGAGCCAGAGCTCTATGGGTGGCAAACGGAATGAAACGTGAGCAATTCGGCAAACCAATAATTGCCGTTGTAAATTCGTTCACGCAGTTTGTCCCTGGACATACGCATCTTCACGAAGCAGGTCAAATAGTAAAGAATGAGATAGAGAAATACGGGTGCTATGCCGCAGAATTCAATACAATTGCTATCGACGACGGTATAGCAATGGGACATGACGGCATGTTGTATTCTTTACCAAGCCGTGATATCATTGCCGACTCGGTAGAGTATATGGTGAATGCACACAAAGCCGATGCAATGGTATGTATATCCAATTGCGACAAAATCACTCCTGGTATGCTGATGGCTGCCATGCGACTTAATATACCAACGGTATTTGTCTCGGGCGGTCCGATGGAGGCCGGGAAATATAAAGGTGAGAACCTTGACTTGATTGCTGCCATGATAAAGGGTGCTGACCCTACAGTCAGCGATGAGGAATTGGCAGAAGTGGAGAATCGTGCATGTCCGGGCTGTGGTTGCTGCTCGGGTATGTTCACTGCCAATTCAATGAACAACCTTACTGAAGCGATCGGCCTTTCATTGCCTGGCAACGGAACAATTCTGGCAACACACGTGAACCGTGTGGAACTGATGAAGGCTGCCGCACGTCAGATTGTAAAGAACGCTCTCGCTTATTATGAGGATGGAGATGAAAGCGTACTCCCACGGAGCATTGCCACACGAAGTGCGTTCCTCAACGCTATGACTATGGACATTGCAATGGGAGCGTCTACAAATACTGTGTTGCATTTGTTGGCTGTAGCTCAAGAGGCGGAAGTGAATTTCACAATGGCTGATATTGACTATTTGTCACGTCATACCCCGTTCCTTTGTAAACTTGCACCAAATTCGCAGAAATATAGTGTGCAGGAGTGTGGACGTGCCGGTGGAATGCTTAATTTGCTCGGTGAGCTGGCGAAGGGCGGACTCATTGATACCTCGGTAAAGAGGGTAAATGGTGCAACGCTGGCGGAAGATATAGAAAAGTACAGCATTATGAAACCAGTAGTCGACCCTGAGGCAATACGTATTTACTCATCAGCTCCTGCCGGTGTATTTTGTAATAAACTTGGCGTACAAAACTCTAAGTATGAGACGCTTGATACTGACCGCGCAAATGGATGCATCCGCGACATTGAACATGCTTATACAAAGGATGGCGGAATGGCAATACTCTTTGGTAATATAGCTCAAGATGGCTGTGTCGTAAAAACAGCTGGTGTTGACGAAAGCATTTGGAAGTTCTCCGGTCCAGCTGTGGTATTCGACTCGCAGGAAGACGCATGTGAAGGAATACTCGGCGGAAAAGTCAAATCAGGGGATGTTGTCGTAATTACTCATGAAGGTCCTAAGGGTGGGCCTGGCATGCAGGAAATGCTTTATCCTACATCGTATATTAAATCCATGCATCTTGGGAAAGAATGCGCACTCATAACCGACGGACGCTTCTCCGGCGGTACAAGCGGACTGAGTATCGGACATATAAGCCCTGAGGCTGCTAATGGTGGAAATATAGGCAAAATCATTGATGGTGATATCATTGATATTGATATTCCAAACCGCTCTATAAATGTAAGGCTGAGCGACGAAGAATTGGCTGCCCGACCTCAACAGCCACTGAAACGTCATCGTGTCGTTAGCAAAGCCCTGCGGGCGTATGCCCAAAGTGTGAGCAGCGCGGATAAAGGCGGTGTAAGAATAATAGATTAGGAAAAGATAAAAAGATAAGGACAAAACAATAGGTATTAATTATAATGGAAAAGATTACAGGTGCGGAGGCGTTGATGAAGTCGTTGATAAATGAGGGAGTTGATACTCTTTTCGGGTATCCCGGCGGTTCTATTATGCCAGTATACGATGCTCTCTACGACTATACCGACCGTCTAAACCATATATTGGTGCGTCATGAACAAGGAGCTGTGCATGCGGCTCAAGGCTATGCGCGTGTTTCCGGCAAGGTAGGCTGCGCAATAGTTACCAGTGGGCCTGGCGCTACAAATACAATTACAGGAGTAGCTGATGCCATGATTGATTCTACTCCTATTGTAGTTATTTGCGGACAAGTGGGTGCCGCTTTTCTGGGAACGGATGCATTTCAGGAAGTAGATGTTGTGAATGTGACAAATCCGATAACAAAATGGAGTTATCAGATTCGTCGTGCTGAAGATATTGCATGGGCTGTAAGCCGTGCGTTCTATATTGCAAGTAGCGGACGGCCGGGACCTGTGGTACTCGACTTTGCAAAGAACGCACAAACTGCTATGGTTGACTATGTGCCTCAAAAAGTTGATTTCATCCGTAGTTACCAACCGGTACCTACCATGAGCCAAGAGGCTGTTGAACAGGCTGCATACCTCATCAACCATGCTGACAAACCGTTGTTGCTTGCCGGTCAAGGTATAGAACTCGGCAATGCTCATGCCGAACTGTTGCAGCTGATAGAGAAAGCTGATATCCCAGTCGGATGTACATTGCTGGGATTGTCCGACTTGCCGTCCGATCATCCGCTAAACATGGGAATGCTGGGCATGCACGGAAATCTTGGTCCTAATGTGAAAACCAATGAGTGCGACCTTCTTATAGCTGTCGGTATGCGATTCGATGACCGTATAACCGGAAATCTGAATACTTACGCAAAGCAAGCCAAGGTGATACACTTCGATATCGACCCAAGCGAAATAGACAAGAATGTGAAGGTTGACTTGGCTGTCCTTGGTGATTGCAAACAAACTCTTGCTGCAGTGACAAAGCATGTACATCATACTAAACATACAGAGTGGATAGAATCGTTTAAACCATATGCGCAGAAGGAGAACGAAAAAGTAATAGAAGGTGCTATACATCCTAAAGACGGTCCGTTGCTGATGGCTGAAGTAATTAACAGGGTGAGCGACGCGACTAAGCACGAAGCCATACTGGTGACCGACGTAGGACAGAATCAAATGTTTGGCTGTCGTTACTTTAAGTTTTCTCGTGCACATAGCGTTGTTACTTCCGGCGGATGCGGAACCATGGGATTCGGACTGCCTGCTGCCATAGGTGCGACTTTCGGGGCTCCCGACCGCACAATCTGCCTATTCGTAGGTGACGGCGGGTTACAAATGACTATTCAGGAGCTGGGAACTATAATGGAACAACATGCGCCGGTGAAGATTATTTTGCTTAACAACAATTATCTTGGAAATGTACGGCAGTGGCAAGCTATGTTCTTTAACCACCGTTATTCATTCACTCCAATGATGAATCCTGACTATGAGCTCATTGCCAGCGCATACAAGATTCCGTCTGCTACTGTTGTAAACCGTGAGGACTTAGATGGTGCTATACAGACGATGTTGCAGACAGAAGGCCCTTACCTGTTGCAATGTGCAGTACTTGAAGAGGACAATGTGTTGCCTATGACTCCTCCTGGAGCAAATGTTGACGACATGATTCTCGAATTATGATATAAACTCATTCAGTAATTAATATAGAAAGAGTCAGTAATTATGAATAATAACGATTGCGACGTTTGTGGTAAATGTAAACCGGCTGAAGAGAAGGATGCAGAGCAGGGTGACCGTTTGTATACCATCTTGATTTATTCAGAGAACACTCCTGGTCTGTTGTCACAGATATCAGCTATATTCACGCGTCGGCAAATAAACATAGAAACTATTAATGTCTGTGCGTCAAGTACACCAGGCGTTCACAAATTTACTGCAACGTGCTATTGTACTGAACAGATGGCACGCCAACTTACAAAACAGATGGAAAAGAGGGTCGATGTGTTGCAGGCAAACTACTATACCGATGATGAGATATTCATTATCGAAACTTCACTAATAAAAATTTCCACACCTGTCATGCTAAGTAATGATAAGATTTCAAAGGCTATACGGCAGCACAACGCTCACATTGTCGAGGTGAATCCTGTTTATGCGACGGTAGAGAAAACCGGCATTACCGAAGAAATCCTCTCGCTCTATAATGTACTCAACGAACAGGGTGCCGTGCTGCAGTTCGTCCGTTCTGGCAGAATCTGTATAACAAAGAGTACAGAGGAACGCCTTGACGCTTATCTTGCTATGCGTGAACAAATGAGAAACAAATGAAGTAAGAATTAGATCATTAATCAATATAAAAGAAAAGATTATTATGGCAAAAATGAATTTTGGCGGTGTTATCGAAGAAGTGATGACACGCGAAGAGTTTCCTCTTGAGAAAGCTCGTGAAATTTTGAAGAATGAAACTATCGCTGTACTTGGTTATGGCGTACAGGGACCTGGACAGGCTTGTAACCTCCGTGATAACGGATTTAATGTGATAGTAGGCCAGCGTCAAGGCAAGACATTCGAGAAGGCTAAAGCTGATGGTTGGGAACCGGGAAAGACTCTTTTCTCAATTGAGGAAGCAGCTGAGAAGGGTACTATCGTAATGTGTTTGCTTTCTGATGCAGCTGTTATCTCTGTATGGCCTACAATCAAGAAGCACTTGACTCCTGGCAAGGCTCTTTATTTCTCTCATGGATTCGCTATTACTTGGAGCGACCGTACAGGCTGCGTACCTCCAAAAGATATAGATGTTATCATGGTAGCACCAAAGGGATCTGGAACTTCACTCCGTTCTATGTTCCTTGAAGGACGTGGTATTAATTCTTCATATGCTGTATACCAGGATGCAACAGGTCATGCGTTTGAGCGCACTCTGGCTCTCGGTATTGGTATAGGTTCCGGATACCTCTTCGAAACTACATTCCAGCGTGAAGCTACATCTGACCTTACAGGCGAGCGTGGCTCACTGATGGGTGCAATTCAGGGACTTCTTTCTGCACAGTATGAGGTTCTTCGTGAAAACGGCCATACTCCTTCTGAGGCTTTCAATGAGACTGTTGAGGAACTTACTCAGTCACTTATGCCTCTGTTTGCAGAAAAGGGAATGGACTGGATGTATGCCAACTGCTCAACTACTGCTCAACGTGGAGCATTGGATTGGGCTCCTCGTTTCCACGATGCCATCAAACCTGTTATGCAACAACTTTATGAGTCTGTTAAGTCAGGTCATGAGGCACAAATCTCTATTGATTCAAACTCAAAGCCAGACTACCGTGCCGGACTTGAGAAAGAACTTGCTGCTATGCACGACAGCGAAATGTGGCGCACTGCAGAGGTAGTTCGGCGCTTGCGTCCAGAGAATAATTAAAAAATTTTTTTTTGTTTCATAAAATTAATTTTCGGAGGTATGTATCAGCGATTGACACGTACCTTCTTTTTTATTCCTGTGATAAGTTTGTAATATAGATTAGTTCCATTCTTTGGAACTGTTATTCAGAAAAATATCGTACCTTTGTAGTATTATTAGACGCATTATGAATACAATACAAACATTAAAGCCTGGTTCAGTGCTTCGTGGAGGTACATACCGTATCGACTCGGTTCTGGGTCGTGGTGGTTTTGGTATAACATATCTTGCCACTGATGTGGGCCTGGAAATGCGGGTTGCCATCAAAGAGTTCTTTCCTACAAACTTCTGTTTGCGTGACGGCGACACAAGTCATGTTACCCTTGGCAGTGCTGACACCCGTGACTTCGTGACAAAACTGCAGCAGAAGTTCCTCAAGGAGGCGCGCAACATAGCAAAACTCCATCATCCCGGCATTATCAGAATTCATGCCGCATTCGAGGAGAACGGAACATCGTATTACGTCATGGATTATATAGAAGGCAGCACGCTTTTGGATATAGTGAAGCGTGGCGGTCCTTTGTCTGAATCGAAGGCATTAGAGTACATAAACAAGGTGGGAGATGCATTAGGGTATGTACACAATCACGCAATGAACCACCTTGACGTGAAGCCTGCAAACATAATGATCAGGCAGAGCGACGACACACCGGTGCTGATAGATTTCGGGTTGTCGAAGCAATATGATTCAACAGGACAACAGACATCCACGACTCCTACAGGTTTGTCTCATGGTTATGCTCCTTTGGAACAATATAATGATGGCGGAGTGCATGAGTTCTCTCCACAGACCGATATCTATTCGCTTGCTGCTACTTTGTACTACGTGCTTACAGGTGTGGCACCTCTTCCGGCTCCACGTTTGATTGTTGAAGGACTGACGTTCCCACAGGGCTTCCCTGAACACCTTAAAGCCCCGATCACAAAGGCAATGGCAACTGCAAAGCAAGACCGGTACTCTACGGTTGGGGAGTTCCTTGCCGACTTGAATAATGCTGCCAATGGAGCAGGACAGCCATCAACAGGAAGCTTTCAGCATGCACCGACTGGTTATGGATCGGCAAATGCGAACGATTTGAACCGAGAGACAGTAATAGTGAACAATGGTGACGCAACCCATATTAACGTCCCGTTTGCGAAAGGTAATCAAGAAGAATCGGTTAAGAAGAATGTGAAAAATACATCACGCAAGAAGTGGTGGGTTGCAGGTGGCATAGCGGCGGCTTTTGTCGTTGTCGTAGTCATTACGCTAATTGTCGCATTTGTTAATATTCTGTCGTCAGGAAATCTAACCACACAATCATCAGATTATGATACTGTTATGGTGGCAGACAGTGATACGTGTATGGTTGTTGACACTGCGCAGTATGTTTATTCGTATGATTATATTGACCTCGGTTTGAGTGTGAAATGGGCGACTTGCAACCTTGGGGCTTTGAGTCCGGAAGAATATGGATATTACTATGCGTGGGCTGAGACAGAACCTACAGGTGATTATTGGAACTTTAATTTGGAGTCTGCTCCTTATTATAATAGTGGTGATTCCTATGAAAATGCAACATGGACTAAGTACACTGGCTCTGATGGTATGGCGGTTCTTGATCAAGAAGACGATGCCGCTACAGTTGCGCTTGGCTATCCATGGCGTATGCCCACAATTGATGAGATAGCGGAATTGCTTGACAAATGTACATGGACAGCGGCAGAAATGAGTGGAGTTTCAGGCTATGTTGTGGAGGGCCCTAACGGAAACTCTATTTTCCTGCCTGCCGCAGGCTATCGTGATGGCTCTGATTTGTACAGTGCAGGTACGTACTGCAACTATTGGTCGAGTTCGCTTTATGTATATGATGATAATCCGAGTGGAGCTTACATCTTGTACTTTCCTACGGACGATCACAGTTGGAACTATTATACCGACCGCTATTACGGACAAAGTATCCGGCCTGTACTTCCATGAACTGAAGCTCCGAAGCTAATTAGGTTACTGCCCGAAGCTAATTAGGTTATCGTCCGAAGCAGGTTAGGTTATTTATAAGAATAGGAGGTAAACACCGTAATTGGCCGTTTACCTCCTGTTTGATGTATTTGCTTATATATTCCTAATTGGTTTAGGTTGGCATAAGTGTTATTCTGCAGTTGCCTCTGGCTCTTCAGCATCAGCCTCTGTATCCTCAGCGGTCTCTTCTGTTGCTTCGCTCGCAGCTTCAGCTGCTTTTGCCTGCTCTTTTTCCTTGTCAGCCTTCTTTTGTGCGGCAGCCTCGTCGATTGCCTTTTTAGAACTTGCGTCAGGAACAACTTCGAATGGAAGTTCTACGACAACCTCTCTGTGAAGCTGTATTGTGGCAATGTGGTGACCAAGAGCTTTAACACCTTTGCTGGTAATCTTCTTAGGGTCGAGTTCAATACCTTTCTGTGCAAGAGCCTCAACAATCTGTGCCGGTCCTACAGAACCATAGATGTTTTGACCGTCAGATACCTTTGCTTCAATTGTGAGTGTAACTCCATCGAATTGCTTAGCTTGTTCCTCTGCTGCGGCCTTAATCTTTGCAAGTTTGTGTGCCCGCTGTCTCAGTTCCTCGTTAAGTGATTTTACTGCCTTGTCGGTTGCGATTACTGCTAAACCCTGAGGAAGAAGATAGTTACGTCCGTATCCGTCTTTTACATTGTGGATTTCATCCTTATAGCCTAAGCCATGTACGTCTTTCTTTAAAATGACTTTCATCGTTTACCTCCTCTCTTTAATTAGTTTTCAACAAGTCTGTTACGAATGGAAGTAAAGCAAGGTGACGTGCACGCTTAACAGCCTGAGCCACGCGGCGCTGATACTTCAATGAATTACCTGTGATGCGTCGTGGAAGAATCTTTCCTTGTTCGTTTAAGAACTTCTTCAAGAAATTGGCATCTTTATAGTCGATATACTTTATACCGCTCTTCTTGAAACGACAATACTTCTTCTTTTTTACGTCTATTGTCTGTGGAGCCAAGAAACGTACTTCTTGATTAGTCTGTGTTGCCATATTTAAGCCTCCTCCTTTTTGTGATTACGACGCTTCTCAGCATATTGAGCAGCGTACTTTTCGTTCTTTACTGTGAGATAGCGGATAACTCGTTCATCACGACGCATCTGCAACTCGAAATTAGCAATTAATTTAGGATCTGCCTTGAATTCAATCATGGAATAGAATCCTGTAGACTTCTTCTGGATGTTGTAAGCAAGTTTCTTGAGACCCCAATTTTCAACATTGATAATCTCTGCTCCATTGTCCGTAAGGAAAGTCTGATACTTTTCTACCGCTTCCTTCATCTGTTGGTCAGACAAAACGGGAGTTAAAATGAAAACGGTTTCGTACTGATTCATAAATTGTTTTGTTGATTAATTATTTGTTTTTTGCGTAAAGCGGTTGCAAAGGTAGTGAAAAAAAACGGATGTGCAATCACTTCAGCCTGTTTTTTGCAAAAAATCGTGATGCATAATAAAATATTTCGGGTTTTATGATGCGCAATTGGATTTTTTTCATTTACTTTGTGTGTTGAAAGCGAAGTAAATTAATAAAGCAAGATAAAAATGGGTAATGACATTAAGAACTATGTTGGAGTTATTCTTGTCCTGATTGGCGGACTCTTGATGATTCTCGCAATGTTAGTTCCTGCAATGCAGGATTTGTGTGATCAAAATTGGTATACGGGAGGCAGCATGTGCCTTATTGTTATAGGCATCATTTGGCATGTGGTCCAGAACAAGTTCTTCAGTAAGGATGCAAAGCCTGACTACACTGATGATTCACAGGGCAAGGCTTAAGCTTCATGAGACAAGCGGGGGCGTTTAGTCCCTGCTTTTGTTTCGTTACTAATCAAATCATCAATCATGTTAATTATATAGATATCAATCAGTTTATGAAATTCAATATAAGCAGATTTATAGCGGCTTGTGTCTTATATTTCTGTACCGCAATCTTTTTATCCGGACAAACAATCCCTTTTGTTTACAATAAAGAAAACACTGCTGAGAGCTATCCGCGCATTGCGCTGAAGCCGATGATAGGTCTTCCTGCTATTCCTAATTTGCCTAATCCTTTCGAGTGGGCCGACGGACATGGAGCATCTACTCAGTTCCAGGATTGGGAACACAGGCGCTCGGAGATCATGCAACAATTATATTATTATGAAATCGGTGAGAAGCCGGTAGTCAGACGTGATCAGATACAAGCTGAGATGGATCATGACACTTTGAGGGTTCTTGTAATGGCAGGCAGCGATTCGCTTGTTCTCTCTGCTACAATCAACTATCCGGATGGTGACGGACCGTTTCCTGCTGTTATAGGTATTGGCATGGGTACAGGCTCGTTGCCGAAAGAAATATTTGATAAGCGGGGCATTGCCCAAATCGCTTTTAATTTCGGACAGGTGATGTCACATACTCAAAAGAGGGGACAGGAGCCTATAGACAGGATATATCCTTACAGAGTGGAGATGGGTGCGTATTGTGCCTGGCCATGGGGAATAAGCCGTATTATTGACGGACTTGAGATTGTAGGTGGAAAGTCACGGATAGATATGTCTCATATTGCTGTAACCGGATGCTCGTTCGCTGGTAAGATGGCATTGTTTGCCGGAGCACTTGATGAACGTATTGCCCTTACAATTGCACAAGAACCGGGTGGCGGTGGTGCTGCTGCATGGCGTGTGTCGGAAACTCTTGGCAATGTAGAGACTCTTGGACGTACCAATTATGCTTGGTTCAAGGAAAGTATGAGGCAGTTTTCAAATGAAGTCTCCAGATTACCTATCGATCATCATGAACTGGTTGCCTTGATTGCTCCAAGAGCAGTACTCATTTTGGGTAATACTGATTATGAGTGGCTTGCCGATGAGTCGGGATACGTGTCGTGTGTAGCGGCACGCGAAGTGTGGAAGACATTTGGCATTGCCGACAGAATGGGATTCTCTATTGTGGGAGGGCATCCGCATTGTCAGTTGCCTGAAGTTCAGTACCCGTATGTTGAGGCGTTTGTCGATAAATTCCTCCTTGGCGACAATTCTGCAAATACCAATGTCACTGACGCTGAAATGTTCAAAGACGTGAACTGCCAGAAATGGATGTGGTAGCATATGGCGTGGATGAATTGTCATCCACGCATGGAATTTAGAGATTCATCAATGTTCTGATAAACCAAATCTGCGTGAAGGTTGGCATTGACGACTGCTATTATTTCTCACGCCTGTTCACCAAGATTGTCGGCATATCACCCAAGAAGTACAGAAGTGCGACAAGCTCAAACATAGTGCAGTAAAACAGTTTCCAAATCCGTTTACTATCCGTTTACTTTTGATGTATAATTCTGTGGCCGTACGACCACAGAACACATTGATTTACAGGCGTAACCGACTCGCAGCATTGTTGCATGACATGATTATATCGGACCCCATCGCACTGCGGCATTGCACTGCGGCAAAGCACGGTCATAGCACACTGAGGATACACTCGATTTGTCAATGGTCTTTACACCCCTCTCGGTCTCCCCTTTATCGGGGAGCAGAAACTGCATGACTGAGAGGCAGACCCAATAGCACCTGCCACGTCACATTATATTAGCCTGGCGGGCTAACCGCTTAGTAACCCCGTCTCATCAGTTCACTGTGAGGTGAGGCATCAACCAAACCAACTACCATGACCCAAGCAGGGTCACCGCTTAATACATCCTGACATCATAGATGTCACACCACGCGAAGCACTAAGTAAAGCAAATCAGTAAACAAGTACAAAGAGTGTAAAGTAAATTCAGGTAAAGTCAGGATATTAATTGAAGTGCCCAATCATATTAATATAAATGGCAAAGCATATTAATATAAACTGTCAACCATATTAATATCCTTTTCGGGGCTGAAAATACAGCAGAAAATGCCGAGGCGCAGATACCTTCAAATTTAAGTTGTTTATCTCGCTACTGAATGCAATTTCCTCGCGCGCGCGTATAATATAATAAGGTGTAACTTCGCCGTCATCCCAGCAAGTCATGCTATCCCGATATGTTCCTATTCAATGTTATTTCCCTAACGACTTAAACATTTTCGCAATACATCGCTTCTTCTGTTCCATGTTCGGATGAACATAAAGGTTGAGAGTGATAAATCGTGAAATGCTCAAATATTATTGGGAATTAGGTCGTGATATTGAAGAAATGCACGTTGAGGAGAGATGGGGTGAAAGCATTATTAAAAATTTATCTGCCGAATCCTTGCATTGCGATATGATGTATAAATGATGTCCCCAAGGAACGGAGAAGAATACGTCCTCGCTTAATTGGGCAACAGGTTGTTGCCCTTCATCTTCGACTAATTTGTCAACAGGTTGTTGCACAATTATATTTCCTTGATTATAAAAGAGATACCATTGTCTAATGTATTGTAGATTCCTGTATGAAAGCCCTTTCATGTCAGG
>CAYVNW010000037.1:0-32127 GCA_964452915.1 uncultured Bacteroidaceae bacterium | reverse complement strand
GTTGTGATTTGCTTACAAATTAGTATCTTTGCAACTATCAGTTACAACGCGATGTGTGTCATGCGCTGAGTATCAGTAAGTTGCAAGTGAAATTAGGAATAAAAATCTGAAACTGAAACAAAGGAATCCTGCAGCATATGCAGGATTCCTTTGTTTCTATCATATTGGAAGTTGGACAAAAACGCATTGTAAACTCCATATATAGCACTTCTTTCTGACACTGATGTCAACCTTTCTTATAAAAGTAATAGTATCGCATTTATGCGTTACGTTGCTAACTCGACTTTACAAATGCGGAGTATTTCTCCGAAAATCAATTTTTTTATGTACAGTACTATGGTGTTTCGATATGGTGAATGATTGTATAACAGGACATGGTATTATATACAAATTGCCACATCGCTTAATCACGGAATAAGGATAACTTTAGAATAATTCAAGTTGCTGACCTGGCGCCGCGGGCTCTTGAGGCTTTGTGCCATAGAATATCTGTATGCTTGCGAATTGTTTGTCAGTAATACACAAAATGCCCACCTTGCCGTATTCAGGCAAGAACGAACGGACACGCTTCATGTGGACATTGGCATTCTCGCTGCTCGCACAATTACGCACATAGATGGAGAACTGGAACATCGTGAATCCGTCTGTAATCAGGTTCTTACGGAATTTAGCATATTCCTTACGGTCTTTCTTTGTTTCTGTTGGTAAATCGAAGAACACCAAAATCCACATTATCCGATATTCGCTTAGTCGTGACAGGTCGGACATCAATTTGTATACTCAGGATACGACAAACGGCGGATTTCCCCGGAAAAGCACTTTGCCAATGAAGCCGACGTGATGCCTGCGGCAATCATTAGGGGACGCCGCTTGCCCTCAATCACGACATCGAGTACAGGAACTTGTAAAAGTTTTGCCTTCATATCGCGATTCAGTTCCTTGCTATCTGGAAAATCATTCATGGTCTTTATTACCAACTCATCAACATACGGACGGTATGGTTCCATGATGTCATCTGCCAAACAATAGGCATTGTACCGGTTGTGATGGTGAATTCCCAAAGTAGGCAGAAGACCGCTACCGACTAATGCCCTTGCGATGACCGCACGAAGTATTGCATAGCCGTAGTTAAGAAAGTTGTTAGGGTATTCACCCACTCTATCTCTAACGAAATCGGGGAAAGCCGGGAACAGCCGCTTCCAATAGAAAGCCGCTGCTCTGCCTTCCAAATTCTCTACATCACCACTTTTTACATCGCCTGCCCAAACTGCCATACAAGGATATTTGTCTTCTGTATATTGTTCCAATACTTTTGCTTGGTTCAATATCTTTTGTCTAATGGTCTGTTGCCACAATTGCTTCCTCAGCGGCAAGGATGAGTCGAGCTGCTGACGGAAACGCTCGTTTTGAGTAGTATTGCCATACAAAGGCAGCAACAAGCCGACAGGCATACTATGGCTGTCGCACGAAATGACGGCACTGTTGTTTTCAAGCAACGCGCACATAAGTCCATGAGTAATCGTGATTTGCCGGTGGTCGAGCACAACTACCCCGATGTCCTCTACAGGGATGGTGCGTTGCCCCTCCATCTTCTTAAAATCGGGAGGAAGCGAATCATTATTGACAACCTCCGGATATTGTATGACCATCTGTGCGTTGCGCAAATTAAGATACACGGGATTGCCGAAATACAGGGTTTTCTTTATCATGCGTCACCTTATTATATTAGTAATCTCGCCTATGCGGTTGACCTCAAGTTTCCAACATACAGACTTGATTGATGTACCGCCATCATTTGGATCCATATTTTCAACTTTATTATGAGAGAGATACTCCAGTTTATCATGTATAACAACTGCAACATCGGCAGGAATAAAAGAAGCACGATTACCCGAGGAAGATACCATCTTATATATACGTTGCCGATCTATAGAAACATTTGCTGAAAGGCGTTCGTCATCGGTTGGAACATATACGAGGTCGTTAGGACATAGGAAGAATTTCAACGGTATACCTTTCTCATTGGTCTCGGGAACAGGCGACAATCCTTGCTTCAACCGCTCTACAACCTGGTTGAGCGGCATGGTGCAATAAGAGCGTGAGCCGTTCCCGTCCTCATAGACAGCAAAATATAGATTCGTGCCTTTTTGAGCTTCCACGAACTTTTTCTTATTGATGCCAGATGTACCAATCGCATATTTTTCGCCTTTTGGCTCGCTAAGCCTTACCCGTAATATAGGTTGGTGAGGCTTGCCATCATTGTATTGAGCTATACTATTGTTCATTTCAATTATGCCCTCAGGAGAAAAAGCCACTTCGGAATTACCACCCTTGGCTTCGAGCCAATTGTGCAGAATTTTCTGAATTCCCGTATCAGTTATAGTCTTTATCTTATTCTTGTTAAAACTCTTATCGAGAGGTTTTCTGACTGCGACCATCTGCTCCGCAGCTGTGTCGTCGGTGAAATAATACACTTCAATTGTTGTCAGCCGTTTACCATTAAGTGTCCCATTTTTTATGGCACCAGCTATTTGCTTGGCAGTCCACCCCTCATCGAGTTTCTCTTGTACCTTTAGTTTCAGCGGTTTGTCGACTATATTCTCTGGGTGTTCGAGAGCCTTGTTGACCGGAAGTTCTTTCGACCGACGCAGATTGACAGAACCATACACAGTCTCTTTATGTAGAGGTTTTCTGATGGCCCACCGTTCACCTTTTTGCTGTGGAATACGCACTTTCTTTCCTTCGTCATTGTAATGCTCATAGTGATTGGTGGTCTTATTGATGACACGCACGTAGTGCTTGAAACTTACCACAATATTCTCAAGTGCCACTCTTGCATCCTGCGTGAACGTAGCCCATGGTTTGCGTATTATGCGTCCATGGTCGCACAACTTCCTCCGCAGATCTTCACGGCGTACAGTGTCGCGTGCTGACTCATTGTTTAGATAGCTTATGATATTTCGGGAAGCCAAAGCAATGACAAGAGCGTCCATAGCATGGTGGCGGTGGTCGATACGTTTTTTGTTGAATCCGCGCCTTATTCCCTCAGGTACTTTCGTCTGAAATACACGCTTGCCGCCCTTATTGTCCTCCATACCATACTCATTCGTTCCCGTTATAGCATTCAGTCGCTTGAAGCGCGGACTTACAATGTCGTTCCACACGTCGTTGAGCCCCCAATCTTCTTTTAGACGGGTTGTGATGCCACCTGTGCATGGAATCACATTCTTCGATGTCGCCTCTGGCTCATTGTCCTCCCTTACTATGTTTGACAGCAAGGAGATGATCACCTTCGAGATATACCGGCTGTCGTTCATCTGCCGTTGTATGAATTCCTCCGGGATGTCCTCCATCATGAGTTTTTGTGCTTTCGTACGATTCCCTGAATAGTGTTCTTTTATGAACTCAATATAGTCGTGTTCATTGAAGATTTTCACATCACCAACTATCTGGCCTCCACATTCTTTTATGAACTCCATTCCAAGCCTGTTGGATTTGAGTTGGTTCACTTCTGCCTCGCATATCACTTTGTTTGAGAATGAGTCATCGAAATAGCGGGCTTGTGGAATGACATGTTCTATCTGGTAAGCCGGTGTAAACAACTTGGCAAGCGGTATGGTTCTGCCTGTATAAGGCGACCGATATTTCTGGTCCAGCCACAACTTATACCGTTCAAGTTCAGATGGTGTAGGATCGGCCTTAGCCGATATTTCTTTTATCTCTTTGTATTCGTTGTCATCTTTCTTTAACTCCTGCAATGCTCCCTCTTCGTATATACGCAAAATATCTTGTTGAATAGGGGAATAAGGTCGGACATCGCTGATATGGCTGTCGTTTTTTAGTTCGACAAGTAGTTTTCGGATACGCATATTGGTATCCTCATTCACTTTGTTGCGGTCAGCCATCTTTTTCCTTTGATCGGCGGTACTCTTCATTTCGCGTCCAAGTTCCACGTGAATCTCATCTATATGTCCACACTTCACCCAAATGTCGTGAACTGTTCGCAATGTCTCTAATATACACTGTTCCACAATCGGGTTGCGGAGTGAATACTGTTTGAAGTCACTGATATATGCCTGCAGATTCTCGGGAGTCCTCCATTTGTCGGCACTCGCTGATTCCGAGTGTCTGCCATAAACAACATAGCACGCAAGCCATACAGGAAGGAACTTGAATGAGTTGATATTGTTCAAGCGTATATTCTGATGGCTCATGCGTTCTTTCAGTGTATCACTTATGTCACCGTTTATAACCTTATGTACAGACTCTGGAACATCATTTGGATTCCACATCGACCCTGTACGCATGACTGACAACAACTTCTTTATGGCTTTTTCTGAATATGCGCCATATTCCTTTTTGAAGGCCGGAACCTTCTTAAACGCCTCTACGAAAGAGTCTGTTTCAAGTCCGTGCTTGGCGGCGAAAGTTGCAAGAGCAGATTCCAGTTCGTGCTTATCGTCAACTGAATAGAGAATGTGCCACAGTTGGTATTCTGTATTCTTGTCATTTAAAAATGAAGAGTCTATATGTGCTTTCTTCAAAGCTGCGAGCATAACGTAGCGTGTTTCGTTGCATGGGTATTCCTTATCTTCTACATAGTTCCAACGAACGGGCATTTTTGCATCTTTGCCTTTTGGCTTCTTTATGCCAAGATGGGTGGAGAGAAAATCTCCCTGCTTTACCGACTTCCGGTCATTGAGAAACATGAAAAGTCTTACATACGATTCCTCATCGGGAAGGTAGTCACTGGTCACATCGGTTTCTTTAAGTCCTGTGCTAATCAGTCGTAGGTTACGTATAAATTGCCATAATCTGAATTCTTGGTAATATGGATTAGACTTCGCTATACATTTGATGTGCTGCACTTTTATCTCACCTGTTGACTTGTCGACATATTCGTACTTTTCATACGGGCAGTCGCTAATAAGCGACTTCTTGCTTTTAAGCGGACGCTGGTAGAATATTATGTCGTTTACTATTAGGTTTGCCAAACCGTTCTTTATCACGATACGCTGATGAGGAAGATTCTTTGGATAGAGTTCGCACGCACAGCGCTCCAACAAAGCAGTGTCATGAAATTCGGGATGGAACTCTGCTTGTTTTGCAAGAATTGTTTTAAGTTCGTCCTTGTAGTATTTCCTTTCTATTGTCCGTACGAGTTTGCCCCGAATCTTTGTAGAAGGTTCATTCAACAAAGTCTCGTATATAAATGTGCCGACGGTTTGTTTTGACCTCTCTATAATGCTTTCAGTACGTTTCTTCTGTAGTCCCCAATCATTCTCGCCAGGAGCTCTGAATGAACGTTTGGGCTGACCTTCTTTATCTGTTTTTACAGTAACCCCGTCGTTTTCGTATTCTGTTGTTACAATAAACTCATGATCCTTTCCTGCCCAGTCGTCAAGTGGAATCTTGCTTGGACGGTGATAAACCCATCCATTTTCAAGTTTCAGATCGTACCATGTACTGTCGCCTCTCTTCTCACCAGTATCAATAACTTCATTCACTCTCAACACCATGTATTCCTCTTTCTTGGTATTATCTGTTTCCGCTGTCTCCTCTTCCTCGCCACGTAACTGATAATATCCGCGCTTTTGGTTGAAGTTGAGTATGATCCATGCAAGTTCCTCTTTTGAGATTGGATGAGTTAAAGCTTTATTCCGTAAGTAGAATAGAGTCCAATCCAAAGGTATCTTGTGCCCATCAGCGACCCAAGCGGGTTGGTGTTTTGCAAAATCTGCAAGCATTTCATTGAACGAATCCATGAAGATGAACGACATCTTGCCGTCCTCATCTTTTCTCCATGCTATCTTTGGTTCATCATCGCCTATGAATTTTCCATTGGTTTTGTTATCTTTTTTATTCCAACCAATAGCACGATCAAAATGATCGGGGAGAAAATTCATAATGTGGAGTACACGCAACAGGCGCTCACGTCGCTCATGACTCCTCTCATACAGCCTGCGTGTTCCGCGAAATCCTGTACGCACACTCGTCTGAGAAACGGTTTCACCTTTGTCGAATTTGCCAAGAACATCTTGACTCATAGGGATAATCCGACTCCCCAAATCAATCTTAGGAACAACAGTTCCATCGTCTTCTAAAGAGATTTTAGCCCAACCAATACTATTGGTTCCCAAATCTAATCCAATGATATTTTTCATTTTTATCAGTAAATATTTTGTTATTATAAAATAAAGTCCTACCTTTGCGTCACTAATTTGTAGCAATTCACAATAAGGATTATTCCGTTGTGAAAACATTTAGGACGGGCTCTGCTCGTCCTTTTTCTTTTTGCAAATATACAAAAAGAATTTAATAGTGACATGGTATTCATGAAAAAACATGAGTGTGGAGGCTTTTATTTGTTTGTATTGTCGCGATGAATGTAGTGATACACTCCTTTTTGAGTTCTGCCGATGATGCGGGAAGACGGTACGGCTTATGTGGCACCTTGGAAAGGTGTCGGGTGTGTGTGGTGAGTAATCTGAGGAATCAGGATATTGTCTGCTTATCTTGATATGACTCGCTGTCCCAGTTCTTTGGCGAGTTGTTTCTTTATTTTGGTGAGACGCATTTGCTCCTGCAGGAGCCGGGTGGTTTTCACGGGGTCTTGTTTGATTTCCGGATCGCTCATCTGTTTCATGATGTCGTTGATTTCGGCTGACACGACGACTGTCTTGTATTCTACTACCATGCGTACGATTTCATCGGGCTGGATTTTGTTGTCGGCTTCCTTGGCTTCACGGGAGAATTGGAAACGGTCGCTCAGGAGTTTTGCCGCTTCTTGACTGATTTCTTCTTCGGGGCTGTTGAGGAAGTATTCGCTTGCTACGAAGTTGTCTGTACGGTCGGCATTTACCACTGCCTCGAACATGCGGGCGTAGATAGGGGTGCGGAATTGCAGTTCCGCGCCGGTGAGGGCGTTGCTGATGTAGCCGATGATGGTGGAGGGCTCTGTCTCACCGTTTGCTCCCTTGAATTCGAGCATCTGTTCGCCGTGGCCTACGATTGCCTGCATGATGACTTGCTCCATTTTTTTGAATTTGCGCCCGGTGTCGGTCTGGTTGACTTCGGATTCGGGTTCGGTGAACGGACTTACTGATGTTGCTGTGCCGTCGCTCAGGGCTGCATCGCTGTTTGTGGCATCATTGGTGACGGATGCTTCTCCTGTAACTTGTGTGTGCTTGCGCTGTTCTTCCCGTTCTTTTTCTGTCTGTTTTTGTTCCCAGTTGTGTTTGCGCTGTCGCTGAATGGCGCGCAGCAGCACGCGCTCGTCGATTTGCAGTATTTCGCTGCAACGGTGTACGTAGACGGAGCGTTCGATTTCCTCGGGTACTACGGCTATTGATTCGACGAGGCTTCGGATGAGGTCGGACATTTTGTCGGGGTCTCCTTTGGCGCCGGCGAGAAGCAGGTTTGTCTTGAAGGTGATGAAGTCGACTTGGTGCGACCGTACGTATTCTCGGAATTCGCCGGAGCTGTGTTTGCGTGCGAATGAGTCGGGGTCGTCGTTGTCGGGCAGCAGCAGTATCTTGATGCGCATGCCGCGTGAGAGCAGCATGTCGGTACCTCTGAGTGCGGCTTTCTGTCCTGCGGCATCTCCGTCGTAGAGGAGGGTGATGTTGTCGGTGAAGCGGTGGAGGATGGATATCTGGTCCATGCTGAGAGCTGTTCCGGAGTTTGCCACTACGTTTTCGATTCCGCACTGGTGCATGGATATCACGTCGGTGTAGCCTTCTACCATGAACACGTTGTCTTCTCGGGAGATTGCTTTTTTGGCTTGATAGAGTCCGTAGAGTTGGCTTGCCTTATGGTAGATTTCGGATTCGGGCGAGTTGATGTATTTCTGTGAAACTCCTTTGGTTCTGGAGTCGAGCACACGCCCTCCGAAGCCTACGATTTTGCCTGTGATGGTGAACCACGGGAAGATGACCCTTCCGTGATATTTGTCGTAGAGTGTTCCGTTCTCGCGTCTGACTGTCAGTCCGGTTTTCAGCAGGTATTCTTCTTTGTAGCCTTCTTTGAGTGCGGCGGTCACCATTGCGTCGTAGGTGGAGGGTGAGAATCCGAGGCGGAATTTCTCGATTATGTCGTCACGGAAGCCGCGGCTGCGGAAGTAGGCCAGTCCGATGGTTTGTCCTTCCTCGGAGTGCAGCAGGATGTCGTGGAAGTATGTGCTTGCCCATTCGTTGACGGCGAACATGCTTTCACGCTCATTGATCGCAAGCCGTTCTTCGGGCGAGAGTTCACGGTCTTCTACTTCTATGCCGTACATTTTCGCCAGAAACTTAAGTGCGTCGTAGTAGCCCAGGTTTTCTTCCTTCATTATGAAGTGGACGACATCGCCTCCTTCGCCGCAGGCAAAGCATTTACAGATGCCGCGTGACGGAGAGACGTAGAATGACGGGGTGGTGTCGTCGTGGAACGGACAAAGTCCCCGATAGCTTGAGCCGGCACGGCGCAGTGTGACGTATTTAGATACGACGTCGACTATGTTTGCGGCATTTCTGATGCGCTCTATGGTGGATGGTGAGATCAATGGTATGAAGTTATTTTATTGTTTTCTGATGCTGTCGAAGAATTCCCGACGCAGGCCGGCGTTCTCGTCGTATTCGCCTTTGTAGTCGGATGTGACGGTTACGGATCCTTGTTTTTCCACTCCGCGCATCTGCATGCACATGTGTTGTGCTTCGACCACAACCATGACTCCGTGCGGATGGAGCGCGTCCTGTATGCACTGGCAGAGTTCGCGTGTGAATCTCTCTTGTACTTGCAGGCGGTGTGACAGGATATCAACGACACGTGGAATTTTGCTGAGTCCCACAATTTTTCCGTCGGGTATGTATGCTACATGCACGTGTCCGAAGAATGGCAGCATGTGGTGTTCGCACAGTGAATAGAACTCGATGTTTTTTAGTATAACTGCATGGGAGTACTGTTCGTTGAACATGGCAGACTGCAATATGGCTACAGGGTCTTGCCCGTAACCGCTGGTCAGTTGGAGCAGGCATTTGGCGACTCTGTCGGGGGTTTTCAGAAGTCCCTCCCGTTTGGAATCTTCGCCGATGGTGTCCAATATGTCTTTTACTGTGTCTCTGAGTTTGTTTAGTTGGTCTTCTTTGCCTTCAAATGATATGTTGTACATGTCTGCATAATGTTTTTACTGACCGATTAGCGTTGGATTTGGTCTACCGAAACGTAGATTTCACTTTTCACCACCATGGCTCCGGCTATGCCTTTTGCTTTGATTTTGTGCATATAGGCCGAGGCGTCTTCGTAGTTGGTGAAGTCGCCCATACGGCAGCGCCAGTGAAGGGATTCGAATGTGGTGTATGCACGGAGTTCGGGGAACATGTTCTCGACTTTGTTGCCGATTCTTTGGGCTTTCTCTTGGTCGGCCCGTTGGTTGCCTCCGAAGTAGACTTGTACTCTGTAGCCGCGTACTTTTTCGTGCATGCCGGACGATTTGCCTCTGATTTCATCGGCGTCTTGCTTCACTTTTGACTCGGTTGTGATTGCGTCGATTTTTGATGTGGTGGCAAGTGAGCTTGGAACAACAACGTCGCCGTTGATGATCTCGGTCAGACGCGGGTCTTGTTCCACTTCAATCACTCCCTGGCCGGCAACGTGCTTTTCCAGTTGGTCCATAAATGAGGTTTGGGCCTTCATGGCCGAACAGGCGGCCATGAAGACTAAAACCATTGTTGAAATAATTCTCATCTGTCTGTCTTTGTTGACTTGTTTCAATCCACACGCCCACATGGGGCGTTAATGTTTGATAAGCATGACCGCGTTATCATTTCCAAGCATCGATGATACCCTTGAAGTCGGCTGCTTTCAGTGAAGCTCCGCCAATGAGTCCGCCGTCGATGTCTTTCTTAGCGAAGAGTTCGGGTGCGTTTGATGCCTTGCATGAGCCGCCGTAGAGGATGGATGTGTTCTCTGCTACTTCCTCACCGTATTTGCCTGCTATGATGCTGCGGATGTAAGCGTGGATTTCTTCTGCCTGGTCGGAAGTGGCGGTTTTTCCGGTTCCGATTGCCCAGATTGGCTCGTAGGCAATCACGATGTTTGAAAATGCTTCTGCTGAAAGGTGGAATACGCTTTCTTCAAGTTCGGCCTTGACTACCGCATTCTGTTCGTTTGCCTCTCTTTGTGCAAGACTTTCGCCTATGCAGAAGATGACTTTCAGTCCGTTGGCGAGAGCCAGGTCGACCTTCTCCTTCAGAATCTCCGGTGTCTCGTGGTAGTATTCACGACGCTCAGAGTGACCGAGGATAACATATTCGGCACCAGTGGATTTTACCATTTCTGCGCTTACTTCGCCTGTGTAGGCTCCTGATGCTTTGTCGGCACAATTTTCTGCACCAAGGCCAATCACCTTGTGGTCGATGATGCCCGATACGGTTGCGAGGTGGATGAATGGTGTGCAGATGATTACATCACAGTTTGGCTTGTCAGCTTTCAGTGTCTCATTGAGTTCAGTGGCGAGTGCTACGCCTTCTTGCAGGTTCTTGTTCATTTTCCAGTTGCCTGCTACAATTTTTTTTCTCATTTCGTTAATCGATTTATGTTAATATTATGTTTGAATTATTTTATATAGTCTGTCAGTCCGTCGGTTGTGGGGAAGTTCCAGCTGCTCCATTTCTTTTGTATCACTCCGTCTTTCAGCAGCACCAGCCCCGGGTTGGAGCGTACCATTGTTTTCAATGCGACCTCGTCGGACGTGTATATCTGGTATTCCGCGCCTGTGTAGTCGGTCCACCGGTCTTGGGATGCTTTGTCGGAAGCGGTGAGACAGTAGAATTCCAAGTCGGTCTGTTGGGTATAGTCGTACAGGTCGTTGATTTTGTCCATAATACTTTCGTCGGCTGTCGTCAGGTCGGGTGCAATCAGGAGGAATACGTAGCCGTCGGTCATCAGAATGTCTTCGGTGATGTCGGCATCGCCCTCTTGGATGTAGAAGTCGGATATGTCGTTTTTGTCCAACCCCTTCACTTCTGTTCTTTTAGTCTCGACGTAAGTCCATGTGGAGTCGGGGTCGTCTTCATCAATTCCCAGTTCGATTGTCTTTCCGTCCTTTTCGTACACTAAGGTCACATCGTATTGTGGGTGGTGGCTTTTACCTTCTACGCAATATCGGCGCAGGTCTGTACCGATTTTGTAGGGACGGAAATCGATGACCGGCAGGGCATAGATGCAGTACAGTGCGTATGCTATTATTCCCAGGCCGAAAATAGTGGAGAATATCCAGTATATGTTTTTATTGATTATCTGTATCTGGTCTTTGTAGGCTTTTGCCACTACTATGGAGGCTGCGAGCAGAATGATGTTTTTCAGCAGTGTCTGTCCGTTTGTCAGGATGATAGCATCACCGAAGCAGCCGCAATCGCTGACGGGATTTGCTACGTAGATGTAGACGGTGAACAGGGTCAGTATGGAAATGAATGCAAGTGTGATCTTTGAGACCCATTTGCGCCTCATTCCGAAGAAGAGGTAGACACCGAGCACAAATTCGAAGAATGCCAGTGCTATTGCTGCCATGACGATGAACAGGCTTGGGATGCTGTGTATGCCCCACGCATTGAGGTAATCTTCTATTTTCAGGACAGTTCCCAACGGGTCGTTAGCCTTCACAAATCCTGAGAAGAGAAATGTGAGTGCCAAAATGAATCTACAGACATTGGTGAATATAGTCTTTAGTGTACCCATAGCCTTGTATCGGTTGTGCCCTGCGATGTTTGTTATTGTTTGTCGAAGTCTAATTTGATGAGCCCGAATATGGAGTAGTTGATCATGTCGAGATAGTTTGCGTCGATACCCTCGGAAACCAGCGTCTTTCCGTCATGGCCCTCGATTTCCTTGGTTCTGTTGATTTTCTGCAGAATCAGGTCGGTATATGAGCTGATTCTCATGGCTCGCCATGCTTCATCGTAGTCATGGTTTTTTCTCAGCATAAGTTCCAATGCCTGCTTGGCGTATTTGTCATAACATGTAAGAGCCTCATCTGCCGACATGTCGACTGAGTCGGCATATCCTTTTTCGAGCTGTATAAGTCCGATTATGCCGTAGTTGACTATTGCCTGGAATTCAGGGTAGATTCCCTCACCGACCAACGACACGCCTTTCACTTCAAGGCTGCGGATACGTTTTGCCTTGATGAGAATTTGGTCGGTTACTGATGATGGCCGGAGGATGCGCCATGACGCACCGTAGTCATATAGCTTTTTAGAGAATACCTCACGACATTTAGCCAACTCTGTTTCAAATTGTTCTGGGGTTTCCATAACTTCTGTTATTTGCTTACAAAGGTACTACATTTTATTCAGCCGACAAAATAATAATGCCCAAACCGTTTAGTTTGGGCATTAAAACTTTCTTTGTTTAATTTATATCTTCAGTCTGTGTATCAGTTTACATGCACTTCAGTACTTGTCCGCGTGTGATGCGGCTGTCGGGTTTCAGCCCGTTGAGTTTACACAACTGCTTTAGTGTCAGCCCGTGGTTGACCGCAATGCGGTATAGGTTGTCGCCATCTTTCACGATGTAAGTAGCCTCTTTGTTTACCGCTGCTTCTTTTGTCGATTCCTGCTTTGATGTTGTTGAGTTGTGGCTTTCCTGCATTTTAGATGCAGTGTGGTTTCTTGTGGCTTCAATCACATATTCTTTGTTCTCTTCGTTGTCTTCCTCTACTGTGAGGGTACTTGCGACAGCAGAATTCTTGGAGTTTTGTACCGAACCGGTATTAACGACATAAAAGTCACCTGTAACGTCCTGTGCGGTAAAATCGAACATCTTAGCCGGATTAATTGCCTTACCGAGCAAGCGTGTTTCGAAATGCAGATGTGAACCTGATGACTTACCAGTACTACCACCGAGTCCGATTGGCTGACCTGCCCTGACAATCTGGTCTTCTTTTACAAGTTGCTTGCTCAAGTGTCCGTAGAGGGTTTCAAGTCCGTTAGGGTGACGGATTACTACATAGTAGCCCCACCCGCCGGCATTGTATTTTGTTATGCGTACTTTACCATCGAAAGCTGCGTATATTGTGTCGCCTGTATAGACTTTTATGTCGATTCCTTTATGCTGAGAGCCCCAACGCGGACCGAAGTTGGATGTAATCTTGCGGCTTGGTGTAGGCATGACGAAACCTCTTAAGTCAACCTTGAAGTTGGGAGGAAGGACCCCTGGTGCCACAAGAGCTGATTTGTTGTCCCATGTCGAGTAGATGTTGCCGGCAGGATTATGTAGGTCGATAAAAGCGGAGGTATTGTTTATCTTGATAGCTTTCAAGTCGGTCAGTTTCTTGTCAGACGGAGCTCTGTTTGCAAGCAGGTCTTGGGCTGACATTGAAAGTGATGACATTGCAAATGCTACCAGTGTTATAGTTTTAAGTAATTTCAGCATAAGTCTATTAATTCATTCTCTTTTATACAGACACCGGAGTGTCCGTTTGGTTTAATATTGGCTCTTTATAGCATGACGGCTAATATTCGTCGTTAGCATAAAGGAATTGGAATGCTGCCGGCTTGTAATCAAAGATTTCATCTGCGTTGAAGAAACGCGCAAGCTCAATAGCGGCATTTTCAGGTGAGTCGGATGTATGGATGATGTTTTCCTGGAAACTCATTCCATAGTCACCGCGAATTGTACCCGGGGCGGCTTTTCGTCCGTTGGTACTACCGGTCATTGTACGAACAGTCTCAACAGCATCTACACCTTCGTAACAACAGCAAACTACCGGTGCTGCCATCATTGAGTCTTTTATGCGTTGGAAGAATGGTTTGGAAGCCAAATGTGCATAGTGCTTGTCAAGAATTTCATCAGTGAGTTGCATCATTTTCATTCCGCACAGTCTTAAACCTTTACGTTCGAATCTGGCTGTAACTTCGCCTACCAGCGCTCTTTGCACTGCACTTGGTTTTAATATTACAAGGGTCTTCTCCATTGTGCTCGTTTACAAATTTATTTACTATGATTAGTGATAACTGATTACTAATCGAGACAAAGTTAAGTACTTTTTTTTAAGTGACAAAACTTATTGACGTCTTTTTATTATTTATTTACATTACATAACACCAAAACTTGATGCTTGACCCTAACTGTTATATCAACATTACATATTCGCAGGGCATGAACGGCAAAATTCCCGAGTCAGTCCTCAAGTATCTTTTTTACGTCGTCTTCAACATGCTTGAGTTTGTCTTGGCAGAACTTGACCAATTCTTTTGCTTCTTTTAATTTCGATGCGAGTTCGTCGACATCCAGCTCACACGAGGTGATTTGTCTGGAGATTGTCTCAAGCCGCTCTATGGCGTCCTTATATGCTATATTGTTATCCATAAGATATTTATTTGTTTATTGTAGATATTATGGTTCCGTTGAATAATGTTGTCTCTATCTCATCGCTTGGTTGCAGTATTGATTTGTCGCGTACCGCCTTCCCGTTATGGCGTGTGATGCTGAACCCCAGTCGCATTAAGTTGGACGGATTTGCCGAATCAAGTTGGGTCTCAATAATTTTCAGACGGTGGCGGTTTGATTCGAGTGTTGTGTTGACGTTATTTTGCATGGTGGTCATGATGTTTTGCAACTTATGCAGCTGGTTGGTCTTGAACAGTTCGACCAACGGTTTCATTCTTTCCGCCAAGGATTCGATACGCCGTTTTTCCGCATGGAGTATTTTCTGGGTGTTGTCGGTGATTTTATTGATGATAGAATCGATCAGCGTCAGTTGTTCAACGCCTTTGTGCACAATGAAGTCAGCAGCGGCAGTAGGTGTTTTTACCCTTGTATGACTGATTATATCGATGACAGTATCATCCCGTTCGTGTCCGATACCGGTCAGTATCGGCAATGGGAAGTTCGCCACATTCTCCGCAAACCGCAGAGTGTCGAACCCGGTAAGGTCGGACGTTGCACCGCCTCCACGGACTATTACGACCAAGTCCCATTGGTCTTGCTCTGCTGCGATCCGGTCGAGTGCGGATATGATGCTTTGTTCCACCTTCTCTCCTTGCATAACTGCGGGGAAGAGCCGTATCTTATAAGCCAGCCCGTACTCGTTGTTCTGCAATTGATTGAGGAAATCACCCCATCCGGCAGCACCTTCAGATGAAATGACAGCGATTCGCTGAAGCAGGGGTGGCAGAGAAAGTTCTTTGTTTAAGTTGATTACGCCTTCTTCCTCCAAGCGCTGCAGTATCTCGCGGCGTCTGCGCGCTATATCGCCCAGGGTGAAGGTGGGGTTTATGTCGGTCACATTTAATGAATAGCCGTATTGCTCGTGGAAGGTGACCTCAACCTGCACCATTACTTGCATGCCAACACTAAGCGGCAGTCCTGTAGCTTTTTCAAAATATGGGCGCATGTATGTCCATGTACGATTCCATATTTGTCCTCTTGCCTTGGCGATAAAGGTGTTGCCGACCGAGGATTTTTGGACGAACTCAAGGAAGCAGTGGCCTCCACGCGTAGCAACAGAACTTAATTCCGCCTGAATCCATACAGGTTCGGAAAAGTTCTTTTCAAGTACCGACCGTACTTGCGTGTTGAGTTCATATAGTGTCAGACAATTCATTTGTATTTCTTACTTCGTACGATTCCGATTGTATATGCTTTGTAGAAGTCGGGAATACCATAGCCATAGATGTTGTCGGGCTCGTCGGCGCGGTCACCGCTCTTGCGTACTATGTCCATTATCTCATAGGCAGTCAAGTCGGGAAGAGCTTGCCAGAGGCATGCAACCATTCCTGTAAGGATAGGAGAAGAAAATGACGTGCCGTTGAGACCACTGAGTCCTCCGGTCTCGTTGAAGCAAATAGCGAATTTACCTCTGGTCACTACATCGGGCTTTACACGGTTGTCGGCTGTATTTCCGATCGATGAAAAACTGGCAAGTATGCCTTGTGGATCGATTGCTCCGGCAGTCAGTACGTCCTTCGCATCACCCGGCGGCGTTATCTTCTTCCACGCTTCATCACCCGAATTGCCGGCACTGCAACACAGGATCATGCCTTTAGAGGCTACCATCGATGCGGAACGTGAAATCAAGTGCGTCTTACCGTCGAGTTCTGAGTATGTGACATCAGCAAAGCATGAATCAAAATCATTATACCCCAATGATGTATTAACGACATCTGCCCCAACGCTGTCGGCGAATTCAATTGCCGCAGCCCAGTTGTCTTCCTCTACGGGCTGTTCGGAGCCTCCGTCCTCGCTGCGTATGAGCCAAAAGCTTGCTTCAGGAGCTGTGCCAATCTGGTAGTAAGGCTCGTTGGCTCCTATGCACGACAGAACCATCGTGCCATGGGATTCGGTGGCGTAGAAGTCGTTGACCGGAGTCGAGAAGTCTTTGATGCCAATTATGTTGGTGTTCTTCAAGCCTTCTATGACATCAGCGTTGTAGAAGCCTCCGTCGATGACTGCTATTGTCATATTCCGGCCTTTATAACCAAGGTTATGCAACACCCTTCCGTTGATCTGTTCTATCTGTCCGCCGGCAGGTCCGTAGGAATCATAATTGACGAAAGGAACCACCTTCTCTAAGTTTTTTGTACGTTCCTCAAAAGGTATATTTATGGCATCCTTATTGTAGTATGCGACTTTGAGTACGGAAGAGACGCACGGCAGACCGGCAACTTTTTCCATTAATAAAGTGTCGGTACAACTGACGACTACCGTGTTGTTCCACTTACTTGTGTGTACTATGTTTACACCGGTGCCACGAATCTCCTGCAGGTACGCAGCACATACAGGGAGATCGGTCTTGTCAATCTTCAGCCCTTGCCGTTTCCTCCTTTCGATAGCCTTGTCCGACAGAAAAGCTTCGGGATGCCGCACAGAGTATTCACTGTGTTTTTTATCCTTTAGGTATACCCTATATTTATAATAAGGTGTAAACGGGTCAGCAAACACATTTACACATAAGCACATCATAAGTGCTGCGAAGAATAGTTTTCTCATAAGCTTGGTCTTTTTCCAGTTAATACACGCACAAAGTTGTCGTACGACTTGTCTATGTAGCTAAGTTCGTATGCTTCGATGTGCAATGAAAAATTACTTTTTATAGTATCTAAATCAAAATAGCTTTTAAGTATACTTGCCATATTGAATGACAAGTCGTCTCCTTTCTGTATGAGGGCAATACATACAGATGTAAGGAGGCTTCTGTTTTCGGGTGCATGCTTTAGTGTGTCAAACAGCAAGTAGTACGCATCCGGGGTTGTTTCCTTCACTAAGACAGCGACACGTTCCCTTTCGTTTTCAAAACCGAACAAACTGAATAGATCCTTAATCTGCGATGCACTTGTGAGTAGAGGCACAGCCATTCTTACGATCTTGGCTTTTGACTCCGGTGAGTTTACGTTCAACCAGTCAACCAGTTTGGCCGCATTCATACAGTGTAAATTCAATTCACCGGTTTGAGATAGTTTGCCTATAGAAAGGATGCATGTGAGAAATGATTGGCGCCGGTAGGTTAGCAGATGTGTGTAAGCGTCCCAAAAGTCATCGTTTGAGAGCGACGGCATGATTTGATCCCGCATGATGACTTCTGTCTTACGGAATTCAGCATTGGTCATGTGGGAAAACGTGCTCTTCAAGCCGGTCCAGTCCTTATTCTTTATTATATTCAATATGTATTCTTTGTTAATCATACAGCTATCGGGTAAGAGAAAATTTACAACTGATTCCAAAGTCGGCAGTTGTGGTAGGATATGAGCTCGTGGATACGAGCGGCACATTCTTTTGCCAGTCGAGATAGCCGCTGAGAGTCAGCAGACGGCTGAATGTATAGTCGGCAGAGACTGCAAGTTTGTATGCCGTACTTCCGTTGGTGGCAGTAGTGACCATCGTCTGTATGTTCCTGTTAAGAGCGTTTTGCATCCTGTAAGAGAAGTCTATACGCAGATTCAAGTCGTGGCTGACTCCACCGACTCTCGTATTTGATGACTTGGATGCCGTTTCGTCGTCTGAGCCCTTTTTCGATTTCTTTTTGCTCTTTGGTATGCCCGACTGTATTCTCTTGGCTCCGAAGAGATTGAGGTCTTTCATCTTGTACCCTAAACCGACAACTATATCGTTGGAGTAATTTTCAGTCAGGGCAACAGATGTCAGACTGAGGTTGAGCGAACGTGTCTTCTTGTATTCGAGCTTTGCCGTGAGTCCGCTGTTGAATGTCATGTCAACTCCAATCAAAGGAGAGAATGACTCTGTGATTGAGACTGTACTGATGTTGTACATACTGCTTGGAATAGGGTTGCCCGATGTTACATCAAGTATGAATCCCAAGTCGTTCATATATCCCATGTAGTTGGTATACGAGTTGTATGCACCAACTGAATATACACTTTTGTATGCATGGTTGATGTTGAAACTCTTGAACTTTGAGGCAAACCAAGCTAATTTCGACAGTCCGCTATAAGTCAGTTTCCAGTTTGGCATCATTTTCAATATTGACGGGAATATATCAAGGCTGCTGCCTGATGCGCTGCCTCCCGAGTAAGCTGCCAGAAATGCCGGAATCAGTACGTCAGGAGAGTATTGGTTTACTTCGCCATTGGCGGCATCGTAGATTTTCCCTTCGTAAGCACTACCCGTACCGACCGGATAAATGACGTTCTCATAACGTTTTTCCACCCTGTCTTTCATTATCGGAATATAAGCCAAAAAGTCGTTGAACGGCTTTGAGTTATAGTTGTTGTTTATGTTTCCTGTTCCCGCAAACGCAGTTTTTGCAGTAATGACTGTCATGTTAAAGCTTCCGCTTTGTGTGATAGGCATGTCGGTATACATAAATTGTATGCTCTTTGATTTATTGACCGTCCGGCTTGCGTTGAGATCAATCTTCAAGTCGCGCAATGGTTCGAGTGAAACTCTGACTTGCAAGTCTTCGGTGGCGTTTGTGGTTGCAGGTGTCGTGATGTTGGAGTCGTTCTGCATAAGCCATCCGTTTCTTGCCGCCTTGTTTACATAACTGTCGCCAATAGCACCAAAGGCAAAGTCGAGACCAGGCGAGAGAATTCCGTTAACCGACTTCTGTCCGAAAGCATCACCGATTTCCGTACTGAATCCAGGCAAGGTCATGGTGTATGTGTTCCTGTAAGTGAAACTTGCGCTGCGAATCATCATGAGTCCACGGGATATGGTCTGCAGTGTTTTGTACCATCCTTTATCGTCCAACGGATCTTTTGCGGTTACAGTGATTTTGACAGGGATGGTGTCGAGGTTCTTCACACGTATGGTGTTCTCGTCAATTTTTTTATATTTCAAATTGTAGGTCCTGCCTCCTTTGGTTGTTGCCTTGACTATAATGCGTTTAGACTTCTGTCCGTGTTTTACGTCGGTGTATGTCGTATCATTCAAAGAGACTTCCTTAGAGAAACTCTTCTTTTTGTTGCTTGCCGCTGAATTCCGGTTTTTGTTGTCCGCCGTCTTATCTTTGTCGTTGTCTTTTGTGGTGGTTTTCTTTTTTGTGGCGGTTCTGCTATTTGATGAAGTCTTCTTGCCCGAGGCAAACCGTTGGTTCGCGCCTGCCAGGAACTTTGATTTTTTATAAAGAGTCTCGAAGTTTATCTTACCATTAATATTTACTGTACGCGATGTGTTGGCAGTATGACCGAGTGATGTCCCGTCCTCCAGTTCTGTGCCGCGGTTCCATCCGTATGTGCTCGCATAGCTGCCGTCAAGCGACATCCAGTCCATTGCAGGTATCTTATTCAGCGGTACGGTGTACGATCCGTTGAATGTAGAAGCGTATGTCAGAGGGCGTCCAAAATGTCTGAGACTTGTCTTGACAGAGTCTTTCCAAGCTTCGTAGCGGTCGGGGTAAAGGTCTTTATTGACAGGTGTATACGGTTCTTCGATTTCCGCATTTGTCGCAGATGTGTATTGCAACTTCATTGACTTAAATATATCCCAGCGGATAGAGAACTGACGGTTCCATAGGAACTGTTCCGACCATGTGGCCGGCAATTGAGTTCCGGCATCAATGTCACGCTCCTGAAATTCATAATAGCTGCGCATGATGTCGGTATTGAACTGTATGCTTTGTGGCAAGTAGTTCAGATTCTGGGCTTTTACGATATCCAGCCATTTAGACTTACCCTTTATATTTTTGAACGGTTCCCACGCTTTGTATTTTGGAGAATAACTGTAATTCATGTTGAACTTCCAGTTTTCTTCATTCTCATATACTGTGGTTTCGCCTGTCTTGTAGCGTTGGCTGTAAGAATAACTGAAGGCGAAGTTCGCAGGGTCATAAGGCATCGGAACACGGCTCTGATAATTCGACTTCCAATTGCTGAGCGAGAAGTTTTTATTCTTTACTATCGTCTCTGTAAGATTGGCAAGCGAGTCTCTTGCTTCTTTAGTCTCACATTCATCAAGTGCATCCTTCAATAGCATGTCAGTATCAAAAGGATTGTATTTAGGAGACACCTTTTGCCATGAATAAGAGTAGTAGAACGGCAAGTTCATTTTCCATGTTTCTGGGAACAGTCTGCCCAGATCGAAGTTTGTCGTGATGCCCCATTCATACAGATTGTCGTCCCGTCGTGATGAAATACCTTCTTCCAATCCTCCAAACCCTGCGGTTTCAAGATGTCCGGTCAGGTTAACGCTTCCAAGGTCGGACAGTTGAACGTTAAGGTTTCCTTGTGCCGCGTAGCCTCCCTCGTTGTTGTAGTCTTTCAATCGCAATTCGTTCACCCACACTTCTACAGAGCCTGTGCTGCGTCCGTTGTTTCTGATTCCAATCATCATGGTCTTAACCTCTCCGAGCGAAGGATTACCCATGACACTCACTTTGTTGTTTGGGTTGTCAGGATCGTACTCATAGTACAATTGGGTGTAGCTTGCCTGGTTATTTGCTTTGGCGACGTTTCTTGCATGCTTAACAGAAGTCAGCAGGTCGAAATCAATGTCGAGCATGTTTTCCTCGGGCCATACTGCTTCGCACCCAGCCTTCGTGTAAGTGTCGTAATGTCCTTCGGGTGTCAGAGTCAATGGTATTTCATACTCGTAATAGTTGCTCTTGTAGTCGCTTCCGAGACGTACAAAGACGCTCATTTGATTATTTTGCAATGTTTGATCGCCTTCGAGCGCGTTGGCATGAACAAACATTTGTATATGTTTGTATTTCCTCAAGTCTTTATTCATGTCTTTGTAAACCGCCCGTGCATCACCGGAAGCCAGGTTCTCCACAGTTATTGCGAGCGCCTGCTCGTTTGACTGAGTCAACTGAGGCTGATTAGGGTCAACAACTCGAGTGACACCCGGAGGAAGCACATAGTTCACAGGAGTCTTATCGTTGTTTTCCTCGATATTGACAGCGGCAGTCTTGAGCGTACCGCTGACACTTGGCTTGTCGCCCGTGTAGAGTGCTTTTGAGTAGTTACGCCATTCTCCGCCGACAAGGTCAAACGAGGCAAAGCGCAGTACGACAGGCTCCTCAAAGTTTGTCAGATACATGCGGATAAACCTGATGCTGCTCATGTCGCTTATACTGCCTACAGTTGTACCTTCCTCAACAGGTATACGGAACTGGTACCATGTAGCGTCTTCTGTCTGATTGTTTCTCAGCCTTACGCTTGTTTTTCTCTCATCAACGATGAAGTTGCGTCCGACAACCATGTCTTCCGGCCGCAGACTGATAGTATACTTGAAGAAATTCTCATATTCGTTCATCGTATAATCCTGATTGATATCCTCGGCATCAGGGGTCGTCTTATATGCTGTACTATATGATTCTCCGCTCTCGCTTGAATTTGGAGAGTTTCCTTCAGGGTTGTTTATCCTCTTATAACGTTCGAGGATTGAGGTATGGTAGGTGTCGAAATCAGTGCCGCGGAAATAATGGTAATCATCACCGGCCGGGTCGTCATAGATTGAGTCATATACTTGCTGTCTTACTTTTCCTTGAATTTGCCTGAGATAATTTGCATATGCGCCATACTCTCGTTCTTCAGTTGACGAAAGTCCGTTGAGGCCGACATCCTGACGCTGGCGTGCTCCGCTTTCAGTGCTGAATGAATAAACTACACTCTTTTCGTTAGGCACTTTACCCCAAGTGGTGTAGGATACTGAAGACACATCACTGACAGGCATACCACTTTCATAGAATTTTTTGCCGTCTTTCAATACATCCTCGCTAACGTCACCAAGGTTCAAAACCAAATCACCACCATACGTCTTACCATCGTTTCGTTGATTTGAATAGATGAACGGATCGAGCAACCAGAATTCCACGTACTGGATGTTTGAAGTTTCGAAATCGCTGATGTCGATTTTGCGCATCATACCTCCCCAACGTTTCTTCGGGTCGTTTAGATGCCCGTCGGCATCAACGTCAGGGTCGAGGTTGTAAGGACCACGCTCGTTAGGGTAGTATGCCAAGTTTAATATTGAAAGTGTGTTACTTTCACCTTGATTCACATCGCGGTTCGGATACACCTCACGCACGTATACCTCACGCACATAATGGTTAGACAGTTGCTCCAAATCATTTTTGATATGTCCCGGAGTAAGTGATGAACTGCGTCGTGTGAACAGCGGGTCTATAGTATACCATGCCAGTCGTGCTCTGTTGAATCCATACAGTATGGAGTCGCTGAGTGTACCATATTCCATGTCGGCAGGAGTGGAACACAGCATCCATGCAGTAGGTGTGCTATAGTCGTATGCTTTTTTAGTCTCTTCGAAATCATCCAAATAAGATGCGTTCGACTGTACTCCTTTTGCTTTGCCGGCAATCAGTTGCGCAAACTCTCCGCTGAAATTGATGCTCGATGGTTGGCTTGCTTCGATGAATGGCAGCTTGTCGACCATGTTGGTCAGCCATTGGCTGTTTTGCTTCCAGTTGAGGCTAAGTCCCCAAATTGTATTGTTCAGCGGCTCGCTACCCATGGCAACCTTAGTTGTCTGAGGCTGTTCGGTGAGCCGCATGTACGTACCGCCCAGTTGCAGATTCTTTGAGAAGTCGTATGTCCAGTTCAATCCGAGCATAGTCTTGCGCATCATTGAGTATGATTCCTGGCTTTCAAGGCTAACGCTCACATTTGTTCCTGCGTCGATAATGCTTTGGTTGATGATTGTAACATAACCGGTACTATAGTCGATTGTATAATCAGACCCTTCAGTCAGGGTGACACCTCCTGCCGTGACAACAACAGACCCTTGTGGTATATAGTCGGCCCCTAAGTATATTTGACTTCCCGATGAACCCTTGTATTCACCGGTCAGAATAAATTTGTTCTTCTCCGCAATTTGTTTCGCCACAGTCTTTGTGGAGTCATAAAGTTCGTAGTAGCAATATTTTTCGGCTAATGACTCGTCGGCCAGTTTCGTTGCAAGCCAATCACCGAATGGTTCGACTACAGGGAATATCACCTTACCTTTTGACGCAATGACGGTGTAGCCGTCAATGAAGTCATATTTGCCGTTTGGATTTGTCTTCTGGTTGTCGTCCAAACGGTCGAGGTTCATCATCTTCAGAAGAGTGGTATTCTTAAAGTTTTCTTCTGGAATATATGACAGATAAACACCGGTTGTGTCGCTCAGATATTTTATGTCGAGTTTGAATTTCTCTTTCTGAACCGATTGTGCATTGAGTGAGTAGACATTTTTCATCATCAGGTCCCAATTGCCCATCTTCGGTGAGTTGCTTGTGTTCTTCAATAGTTTCACGTACAGAGCCTGTTCGTTGTCTTTCATGTCGGACGAGAATTCTCCGACCTGATATGTATTGCCTCCGTAAGTGTATTCATAAGCTACAGCAAGAACGCTGTTACTTCTTAGCGCAGAACTCAAGGATATATATCCGAGGTAGGAATTGAGCGTGTATTCCGATGAGGAGAGAAGCCGTGCGTTCTCCACCTTCTCATAGTCGACACCTCCAGTCATGAACCCATTGCTTTCAAGAATAGAACTTGCCTGCTCGATGTCACGTGTGCCGCTGTATTCGTTTACGATGGTTGAGTACAGGTTGTTTGCGGAGTTTTGTGGCACAGAAAGTCCTGAGCCGGTCCATAAGTTTGTATTACTGATCTTCGTACGTTCTCCCAAGTCTACAAATCCGATAATGTCTCTTGTATTCTCAGTGGCTCCTGATGTATTGGTTACCCACACTTCAATTCTGTTTATGGTAATACCCGACGTGATTGTAGGCAAAGTGGAGCATGCCTGGTTATATGTGTCACGGAAATATTGTGAAAGAAAGAAGTGCGTGTTCTCATCGTAATTGCTTGCCTCAATCTCGAATGAACTCAGCTGAGAACCACCGGTGGATGACACAGTGGTAGATTTCGACTTTTTCTGTGAGACAACGGTTTGTAGGTTCAGTTTCCCGAATTGCAGGTCCGTACGTATACCAAACAGCGACTGTGCGCCACGAACCAGTGAATTGTTTGAAGGGAACGTCACGTTACCCGCCTCCAACAACTTCACGATCTCGTCTTCCTTGCCTTCATAGCTCAGTTTCAAGTTTTTGCTGTCAAAATCAAAAGACGCGTCCGTATTGTAGCCCAAAGAGAAACTCATTTTGTCGCCTATACTTGCATTGACGTTCAAATTTACTTTCTCATCAAAATCGAAATCTGTGGTTTTACGGTTGCGCTCAGCCAATGACGGATTGTCGACAAACTTTTTGTTGATTCCCATTTTCAGTTCCGCGCTCCCTTGCGTTCTGATCCTTACACCCCCAGGTCCGAATATTTTCTCTGCAGGGCCTAAGTCAAAATGCATATCCGTAAAGTCGAACTTATCTTTGTCTTTGTGTGTGAAGAGTGAGTCGTTCCGTTGACGGAAGTATTCATTTAGTGATTTCCGTGAAGTCCATTCCATGTACTCCTCGGGAGTCATAAGATAAGGGGCACTCAAGTAGTTGTCTCCCAACTTGGTCCCGACTTTATAATAACCGCTTTTCTCATCGTATTCACCTACGTCGTGACTGATGTTGTCAGGGTCGGCAAGGTCCATGGATGTTTCTATCGGAGTTTCATCGTTTGGATAGTCGGTTTTCTTAACTTTGATGCGTGGGTTGGTGTCGATCGGTTGTATTAAGGTTTCAGAATAATCCTTTGGCAACTGAGAATATGGAATATCGAAGAAAGCCATGACAGAAGAATCGGACATCGCACCGACTGATACAGCCAGCACGACAGTCCAAACAACTAATAATATTGTAAACTTCTTAACTTTCATTCAATTACGATACATCCTTAAAGCATCTTCAACGCTTTCTTAATGACTGTCTCAACAGGCGCATCAGGCTCTTCTGTGAGTATGTTCCTGACCACTTTGCTTGTAGGAGCAGGAGGAAAACCAAGCATTTTGAGTGCTTCGACTGCCTCATCGTGCACTTCCCTGTTGATTTGCTTTGCGGTTGAGACACTTTGTCCCGGTTCCTGCGATTCGATACCAAGTGATCCGATCTTGTCTTTCAGCTCCAATATGATCTTTTGGGCAGTTTTCTTTCCCAATCCCTTAACAGTGGAGAGTAAGCGGTCGTTGTTTGACTCAATGATATTGGCAAGCTCTGAAACTGAAAATGACGAGAGAACCATACGTGCGGTATTTCCTCCAACACCGGATACAGAAAGCAGTAGTAGAAAGAAATCGCGCTCTTTTTTCGATGAAAAACCATACAGTACCCATGCGTCTTCCCTGATTGATTCATAGATATATAGTTTGACTTCTTCTTTCCCTTGAATGTCAGTGAATGTGTTGAGTGAGATATTAATCGCATAACCTATGCCGGCACACTCAATTACAGCGTTGGTTGGAGACAAGTCAGAAACTTTCCCTTTTATATAATCTATCATTTTGTGTCGTTTATATCATCGTTACATATCCGACGAGGATTGCATAAATACACCTCATCGTAATTAATAACGTAGTTATTCGTTCTTTATTGTGTAAATATGCCGTCTACTATATATTGAACCCAAATCGGCCATTAGCGTTATGATGATAACAACTATTGTTCTTAGCAAATGTTTTTATGTTTTGAGAACGCAATGTGATTCCATTGTAACTGAAAAACAAAAGAAGAGATGCAAAAAAGAGCTTGTTAGGGCGTAACTGTCTAATGACTGATTTGGGTTGATGTATTGCCGTTCTGGATTGTCTGCTCTCATTTATGGCGTTCACAAAAGCCTTATCGCGTCAATATGAGCATATAGTATGATGGAAACCTCGTATAGCATCAGCATTAACTGAGAAAAAAACTGTATCTTTGCAAGCAAAATAAAATCACTTGACTAACAACTATGAAATCTAAGAACTTGACCGAAGGCGGAATAATGCGCAACATTATTGATTTCTCAATACCATATTTGCTGTCATACTTCTTGCAGATATTGTATGGCATGGCAGACTTGTACATTATCGGACAATATTGTGGAGTGGAGAGTATAACTGCGGTCAGTATAGGCTCGCAGATCATGCATATGCTGACAGTCATTATCATAGGTTTGGCAATGGGGACAACAGTTGTGTTAGGCCAGTCGATAGGGGCGCAAAACAATAAGCGGGCATCAGTTGTGGTTGGCAACACCGTCGTGCTGTTTATGGTTTTCGCAATATTTGTTACCATAATATTGCTCGCAGGCGTTTCGGGGATAGTCGACCTCATTGAAACCCCGAAGGAAGCAGTTGGAGGAACCAGAGACTATTTGCTCATTTGCTTTCTTGGCATCCCGTTCATAGTGGCATATAATATAATCGCAAGCATTTTCCGAGGGCTTGGCGACTCAAAAAGTCCAATGTACTTTATTGCTATTGCATGTGTTTGCAATATCATTTTGGATATTGTCTTTATTGGATGCATGGATATGGGTCCTGCAGGAGCCGCTCTTGGTACAACCTTGTCGCAGACAATAAGCGTGATAATATCACTGATCATGATCCGGCGTTATCGTGCCATCAGTGTTGGCAAGACTGACCTTAAGCCTCGACGTGAAGCTATGCGTGCGATACTGAAGATAGGTATTCCTATTTCTTTGCAGGACGGATTCATACAGGTGGCATTTATTGTTATAACTGTAATCGCAAATATGAGGGGACTGACAGATGCGGCTGCAGTGGGAGTTGTTGAGAAAGTGATTGGCGCATTATTTCTTGTGCCATCCTCTATGCTTTCGGCAGTCAGTGCTATTGGTGCGCAAAACATAGGTGCGCACAAGATGGCACGGGCCAAGAAAACCCTTTGGGATGCGATGTCGATTGCGGTAGTATACGGACTGGCGGTTTCCATTGTGGTTCAGTTCGTTGCAGGTGACATTGTAGGTCTGTTTACTGATGACGCAGGTGTCATTAAGTCGGGCAGTGAATACCTCCGGTCATATATTTGGGATACAGGTATTGCCGGCATTCACTTCTGCTTCAGTGGTTTCTTCTGTGCATGCGGTATATCGATCGTGTCATTCATACACAATGTCATTGCTATTATAGTCATGCGAATCCCGTTTAGCTATCTGTTGTCCGTTAACTATCCGGACACTCTTTATCCAATGGGATTAGCAACCCCGATGGGGTCGGCAGTCTCGGTCGTTATTTGTATTGCCTTTTATTTGTGGTTAAAACATAAGGGCAGGTTGCAATGAATGCCGCTATTCATCAGCCATGCCTTCATAAATATTCAGCACGTCTTGGGAATCCACCACTCCGTCACCGTTGTTGTCATACATCTTATCGCCAAAATCGATTGATAAAGTTGAGTTGTCTGTCAGTGGAGGTGTTATGAATGTGCCATCTGTCACCTCTCCAGTTACATCCTTTCCATTGAATATTACTTTTTTATAGTCCGCAGGCATTTTCCATTCTATTTGTGAATTGCGAAATGCTTTTTCTGTAATTACATGTATATCTCCATATCTGACATCGAGTGTAACTTCTTCAGACGCACTATCATATTCCATTACTTTTACAAAATCTCCCCACGGCGTGGCACCCAAATATACAGTCAGTTTGTCTCTTGGAACGTATAGAATGCAAGTGTTCATGTTAACGTCTGAAAAAATATCCGAGACTGCCGATACGGTTGAGAGGTCGTTCCAATAAGTGCGTACAGACGCAAGCCCCGTACACAATGCGAATGCTTTTGTTGCTATCGACCTGACCGAGCTTGGAATTTCCAATGATGTCAGTTTGGAGCAACCGTAAAAGGCATTGGAACCAATACTTTTCACTGATGCCGGAATCGTGATAGATTCCAATGAATGGCAATTGTAAAAAACGCGACTTTCAATTTCCGTAATGGTATTTGGCAAGCTCACGTACTGTAAACTTCTGCAATTATAAAAGGCTCTTTGGCAAATCTGCTTTACTGTTGCCGGAATAGTGATGGATGTTATTGAACTGCATCCGTTAAATGCACCGTCACATATTTTCACTATACCTTGCTTGATTTCAACGGAGGTTATATCGCTCGATGCCTTGAACGAATATAGCATGTCATTAAAATATATGGGACCGCTTGGCCTTTCATCATACCATGCTGTTCCCGAAAATGCGTTTAGCCCGATATCTGTTATGGATGTAGGGATTGATACCGTATTTAATGACTTGCAATTATAAAATACATAATTGCCCAAATGTGTTACAGAACTTGGAAATGAATAAGATACCAAGTTGGTACAACCGGCAAAAGCGTAGTCCCCGATATATGTTATGCCATCCTCTACTACGGCATGCTTAACCATCGCAGATTGTGCTTGCCATGGAATATAAATCATGTTTTGGAAATCGGTCATTTGCCCCGTTCCTGAAATTGTCAGAACGCTGTCGCTTCCTAATGACCAAGTAGCATTCTCTCCACAGGTTCCGCCTGCAATAGTGTCAGCCACGATGACATTTGCAAACATTGCGCATAATAGTGCTAAGCTTAATTTTTTCATATAGTTGCATGTCTTTTTATTTTTTTCTTATATATTCATACACGTTCAGCACATCCTGGGAGTCGAGTTTGCCGTCATCGTTGTTGTCACGGAGGTCGTGTCCGAAGTCAACCGTCAGAGTGGAGTTGGCTGCTATCGGTGGTGTAATATAGACTCCGTTCCTCACTTGGCCGGTAACGCTGTTTCCTTTTAACCTCACACTTGTGTATCCGGCTGGCAGCGTTATCTCTATTGAGTTGCCGTCCTGCACTTTCTGGGTTGCAACCACGAAATCATCGTAGCAGATTGTCAGGTACGGCTCGAACGGTTCCGCGTCGTATACCTCTATATTCTTAATTACGTTCCATTCGGCATTTCTCCTGTATATTTCGGAACGTCCTCTTGGAACATATAAAGTACATGATTCGGGGAAATGTCCACTGCTCCACAACCATAGGGACTGGTATGACGGGTCATATGCAGGATCAGGCGCTATTATGGATATTAATTCAGGCCGGGGCCAAGATACATAAATTGATTTCAACTGGTAGCAACCACTAAATGCATAGCCATCAATGCTTGTAACCGAATTGGATATAATTATTGACTCTAATCCGTAACAATCTTCAAATGCATAAGTACCTATGCTTGTCACTGAATTCGGTATGCTAATTGACGTAAGGCTGTTACAATTATCGAATGTATATGGGGCTATATCAGTGATTGAATCTGATAGGGTTATAGATGTCAGACTTGAGCAATCTCGGAATGCATAAATTCCTAAGTTAGTTACAGAAGAAGGGATGTAAACAGATTCCAATTTAGAACAACCACTGAAAGCCGCAACGCCTATGCTTTTCACAGATTCAGATATTACAATTGTTTCTAAATTGGTACAACCTGCAAAAGCAGCATCTGCGATAGTTGTGACCGAATTGGGTAACTTTATTGTCAGTAAACCCCGGCATCTACAAAATGCCTTCTCGCCGATGCTCATGACAGTACCGGGTATGACTACCGACTTCATATTATGTATATAATAAAAAGCCTCGTTCCCGATACTTGTGACACCTTCCTCTATTACGACACGTTGTATCAGGGCTCGATCCACATTGTCACTATTCTGCCATGGATAATCAACGATCGGTCCCTTGCCTTGAATAGTCAGTGTGACGGCACGTTCCCTTACTACCTTCCAACGCAGTCCGTTACTGCACACTCCGCTGGTAATCACTTCCTGTGCGCCGCAATATAGAGTGATTGAGATAAGCAAAGCGGTTAAAATCAATATTCGGCTTCTCATGTGGGTACAAACTGTATTAATAAGCACCGAATGAAAGGCAAAGGAAACATTCTACCACGTCCGCCGCACTGCCTGCCCATTCATTAACAGCGTCGCTCAGTATAAACATGTAAAAATTGAGATCACTTAGTGATGTATCGCCTCCATAACATAACTAGTGGCTTCCAACCACCAGACTGTTGTTATACCACACCGTGCCTATAGTCTGCTTGAAACAAATGTTTCCGCTACTGTCAGCACCGAAAATTCGTACTCGAAAATTATCATACGGATTATGGCACATCAGCTTGAACCAAAAGTCAGAAGGTAAATAACATTGAACCTGATATCTCTTACCAACCGTCAGCGTATAGTTTGGAATATTTATTGTAACATACGATGTAGTAATACTTCCGGGAATGGTATATGCACCATTCATTGATTGCATTATACTGCCAATATCTATGCTTGGACCCTGATATTCTTTGATCTTAAAAACAAAGCCACTATTTTGATCAATCGCACTCTTTATGCTGTCAAAGTCAATTTCCATACCTCCGTCATCGGCCGCAATAGCCAATTTGGAAGTTGTAAAGGATGTTTGCGCGCTGGCTGCGATGGCAACTAGAACCGCTGTAAGTGTTAGTATAATTGTTTTCATATTCTATATGGTTTTATTTGTTAGTATGTATCCTTATCCGAGATCGTGTTATGCATTACCCAATAAGTTGCACACCGCAAATATACATGTTTTCTCTTAAAGCAAACTTCTAGTAGAAAAATCAAAGAACCCCATACGTTTTTGTTCTATTGTCCCTCCATATATTCATACACGTTCAGCACGTCCTGGGAATCCACCTTGCCGTCACCGTTGTTGTCATACAGGCTGTCAAGGTCAACCTGCAGGGTGGAGTTCTCCGTCAACGGTGGGGTAACATAAGTACCGTCTTTCAATTGACCGCTTACGTCCTCGCCGTTGAACCGCAAGCGGCTGTAACCGTCCGGTACTTCCCATTCTACCCGTGTGCCACGGAACACCCTTTGTTTTATCACCGCTATGTTGCCATATCTTACATCAAGAGTCAGCTCGTTGTCGGCCGAGTCGTATTCAATGACTTTAGAGAATCCTTTCCATATTGGCGTAATTAAATATTGTAATAATTTGCCTCTTGGTACATACAGTACGCATGTCGCCATATCAACATCAGATAAGAAGTCGGAGGACACCGACACAGACGAAGGATCGTCCCAATATATATGTACTACCACATGACCGGTACATCCTGAAAACGCCCCGCTTTCGATACTTCTGACCGATGCCGGAATCACTACGGACTTCAAGCCGGTACATCCCAAAAACGCCCCACTGCCGATGCTGCTGACCGATGATGGAAACTCAACAGACTTTAGACTGGTACATCCGGCGAACGCCCGTCCCCCGATACTCTTGACCGATGCAGGAATCTCTATAGTCTGCAGTTTCGAACATTCATAGAACACGCTGTGCCCAATCTCAGTAATGAAGGTTGGCAGTTTCACCGACTTCAAGTTCTTGCATCCGTAGAACGCTCCCGTTCCTATTGTGCGGACTGAAGAGGGGATTGTAACGGAGGTCAGCGAGCGGCATCCGTAAAAAGCCCTCGTGCCTATGGTATGGACTGAAGAGGGGATCGTAACGGAGGTCAGCGAGTGACATCCGTAAAAGGCGCCTCCGCATATTGCAACGGTTCCCTGCCTTATGTCCACGGAAGCCTCTTCGCCCGATGTTTTGAACACATAAAGCATGTTATTGAAATACACCGGACCGTCAGGCAGGCTATTGTACCACCCTGTCCCTATAAAAATTTTTGAACCCAAGTCTGTTACAGAGGTGGGTATTGTAACCGAGTTCAAGGCCTTGCAATTATAGAAAACATAGTTTCCCAAACCCGTCACCGAACCCGGCAGCCTGTACGACACCAGATTGGC
>CAYVNW010000036.1:0-33615 GCA_964452915.1 uncultured Bacteroidaceae bacterium | reverse complement strand
GGGTGGTACAGGCCGGTACATTGAGATTGTGTTCGACCCATCGAAGGCTATAGCAGCCGGCATAACCATGTCGGATATAGAAAATGCCGTACGCAGCTACATGGGAAGGGAAGGATTTGTAAGTGATGTGATAGCAAAAGAACACTCAGGAAATAAAGTCAGACTAAGTCTGTACCTTGCTACAACACACTATAACGGCAGGCTCGACGACATCCCTGTTAAACGGGTCAGAAATACAGTCGTGTATCTGAACAACCTTGCCACTCTGGAGTACAAAGACCGTCTGCCTGACAGCTATTACCGTGTGAATGGTTTGAACACAATCTACATGAACATCAACGCTGACGCTGATGCCAACATGATAATGACCGCAAGGAGAGTGATGGATTTGATCGGCAAACAATCGGAAGAGAAGATGCATTTCACGCTGAGCCGCAATTTGGCAGAAGAGCAGATGAAAGACCTTCGGGAACTTGCATGGCAGAGTGCTTTGTCGTTTATTATTTTGATTGTATTCGTATGGCTGACCATGCGAAACTGGAAATACCTTATCATTATAACATCAACGCTACTTGCTGACATCTTATTGGCAATTATCGCTTATTGGCTGTTCGACATACGAATGCATCCTTATTCGATTGCAGGTGTCACCGTTTCACTTGGTCTGATCATAGACGCTTCCATTGTCATGACAGACCATTACAGCTACTATCATAACCGCAGAATATTTTTCCCCGTGCTCGCTGCATTGCTGACAACTGTCGGGGCTTTAGTCGTCATATTTTTTTTGCCGGACGACATCAAGCACGATTTGCGCGATTTTACTTGGGTCATTATAATAAACCTCACTGTAGCTTTGGTGGTGGCTTATGCTTTCGTCCCTGCAATGACCGACACCTTGCACTATAACAGTCGGAATACCTCCGGTGTTCATCGCAAACGGCTGTGCCTCTTGTGGAACAAATGGTATACCAAATACCTTAATTCGCTTTCGGGGCATAAAAGAATCTCTGTAGCATTCGGTCTTGTGACGGTTGCTGCATTGCTGTACTTCAGCATATACCTTTTCACGAACACGGCAGAAGGCAGCATGAGAAAAGAGGACAAAGAATACATTTTGCATATCCGGGCTCAGATGCCGCTTGGCGGCAATGCTGCGGGGTTGAACGAGAAAATAATGATACTCGAACGGTTTATCTCACAATATGGAAAGGAGATTAAGAGATTCGAGACAAACATCGGTTCTTGGGGAGCCATAGTCAATGTAGAATTTACAGACAGTGCCAAGCAAACCGGTTTCCCTTATTCCTTCGAGCAGAAAGTTATCGGAAAGATTGTGACAATAGGAGGTGCCGACTGGAGTACATACGGAATCAGCGACCGTGGCTTCAGTAACTCACTGAACCTCCAATACAGAGCTTTTAACATAGAGATCTCGGGCTATGATTACGACCAACTCTACCGGTATGCCGAAGATATAATGGACACGCTTACAACAAACAGCCGTATAGTGGATGCGGTGATAGAGATTCCTGATTACGAGGACCAGCCCGATGAGTTTTATTTGAGGTACGACAAGGAGGCGATGGCACTGCATTCAATAGACATTTCTAAGGTATATGCAACACTTCAGGGTATATTGTCGCAGCAGGAGGCAGGCTCTTTTAGCGATGGTAAAAAGCAAACCGATGTAGTCGTGAAGTCTGGTCAGCGTGACAAATTCGATTTGTGGAATTTGCAAAATTCGTATATCAAAGTCGACACCGCAGACATAAAGATATCCGATTTTGCCAATATAGCACGGCGTGAAGCAAAGAACTGTATTCCGAAGCACAACCAGGAATATGTACTCAGAGTGGCGTTCAATGTGCTTGGCTCGTACAGCTATACTGACAAGTTGATGAAGCGATTGCGTGAAAATATTTCTGACAGGCTTCCTGTAGGTTTTAAGTGCAACTCTCCTTCATTCGCTGACTGGTATACAGAGGCCTCACAGCAATATTGGCTTATTGGTATTGTAATTTTAATCATTTACATGATTTGCGCTATACTTTTCGAATCGGTTACCATACCGTTTGTCATAATAATCAATATACCAGTTTCGTTGGCAGGTGCCTTCCTCACATTTCATTTTACCGGAATACAGTTCGGAAGTGGCGGACTGGCTTCTATTGTATTGCTGTGTGGAGTAGCTGTCAACTCTGCGATTTACATCATAGCACATCTTAGAGAGAATTGTGGCAACTATAACCATCCAACTATCCGTGCTTACTTAAAGGCATACAATCATAAGATAATTCCAGTGTTTCTTACGACGCTAACCACTATGGCAGGACTGTTGCCTTTCCTCTTAAATTCAGAAAACAATCACTTTTGGTTTGCCTTTGCAGTAGGCTCATTAGGTGGACTTGCCGCATCAGTCTTTTCCCTCGTCTTCGTCATGCCAATGTTCATTTGCTATCGCAGATAAGTGGCGGCGTCATGGCATTTCCGTCCTCTCTATGTAGTGAGTAGATCCTCATTTCACTATAAGCATGCTATGCATTAGTGCTATGGGCTCCGCTATGAAGATCCACTCGGATGAATCCTCATGATGACGGGGTGGGTGCGGTATAACCGTGCTATGCTAATGAACAGTGCTCACATGCCATTCAGAAGCCTTAGACGAGTGGGGCAGATGGCAGTGATCGTGCCGGTTTCCAAATGCGTTTACTACCGTTTACTATCTGTTTACTAAAATGGCAGTGGTCGTACGTACAAAGCCCGATTAGTAAACGAACTCGTTTACTATCCGTTGACTAAAAAGCATCAATTCTGTGGTCGTACGTCCATAAGACCTGTGGTCGTACGACCAAGCACTGAGTGAACGTACGTTTACTACCCTTATAGTCGTACGACCACAGAACATGCTGATTTACAGACATAAATAATACGGACTCTCATGTTCTCATACAGCGGCACTAATGACAATAATATTGTAGGTTTCTACATTTGCTATCGCAGATAGTAGGCTGGTGCCTCGGAGTGAAAAGGTGGAGAGGGACGCCACTTGACACAGTTCGCAGAGGTGTATTAAGCGGTGGGCCCGGTGGACTCATAAGCACTATGATGGACTGTGTTTATGTTGCAGTGCAAAAGAGTACACTATGAGGGTTCTCTCAATCACTTTGTGATTTGGGATAACGGACATGCACTGGATTATGAAGAATGGCATCTCATGATGCGAGGATGACATATGCATTGTAGCCTTGTCAGACACATGAATAAAAATGCAATAATGGCGGCCAATCAGTAACGTACAAAGCCAAAAATAAATATATTTCTTGCTTAAAATAAATATAAGTGGTAATTTTGCAATGAAAAACAAGTAGAGACACATCATGAGTGTTATAAAAATGAATATATAATGGCAAAGGTAAGGAGAAGTAAAGAAGAATGGATACGGCGCTATGTCAGCTTCATCTTTATTCTGTTTGTAATTGCGTTTGGTACATCATTGTCAATACGGGCGAATCTTGGTTCGTCACCAATATCGGCACCTCCGTATGTGTTGTCGCTGGTTCCAGGAATAACAATGACAATGGGGCAGATCGTTATCTGTATGCATGTGCTTTTCATTATCATACAGATATTGTTGTTGCGGAAGGACTATGAATGGCGTCAACTGACTCAGATATTGGTGTCATTTTTGTTTGGCTTTTACACTGATGTGACGATGTGGATGACGTCGTACATGCAAATACCTTCAGACATAAACCCTGCGATAGGATATACATTGCAGTTCGTAGAATTGCTTGTAGATGGGGCATTACTTGCCTTTGGCATTGCTTGTGAAGTAAGGTGTGATTCGCTGATGCTTGCCGGTGAAGGTTTACCGCTGGCAATTGCCAAGGCAACGAAGAAGGATTTTGGTAAGGTGAAGATTTGTTCCGACACCACTCTGGTACTTATAGGCATAGTCTTTATGTTTGTGTTCTTTGGGCACTGGGATTGGAAGATGATTGGAGTTGGGACACTGGTCAGCATGTTCTATGTTGGCTTCATGGTCAGGGTATTCACTCCTCATATTGCATGGCTCGACAATATATTTATTCCATCCAAGGAACGTGAGCAAATTACAAAAGAGGCAGAGGAAGAAAAAGCTAAAGAAAATGCTGTACCGTATGTCATTACTATAGCCCGTGAATATGGAAGCGGTGGACTCACACTAGCCAAGACGCTGGCTAAGCGGCTTGGTGTGGATTATTACGACCATGACATAATCGATACTACAGCAAAGCAGCTAGGATATACCACAGAGTTTGTGAAGAACAACGAGCAGAATATAAGTAACAGTAAATTGCTGGAGCTCATATTTACAGACAAGAGCGTGCCTCTCTCAATGAATCCGTCGTATGATGATGCCATTTTTGTGAACGAAGGACGCATCATACGTAATCTCGCCTCAAAAAAGCCATGTGTGATTGTAGGCAGATGCGCCAATTGGATATTACGTGATGACAAGAATGTTTTTCGTGTGTTTGTAAAATCGAGCCGTGAAGATGCAGTCAGACGCATAATCCAAAAAGACAATCTGACGGCAGATGCCGCAGCACGGCGAATTGAGCAAGTGAACCGTGGGCGCAGTAATCATTATCAACAATACACAGGACATCGTTGGACAGACGGGCGTGACTATGATCTCATAGTAAATACAAGTGTAATGGGATTGGAGCAGATTGCTGATTTAATTGTGGAATGTTGGTGCAAGCCGAGAGCAATCAAACCTATTTGAGGTGCCGAGACGCCGCCCAACATCTCTTATAGAAAATCTTTCTGCTAATTCGCTTTTTTGGTAATCTATAAAGAATAAAATCCATGGATTGACAATTGTTTGTGGAATGTTTTTCTAAACTTCGGAAAAAGGTTGGAACATATATGGAATGTGTGTAACTTTGCACTCGAAAACGGAATGAAGCCCGCTGGGCAAGCTTCACCAAAGGAGGCAGCCACGGCGCAGGACATGAAGTTTCACGACAAAACAATAACACAAAAGCAGACACGCATGACTTATACATTTATTATATTATTGGTGACGACATCGGCTTTTACTTCTATTTTCCGACTTTACGGAAAGAGTAAAAGCTGTATGTCTATGGTGTGTTGTTGCTGTCGAATGTGTATGTGTAACTAATCGGTTACACCTTATTTATAATAATATAATACACACAGGAAGACATGGATCGGTCCATCTCCATGTACATTAAACTTAGATTTCAGAAATCTAAATATAATCACTATAAAAAATAACACAAACACAAAATACAACAATGGAAGCAAAAAAAAGTATTATAGAGTCGGTAAAGACAATGGCAGTCGTACTCGGTGTTTTTATGATACAGACAGTCGAAGCACAAACAGTTCGCATCAACATAGCGGACGCAAGATTCACACAACCACTCATGGAAACCCTCGTCAACGAGTACAGCAAAGTAAACCCACAATTTGCGGCGGAGATTGTCAGCACTGCAGGGGATGGTGACGCAACCGTAAATATAACCAACGATGGCGGCAATGTTTCCGGTACACTTGCGCATTACGTACTCCTGCCAATAGCAAATGCTCAAGGCTCTCTGTCTCAAGACAAACGTCTGCGTAAGGGGCTCAATGCAAAACTTACCCGCGAATTGTTTGTAGGTAAAAGTGCCAGTGATTATTTCGACAGCCAAGAATCGAAGCAGATACAAGGCACGGCATACGTGTTAGGAGGCAAACATGCCATCACAACCGAGTTGCTGGCTCATACGCTGAACGTTGATATGAGTGCCATAAAAGCCAAGAAAGTAATAGGACGCGAGGAAAACGTTATAACTGCAGTTTTACAGCACACTGATGCGATAGCGGTAGACGTTGCAAGCTTGGTATACGACAGCGATACGCGAAAACCAGCCAAAGGATTGGTCATTTTGCCGGTAGACCTTGACGGTGACGGGCATGTCAGCAACGAAGAACGTGCTGCAATACAAAACATTGATGCACTTACAGATTATCTAAGTACACACGGCAAGAATGGCCTGCCGACAGGCAGTATAAGAATAAATAGCAACGACAGCCGTGCCGAGAGCTTCATTGTATGGGCAACGACAGTGGGGCAGGATTATGTAAAACAACTCGGATATCTGAGGAGCTATAGCAACGTGGCACAAAAATAGTCATACACTAAACACAAAATAAAACACAGAACAATAACACTCGTATTTATGGGAATAATTACTCATTTTGACGTATCACGCAGGTACGTCATAGCGATAGCTATACTAATTCTCAACATTATAGCAGTACACGCACAAAACATTCACGGCACTGTTCGCGACAAGGCTCTTGGCGATCCAATCATAGGTGCTGCTGTAAGTCTGAAAGGTGATAATGAAGTGAAAACTCTTGCTGTAACAAATGCCAACGGACAGTTCAATGTGAACGTAAATAAATTTCCGGCTGTCATCGTGGTAAGTTATACTGGTTACTTCAGCGAGGAACTTGAAGTATATGAGGCAAACGATGAGGATATAGAACTGTGGCTCAGTGAGGATTTCAATGCACTCGATGAGGTCGTTATCATCGGATATGGCACTCAGCGGCGTGAACAGCTTACGGGTGCTGTGGCAACCGTGTCGGCTGATGTCTTTGAAGGATTCCCTACAACCACTCTCGACCAGGCTCTTGGCGGAGCTGTAGCAGGTCTTGACATTATATCTTCCGGACAACCTGGAGCCGGTTCGGAAATACGTATCCGTGGTGGCAACTCGGTCAATGCAAGCAACAATCCTCTATATGTTGTCGACGGCTTCATATACCAAAACGATCTTAGTACACAGAAGACAGGCATAGGAAGCATCGAGAGTTCGCTTGATCCGCTGTCGTTCATCAATCCAAGCGATATCGAAAGCATAGAGATATTAAAAGATGTGTCGGCTACCGCCATCTATGGTTCAAGAGGTGCAAATGGTGTCATAATTGTCAGTACAAAAAAGGGAAAAGACGGAAAGACCTCGGTGCGATACAAATCCACACTCTCGTTCAGCTCTGCATCAAAGCATCTCAACTTGCTCAACGCTACTGAATGGGCACGCATGGAGAAAGACTATTTTGGCAACCGCGGGGGATATACTGACGAACAAATCGCTTCATTAGGCAAGGGGACTGACTGGCAGGATGCTGTATTGCGTACCGGTGTGAGTCAAAACCATGAAATCAGTGTGAGCGGAGGCAACGACAAGACGCGACTGATGATTTCTGCCGCCTACACTGATCAACAAGGCATCGTAATCGGGTCGGACTTCAAACGATACAACTTTCGCGCTAATATTGACCATCAACTATCGAAGTCGTTCAAGCTGACAGTGTCTTCAACACTGGGAAAAACAAAGCAAAACTCACTCAGCACCACACAGCCCGTCAATTACTTTTCTTCACCATACTCGGCCGGCATAACAAACTCACTTACATATGCTCTGTTTATGCCACCTGTGGTGCCGGTATACAATGACGACGGGACATACAACTACACCAACCCATACGAAAATGCATACTTTAAACTAAACGGGATTGCTGCAAATCCGGTGTCAGACCTCAAGAATACGACAGCTGAAAGCATCAATGATTACGCGCTGTTGAACACTGCAATAAATTATTTCATTAACGAACATCTGAAAGCTAAAGCCGCAGGAGGCGTCTCACGGTCGAATATCACTCAAAACTATTTTGCTCCGTCGTACACGTCGCTTGGACTTAGCGAAGGAGGGGTGGGGGCTATCGGACACAAACAGAATCAAGTGGTTCAAGGTGAATTCACACTCGACTACGATCAGCGTCTGAGTGACAAACACTACTTGAGTGCTTTAGTGGGCTACACCATACAAGACACAAAAACAAACTTCAATGTCAGTACTACTTCACAATATACCAACGAAGACCTTGGCTATAATAATCTCGGCGACGGTTCGCATGTATATACTCCAAGCTCGGGTCAAAGCAAGGCAACCCTCAACTCCCTCATCGCACGTGTAAACTATACTCTGCTCGACCGTTACAATGCCACTGCTACATTCAGAGCTGACCATTCAAGTCGTTTCTCCAAGGACCACCGATGGGGCTATTTTCCTTCACTTGGACTCTCATGGAATATCGACCGTGAACATTTCATGAAGCCTCTGACATTTATTTCTGAATTAAAATTGCGGGCAAGTGCCGGAAGTGTAGGCAACCAAGAAATTGGAGACTACGAATATACAGCAAGTTATACGGCCACGAGCTATGGCGGACAGACAGCTTACTCAAAAAGCAATCTTGGCAACTCAGACTTAAAATGGGAAACCACCGTCAGCTATAACATTGGGCTGGATGTCGGATTGTTCAAGAACCGTATCAACTTTGTTGCCGATTATTACTATAAGAAAACAAACGATCTTCTGCTTGTATTACCTGTAAACTCATCGACCAGTACTACTTCACAACTTATGAACGCAGGCAATGTGGTTAACAAGGGAATAGAACTGAGCGTGAACGCTGTACTTATCAAACGTCATGACCTGGGATGGAGTTTGTCGGCCAATATCACACACAACGACAATAAACTTACTCACATGAGCAACAGCGTTAAGCAATTGACCAGTGGCGACTTACGTGAAAGTATATTGAAGGAAGGCGAACCAGTGGGTTCATTCTACGGACTGATCTTCGACGGAGTGGACGCACAGACAGGCAAAGCAATATTACGTGATATAAGCGGACCAAATGGTGAACCCGATGGTGTTGTCAACACATACGACTTAACTATCCTCGGCAGCAGACAGCCGGATTTCTTCTATGGTATAGCAACAAACTTCCATTGGAAACAACTCGATGCGTCTATCTTATTCAAGGGGTCACAAGGCGGTAAAAACGTCAACTTGCTGCGACGCTCGCTTGAGAATCCACTTGGCAGCTACAACGCACTGGCATCGGTACTTAACAGTTGGACACCCGAGAACACACATACAGACATTCCGGCAATAAGCGGCTCGATGGCAACCAGTTACCTTGACAGCCGTTATGTGGAAAGTGCAAGCTATCTGAAACTACAAAATGTTACCATTGGGTATACAGTTCCGTTCAGCAGGTACGTAGAAAGTGTACGACTGTTTGTGAACGCACAGAACCTGTTTACCATAACAAATTACAAAGGCTATGATCCAGAGCTTGACACAGGTATCGACCGTGGAGCATACCCTAAGAGCCGCAGCTTCTCTATAGGATTTGAATTAAATTTCTAAATATATAAAACAAGGCAAAAGAAAACACAGAACACAAATCAAAACGGACGGCATAAAGTATGCACGTACCAAGTGCGAAAGCACAAACAAAGTAAAACGAACTAAATTTTAAAGTATTATTCATTAACACAAAACAAAAGAAAACTATGAAAAAAATTTATTTGTATTCAGTACTTATTGCAACTTCCATTACTTTAGGGCTGACGTCATGCAGCAGTGACAACGATGATGATGATAATGTCATTGGTGAGGAAGATGTAGTAAAAACACAGGATGAAGTTTATGCATTGATCAACGGAGCATACCGCCCATATCAAACCTTGAGTTCAACATTTACTTCTATGGTTGAAACTCCAACCGAACGTGGTACATCATATCTCGGCAACGAAGAGGACGACGTGACCAAGATGGTAACGTTCGAGTACGACAAAGAAAGCTCGTACTCAAAGAAAACATTCAATGCACTGTATCAAGGCATAGGAATAGTAAACGATGCTATAGAAAAAGCAACTGCGTCAAAGTCGCTCACCAGTGCACAGAAAGCAGAGCCTATAGCACGTGCCAAATTTTCTCGCGCTCTGTTCTACTCATGGCTCGTAGCATTGTGGGGCGAAGTGCCTTTGCGCCTTTCTACATCAGATTCCAGCACTGTGCGCCAGCCAATTGATGCTGTCTACACACAGATAGCAAAAGACTTTACAGAAGCCGCAAAAGACCTACCTGTCTCTCCGTCAGCCACTTATAATCCTTCGAAAGGCGCTGCTTATGCCTTGCTTACACGTGTATACCTGCAGTGGGCAAGCAATCCGCTTTCGTTTGAAGAGGTTGAAGCTATAAAAGATTCACGCACGGACCCTGCATCAACGGCATGGAACACGGAACGCTTGCAGAAGGTGATTGAATACGCTGATTCAGTAGATCAACTTGGTGTATACTCATTGGAACCAAAATTCGAAGATCTCTTCGGTATTGCTAACGAAAGCAATGGACCTGAACAAATATTCACAATATATCATGAAGGTGACGGAATCGATGCACAAGGGAACCACCAGAATCACTGCGCATGGACTTATCCGTTCCAGGAGACAACAGAAGTTATACACATTCAACCAATCCACACTTTTAACAACTGGCCGGATGACGATCCACGTAAAGCCTTTTCTATTGTAACAACTATCACCGACCCGCGTGACAACAGCGTACACACTTATCTGCCACCAGTCACTCTGCCAGCATACGGGAAGGGTGTTGACCGCAGTACAAGCACATCGGTGTATACAACTCAGCTCTATAACTATGTAGACCGCATAGAAATACGTTATGCCGAAGTGCTGCTTAACAAAGCAGAAGCCCTCGTACAACTAAATCGTAATTCGGAAGCTGCGGCACCATTGAACCAGATACGTGAAAGAGGATTCGGAGACACGGCACACGACATCAGTTCACCTACACTGAGCGATATTCAAAAAGAATGGGAATATGAGTTCGTTTATGAACAACGCCATTGGCAGAACCTCACACGCTGGAAAAATCTTATCGCTACTGTTCTTACTGTTAGGAACTTCCAACATTATGATGATTCTTATGCTGTGGCAGGACAAATTGGTGCAGATGGTTATGAAGTGAATACATTCTTCGCCAGAATACACCGCTTCTTGAAAGCTAAGTACCAAAATATCAACGGACACTTCTACCGCTTCCCTATACCTTATGGGTCGAACAACGAGGAGTTGGGTATAACCCAAAACCCTGGATATTCTGATTAAACTGGTCATATTCAAAAACAAAAAGAAAGATTAAAGATGTTTCATAATAGTAGATTGTTATTGATTGTACTGTTTTCCATTATCCCCTTTGCCTTTTATGGTAAGGGGGGAGTGGAAAACTCTGATATTATCAAACTTGTAGACGCACAAAACGACTATGTACTGTCACTCCGCAAACATTTCCATCTATATCCGGAACTTGGGGGTGAGGAACTGGAAACAGCGAAGTTCATCAAGTCTGAAGTCAAAAAAATAGGTAATGACTTGTCAGTACACGAGGTACCAGGAAGTACGGGCTTCTATGTGATTCTCGAAACAGGCCGATCGGGTAAGACTATCGGGTTGCGTACAGATATTGACGGGCTTCCGATAATTGAGACCGCCACCAATGGAGGAGGCAAGAGCAAAAAATATGTTTCACTCGTGAATGGTGTGACGCAAGGCTGTGGTCATGACGGGCATATGGCAATACTGCTTGGCACAATGAAAATAATTCATGAGCTGAAAGATAAACTAAGCGGACGCTTCGTATTTATATTTGAAGAAGGCGAAGAAACTAACTCTGGCATACGACCTATGGTGGACGCTCTGCGCAACATTCATTTTGACGCTATCTATGGCAACCATATGGCCTCGAATGTCCCTACAGGGAAAATTTACATAAAGGAAGGCCCGGTCATGGCCGGCATGGCAACTCTATCGTATCATGTTGTTGGTAAAGGTGGACATGCGTCACGACCAGACTTGAGCGTAAATCCTGTATTCGCTGTTGCTAACATATTGAGCGGCATCTCTATAGCATGGAACAATCAGCGCGACATTACAAAACTTGTTACCCTCGGAGTTACCCAATTGCAAGGTGGAAAGGTGTACAACGTGATACCTGACTCGGTCTACATAGGAGGTACACTCCGATTCTTTGATCCACAGGCTGGCATACAAGCGCTGGAACTTGTGAAACGTGTTTCAACAACAATAGCGGAAGCTCATGGATGCCAAGTGGCATTTGACGAAAAGATGAAAGTCGATCTGCCTCCTGTAGAAAATGATACCACGCTTGCTTTACTTGCAAAGAAAGCTGTCGGCGAATTGTTCCCAGGAAGTGTGACCGACGATCCAAGATATTCATGGTATGCATCGGAGACCTTCACACTGTACAGCGAACTGGCTCCTGTGGTCTTTACCCTTGTTGGTGTGAACAGTGAGGAAGTGGGAAGCACAGCACAACACCATTCTGCACAGTTCGATCTTGACGAAAAGGCACTAAAGTATGGCGTCGGAGCCATGGTGAAAACCGCGCTCCGCATCACCGGCAACAATTGACAGCAATTGTTCATTGGCACACTTCAATGTACATATAAATTCTGGCAGTCAAAGAACAACAACCCAATAATTACTCTAAATAATGTGCGGATATCATTTTTAAACGCTATCTTTGCATTCAACAAAACCTGATAATAAAGCAAAAGTCAATAATAACCGACAGATGAATTTCATATTTATATCTCCGCATTTCCCACATACCTATTGGGAGTTTTGTCATCGTCTGCAACAAGACGGGGTCACTGTGCTTGGCATCGGCGACACACCCTACAGTAATCTTTGCAGGGAACTTAAGAACAGCCTGACAGAGTATTACCGTGTTGATTCCATGGAAGACTACAATCAAATGTACCGTGCGGTAGCATGGTTTGCTTGGAAATATGGACGTATCGACTGGATAGAGTCGAACAATGAATACTGGCTTCAACAGGATGCACGACTGCGTACTGACTTCAATGTGACTACGGGTATACAAACCGACCACATCAATGCAATAAAAGAAAAGAGTCAAATGAAGTTGTACTACAAAAAGGGTGGGGTACCAACTGCCCGTCAGGTTATAGTGAGACCTAACGACATTCCCGATCCTTACAGAAACGACATTACACTGCAGGATGCATTCAACAAGGTTGCTGCTTTCGCCAACGAAACAGGCTATCCTATATTCGGTAAACCAGACATCGGCGTGGGTGCAGTAGGAACGTACAAAGTGGACGATGAAAAAGCATTGTACATTTTTTTTCAGAACGAACCTAACTGGTATTATTACGTTTTCGAAGAATATATATATTCTCCCATCTGTTCTTACGACGCAATTATAGGACGCAACCAAGAGCCACTTTTTGAATCAATGACGGTTTGGCCACCCTCAATTTCAGACATTGTGAAAGGACAACTTGATTTGTCTTATTATGTAGCTCCGACCATGCCCGACCAACTTCGTGAAAGGGGACGGAATACCATAAAGGCTTTTGGGGTGTTTAACCGTTTCGTACACTTGGAATTCTTCTGTCTTGACAACGACAGGCAGGGATTAGGTAAAAAGGGAGACTTCGTCGGACTTGAAGTAAACATGCGTCCGGCTGGAGGCTATACCCCTGACATGATTAATTTTGCACACTCTACCGATGTGTATAAAATATGGGCTGATATGGTAACATTTGGTGAGAGTCGGACAAATCAAGGTGAGCAATTTTATTGTGCCTTCGCAAGCCGACGCGACATCCACCATTACCGTCACTCACACGAGGAAATTCTCAAACGATACGGAGCGAACATGGTGATGTGCGAACGCATGCAAGGCATTATGGTTTCTGCTATGGGAGAACAAATGTATACTATCAAACTAAAGACAAAAGAAGAAGTTGATGAGTTTGACTATTTTGTACACGAAAGACTTTAAACTGAATATGGAAATTAAATACTATAAGCGATTTAGCAACAATCTGCAGCGCGAAATGGAATATAAGGTGTACGGGACCGAAGGTCGGCCGGTACTGGTGTTTGCATCCCAAGACGGACGTTTCTACGACTATGAGAACTTTGGTATGGTGGGAGCTTTAGCTCCTTTCATCGATAAGGGACAGATACACTTGATTTGCGCGGATTCAATTGACCAGTTCACATGGAGTGACACCAACGGAAACCCACGGCATCGCATACTGCTACAAGAGCGTTGGTTTCACTATATTGTAGATGAACTCGTTCCACAGGAAAGGCACGGCAACGAGACATTTATCATAACCGGATGTTCGATGGGCGGCTTCCACGCAGGCAACTTCTTCTTTCGCCGACCTGACTTGTTCGACACCATTATCTCCTTAAGTGGTATATATTATGCCGGTTACTTTTTTGGTAATTATCACGATGAGCTGGTATACGACAATTCTCCACAAGATTTTCTTTGGAATATGCCTGACGACCATCCGTATTGGAACATTTACCGTACCCGACGCATCATACTTTGTGTAGGACAGGGGCCATGGGAAGATGAACTGCTTGCCTCTACTCGAGAAATGGACCGGTTGCTTCGTACAAAGAAAGTCCCTGCATGGGTGGACTATTGGGGATATGACGTAGCACATGATTGGGCTTGGTGGCGTAAGCAAATTGTCTACTTCATGAATAAGGTTTTGAATGGATAATTATGTCACGGTGTGGAGTAAAATCGATTCACTAAACTCAAGATTACAAAGAAAGAAGAGTTTACACTAATTTACATAATACAGGCAGTACCTCGGAAAAATCCAAATATATTTGGTTCTTCTCTCAGTTTGCACTATATTTGCACTAAAAATATAGTTTAGTGAAAAAAGACATAAGGAGAAACAAAGATGGAAAAGAACACAACCCCGGTATTGTTGCTCACAGGTTATTTGGGCAGCGGTAAGACGACACTACTTAATCGTATTCTCGCCAATAAAAAAGGTATTAAATTCGCTGTGATTGTCAATGACATAGGTGAAGTGAATATCGATGCGGACTTGATACAAAAGGGTGGGGTAGTCGGCCAAAAAGACGATAGTCTGGTTGCTTTGCAAAACGGATGTATCTGTTGCACACTGAAGATGGATCTCGTTGCGCAACTCACCGACATAATCAAAATGAAGCGATTTGACTATATCGTAATTGAAGCAAGTGGTATATGCGAGCCTGCTCCGATCGCACAAACCATTTGTTCTATTCCATATATGGAAGAAAAGTTTCACAGAGATGGTTATCCGGTGTTAGACTGTCTTGTAACAGTTGTTGACGCACTGCGAATGCGCGATGAATTTGGTAGTGGCGCTGATTTGATGCGTGAGAATATTGATGGCGAAGATATTGAGAATCTTGTAATACAACAAATTGAATTCTGCAATATTGTATTACTCAACAAAGCATCTGAAGTTGATCCAAAAGACCTTGAACGTATTCGTAAAATTGTGCGTGCAATCCAACCACAAGCTGAGATTATTGATTGCGATTATGGCAATGTGGATCTCGATAAGATTATCAATACCAATATGTTCAACTTCAATAAAGTTGCGTCTTCCGCAGCATGGATAAAAGGGCTCGAAGGCGATGCTGAAGAGCATGATGATGAAGAAGATGACAATGATGAGCATGAAGAACATGAGCACCACCATGACGGCAAGGACGAACACGAAGAAGGACACCATCATCATCATCACCATCACGATGACGAAGGTGAAGCTGAAGAATATGGAATCGGAACCTTTGTATACTATCGCCGTCAACCACTCGATTTGGTGTTGTTTGATGAGTTTGTAGGTAAGCATTGGCCAAAGAATGTAATTAGGGCAAAAGGAATATGCTATTTTGCTGACGAACCGGAAATGTGCTATATATTCGAACAAGCGGGACGTCAAATCTCTGTAAGCAAAGCAGGGCAATGGTATGCTACTATGCCGGAAGATGAGTTGAAACGCTTGATGGAGGCTCAACCGGAAGTGAAGAAAGATTGGGACGAAACATACGGCGACCGCATGCAAAAGCTTGTATTCATTGGGCAGAACTTAGATAAAAAAGCGATCAGTGAAGAACTCGACAAATGCCTGAGAGTCATAAAACTCTAACAAACTATTAATGTGATGCAATTAAAAGGCCGCAAGACATGAAAAAGATATTTTTTTTGTTATTGTCCTGTTGCTGTTATTCCATGACCTTATTGGCACAAATAGATATTGACCTTTGGCCAAATGGCTTGCCTAACAGCAACGGTACAGATATGACACAACCATTTGACGATTCAAAACAAAACTTCAAACCGTCAATCCGAGTGTTCCTGCCTGAAAAAGATAAAGCAAATGGAATGGCAGTTGTATGTCTGCCAGGGGGCGGGTATAGTCATTTAGCATTAGATCATGAAGGGTATAATTGGAAGGAATTCTACAATGGCCTCGGCATTGCATTGGTTGTATTGAAATACAGAATGCCACACGGTGTGACAGAGGTCCCTATAAGTGATGCTAAAGAGGCATTAAGGGTTGTACGAAAAAATGCTTCTGCATGGAACATCGACCCAAACAAAATTGGAATAATGGGATCATCGGCAGGCGGACATCTTGCTACAACGGTAGCGACTCATTCTGATAAGGATACAGCTCCTAACTTTCAAGTTTTGTTTTATCCTGTAGTCTCCATGCAAGCAGATGTTACTCACAAAGGATCACATGACGAACTGTTGGGTAAAGATGCTACACAAGCTACTAATGACTTTTACAGTAATGCAATCCATGTAAACGAGAATACACCTCCTGCCATCATGCTCTTGTCTGATGATGATAGAGCCGTTCCGCCTCAAAACAGTATTGAGTACTATTCTGCTCTCAAAAAAGCTGATGTCGGGGCGAGTATACATATTTATCCGTCCGGTGGACACGGGTGGGGTAGCCGTCCAACCTTTAAGTTCCATAACAGTATGGTAAGTGATTTGCGAGACTGGCTTTTGAATCTCTATTAATTATAATTATAATCATAAACAAATAGAACAATGAAGATTGCGGTTATAGTTGCAATGCAAAAGGAACTTGAAAGTATCATGTCATTGCTCCAAGAAAAGAACGAAGAAAACTTTCACGGGTTCAAGTTTATACATGGCAGATTGGACGGTAAATTAATTATATTGCACCAATGTGGTATCGGTAAGGTGAATGCCGCAATTGGAACTTGTGAATTGATAAACAGATATAATCCTGATATACTCATAAGCAGCGGGTGCGCTGGAGGACTTGAAGAAAATCTTAAAGTGATGGATGTAGTTGCAAGCGACAGCAATATATATCATGATGTATTTATTGGTGGTGACGGTGAGGAAATAGATATACAAAAGCCTTTTGTGAGCGACAAACATTTGGTCGACAAAGTAAAAGAACTGATGCTGTTTAATACAAATGTTCATATAGGACAAATTTGCACAGGAGACCAGTTTGTCACAGAAAAAGAGAAGCTGATGGACATAAAGCGAAGATATCCTGACGGAGTAGCGGTAGACATGGAGTCGTGTGCGATTGCTCAGACTTGTCAAACTTTCCATGTCCCATTCATTTCATTCAGAATAATAAGCGACACTATTGGCTCAGAAGTGCACTTTGAGGAATATAAAGAATTTTGGTCGGATATGGCAAATCAATCATTCGGTGTGGTAAGAACGTATATTGAATCATTATGAATAAGATACCATCATTTAATGTTAATCATCTTTTGCTTAAACGTGGAATATATGTTTCGAGAAAAGATGAGTACGAAGGGAAGATTATTGCAACGACATTTGATATCAGAATGAAGGAACCTAACAGGGAGCCTGCTTTGCACCCTGACGCTATGCACACTATCGAACATCTTGCTGCAACTTTTTTAAGAAACCATCCTGTATGGAAAGACAGGGTTATCTATTGGGGACCAATGGGATGTCTGACAGGTAATTACCTAATTCTTAAAGGTGATCTTGAGTCAAAGGATATTGTAAGCTTGATGATTGAGACTTTTGATTTTATCTCGACGTATGAAGGGAATGTTCCGGGAGCGTCACCACGTGATTGTGGAAACTATCTGATGATGAACTTGCCTATGGCGCGCTTTGAGGCAAATAAATATCTTCAAGAAGTTTTACTCAATCTTCAAGAGGAAAACCTTCAGTATCCCCAGACGTAACTATTCAAAAATAATTTGAAGATAATTGTCCAACATATAAATACAGAAAATGAAAAAGAGTTTATTAATTACACTACTATGTTGCAGTGCTTCTGCCATTGAAGCTCAAACAATCCATTTGAACGTCACCGGACTCACTGATGGTACGAAAATGGCAGTAAAACTGGCTGGAACTTATGTAGATGAAGAACCATTACAGGTTGTAGAAATAAAAAATGGTAGGGCGCAATTCCATCTCAACGAGGACGGACCACGTGGCTACTATATTTATCCCGACAGTGCATACGGATATGAAATGATTGTCGTGAAACCAGGGGAAGAAGCTACATTCTCAGCTAACTATACTGAAACTGCAGCAAGGAATGGCAAGAGGAATTTCAGTGTAACTAACATGTCACTTTCCGGTTCGCCAACAAATGATTTTTATATGGCAAACAAAGCCGACCGTGCATCTTTAAATAGAATGTATCAAAATATGCATGATGAATATAAAGAATTACTCGACAATCTGTCAAAAGCACAACGAGGGTCAGATGAATTTAATACAATCACTGCAACTGATGAATATAAGACGTACGCTGAGAAGGAAAGGCTATTCTTTAATCATGTAAATGAAGTGTTGATGGCACCTGTACACAAAAACAAAGATACATGGTGGGGACCGTTCTTCCTTTGTTCGGAACTAAACTACCTGACGGAACAACAGAAACCTCTTTACGACGAGTTTTCTGAATCTGCTAAAAACAGCTTCTATGGAAAAGTGGTTAGCAGTTTCGTCGCTCCTGAATCGGTTAAAGGGAAACAGATGCCAGATTTTACTTTCACCAATCATGCCACAAATGAGAAACAAACATTATTCAACATATGTAAGCAAAATAAATATGTGCTCCTTGATTTTTGGGCATCATGGTGTGGTCCTTGCCGCAAGGAAATTCCGAACTTCAAGAAACAATATGAACAGTATAAAGACAAAGGTTTTCAAATCGTAAGTATTTCTGCTGACTCCGACATGAATGCTTGGCTAAAAGCTTTGGATGAGGAACAAACTCCATGGTACAATGACATCGATGGTCAACAAGGTATAGCTAAATTATATAAGGTGTCGTATTATCCAACTGTGTACATCCTTGACAGTGAAGGTAAAGTCGTTGCTAAAGACAAAGATGCAAGAGGCGAAAACTTACAAAAATTGATGGTAGAACTGTTTAAGTAATGACATTGTAATCGTTTACAACTGTAAATAAAATCATAATTTTAAGAGAGGAAGACTAACTTTCTCTCTTTTTTATTTGTGCTTTAGCTGAAAATGCTTATCTTTGCAACTGAATAAAATGATGATGAGATCAGATTCTAACGGATATAATGATTTCTGAACTTACCGATAACGAATTAAAATGTGTATAATATGAGAGTATTTATATTAATATGTTGTATGACGCTAACTTGTACGTTACAAGTGAAGGCAGAGGAAGCCGACAGCATAGAAATAAATAATGTAGATGAAACTATATATATTGAAAAACAAGATTCTGTATTAAGAAAATGGGGTCCTGTAATTAATGCCATTGCAACACTTGAAAGCAGAAAGAATCCGAATGTTGTGTCAAGGTGTGGTAATTACGTAGGATATTTGCAAATATCAAAGGTATTGGTCAACGAGTGTAATATGATTATTGGAGAGAAAAGATATGCTTACAACGACAGACTCGACAAGGATAAAAGCATTGAGATGTTTATTGTCATACAAAATCAGTATAATCCGGAAGGAAGTATTGAAAAAGCTATCAGACTATGGAAATCTGGTGATGTAAGATGTATGGAACGTAAACATCGTACAGAAAGTTATTATCAGAGAATAATGCAAATTTATTCAGAAGATAATTGGGAAGTATAGAGAATGTTATAAGCATCCGTAAACTATAATATTATATGCATGATGTTATGCATAAAAATGTGCATGGATGGAGTTGAACAATAGTGTTCTTGATTTTTATGTTTAGAATTAAACATAACATCGATTACACCAAAATAAGACCAAAACTTTACCAAACTGATTTAAATATAAAGACTGACCGGCAATTCATCATTGTTGAATGTTTGGTTCACTAAGGTAAAAGTTAACAAGTTCTATTTCTTACCAAAGTAGAAAGTTAGCAGCAACAATTTTACATTTTTATTTTGTTATGTCTTTAATTTGAAGTATCTTTGTCTGTGGGAAATATATCAATAACAAAACAATATGACTATGAAAAGATTGTACGTAACTCTTGCCATTGCCGCTGGTTTGATACTTACTGGAAATATGACAATGACAGCTCAGACTAAAGCATTGTATTTAAGTAGCGTAAATGGTTCAAACATTGAACAATATGACGGACAAGTACGCAATGTAACTATGTATCGTTCGGTATTCAATGGATGGAACACTCTTTGTTTACCATTCAGCATGATTGCTGCAGAACTTGACGAGTCTTTCGGCAGTTCATGTAAATTGGAAACTCTTGATGACGTTAAGGTTTCCGAAGACGGAACTTATTACCTTTACTTTAAAGACGCAAAGAAAAATGGCGTAAAAGCAAATACACCTTATTTATTATATTATACTGGTGAGAATACAAACGCCAAGCTTACTGCTGATAACACTAAAATTGAATATGATAGCAATCCTGAGATTGCTTTTACAGTAAACGGAACGACAATTCACCTTGTAGGTGCTGTAAAACATCTGGACGCAAACGGACAGTATGGAATTTATGTAAAGGACAATGATGATGCTAAATTTACTCCTGTAGCAAATTCTACAAGCGGGTTCTATGCAACTCGCTGCTATATCACAGTTGATGGTGCAACAACAACTCCACGTTTTGTAGCCTTTCATAACGAATCAAGTGATGCCACAGCTATCAGCAACATAAAAGACTCTGACGCCTCGTCACGTGATATTTACGATGTCAATGGTATACGTAAAAATAGTCTGCAGAAAGGTGTGAATATTATTGATGGTAAGAAAGTCTGGGTTAAATAAAAAAATACATAACTTGTTACTTTGATCAATGGCATCAGAAACAGTCGAAGAAAAGCTATGGAATAGCAATTATACAAAGATTTGGGTTGCAAATTTCATGCTCTATTTTTCCTTTATGCTTCTGATGCCATTGTTTCCACTTTATCTTAGAGACACATTTGGCGCAGACAAGCAGATGATTGGTATAGTGTTGTCCGGCTATACCATTGCTGCACTTTTAATACGTCCGTTTAGTGGATATTTGGTCGACAGCTTTCCACGCAAAGCAGTACTGCTGGTGTTTAATTTCTGCTTTGTCGCCCTATTTGCCGGTTATATAGCAGCTTCATCCTTGACAGTATTTGCTATTTTCCGAACATTACACGGAATCCCCTTTGGAGCCACCACAGTAGCCGGAACTACTGTAGCCATAGATGTCTTATACCCGAGCAGACGAGCTGAAGGTATTGGTTTCTATGGACTTAGCAACAACATTGCAACTGCTATTAGTCCGACTATAGCAATTTTCATGCTTGACATGTGCAAAAGTTATGAATTGTTGTTTGTATTGTCTCTTGTAGTTTCTTTAATAGGCCTGATTATTGATTGTACAATAAAGACAACACCACTTAATAAGTATGCCAATAAAAATGTAAATGATATTTACCCACCTCAATTGACTCAACGCCGCATCACCGTCGTACTTGGCAAGTTGTTTCTATTCAAGGGTTGGAGATTGGGTCTTTGCATGATATGCTTTGCACTGTCATACGGAATTATTTCAACATACGTAGCAATTTATGCGTCAGAAGAGCTGGACATAAAAGGCGGAGCTGGAATTTTCTTTTTCTTGCTCGCAAGTGGACTTATATTATCACGTCTTACTGGAGCAAAAGGATTGCGACAGGGAAAGGTGTCGCATAATGCATCAGAAGGTATGATCATATCAATGTTTGGTTATTTGCTTTTTGCGATGATCCACCACCCTATCGCCCTTTACAGTTCGGCTATGATCATCGGTCTGGGCAATGGTCATATGTATCCTGCTTTTCAAAACATGTTCATAAATCTTGCGACAAACAATCAGCGAGGAACCGCCAACTCTACCCTACTGACTTCTTGGGACTTAGGGTCCGGACTTGGCGTTTTAATTGGCGGCTTGATTGCTGAAGCATTTAGCTATCATGCGGCTTTTTGGATTATGTGGGTCGCAAATCTGACAGGGGTTATTATTTTCTATGCCTTTGCAAGGCTGCATTATCTGAGAAACAGTCGCGAGGGTGGACTCAGTGAGTAATGACTGTACTTATGTATGACACTGTTATGCGACCACTATGACGTAAGGTGGTGAACATCAACTAACAGTTTGTAACTTATCTTTTTCCAATTGATTCAATTGTCTGCCCATGTTCAGTTTAAAGTAGACTTCACGTAGTCCTTCATACCATAAAGTAGGGTCGTTGGGAGCATATTTACGAGCTTTTTCGTAGTTGGCAAGTGCCTTCCTATAATATTCTGTCTCTTGTGTCTTTGCATGTGAGTATGCACTTGTTCCTACCTTGTTGTTATTGGCTCGGTAAGTGCGCTGTGCCTTCGTTACATATATATCACCTATGCTGCTGTACGACTGGGCATCACTATCCTGTATTATGATTGCGTGTTCATAGCTTACGATGGCAGCATCCAGACTGTCGAGGCATTGCTGGCATTTTCCTTTTATGTACCATAACCGCCGGTTCTGTGGATTTATATTAAGTTGGTCGGCTACAATATCATATGCGTTTTGATATAGTTTTGCGTCTATATAGTATTCAACAAGTGTGATATAGAAATACTCGCGCATCGGATCGGACCTCCATCCGTCATATAGATATGCAGCGGCTTTCAGAGTGTCGCCAAGTGCCATCTCTGTTTTGCTCCCTATTTGACATAATGTGGCATACGCCACAGTGTCTTCCATTACCCTATCCAAATACTTCATTACGCTTTCATAATCCGAAGAGTTGTATGCGGAAAATACAGCAAGCCGCATGATACTTAAACTGTCGGCATCGTAACGGGCATTCTTAGCAGAAGTAATTAACGGATTGTTAAGTGTACTGATAAACAAATCGAAATATTTGTATGCCTCAGCATATTTCCCTTTGTTATAAAAAAACTTCCCCGCACTCTTGATATTGTTACGATATGAGACAAGACGTGAAGATACGTTAGTTGTATATTGAGGTTTTACTCGTCCTTTATGATCCGGAACATGATCAAGACTGTCGCATGTCAGTCCGTACAAATATACTTTATATATATATGAAAAATACTTCGCTGTGTCAGGATTGTTCTTCAGATATATTTTTCGATTCTCTGCATCTGCCAATCCGTGCTCTACGTTCATTAACATGTTGAACAAGCCTGCGTCTGACTTAGCATCAGTGGAGGCCGCAACTGCCTTTTCTAATATAGACTCAGCCTGCGAGAAGTTTGTAGACTTGACTGCGTTACGCGCTTCCTTCTTTAACTTCTTTATGTTTATTTTCTCCTTCTCCGTTTTGTGCTCTTTGTCATCACCGGTTTTACTATTTTGAGCATTCACGATATTCGAGAAAGAAAGCATAATAAACACCACAAAAAAAATTAATTTGCAGTTCCACAGTCTCATATATAAATTCTTTTTCCTCATATTCACTACGAATTCCGATCTTATGTTATTGTCAGAATGTGAGTCTCACCATTCCTCTGATGCCCCATTTGTTGATATCGGGGTCATGCAGATATGTAAGACGTCGCACATATTCTACATGAAGTAACTTAAAAATGTTGTGTACACCTAAACGCAGTTCGATATATGGAGTTTTCTTGTCCATCACAACAGTGTTATTCTCGTATGTCCCGTCTGCATTGAAGTGTCCAGGAAAATAGAAAAGCTTGCTGTCAGAGAAGTTACTTGCCGCAGGATTATTCTTGTCAGTGAGTGATCCCCAAAGCATGTTCAAGCCTATAATCTCACGCCATTTCAGTTTTCTCAAAAGTGGTATACGATTGAATATCTTTCCGTTTAAATCCCACTGATACATAAATGATATATACCTGTCATTAAGAAATTCGAGGTTATTAATCAACGAGAATGTGTAATCTTCAAGGATATACGATTGATTGGCTGCCGGATGTATAAGCAAAGGGAAAGGAACAATGTTCCATTGAATTCCAGCTTTGATATCGAAATCCATCTTACCCCAATTGCTTGGCATCCAGAACCTCTTGTAAACACCTGCTTCTGTTACGTTGTACTCGTATTGCCCACCAAGGAAGTTATTCAATCCAATAGTGTGCGATATGGTAACAACCGGTGCATCAAGGTTTATTTTTAAACGACGCTGCTTAGTATTGATATACGATGCGCCCGGCTCAAAAGAAATCTTTGCTTTGAATTCACTGGTTGTCATTTTACGCAAATGCATGCTTGGATCTGCAGATGGTGTCCCTATGCCATCAAGTGGCTGATAAAACAATGCGTCAACAGCTTTGTTTGCCGTATGTGTATATGTTATGCTATATTTGAAGCCATTTTCGTATTCACGTTCATAATCAAGTTTTACTTCTTTTGTGTGGTTGTACTGATCCACACTATTTGTCTTCAACGAAAGAAACATATTATCTTTATCTGTAGGGACAAACTTATCGAATGGACTTACAATATCGTTCATATAAGATATTGTCAAGTTGTTCACAGGAAATTCACGGGGCAAGTAAGCTTTTTTATTGAATGAATAAACGAGTTGCGCCTTTCCATATACATTGTGTGTTGACGTTCCGTATGCGACATATCCGCTTGCAAACAAGTGAGGGTTAAGATTAGCATTAGTAAGAGCAGACAGACGGAAACGCAAATCATCGTAATGATTACCTGAAATGATGGTGTTTATAGGCCCCAAATCCACATAATTTGGATGTACAGAGTCGCCAGTCTCAACGAAGTTTTCAACTAATGCCTTTAATCCGAAAATGATGTACTTGAAACCTTTAATTTGTTGCAGTCGGTTGAGGAAGGCATCCATACCGCTTTCACTCTTAGACAACTCAACCTCACGATACTCATTCCAATAATTTTCATCACGCATTTCAGCATCAGCCTCCTTGAATACATTTCCTCTGATATGCTTGAATACTTTAGGCGATATCGGCTCAAATGAATAATCTTTATTGCGTATAGTACGTTTTACCATAAACTTACGCAAATACAAGTTTAATTCAACAAGCATGTCATTGCTCACAACAACACGCTCACCGGTTGACAAGCTCTTGAAGTCTTGCGATATAATCATATTGTCGACAAAATTAACATCGCTACGCTTCGGGATATGAAGTTCAACCCGTCGTATTTGGTAAGTTGAATCAGCCATCACATACAACAATCCGGAAAAGCCGAAGTCTTGTTGATTGTTGGGAAGAAACCCAACTTCAATCACCTTATCGTCATCTATGTAAGTTGTATCTTGCAAATAATAGCGATAAAATGATATTGCACTATTGGATATTGGGCTCTTAAACGGATATTGTAACAGACGGCATTCGTTTTGATAAATATCAACGTCAGTAAACACGTCCTTCATGGTGGTTGTCAGTATGTCGCCTGTATTAAAAAGTTCATTAACACCGGTGCTGTTGTGTGCTTTGACTATAGTTTTCTCTGACTTTGGACTTTGACGGTATATAATCTCGGAAATAGTTTCATCGACACTAACCGGCAGGATGAGTTTACCGGTTTCTGGACAACGCTCAACATGGTCCTTCAAGAATGCGAATTTCTTCATTTCACTTTCTTCAAACACCTTTTCAGTGAATTCATTGAGTGAAAGTACCATCTTTTCATATTTCGAGTAGCTTACAAAATCTTTCGTATGCAAATCGTTGAACTTCTTATGTTCAATTACTTTACGCATAAACTCCACAGCAGGATTATTTTTTCTGCTATACCGGCTTCTCTTTGCCTCAACCGTCACTTGGTCAATTTGTCGTGGCCGACTAACCAGCTCTATTTTCAAGTTTTTGTTTTTCCCAGGTACCAGTTTTATAACCTTTGTAACATACCCCATTGTTGAAATTGTCAGCTCTGTCCACTTAGGCTCTTCATTAAGTTCAAACCTTCCATTTGCATCGGTCATCACGCCAACATTGTGTCCGTCGTAATAAACATTCACATAATCAAGTGGCTGACGCGTTTTAGAATCCACAACAACACCTGTCACTTGAGCATGCAGGCCCAATGACAGAGATAACAAAAGAAGTATGTTAATTAATTTACCCATCCAATAAAAATAAAAATCCCCTCCGCACTTAAATATGAAGAGGGGTTTTGATATTGTCTTTTTTAGTCAATCTCTTCATCTGCCTCGTAACCGCCCATCTCACGAAGAGCATTCTTCAGCATTACATATTGCTGGAACAGGTGGTTAACAGGAACTTCATTTTTTGTAAAATCATGCATAGGGCTCTTTAAATAGAAACTAAGGAACCGTTGGATTCCGTAGCGTCCGGCACGTGCTGCAAGATCACTTAACAGGCAGAGATCAAGAAGCAAAGGTGCGGCAAGAATGGAGTCACGACACAAGAAATTGATTTTGATTTGCATAGGGTACCCCATCCAACCAAAAATATCGATATTATCCCAACCTTCCTTATTGTCGTTGCGAGGTGGATAGTAGTTGATGCGTACTTTGTGGTAATAATCTTTATACAAGTCTGGTTGTTTGTCAGCAACAAGTATAGACTCCAAAGTAGACAGTTTACTTACTTCCTTTGTGAGGAAGTTTGCAGGCTCGTCAAGTACCAAGCCGTCACGATTGCCAAGTATATTTGTTGAGAACCAGCCACTCAATCCGAGACAACGGGTACCTATTATTGGAGCGAAACCACTCTTAACCAGAGTTTGCCCTGTTTTGAAATCTTTACCGGCTATAGGCATTTTTGTTTTTTCTGCCAATTCCCACATAGCTGGTATATCGACGGTTGTGTTTGGAGCACCCATGATGAAAGGGGCGCCTTCTGACAATGCCGCATAAGCATAACACATAGAAGGAGCTACGTGTTCCTTGTCATCAGCCTTCATGGCATCCTCAAGGGATTTCAATGTTCCATGAACCGGCTCAAAGTAAGGTACATATATCTCTGTTGACGCTGCCCATGCAACTACAATACGTGCGCAACCGTTATTCTTCTTGAAATTGCGTATGTCCTCACGTATTTGCTCCATCATCTCCCAACGCGTTTTACCTACCATGATGTTGTCGCCGTCAAGGCGTTTTGCAAAATTATGGTCAAAAGCTGCTTTCATAGGGACAATCTTGGAAAGCTCGTCTTTAACAGGCTCGATATCTTTTTCTTTCAGTACTTCTGCGTACATAGCACTGCGATAGGCATCGACAGGATATACATCCCATGCACCAAATACAATATCATCTAATTGTGCAATAGAAACTATTTCGCGATAATGAAGATATTTCTTTTCGGAATCTTTACCAACACGGATCTTATCATATTCTACCATTGATCCAACTGGCTTTGCCAAGCCTTTTCGTGCCATTAGCACACCTGTCATAAAAGTGGACGTTACGGCACCAAGTCCTACGACCATTATGCCAAGTTTCCCTTCTGCAGGTTTCACATTTGAATTTGCCATTTCTTTATATAATGTTATATATTTTTAGAGTCTAAAACTTTTACGCGCCTTTGTTTGCGAAGGTAGAGTTTTTAGTTCATGCAAAGATACACAAAATATTAATTAGTATTATTACTACGCAAGTAAAAAACTCATATCTACCATCATTTTTTGTTATACATTAAATATTTAAATGTATGAATTACATTTTTATATAAGATATTTGGGAAGGTCCGCGATATCGTAGAGTATTAACGATGGGACAGATTCGTCGACAGTTTCATTGCCCCACCCTTTTCCCTTCATCCATACTGTTTGACAACCTAACGCATTTGCGGGAACTATGTCTTTAGAAAATGAATCGCCAACGACTACCACATCTTCAGCCCGAAGCCCCAAAGCGTCCACTCCCAATTGGAATATTTGAGGATCTGGCTTACGTACACCTACCACCGCTGACTCAACTACATCTTTAAAACATTCCAAATTAAAATCCTTCAATATTGTATGAATATTACCATAGAAGTTGCTTACCAATACTAATGGGTATTTATTGGCAAGCTGTTGTACAACTTCACGACTGACTTTTAGTACTTCAATAACATGCTGATAACACCGTAAGGCTACATGTTCGTGAGATGCACGGCGGCAAATTTCAGATGTATGCCAATAGTCATTATCAACCAAATACCGGGTCTCGATATCCGTTTTTATCCTCAACAAATCTAAAAAGTTATGTTCCGGCTTTATGAGTGGCTCTGCAGCCAACTTGCGCTCGGCATAAACATAAGAGTCACGAAATTGCTGTTTGGTCACTGTGATACCTTCCTTCACATAAGCACGCCATAAAACTTCTGACCAATGAACACTATTTGTATCGAGCGTGCCTCCGTAATCGAAAATTATGCCTTTAATAAGTTCCTGCCTTAACATCTTTCATTAATTGTATGCACATTTTCTCGTGAGTGTTACGCATGTAAAAATAAATAGCTGACATAACAAATATCTCAAACAACGCATATATATATGGCATATCAATCAGACAGCTTATATACAGTACGATAGCACGGACGTTAAATGTCAGTATATTAGTCCATTTCATCAAAGGCAGACTTCGTTTACGGAATTCATCCCTAAACTTTTGTGGTAAATTGCCCCTGTACTTACGTTGCAACTTATGCACCAGTCGTTGGAACTGCGGTGTTTGTTTTTCCTGGGCCTTTGTATATCGCACATAGGAAAACAGAAAAGCTTTCCAAATCACACTATGCTTCCATTTAGTTTGCTTATATATGGCTTTCTGTTGCATATAATTGTCGAGTTCGCTTCCGTCTTTTCCTTTTAGAAAGAACAAGTGTATTTGACGGTAATAATCTGCAAGTCCTGATTGACGACTGTGGCAGCATATACCTGCGAATGCAAATAGTACAAATCCCCATACGCCCCAATGTATGCTATTAGAGAACGGAATAGTCTGATCATATATACGGAAAGCCAAAGCCAAATATATACATAGAAACCAAACATCACCGGCAGCACCGTCGAGAATCCTGCCGAGCCGCGTTTTCTTGCCAGTCATACGTGCCAACTGACCATCCGCACTGTCATAGAAATTGGCGTGCATTAATAATACTACACCTATTATATTATATATTACTCCTTTTACCGTATCTGCCTTATGATAAAAGAATAAAGCCGACGCTGCACCAAGTATCATCGAGATGACAGTCACAACATTAGGATGTACATTGAGACGCTTGAACAACATCGCCCAAAAGTAGCCAATGGGACGAGTGAACACCACATCGATCCATTCCTCTGTATCAGCGGATTTCAATGTAGATTGTATTTTTTCTTTGTTCGACATTATATATATTGTTATTATATTTACTAATATTGAGTATTCCTTCACAAATCATTTATCAATCCGGCTATCGCCTTGGCTGCTTCTTCTTTACACTTCGAAAAGCTGGGCCAATCGTTGAAATCGATAATATTAATTTCTCCTGCCTGACTGATGACGCAATCTCCGCCATAAACGCTGAGTTGCAAAATATCAGCCGCATGGTCGCATAGTGCTCTTAATACGGCCTGATCGAATTTATACCCGTGCTTCTTACCATTAATCTTCTCCCATCCGAATTTGCTGTGACCATCAGAAGCATAGTACCAATAGAAGAACGATGAGCCTCGCACACCATAGAACTTCACCAAGTCTCCCTCTTCATGGTGAGACATCACGATTGTCTTATAGCCTTGCGCACCCATCCGGATAGCGTTGTCCACAGCTTCTTTTTTGTTTGTGATAAATACAACATCATCAGCGTACCGAGAATAACCATCACCACGCTTCATCCAAAACGGCAATTGTGGGAATGAAACGACATTTTCTGTATCAGTTACAACACTCTCGGGGACAGGAAGTCCATTGTCAGACAACAAACGTATCAGTTTGTCCCGACTGCAATTATCAATTGCGACAGAATTATTAATCACTTTTATTCCGCCGGCCTCCATCTCGCGTATTGCTCTGAGTGTAGATGCCAGACGTCCCATGGTGAGCACTACATCGAATTCAGTAAATGGCTCCTTAATGTCAGATTCATTAATAAGAGTGACCTTGTGTCCTATTAGTTGAACATTTTTCGCCACAGCATCCAATATAGCAGCATCTGCGTCTGCCATATTAGGAGAAAACTCTCTTGACCTGTATACAAACAAAACGTTCATTTTAAAAAGTCCTCCGCTTTTTTTATATCACTTACATGATCTACATCAAGTATCTTACTGAAACGGTATGCTTTAAGGCGCAAACCATCGCTAACCATCTGGCGTTGAAAATTCCGCATCCTTGACATACCTTTATTTATACAGCTGCGTAAAGTTGCAAATGCTTTCGAGTCAAGACAGTATATGCCACCAGATACAAAACGTGTGTCTTCACGCTTTGTATCGTAGAATCCTGTGATATTCATGTCGTCATCAGTGGCAACATACAAAGGTTTTTCATCGTCAATAAAATCTGATACAGCCATTAGTCCGTCTTCATTCGATTGTTCGAACGCTTTTATGTAATTGAAGAACTCAAGTTCATGGAAAATAGTGTCAACAGTTGTCAGGCAAAACTTCCCTGTACCCAAATATGGATATAGTTCATAAAAACTATGCATAGAACTTGGAGTTGTCTTAACAATTAAGCGAATGGGATTTCCGTCAGCTTGCAATTTCTTTATATGTTGTTGTGTTTGCGGCACGATGTTGTTTGTTATAATGGTGATATCATCCGCTTCATTATCTCTGAAAATACGTATAAGCCTGTCAATCATAGCCTCGCCATTTATTGGCACTAGTGGTTTTGGAACATGTATTCCCTCATTAGCCAATCTCGATCCTTCACCTGCCGCAAGTATTGCAAATTTCATATTTCGTATCGTTGTTATCACACCAGACACGTGCCGGTGTCACATAATTATTTTATATATTTGTCTTTTGCATTCACTTTCGTACCAATCTTCATCAGCAACATCCCAATAGACGCCCAAAACAATTCCCGTATTCTTACTATTATAGAGATAAACACTGCTATGGTCATTGCTTCCTTCAGTGTAAGCAGCACGCCACCGGCTCCAACCATCTTCATCTTAACTGTAGACATTGCAAAGCCTCCTTCCCGTCCACCTATTTGCAATGGCATGAAAAAAAGGAGGTTCGCAAACAATGAGGTAAACGCCAAAATCATCAGTGCGTAGACAAACAGCCGTGGCATAGAACCTTGCACGTCAACAAGCCGCAACATAAAGAAAACTTCAAATGACTGTAGTATGCGTCCTATATATTCCAAGAAAAATGACCCGAAAAAGTTTAATTTCTTCTGACCTTGCAACTGAGCGATTTGTTGATCTATGGTGTGCAGCTCCTTTGAATGCTCTGCAATGAACCTTTTGCCCCACTTTCTGCATCCGGGCACTTTTGAGACAAGTCTCAGCACCTTCACGACCATGCCATTCCTATAGCCACGGACAAAAAGGTATATTCCGGCGATTGAAAAAACGGCAATGAGCGGCAATACTATTGCCATCATTGCATCAAGAGGAACGAATATATAGTAAAGGACAACAGCAGTAAGCCAAAACCAGAAATGCGAGAATATATGCATCATTGCAAATAGCAACACCGATGATGTGGCACGTTCCGGTCCAATGTAGGGTGAAAGTTCCATTATCTTGTATGGTTCTCCACCCATCAGTCCGACAGGAGTGGCATAGTTGAGGGCAAAACCGCTTATCGTTACCTTATATAATTTCCAAAACGGTACATTACACGGGCCACTGCCTTTGATAATGATTCTCCAAGTCAACGCATTCATCACATACAAGATAATCCACATCCCGAGAATGGCGAAAATCCAATATCCTGCATGCTTTATATGATTCCACATCTCGACGAAACTTACCTGGAAAGTAAGAATCATCAATACGATGGCAACCAGCCCGAAAATAAAAAATATGTTTCTTGTCCTCGACTTCAATTCATCTGTTATTAGTTGTTACAACGTTTCTTCGTCCGTTACTTGATCAAGTTTCAATTTATCACTGTCATCATGTCTCTCAAAATACTGTTTTTTCAGAGGATGAGCGTAAGCTTCATCATATATTTTTCTGTTCCTTACAATATCAAGTGCCACATAGACAGCATGACGAAAAGACTCTTCATTCGCTTTTCCTTGTCCGGCAATATCATAAGCAGTTCCATGATCAGGGGATGTCCTGACAATTGGAAGTCCTGCAGTAAAATTCACACCATCATTCATTGCAAGAAGTTTAAAAGGAGCAAGCCCTTGATCATGATACATCGCTAATATTGCATTAAATTTACTGTAGTTACCTGACCCAAAGAATCCATCAGCTGGATAAGGTCCAAAGCAGTGTATCCCTTTAGCAAACATCTCGTTGATCGCAGGAGAAATTATATCTTGCTCCTCTGTACCTATCAAACCGCCATCGCCACAATGTGGATTTAGTGAAAGAACGGCTATTCTCGGATTATCAATGAGGAAGTCTCTTTTAAGTGACGCATCAAGGATTTCCAGCTTTTCTATAATCAAGTCTTTTGTTATAGAATCAGCGACTTTTCTTATAGGCACATGTGTGGTTGCTAAAGCGACTTTTACATTATCGTTCATCAATATCATCAAAGCCTTATTGCCTTCACCAACTTTGCTCTCTATATATTCAGTATGTCCTGGGAAATGGAACCCGTCACGCTGTATAGTATTCTTATTTATTGGCGCAGTAACCAACACATCAAACAGTCCCTTATGATATTCGTCAAGGGCCTTTTCAAGTGCCACGAATGCAGCATTGCCTGAATCTTGTGTTGCTTTGCCAAATTCTATTTTAATTTCTTCCTCACCGAAGCAGTTCACTATATTCAATATGCCATCTTCTGCCTCCGACGCGCTTTTCTTCACTGCGAATGTTGTTGTGCCATCAAATGACTTCCGGTGGAAAGTGGCAATTTTAGGAGACCCATAGACTATTGGCGTACATAATTCGAACATACCAGGATCACTGAATGTCTTGAGTATTACTTCATACCCTATTCCATTTATGTCACCATGTGTTATACCAACTTTTATCTTTCGCATATTCGTTTTTACATGATTACTTTTTCTTGTCTTCTTTTTTTACTTTTGATTCTGCAGATGGTAACCGTAAAGTATATAGTGCGGCTTCCAAACGACGAATCATCGTGCGTTTCATCTTTTCTGGAGCGTATACGAAACCCTCAACCACAATTACCTTGTTGTTTACCGTATCGACAGTGGAATGCGAAATGAACGGCCCTCCCATCATATCGTTTTCCATTCTCCATAGTCCGCGTGCTTCAAACACATACCTGCCACGCACATTAATGGCTTTTGTACTG
>CAYVNW010000035.1:18332-33764 GCA_964452915.1 uncultured Bacteroidaceae bacterium | reverse complement strand
AATATGGAATTACCATTAGGACCTGTTACTTTATATCCGTTCTTGCCGTTCATCTTGGTCCATGTCCACTCGCATTTTTCTTTCAATTCCACTATCTCGTCAAGAGTCGGCATGCGCCAAGGCGCACCAAGAGCCACGGTTGCGGCATCATCAATCGGGTCAAGGACTATCTTGCCGTCTTTACCTGTATACTTTGTCCACTTCACAGTAAAATATGATTTTCCTCTCAAATAGTATGGGGTTGTGTCCCAGTCATAATCCCATGAACTACCGGTACGTGGCTTTGTCTCACCCCAAGCATAGTAGTTGCCGTACTCCTCCGGACTTGATGCTCCAAGATTGCAGGTAGCCCATTTCACGCTCAGACCGAGGTCGACATATTGGGCGTTAGAAACAGATGTACCTCCACCCGAAGGGGTTGTGTTCTGCGTAACATTTTGTTTTGCCTCGCTCATGGTGGCGTTAACCTCTGCTATTTTGCCCTCTTCAACACTTACTTGAGTCTTATAGTTGGCGTAGCCGGATTTGCGCAGCTCGACTGTGCGGTTACCCGCAAGCACGTTCTTGAAGATGTCGGGAGATGCGCCTATCTTCTGACCATCTATATACACGTCAGCTCCGAACGGCTCACTCGACACATTAAGCGTACCATATATGGGGGTAGGAGCATTCAAAGCTACGTCTAAAGACTCGCCTCTCACCACGTTTATGCTCGTAACATACGGACGATGGGAATCCTTGCGAGCCTCAACTGCATACAACCCTTCTGCCAATCTGCCGGTCCATTTCGACACGCCCTTGTCGTCGTTGTTCACATAGATATGGCTGCCACCGGGAGCTGTGATATTGACAGTTCCGAAATTGGCAGTCATCGGAACAGATACCTTCTGAGTAGTGCTGTCACCTTTCACGTCGACAGTCATTGTACGGGTAGAGTACTCTGACTGCTGAACACGAAGTGTGTGACTGCCTGCTGCCAGCTTTTTTGTAGTGAAAGGCGTGATGCCTGCGGCATCCGCATCGTTGTCGATATACACTCGTGCGCCGTTGTCGGGCGTGGTAGAAATTTCGAGAATGCCGTAGGCTGGTTTCAGACTGACGGAAAGCGTCTGCTTCTCCCTACCCATCTCTATCACTCCGTTCTCGGTCTGATACAGCGGACTGGACACACGATATGTGTGGCTGCCATAAGAAAGCAACTTCGACAACCCTCCATTGGTCAACTGTACCTCTGCATCGTCGATCAGTACTATGGCATCGGCAGGAGTGACAGTCAGGACAAGATACTGTCCGCCGACATCCTGTTGGACTACAGTCTGCAGATGAGCTGTTGTTAGCACCATCTCGTATGTCCGCGCCCCCTCAATACTGACAGGGAAGTTGTAGTCGCGCAGCAAGCCAAGCGTAGGATGCGCCACCGTCATGCGGCGTACACCACGCGGCACGTAAACCCATATCTCGCCTGTCTTCTGCACCGTCTTTACCACACCAAGTGAACCGCAGTCGAACTGAAAGCCCGTCTGCGTGGTGACCACCTTTATTAGTGTTGCCTTCTCGCCATTCTGGTCAAGCTCAGCAGTGCCGGCTGTGTTGGCGGTCATATCTCCCTCAAGCAGACGGAACGACTGCACATTAATGTTCTGCGCCGCCACCGACAGACATACGCACAGCGACAGCACGGACAAGGCACACCTTATATTATATATAATATTATATATAGCTTTGTCAAACATGATCATTTCATTATTACCATAATTCCACTTCCGGTTTCACATTCTCAAATTGGGGCATGCACCTGCCGACACCGGCACCGATGTACGTAGGGTCGCATATAAGGTACACACTACCATTGCTGTAGACATAGCCGTCACCTTTCAGACTCTGGTCGGTGAACCGTATGGCGGTAGCCTCATGGTTCGGATAGGAAAGCAAGTGGACATCAAGATGCAGGATGTTGCGCACGAGGAAAGCAAGCAGCACAGAACGGTCCTCGCAATCGTTGGCCGGATAGTAGAAATTCTCCTCCACGAAATAAGGCTTCTCATACCCGAATTGGTCGTCATCGGTGGAGTACTTGAACGCATACTGAATGAAGTGAAGCAAACGGTTGACTGCATCCACTTCCGACAGCCCCTCTATCTGCGATGCCACTTGCATGACCAACTCCTTGCGGAACGTTTCCGACAGACATGAGGCAGCATAAACCGGTATGTCGGACTGTACACAGCCCGAGGCAAGGCGCACCGGCATGTCGGGAACCTCTCCCTTCACAGTGATTGTTCCGTCGGTCACCTCAAACGCCTTGCCGCCTCCCGACGGCAGAAGCGGCTTGTCGATCACTAGGCTTAGTGACTTGCCCAAGTCGGCATCTTCGGGCAGGCTGCACGTGGCAAGCGATTTTATGTCGCGGCTTACGTCCCGTCCGTTTTGCTCCATGAAGATATAGTAATTCACATCGCCGATAACAAGGTAAGGGCGGGCATACACCATCTGGCGGAACGGAACAAGCAGCAACAGATGCCATTCGGAATCTCTGCCAATTCTCACGTTGTAGCCCATATTTGTCATAAGGTAATGAGTAAGCACAGTAGCAGAATTATCGTCACCCGGGTAAAGCGCATGTGCATATCTGCGCACAAGGACGAATGTGAGCCAGTCACCCAGGTGCCAACCCACACGAAATTGCTCAAGTGACAAGTGTGTGAAGTATTTTCAGGTAAAGTCAATGAAATATGTGAGCCAAAAACGAAATGCATTTAAACCGCAAATAAAATGCATTAAGATGGCCAATGAAATGCATTAAAACCGTCAACGAAGTTGATATCCTTTTTGGGGTCTGAAATCCGAGGCAAAAAAAAACGTAAGTACTTGCGTAAAAATATCTTCCTCTACATAATAACTATGTCTGATTTTACTTCACACTGTCTATCTTGTTCTTACTGATTTGCTTTACATACTTTTATTTGTTTACTGAAAAGCTTTACACTTTCAGTACATGTTTACTGGTTCGCCTCACAGATAACAAAAATCGGTGTAAATCCGTGAGGCAATGAAGGGGCGTCGCTTGGCACATTTCATAGCGGACTCCATAGTATTACATCATCACACAGTAGTAACTCATAGACGAGAGTACCGGTTTTCAAATCCGTTTACTTTGGTTGCCTGTGGTCGTACGTGCACAGCACAATTAGTAAACGGGGTCGTTTTACTATCCGTTTACTAAAATGCATCAGACCTATGGTCGCACGACCATATAACACACTAATTTACAAGCAAGACTACATTGACGTATATTATATTTTATCTAAAGCTTGTTTTATGTCGTCAAGAATGTCATCAACATCTTCTATGCCAACAGATAGCCTTATCAAATCGGGAGCTATGCCAGCTTGCTTCAGTTGCTCATCAGTAAGCTGACGATGGGTATGGCTGGCCGGATGAAGAACACATGTTCGTGAGTCGGCTACATGGGTCTCTATATTTATCATTTCTAATGAATCCATAAACTTTACTGCTGTTTGGCGGTCACCTTTAAGTCCGAAAGCCATAACGCCACATGTTCCGTCAGGCATATACTTCTCGGCAAGTGCATGATACTTGTCGTTCTTCAATCCTGCGAAATGTACCCATGCGACACGTTGGTCGCTTTGCAAGAACTCTGCAACTTTTTGAGCATTGCTGCAATGCTGCCTCATTCGCAAGTGAAGGCTCTGCAAGCCAAGGTTTAATATGAATGAATTCATAGGAGCCGGTATAGAGCCAAGATCACGCATAAGCTGTGATACAATTTTCGTCGTATACCCCATTTTTCCGAATTGTTTGGCATAGACAATGCCGTGGTAGCTTTCATCGGGGGTGCAAAGACCGGGGAACTTTTCAGCGTGACCAAGCCAGTCGAAGTTGCCGCTGTCAACAACTGCACCACCTACCTGCGAAGCTGTGCCATCCATGTATTTTGTAGTAGAGTGAGTTACAATGTCGGCTCCCCACTCAAACGGACGGCAGTTTATAGGCGTAGCAAAAGTATTGTCCACAATGAGCGGAACACCGTTTTTGTGGGCTATACTTGCAAACTTCTCTATGTCCAATACTGCACAACCGGGGTTGCTTATTGTTTCTCCAAAAAGGACCTTGGTGTTAGGTCTGAAAGCCTTTTGGATTACCTCCTCACTTGAGTCCGGATTGACGAATGTTACATCAATGCCAAGTTTTTTCATTGTTACTCCAAAGAGGTTGAACGTCCCACCATAAATTTCATTAGAGGAAACAACGTGGTCACCTGCTTCACATATATTGAACACTGCATAGAAGTTGGCTGCCTGCCCGCTTGATGTCAAAACGGCTCCTGCACCACCTTCAAGCTGTGCTATCTTTAAAGCCACAGCATCATTGGTGGGATTCTGCAGACGGGTATAGAAATATCCATCCTTTTTCAGATCAAAAAGTTGTGCCATCTCGTCGGAGTCATCATACTTGAATGTTGTACTCTGTATAATTGGAACCTCTACCGGATCTCCATTCTTGGGCTGATAACCACCCTGCACGCAAAGCGTTGCTGTCTTAAGATTTCTTTTCATTGAACGTGATTGTCTAAATTGGAATGCAAATTTAACCAATAAAATTTTAAGCTCAAAAAGTTGTCGTACTTTTCTTTGGTACATTAGGATTAAGCATGGTGATACCTCTTCAAAAAGTGAGGTCAAGCGGCGACAAGTTTAGTACTCCACCTTATCGGGCTGTTTTTTCCAAACATTGAAAGGTTCCAAAGCCTCCTCTTTTAGCAGGCATTCGGTAGGCATAGTCCGTTTGCTCTTGTCCTTTGCAAGTTCCTTGTAGATGAACTCATCACCAAACCCTGCCTCATCGGCATCGTGTTGTCCTGCACCGTAATAGAGTTTGTCGATGTGTGCCCAATATATTGCTCCGAGACACATAGGACACGGTTCGCATGAAGAATAAATCTCACATCCATCGAGTTGGAATGTACCCAGTTGTTTGCAAGCAGCCCTAATAGCCTGTACTTCAGCATGAGCGGTTGGGTCGTTGTTGGCAGTCACTCTGTTCACCCCTGTTGCCACGACCTTTCCGTCTTTCACAATCACAGCACCAAACGGTCCGCCTCCATTTCTTATGTTCTCTACAGCCAGTTTGATTGACTGTCGCATATAATCTTCCTTCTTATACTCTTTCTTCAAAGCCTTGTTAAGCGACTTGTTTGATGCACTCTGTGCGGTAGCTATCGGTGCAGCCAGCACTAAAGCCATGATAATTGTAATTAATTTTTTCATAAAACAATAACTACTTAGTATTATAATTGATTCTTTTTTGTCTGTACATGGCACAACAACAGCACACAGTTCCAATGGAGGATTGCGCACAATATGTACATAAAAAAGTATGGAATTGTATGAATATCAAAGTGGAGATTGGCTGGCTCTCGCTTCTACCTCCCTTATACACTCTTTGGCTGTCGGTTTCATCACGGCAGTAAAAGTGTGTCTCATGTGCCGGTGTGTCATGCCTTACGACCATTGTTTGATATGTAGTTCACAAAGTTAACAATTTGCTTTAAATCAGCAATCGTTATCCTACAAATTTATTGATAAAATTATCCGCAACAAGAATTGCAACGTCATTTTCATATTACTTAAGAGCAAGAATGCTATGGATGTGAAGGAGTGCCAACATTTATACTTGGTATACTAAATCACTTGTCAACGTAACTTCTTATTATACTTAATGGCTTGTAACCTCTGAGCACGCTTTACTTATTTACTATTCAACTTCCGAATAAGGGAGCAAAGCAAGTGATTTATTAGCTTCGCAGATCTCACAGATTGCACAGACAATCTCAATTGCGCGCTGTATTGCTATGATGTCTTATGTCCAAGTGCTTTGCTGCAGTGCTATAGGTCTGCTATAGAAGATCCGCTCGTTGCGCTACGGGATGACGTAGGAGGGGGATGACGTAAAAAGAAACATATGGAATGTCTGGTAGGAATGAAGTGTCTGGCATGGTCGCCACTTGAAATCACATGCTTATATGATGTACACCTTATTATATACGCGCGCGAGGAATACTTTACATATATTCGAGTAGAAAAAAGGGGGCGCCCTTCATAAGACGCTCCCTCATAAAAAACTTTTATGAAATTAACTTATTTAATTATATATTTCTTTCCATTCTGAATGTAAATGCCCTTTACAGGTACTGAAACTTTACGTCCTGTAAGGTCGTAGATATCAGAATTAGATACATTTGTTTCTGACTTAACGTCTTCGATTGCGGCAGGAAGTTCAGGCAGAGTGTACTCACCGAGTTTGACACAAGTAAGATGGAAGTTATCAACCTTGAACCATCCAAGACCATTGTGGTCAGCAACCACTGCACTGTTCTTGTTGGTACGTATACCAACTTTAGCCACTTTGTCAGCCCCGACTACAAATGTCAGTTTCATTGGGCGGAGAAGACTTGTATATTCACCTTGTACATCGTTGTCATAGCCGGCATACGAGTAGTAAGTGACAGTCTCGTCGGTGTTGTAGTCTTGAAGAGCCTTAGCGTAGAGTGCGTCGTTTGTAAGGTTGTCGGCATAGTCACTTTCGCGTGCCCACATCTGTACAGAAGCATTACCGAACAGGCGTTGAGTAGAAATACAATTGCCGGACCAGTCGTGCTGAACCATCATGTCGCAAGTCAACTCATAAACTCCTTGAGGAAGAGTGAGAGTCTGTGACAATTCTATCTCAGGAACAGAAGCCGACCAAACGCCCCAAAGATATTCACCGTCTGTGTATTGATGAGTGTAAACCTCACCATCGAATTCAACATTGATATTGTCTCCACCGTTGATTGCACACCAATTTGTAATGCCTGCGGCACCTATTTCGGTAGCAGTAGAAACCTCATTGCCGTCCATTACCAAAGTCCAACCCTTAGGAGCGTTGGCAATGCCTGTTGATGTGGAATTGTTCTGGTTAGAGAGATCCTCGAAACTGTTGTTTACAATGTAAGAAGTAAGGTCGGAACCCTCTTCAATTGGGTCGGACTCCAGACAAGCCTGATAATAAGCATCGAGTGCAGCTATAGCCGCATTAATTTCCTCGACAGTCTCATATTCAGCGTTATACCATTTATCCTCAACATACAAGATTGAATCAACAAACACACCGGCTCCTGCATAGTTCTGTACTTCCTCTGCACGCTCGTAAGCAGTTGTGATGGCATCACCGAGACTTGTATATGCGTTTGCAATATTAGTTACGCCAGTGATATTCTCCGACATATCGAGAATAGACTTGTTGATATCCTCAACTGCACTTTCAGATGTCAACTCATCAGCAGCTGCGACCAATGTCTCAACATTAGTACGTACAGACTCCGGAAGTCTTATCTCTGAATTGTCATTCATATCAGCAAGCTTCTGTTTGAAGAAGTTCACGATTGAAAGGGCGTTGTCAGCGTCATAACCGTTGTATGTGATTCTGAAGTTATCAACCTTGAACCATCCGTCACCACCGGCGCTGTTGCCCGAAGTACGATTAGCAGCTGCAATATTGCCATCAGTACGCAAACCGAAAGTAAGAGTTCCGTCGTATACGTATGCATTGACAGTGACAAGTTTGAGTTCACGGTCAGTAACAGGCTCTACCAATCCTTGGAAAGCGTATACTTCAGACTGATCGAGTTGAGATTGATTGTATTCCTCTTCTGATCCATAATAAGTAGAATTGAGGTTACCGAATATACGCTGTGTCGTACGGCGTGATCCGTTTCCATTAGCACCTACCATCAAGCCGGCGGTAATAGTATATGTACCATTCTCCAATCCTTCGATTGTTTGGCTTACCTCGAACGTAGGAACAGAACTTGTCCAAATACCATAAGCATAGTTGCCGTCCTTACCTTCACCTTCACTATCATCATTTACGCCATGCCAGTTGGCTATGCCAGCCGAACTCACCTCACCAGCCGTTGTTACTTCAGCAGAATTGATATATACATGCCATCCTGCAGGAGGAGCACCAATAGTAGAGGTCATGCTTCCATCCTGGGCAGAAAGATCCTCAAACGACATATTCTTTCCGAGACTTGTTACGTCGCCAGTACCAAGTTGGAAGTTTTCAACAGCCTTGTCGAGAGTCTCGGTAGCAGAAGTAAGAGTTGCTGCGTCAGTAGTTCCACTGAAGATGTCCATAGCATTGCTTATGGCACCTTCAAGCACTGCGTCAGGATTCTCCAATGCCTCAGCATCCTCAATTTGTTTATACAAAGCAACCTTTGCATCGATCATTGCCTTAACGGTCTCAGCATCTTCTTCAAAGAATTCAGCACCGTTATAAATTGCCAATGCAGCATCATAAGTAGCTGTGAAGCCCTTTACATATTCAGCGTAAGATTCATCGGCGATATAAACGCTATAGAAATTCTTTATTGTCTGATAACCGGTTGCAGTGACAATGTAGTCGGCTACATTATCAACTTCAACGAGTATCCAGTTGCAAGAAAGAGAGTCAGCCATGATGAAGTTGTCGTTGTCATCATACATTTCATTACCTTCAGAGTCGACAAGTTTGCCGCCATAGAAGTCAGGATACCAACTATCGCCCGGGTAAGAAGCTACGAGATAACTGCAACCACCGTTCAGGTGCATGTTGTAGCCCACTGCGTCGGCATTAGTGCCTGTCCCTACAACCAAACGATAAAAGCCGTCATTTTTAGAAACCTGCCATTCAGTAGCCGATGTAGCATTAATGTTTACATTAGCCGTTCCAGATGGAATATTCATGTAATAACGTACTGTGGTTGAATCATCACTCACAGTGTCATAGTAGAACGACCAAGTGGAGTTTGCATTCTCAATGGCGTAGAACTTCAAGTAATTGACTGGTGTAGCCCCCCAATTTACAAGGGCTCCGTCCCATGATGTTCTTCCTAAACACTGAGCTGGAGTGTAGTAGTTAAACAGAGTGTACTGCTTTCCACTTTCAAGAGTGTCGCCCTTAGGGGCTGTCAATCCTTCCTGTGCCGATGCTGTTAGACTGATAGCTAACATAGACAACGAGAGGATTGCGTTAATGTAAAATTTCTTCATACTGATTACGTTTTATATTAGTTAGAAAATACTCTATTTACCGATGCAAAGGTAAGCAAATAATTGTAACTTCGCAAATGAAGTTTAATAAAAAACAAAGAAACATATACTTTTTCCATATTCATTGTGTCAAACAGAACTTTTCGACATTGTACTATTTGTTCGAAGTTTCTTTATATGCCAAGTTAAACTGTTTTTGACTAAGTAAAAGGTTACTTAATATTCGAACGTCATCACTTTTATTTTTCCAATATTGCGACAACTCGTCATCTTGTACACAACTTCGCTTCCATCATCCAATGTAAGGAACAAAGAGCGCGGACACTCACCGTCAAAGCTTCTGCCAATCAATATTCTATATATGGCATTAATGCAAGCTTTATTCATACGCACAGATATATATTTCCTGACCACTTTGCTTTCACGAAAATCGTTTACCCAACGTGGAAGTAAAACATATCGCCTAAAACATACACGCAACACGTGGTCGTCCTCCACTATTTCCTTTAAAGCATTATAGCAGGCAGCGTCATCATCCTGTATCTCATGCTGACACCCAGGTGGATAGAACAAGATATCATGCACAGCTTTGGCATCATAATAATAATGTGGATGAATATAGCTGACATTGAATCCACGGAGTCTCATCTCGCAAGCAAGTAGCTTTCGCTCGCGATGGCTCATACTTTTCACTTTCATCCATATTTGATTGTAATCCATGCAACGTGTTACAATTTATTTGACAATCGTTATTCTGTAGGTTTCAATGCAAAGGTACAATAAAGAAAGGTAATCACAAAACAAAATGCCACGAACCTTAATTGCAGTCCGTGGCATTTTGCAAGTGTTAATGGCAACTGATCGAAAACAGGAGCGTCAACTATCTCTGCCTTAGAAACAGTCCAACCAGCTTTCTTGATTTTTTCTTCATGTTCTATTATATTTTTAGAAAAACATATATAGTTTATCATTCATGTCTGATTGCCTCGATAGGATCCATGTTGGCTGCCTTGCGTGCCGGTATGTATCCAAAGAGTATTCCTATAACAACACACACACCAAAGGAGAGGAATATTGACCACGAAGGCACTGTACTTGGCATACCGAACAATGGAAGAACCCATTCAGAGGCTCCAATGCCCAAAAGGACTCCAAATATACCACCGGTAACACTGATTATGATCGACTCAATCAAGAATTGTATGCTTATCACAAAACCTGTGGCACCTACTGCCATACGAAGACCTATCTCCTTTGTCCGTTCGGTTACGGATACAAGCATGATGTTCATGATGCCGATACCGGCGATAAGAAGTGAGAAACCGGCTGCAATACCGAGAATGAGCGTTACAGTATCCATTGTGCTCGACATCGTCTCCATCATCTCTGCTTGTGAACGTATTGTAAAGTTATCCTCATCACCATCTTTAATCTTATGTGTACGGCGCAGTATTTCCGTTAGTTCCTCTATCGCATTGTCCGACAATTCCTCAGTAATGGCAGAGCAGACGATTGAATTGAAATAAGTCTGTGCGGCAATACGCTTCATCACACAAGTATAAGGAGCTATAATCACATTGTCCTGATCCATTCCCCAGTTGTTGTAACCTTTCGATTTCAGTACACCGACAATTTTCATCGGGATTGATTTGAAACGAATGTTCTTCCCTATAGGGTCGGCTCCTTCGCCAAACAGATCATCAACAATAGTCTTTCCAACCACACACACTTTTGCAGACTTTTTAATGTCCTCTTCTGTAAAGCATTCACCTTGTTCAATTAGCCACTGCTTGATTTCGAGGTACTCCGGAGTTTCTCCATAGACCGTAGTCTGTGTGTTGTTGTTTCCATAGACAGCCTGTCCGCCTGCTGTGACTTCAGGTGAGACATTCGTAACATATTTCTTCTCCGCCATGATTGTCTCATAATCGAGAACCTTCAATGTCTGCATTTCAGACGGATCGCGTCTGACTCCACCACGGCGTTCTCCACCGGGACGTATGGTCAGCAAGTTTGTACCCATAGTGGAAAGTTCCTTACGTATACTTTCCTTCGAACCTTGGCCGATACTCATCATCGCTATCACAGCAGCCACACCGATGATTATACCAAGCATGCTTAGGAACGAGCGCATCTTGTTGCTTGCCACGGCACGCAACGACACCTTAAATAAATTCAGTACGTTCATATTTAATCATCTTGTGGTTTAGGCTGCGAGGCGAGAGTCTCAGCTGCCGATTTGATATTCTTGTTAATTGTATCCTCACGTATATTCCCATCGCGCAAGTTGATATTGCGTGAGGCATACTCAGCTATCTCAGGATTGTGTGTAACGAAAATGATGGTATGCCCCTCTTTGTAGAGTTGCTGGAACAGTACCAGCATCTCAAACGAAGTACGTGTATCGAGGTTACCTGTTGCTTCATCGGCAAGCAACACCGCCGGGTTATTGACAAGCGCACGCGCTATAGCTACTCTCTGCATCTGTCCACCCGACATTTGGTTCGACTTATGATAGATCCTGTCCCCAAGTCCGACTGCCTCAAGTGCCTTTACCGCAGCCGCCCTACGTTGTGCGGCATTATACTTGTTATTGTACATCAATGGTAATTCAACGTTCTCCACTGCTGTTGTGTTCGGCAGAAGATTGTAGTTTTGAAACACGAAGCCAATCTTCTTGTTGCGCAAGTGAGCACGCTGATTCTTCGACATTTTCCTAACCGGAACGCCATCCAAAAAATACTCACCCGATGTAGGTGTATCGAGACATCCAAGCTGGTTGAGCAACGTAGACTTTCCCGAACCGGAAGTACCTTGTATGGTCACGAACTCTCCTTCATATATCTTAAACGAGACACCTCTCAATGCCTTAACCGTTTCAGAACCTACCTGGAAATATCGTTTGACGTTCTGGAGTTCAATTACTACCTTATCTTTATTTACTTCCATTCCGGTTACTTTGATTTGCTTGCAGTCGAACTGTTTGACTTATTGCTATTTGAACCGCCCGACTTTTGGTTCCTATTGTTGTTTCTTGGTCCCGGCATAAACGGATTTCTTGCCATAGTTCCCTCTTCGGTTTCAGTCTCATTCAGTTCAAATTCTGTTATGACCTCAGTGCCTTCTTTTACACCCGATTTAATCTCGGTGTAAATTCCGTTAGTGCAGCCGATTTCCACAGGTATGGCTTTGAAGTTCTTGCCGTCACGCACCCAAACTTTATTTGTTCCGGCACAGTCGATTACCTTCTCATCATCTTTCAGCAACAATTCGTTAGGAGCGAAGCGCAGTGACTTTGAAGGAACCGACAAGACGTCGTGCATTTCCATTGTGTAAATTGTCACGTTGGCAGTAAGTCCCGGTTTCAGTTTAAGAGATTCATTAGGAGCTGAAATGACAACTTCGTATGTAACGACATTGCTTTCTGTTGTTGCATTCTGCCGAACTTGAGTTACCCTGCCCTCGAACATATCATCAGGGAAGGCATCGACAGTGAAGCTAACCCGCTGTCCGTCCTTCACTCCACCTATATCTGCCTCATCAATATCAGCAATAACACGCATGTCGGTCAAGTCTTGCGCTATAATGAAAAGTGTAGGAGTTGTCATTGATGATGCCACAGTCTGTCCTTCCTCAACCTCACGCGAAAGAACAACGCCATCGATAGGTGACGTGATTGTAGCGTATCCAAGGTTTGTCTGTGCCTTCTGCACGTTTTGCTGCTGAACAGCAACTTGCTGTACGGCTTGCTCGTATGAAAGTCGGGCACTCTCATATTCATCGGCACTCACGAGACCTTTATTGTAAAGGGCTTTGTAACGATTGTAGTTTGCAGTCTGATAGTTGAGGTTGCTTTGATAGTTTGACAGGTTGCTTTTAGCTGATGCCAATTCGCTGAGGAGGTTAGTCTTGTCGAGTTCAGCGATAATGTCTCCTTTGTGGACCACACTGTTGTAGTCTACATATATCTTATCGATTATACCTGAAACCTGCGTACCAACATCAACCTGGGTAACAGGTTCAATTGATCCGGTGGCAGTTATACTTGTCGAGAGATCTTGTTTGGTAACCTCTTCGGTCATATAAGTCACGTTTGCCCCGTCAGAGCAAGCGACAAGTGTTGATAATGTGAGTGCGGCAATAGTGACAGCACTGAAAATGGTCTTGTTCATATATAATGCTTTTTATTATAGACTATAGTTCGATTTTGTTTCCTTGATAGAATCTCAACATTGCCATGTTGTAGAGTGTGGTATATTTTGACTGCAGCAGTTGCTGTTCAGCCTGCAAGAGATTGTTTTTACCCGTGGTCAGTTCAATTATATTCTTAAGTCCGAGACGGAATTGCTCACTTACAAGGTCGAAGCTCTCCTGCATACTTTCCACATTAGCCTTGGCGTATATGTATTGCTGCTGCGATGTAGTTGCATTAAGCCAATAGTTCTCAATAGTGCTGTAGAGCGTATTCTCCGCATCTTTTAGTCGCAAATTGCTGTTGATATACGAGAGTTTTGCTTTCCTCACACTGGTCAGGTTCGACTTTTGGTCAAAGATTGGCACAGACAGAGAAATGCCGAGCGAGTTGCTCATATTATTTTTCACTTGCTTGAAGAATGATGTATGCAATCCGCTTGCGTTGTTAGTACCCACACTTAGGCTCAAACTCAGTGTCGGCAAATAACCTGCTTTAGCTATATCAACGGCAAGTTTGCTCGACTCAATATTGATGCGGCTACTTTGAATCTCAGGTCTGAATGTAAGTGCTGTATTGTATACATCCACACGGTCGGGAATCGTTGCGAGCACTGCTGCATCCGACACGCTCGATGTTGAAATATTAAAGTCTTCAGGACCCACAATCTCAAGCAACTGCTTCAGTTGCAGTTTATAGTTCTCAAGTTGAGCCTTTGTGTTAACAACATTGTACTGGTCTTGCGACACCTGCGCCTCAAGTTGAGCAAGGTCTACCTTAGCAAGGCTTCCCACCTCAACCATAACTTTAGCACGGTCGCGTTGCTGGATTGAACCCTCAAGGATCGACTCGTTCACCTGCACGGCTTCGGTCTCATACAATATCTGTACAAAGAGTTGTGTTATCTGTTCTTGAATCGAATTTTCATTCTTCTGTATGTCAAGATCCGACATATCACGTGTCAGCTCACTCTGCTTAATGTTTTTAGTATTACGCCCACCATTCCAAAGGGTCATGTTTGCATTGAGACCATAACTTCCATTGTAACTGGTAGTATTGCGCGTGGTCGTCATAGTTCCGTTCGAAAGGTTTACTGTCGACTCACTGAACGGACGCCATGAACCATTTTGGTTGGTGCTGAAAGACAATGAGGGGAATAGTGCAGCCTTAGACTGGTGAACATCAAGTTGGTTTTGTGCTCTTGTGATTTTACTTTGGTTGATTTGTATGTTGTTAGCCAAAGCGTAATCAATACATTCCTGGAGAGTCCATTCTTTTTGTGCAAGCAAGCTCGTGCTTGCCATGAAGCCTCCGAGGAGTAATAAAATCAGTTTTCTCATATACGTTGAATACAAAATAATTTCATTTTTCGTTTTCTTCAAAAATCATCCGCATGCAGTCTCAAATAAATCAGGCAAAATGTTTATTCTTAGACTTTATTTGTTTGATATAGTTTAATGCCACAAGTGACAGACACAACAATCTGAACATTTCTTGCGTCGTGCATTATTAATAAAAAAGAAAACAGTCAGCCTATAAGCCGGGTTCTGTCATCAGACCTGAATCTGATTGTCTGCCATTTATCTCGATCGGATGTCACCATGCCGATTCTACCCTATGGTAAGCGTTCTACCCTGTAGCTCGGACGAGCAATCCTCAAATGCTACTATACATGAACTTGCAGCTTCCAAGATGCACAGCCGGATGTGTCGCCACACCGCTGGTGGGCTCTTACCCCACCTTCTCACCCTTACCCTTTCGGGCGGTTGTTTTCTTCTGCATTACTCAACCCTCGCGGACTGCTTCTATATTAGGAAGTGGAATGCTCTGTGCTGCCCGGACTTTCCTCTACCACTTTAGTATGGTAGCGACAGACCGTCCGACTGCTTTCTGCGTGCAAATTTAAAAAATTATTGTTCCTACACAAAACGGATTTCCCCTAATTTATTGTTTTTTGATGAAAAAGCAGACTAAATGATAACTCTTTTAAGTTTTAGTAATACTTAAGCACCATATTGCGAACTTATCAGTATTAAACAGAGATTTAATAAACCGGTTGCTTCATCTTTATAACCTGCAGGCGCACGTCCGGCTTGTTTCTGTCCCGTACCTAACCTGCTTCAAGCTCATATTGACTTAATTCGG
>CAYVNW010000035.1:0-18232 GCA_964452915.1 uncultured Bacteroidaceae bacterium | reverse complement strand
AGGTTATCGCCATAATCTAATCAGGTTTTCGTGTGGATTCCAATAATCGGATGTACACCCTATGAATACTTTTTGGGATACCTGAACAGTATACAAAGAACGACTGCGATTCCTAATGCCATTGGATAGTAAGTGTATTCCACAATATTTACAGGCGAGATCTTTCCTGCAGTCAATGCAGTGTTGGCAAGTCCTGTAGCTATAAGTACCTGTGCACCATACGGCAGCAAACCTTGTGTGAAGCACGACACAGTGTCGAGAATGCTTGCCGCCTTACGTTTGTCTATTCCAAACCGAAAAGAAATATCATTAGCGATGTAACCGGTTGTGATGATGGCTACAGTATTGTTTGCCGTACATATATTTACAAGGCACACCAATGCAGCAATACAATACTCAGCTCCACGCTTTCCATGGATTTTACTTGTCAGACGTGAGATAATGAAGTCTATACCACCATTATACCTAATCATGGCAAGCATGCCACCAGCCAACAATGTCATTATGATAAGTTCGCTCATCCCCATCATTCCATCGGCAATACTCGTAAACCACCCAAACACGTCGTACTGTCCTTCTGCTATCCCTATGCAGCCAGAAATTATAATACCTAACGTCAGAACAAGCAAGACGTTCATTCCAAAAACCGCCGTAACGATAACTATAATATAAGGTATAACCTTCACTATGTCCACTTCACCAGTTGTGGAAACGGCAGGGATGTCTTTTCCAACAAAAGCATATATAACGAGCATCACAAGCGCAATTGGTATAACGATACTTGAGTTGACCTTAAACTTGTCGCTCATCTTACACTGCTGAGTCTGCGTGGCTACTATGGTTGTATCGCTGATGAAAGACAGATTGTCTCCAAAGAAAGCTCCTCCAACAACTATCCCTGCGACATACGCCACACTGATATCAGCCTGATTAGCGATACCTACAGCCACAGGAGTCAAAGCTGCAATCGTGCCAACAGATGTTCCGATAGCCAATGATATGAAACACGAAGCAAGAAAGATGCCGGCAAGTATCAGCGAATGCGGCAGAAGCGAAAGTGTCAGATTCACAGTAGCGTCAACAGCTCCCATGCTTTTAGCCGACGAAGCAAACGCACCCGCCAGAAGGAATATCCACAGCATAAGCATCATATTCTTGCTGCCTGCACTCTTGGAAAAGACTTCTATTCTTTTACTTATCTTCCCGGGAGTGATGGCCACCGCATAAATCGCTGATATAAGAAAGGCTACCGTAATCGGAACCTTATAGAAATCACCAATGACAATGCTTGTGACCAGATAAAGACACAGAAAAAGTATCAGAGGAGACAAAGCAAGAATTCCTTTCAACGTAGGTATTTGTCTTATCGTGTTTGTACTCATTATATGCGTAGTTGGTATCTTTGAAACTGTTATGTCATGCAAATTTACAAATAATTGCTTCAACATAAAACACCATCTTTTATTTTTTGCTACTTTTACATTCTCAAATCACATTTGTGATGGCATTTGACAGATTAAAACACACGGCAGCAATAATCTTTATTGGTTCATTGGCATTAATTTCAGGATGTAAGCGCAACGAGCCACGGCAGCTCGGCGTATTCAATACCCCGGGGGCGGACAACGACTTCGATCTTGAAGCGATACAACAAAACGGAGAACTCATCATACTGACTTTGTATGGTGAGAAGAGTTATTTCGAGTATTATGGTGAAGGATATGGCACACAATACATGCTTGCCGACGAATACGCACGAAGCATAGGCTGTCAACTTAGAGTTGATGTTATGCACAGCATTGCGGAATTGAAAGAAAAGTTACTGGCGGGCGAAGGTGATATTATAGCTTATGGGATGAGTCCGGATGACAGTCTGACTACAGATTTCTACCTTTGCGGGCGCAATGAACTGACTCAGTTTATCGACAGCCTCCACCCTATTGCCTGGCTTGTAGGCAAGGATAAGCCTAATCTTGCTGAATCGCTCAATAAATGGATGACAGACAACCGACATGATTTTCTTGCTATGACAACTATAAAAGTAACCGATAACAAGGGACATGTTTACTCGTCACGCCGACACACTTACAGTCCGATACTTAATCTTACAAAAGGCGAGATATCACGCTACGACCACCTGTTCAAGAGATATTCGTCGACATGCGGTTGGGACTGGCGTTTGCTTGCCGCACAAGCATACCAAGAAAGCGGTTTTGACCACGAAGCTGTATCATATATGGGAGCTCTCGGGCTCATGCAACTAATGCCACAAACGGCACGAAGTGTCGGAGTGAGTGTATCGTCGGCCTTTGATCCAGAGATAAACATACGTGGAGCAGTCCGCCTCATTTCAGAGCTTGACAGGCATTATTCGTCGGTACGCAATCCAAACGAACGCATCAAGTTTATTTTAGCTGCATATAACGGGGGCGCAGGTCATATCGATGATGCACGGATTCTTGCCTCAAAACACGGTAGCGATCCCAATCGCTGGACAGGAAGTGTCGACATGTACGTACTGAGGTTGAGTCAGCCTGAATATTTTAATGATGCTGATGTACGATATGGGTTCATGCGCGGAACAGAAACTTACAACTACGTGATTTCAATAATAGAAAGGTGGAACTCATACCGACAAAAAATAAAAGGCTGACTGAGCAATGCCCAACCAGCCTCAAAATAACATCATAACTTAAAATCTGAACCCGACAGTGCACATAATCTGATTCCTGTCGTTTTTTATCTCAGTCGGCTTGATTTGTCCCAAGTTCTCAACTTTGTCATAAAAGCCGTAGAAATCTCCTTTTGTAGTAGAATACTGGTACGCCAGGTCTACATATCCACCTTTATATCTGTACCCCAACCCGAACGTAATACGGTTGGTATCCTTCCAGTTAGTATAGTCGGTCTCCGTGAGCGGGCTGTCATAATCAAGATACTTGAAAGCTGACTTTTGGAATGGAGATGATACAAAATTGTATCCACAACGTATACTGAAAGAATTGGTTGGCTTAACTTCCATACCGACCTTGAATGTATGTTGTGTACGGAGGTTATCCTTTATATACCTGTTCGCCTGGCGTAAATATATTGTTTCATGTCCGTCAATTGAATAATGACCCGATGCAAGATCCTGAAACTCATATTCGGCACCGATTGCAAAATAATTGCCGACCGTATAGCCAAGACTTGCGCCAAACTTCCATGGTGTACGGTAATCATAGTCATACGGATCGTAATTTACTTGGCTTACATAAGTGTCATTCAAGTATAACATCGAACCATTGGTGTCTGTCATCTTGTACCAAGTAGGAGTATGAACCATCAGACCAAACCGGAAAGGCGAGTTATCGATAGGACGGCAAATAAAACCGAGTTTCACATCAAAACCCGACCCGTCTGTCTGGTACCAGTTGCTGAAGTCATATGCATTATTATCTGTACCAAGTTCCTCATAAAAACTCTCACGGTTGAAGTTAATGTCGTATACTCCTACAGACAGACCAGCGAAGAACTTGTCCTCAAAATTAAATGACAAGTTGATGTCGGCCTGATCAATGCCGCCATAGGTTGACTTGCGAATTGCTGCGTCTTGAGCAACAACACCGTCATAACCGTAGAACTCATTTCCGTCATAAGAGTAGTTTTCAAGCAGCAATCCGTTGTCTGTTTGATTACCTATCCTTGTAGACATGGTAGGCAGTGCACCGGCATAGTAGTTGTTGTCATTGAACGCTCCGGCATTCCAGGCATTGTTTGCCATGCCTGCTATTTGATAAGTTTGCGAATAAGTACCATTAAGGTTCTCCACATGATTGTTTTGGTTGAACAAGAAATTCTTGTTCTTTATGTAGTTGATACCAAAATTCACATATTTCAGTGAACCACCATCATCAATCTTCCATGCGAATACTGCACCTCCATTGTCAATCGACATACGTGTTCCGTCATGACCAAGCTCACCATCATCACCAATTACTGCGCTTAACGTGAACGACGCATCAGCTTTTCTGAACATCGCCGTACCGGCCGGGTTGGAGCTCATGACAGATATGTCACCTCCAAGTGCGCCCAAGGCTCCACCCATTCCCACATATCGTGCAGTTCCATTAAGGTCATTGGTCGCAAAGTTAGCTGCATCATATGAATCTTGTGCATAAACTTGTCCATAAACTGCTATTGCAGAAGCAAGAACATATATTTTTCCCTTCATATTATTATTTACTTTTATAGGGTTTCTATTATTCCTTTACTAACAAAAGTCATTTATCGACGGCCGGTGCCACCACGTGAACCTCCGCCTCCACCGAAGTTTCCACCAGATCTGTCTCCGCCACTGAAGCTACTTGAACTACGTGTGTTGGTATAAGTAGATGTACTTCTGGTTGGTGTAGATACAGAACGTGTGGTATTGGTGTTTGTAGACCGTGTGTTTACAGTTGTGTTGCGGGAATTATTCTCACGAGTATTCACAACTCTTGTATTGCTTTGTCCGTCGCGAGTATTCTGAATTTGACGTGTAGTCACACCCGTACGTGTATTGGTAGTATACCGGTTGTCACGAGTGTTGTTCACCGTTGTCCGCGTACTGCTCTCACGTGTGTTGTAACGTGTGCCATAATTGGTGAAACTGCGAGAAGTGTTACGGTTTCTGTCTTGTGAGGAAGCGCTTGTGATCATCGTACCGGATCTTCCGTTATTGCGCGTATTAAGTGTTCTTGTAGCATTTGCAATGTTGTTGCGCGTACCATTTGCCGAGTTGAAAGCTCTTGAAGCCGCACTGTTGTTCGAACGTGCTATGAAACGGTTGTCAGCAAATCTGCCGGCTCCAAAACCTCTGCCTGTATATCTAAATCCAGGGCCATGACCACCATGCCACATAGGACCTGCACCCCAATAGTCCCAATGAGGTCCATGATGCCAACCCCATATCGGACCATACCATGCATTCCAAGGTCCCCATGACCATCCATAACCCCAGCCCCATGACCAGTAGAACGGGTCATAGAAGATGTCGTAGTATGGATCATAGAGATAATCGTATACACCCCAATCATATACCAAATCCCAATAGTACGGGCTACTCAGTGCATAGCCAAAACGTGGGCTATGGAATATGAGAATTCTGCGTGAGTAAGTATAATCGTTCTCCGGATCTTCCAGATCGTAACCGTATTTTGAAGAGTCCACATACTCCACTTCTCCTGCTAACGAGTCGGCGTATAACGAATCTGATCCGCTGCCTGTCTGCCATGAGCCTCCATAGTTGTTGTAACGGCGGTTGTACTCATCATCACTTCTGCTGTTGTTGCTGTATACTTCGACCGATGGAGCACCGGAAGTTGTCGTACCGTTCGACCTTGAATAATGATAGGTGGAATTAGACTGGCGGGTACTTGCTGTACTCGTGGTACGGTTTTTCTTCTCCGGAGTGAAGTAAAGGTCATCATCATCTTGTGCCTGCACTGTGAAAGTTGTACACAATGCCAACGCTAATGTAAAAAACAACTTATAGTTCATACCCTATTTATATTTAATGTGTCTGACATCTAATAATTCACGTTGCAAAGATAATCTTTTGAATTCAAATAACACGAAACAAATTCCTAAAAACCATAGGAAATTCCCTATTAGCTATTGAAAATTCTGATTATTGATGATGGGTGGGTAACTTATCGTCACATAGTATATGACAATAAAATAGCGGGGAGGAGATGTGATGAAACTCCGAGTTAACAAGATTTGAGGGTTTGCATATCTTTGTAATCCACCGACTCCAAGGTTACCCTTTTCAGGGCGTGGCCCGCCATCAATATACAAAACATTCTCGGTATTTCAATATAATTTGATGAGTATCCCAATCGATCCTTTATCCCCGCTATGTTTTGTTTCCTTTATTCTTTACTGCAAATATAGTGGTAAACTTTCAAACTACAAAATATTTTAGACATTTTTTTTGCATCATGTTCTGTCAACCACATTTGTTATCTGCTGAATGCCTGTTTTCACTCCTTTAGTATATATTCATATACACCCAATACGTCCTGCGTATCGACTGAGCCATCCATGTTCATATCCTGCGGTACATACGGTTGGGAGGTTTCTACATTTTGAATGTAATCATATATATTCAGTACATCTTGTGTGTCTGACTTCCCGTTGCCATCAACATCGGCGAACTTACACACGCTGAGTGTCACGGTACCATCTTCGTGTTCAACAATATTTGTTATTGGTTGATGCAAATAGTGCGATTCTGTGTATACGGGTTGTTCATTAGAGAACAATGTAGTTCTTCCCGTGCGTCCAGGGAACGGGTCACCCATGGCTGAAGCAACCCACTTAGCATAATCACTGTCCGCCTCCACAACTGTGTATGACATGAGTTCGTCATCAGCCGGCACAATAGTTAAGTACTGGTGCACGTAGCTCACATTCACAATATTGCTTCTCCACCGGCTGGCCAGATAGTCAACATGCATCACTATCATTCCGTGACGTTTTGAGTTCTTTGTACCACGTGCAATATATGTATCCCATCCTGTATTTTGACGGTTCTCCAGAACATAATACTCATTCGAATTCTCTGAGTTAACTATCTTGTAACCGCAACCACCATCACTCAACGGGAGCAATCGCAATTCATACTCCTTATTATATTCCAGTTGCTCCAATGCCTTCCATCCCATAAAATCCTTCTCATAACTACTATAGCCACAAGGATAAAAAGCATCGTTACAATAACAGCCGGAATCCATCAAATCCCAATAATCCAATCCGTAGTTATCATTAGCTGTATCGTAAAGGTCGGGCAGTCCTAATGCATGGCTCATCTCATGGCACATCACCCCTATTCCATCGGCTTCATCTCCATAAAGCTCATTGCACGCTGCATAGCATGAGATTCTTGTTTCGCTTATAACGGCAGACGTAAGCATCTCCTTTGGCCAAATTGTATTTGGGTCGGTCTGCGCATTCTCTCCTTCTCCTGCATAAATAAAGAACACCATATCTACAGAACCATCACCATCATTGTCGAACTTATCCCAATCACTATACAGGGCTTTTGCTTTGGTTACAGCCTGGTTGAAGAAAGTGGATATATTCACATCACGCCGTGCACCACTATTGTGTCCGTAATATGCGTAAGTGCTGTCGAGCGTAACAGGTCCTATAATTTCAAATTCAGGGAGGAATAAGCTGTCGCTCTGATCAACAAAATAGTCTCGCACCGAACCATAGTTTTTTGTTTCCGAGTAACGTGTACCATTCATATTGCCATTGCAAAACTTGTAATAGTAATCATTTATTGCAGACTGCGTATTCGCTACTGAGAATTTAAGGTCGGAAAATTGTACTAATACTATTGGGATGTGCGGACTTCCTATCGACTTCAATGGAGCTGTTGCCTGACTCCCAACTCTCCTTACTTTTACTTCATTGCAAAATTCACTTGACAACAGTACGTTGTAGTAAGCATCATCAATCTGCATGCCTTCTTGAGTGCCGTCAGCAAGAGAGCCGCCATTCAAAAGGTACAACTCACCCTGCCTGCCAATACGTCGGTCTCTTGGAGGAACATCAGCAGACACTGTGAGCAGACAGCACCACATCAATACATATATTAATATTCTTTTCATGCAATTTGATTCCTTGATTCTATGTCAGATTGAGGTTGTGATAGTTTTGTGTTAGAATTGTGTAGCATCTCTTCAAAGTGCCGGCGCAACAATCCTACTGTCTCAGCAGCCGACTGTGCAGGCTCCACAATACGTTCAAGATGACAACGAGTGTCGCCATCTTTAATAATTATGTGGTCTACAAGCACCCCGTATGAGTAACTGATGTCATTAGCATCCAGTAAAGGTATTGCCTTCTTGCTCAATACTTCAGCATAGACTTCTGTCACACCACCAAAAGCCATCATCCCTGCAGCAGCCTTGCCAACGACCTTATCTGCTATAATTGCACAGCGAAGTGTGTCCGGTTCATTATTCAAAAGATCCTCAAGGTCGCGCACACCTTGCTTCCAGCATAAACGAATATTCCCTTGTGTGTCTTCGAGTACAAGGGAACAATTCTGTTTATGTAAAATGTCAATGAGTTTATTCAGCGGCATCACCTTTGCTTGTTACTTTCAACAATATCCATACACCAACTATTTGCAGCAATATACCAGGGATTCCTAAACGGATATCCTGCAAGGCTGATGACAAACTGCCTGTAATTCTCCACTCAGCCAATGAACCGATGATCTGATATGCAACGACTACAAGTGCGATATAAGCAATTGTAGTCTTCTGAAAATGTTGAGCAACAAAACCAGCTACTAATGCCAGGACAATACTTTTTGTAAGGATTGCCGCAAGCATACCTGCCGGAGGCATACCAAAAAGGAGGTTATTAATTAACGGCGAGCATACTGCTGTTAGTATGCCTACAGTGTATCCATACTTATATGCTCCAAACAATGTGAAGAAATATATCGGAAGGAAAATGAGTCCTCCCTGTGGAACGAGATGGCACAATTGAGGCAAAAGAATATTGCCTGCAATGAATAATACTGACATAAGATATGTCTTATACTCTGAATAGCCCAATTGATACAAGCTTACACTTTCTGTTTTTTCCATAATGTACTATTAATTATAATATGTAACTTTTATTTTAAAGCACTTTCCACCTGTTTCTCTACTTCCTTCATGTCTGTAGTAGGTTCAAAGCGCATAATGACTTCGCCATTGCGGTTAATCAAGAACTTGGTAAAGTTCCATTGAATATCATCTTTTTTACGAGGTTCCGTGTTTGCTTCGTTATAGAGCTTCTCCATAACTGCGGCAAGCTTCTCGTCATATCCGCCTTCACACCCTTTCTGCTCCTTCATCCAGGTGTAAAGAGGCAATTCATTTGCACCATTTACATCACTCTTCTTAAACTGCGGAAAATCTGCTCCAAACTTAATTGTGCAAAACTCTTTTATTTCCTCATCAGAACCAGGGGCTTGATGTCCAAACTGATTACAAGGAATATCAAGAATCTCAAGTCCTTTATCTTTCATACGATGGTACATCGCCTCCAAATCCTCATATTGTGGAGTAAAACCACAACCGGTTGCAGTGTTGACAATAAGCAACACCTTCCCTTTGTACTGTGCAAGACTTACATCATTGCCTTGCTTGTCTTTTAAGCTGAAATCGTAAACTGTCTTCATCCTATTTTCTGTGTTTTGCGCCATGCCGGTAACTATAAATGTCAAAAGCACAGCAAGTGTCATTATATTCCTCATTGCAATTTATCGCCCAACATGTTGAGACTAATCAAAGGCAAAAGTAACAAAAAAACATGATTCAACAAAATGTTTTATAAGAATATTGTAAATATAAAGGCATCTGCCTTCTCATCATTTCATCTTGTGCCACCATACTGATTGCATATTACTCTTCCAATGATCACAAAGAGGAGCAGTCTGGCAAATAACTTGATGGAGTTTTAAGCAGAACTTGATGAGGTTACAGGCAAAACTTGACGAGGTATAGCCCTACTCTTAAGCAGAAACGGCACAAAAAAAACAGGATGGAAATCCAACGGCTTCCATCCTGACTACCTTTAAAAATAAAAAACATAAAAAAACATAAAAATTATTTCGTATACACCTTATTATATACTTCATCAGAGGTCTTTGTAAAACCCTCGTCAGTTGGCACAACTTGACAATCAAGTGTATTTACGTGAGTATATAAGGTGTAATCTTTACAGTCTGCAGGTTCACGTGTCCAATATTCTGATGGAATAACCTCACCTGGATATGTTGCAGGTTTGTTTTGACCTGTTATAAAGTAAAGATCAACAGTAAGGTCTTCATCAGCCTTATAAAGGAAGTCGGTATTAATCTCTGCACTATTGTTTACGCCCTCATTAAGTTTATTCGTAACTGTTGTAGTTTCTGTTGTGTAGTCAAGCGAGGTTGTTGTGATTTCCTCAGCTGTTATAACATCCTGTTCGCCAGCGCGTGTCAAGGCCTTTGTTTTGAACGCAGAATATAATACATTACTTCCAGAGTAAAGTACGAAGTCTGGAGTTTTGGCAGGGGCAATCTTAACGCCTCCGTCTGCAACATCCACAGAGGCATCACTTTAACATGCAGTCATCAATGCGCCTGCTAATGCCATCAAAGTGCAACAAATAATTAAAAATGATTTCTTCATATTGTAAAAATAAAAACGTTAGTTCATGAATAACAATTGCATCTTGCATTCATAGCTTGCAAAGTTACTGACACCTTATTTATATAGTAACGAAAGGTAAAAATGAATTCTATTATGTAAAAAAGTGTGTAGTCGCCATCGTTTTGTAAAACTGACTTTGCAATTTTGCTTGTTAATATGTTCCAATCTGCTAAGAGATTATATTAAAAAGGGAAAAGTATGTTAACCCCTTTCCTTCTATACAATAAGTTTATGTAGTTTTGCATCGAAAAACAAGAAAGGCAATAGCCCCAAACTTAGGAAACATGAATAACAGTACAGGTAAAATCACTCAGATTATAGGTCCGGTTGTGGACGTATCGTTCGATGGAGACACTAAAAATATGCCGCCAATTTATAATGCTTTAAGCATTAAACGTAAAGACGGAACAGACATTGTGCTCGAAGTGGAACAACACGTTGGCGAACACACAGTACGTTGCATAGCGATGGACAGTACAGACGGACTGCAACGTGGCATGGAAGTACACAACACAGGGAATCCTATTTCAGTGCCTACAGGTGAGGAACTGAGAGGAAGGGTGATGAACGTGACAGGCGAGCCAATTGACTATCTTAAAGATTTCAGCAGCGACATTTCACGGCGTTCAATCCACCAGCCAGCACCTGCATACGAAGACCTTGCTATTTCTTCCGAAATACTATATACTGGAATAAAGGTCATCGACTTGCTCGAACCATATAGCAAAGGAGGCAAAATCGGACTGTTCGGTGGAGCCGGTGTAGGCAAAACGGTGCTCATCATGGAACTCATCAATAACATTGCCAAAGGACACAATGGTATATCTGTTTTCACCGGTGTAGGTGAACGTACCCGTGAGGGTAACGACCTGTTGAGGGAAATGATAGGAAGCGGCGTCATCAACTATGGAGAAAAGTTTAAAAAAGGGCTCGACAATAACGAATGGAACATCAAGGATGTGGACATGGATGCCGTTGCCCAATCACAAGCAGCTCTTGTGTTCGGACAGATGAACGAACCGCCAGGCGCACGTCTAAGAGTTGCACTGTCCGGACTCTCCGTTGCTGAGCAATTCAGGGATCAAAACAGTGGCGGACGCGATATTCTGCTCTTCATAGACAACATATTCCGTTACACACAGGCAGGTTCAGAGGTTTCCGCACTGTTAGGACGTATGCCTTCAGCCGTTGGTTATCAGCCGACCCTTGCATCGGAAATGGGAGAACTGCAGGAACGAATTACATCAACAAAGAATGGTAGTATCACATCTGTTCAAGCTATATACGTGCCGGCCGATGACCTAACCGACCCGGCTCCGGCTACAACATTCAGTTTCCTCGATGCCACAACCGTGTTGTCACGTAAGATCGCCGAACTCGGCATTTACCCTGCCGTCGACCCTCTCGACTCAACATCGCGTATACTCGATGCAAATATAATCGGTCAAGAACACTATAACGTAGCACAAGGAGTAAAGCAGATTTTGCAGAAATACAGTGAACTCCAAGACATCATAGCAATCCTTGGTATGGACGAACTGAGCGACAGCGACAAACAAGTCGTATCAAGAGCCCGAAGAATACAGCGTTTCCTCTCTCAGCCGTTCCACGTAGCACAGCAATTCACCGGACTGCCGGGTGTTATGGTGCCAATCGAAGAGACAATACGTGGGTTCAAGATGATTCTTAATGGCGACGTAGATGAGTATCCGGAACAGGCATTCATGAATGTCGGTACAATCGACGAAGCCATTGCAAAAGGCAAGAAATTGTTAGAGAAGGCATGAAACTGAAGATATTGTCACCGGATAAGTTGGAATGTGAGGCAGAAGTGCAATCTGTTACACTTCCAGGCGCACTTGGATCGTTCACGGTCTTAAAGAACCATGCTGCACTAATTTCAAACCTTGTCAAAGGAACCATCACTTACAAGTTGGAAGACGGGAAAGAACAGAATATCGATATTGACGGTGGAGTTGCAGACGTTATGAACAACGTTATTAGAGTTTGTATCAGTTAATATAGACAGGGTATGAAGAGAACAATAGTCATATTATTTACCTTTGTTTGTTTGATGAATAGTCAAATCACATATGCCACGGAACCAACCAATGGAACGTTCGACATTAAAGAGACTATATTCGAACACCTTGAGGACCACTACGGATGGGAGGTCCCGTTCTCTTCAACTAAGAGAATACCACTGCCGGTTATTGTGTATAGCCAAACAAGCGGATGGCATGTATTCAGTTCGGCAAAAGTAACCGACGGCGGCAAGGCCGGCAATTTCTATATAGCCAGGTCCGGCGACTACAAAGGCAAAGTAGTAGAGTCGGTAAACGGCAAAGAAGTCCGTCCTCTCGACATCTCCATCACAAAAAATGTCGCAGCATTGATCATTGCCGCACTGTTAGTCATACTAATGGCATTCAATGCAAAACACTGGTACAAACGACATCAGATGAAAGCACCTCGGAAAGTCACAGGCTGTATCGAAACTCTGATAGAATTTATCTATTCGGGGGTTATCAAACCGGCATTGGGTGACAAGTCTGTACGTTTCGCTCCTTATCTGCTCACGGTATTCTTTTTCATATTTACAATGAACCTATTAGGACTTATTGTCATCTTCCCTGGCGGGGCAAACCTTACAGGCAACATTGCCGTGACACTCGAACTTGCGCTTGGAACTTTCTTTGTTACAAACGTATTTGGTACCAAACATTATTGGAAAGACATATTTTGGCCCGACGTACCTTTGTGGCTGAAATTCCCTATACCTATCATGCCGGTTATAGAGTTGTTCGGAATATTTACAAAACCCGCAGCTCTGACCATCCGACTGTTTGCCAACATGATTGGCGGACACATGATAGTACTCGTACTTACATCACTTATATTCATATTTGCCGCTTTTGGAATCGTGGCACAAAGTGGAGTGGCTGTGGTATCCGTCCTGTTCGAGCTGTTCATGCTCACGTTGGATGTGTTGTTCAGTTTCATACAGGCATTCGTGTTCACAATACTTTCGACCATATTCATTAGTCTGGCACAAGAAGAGAAATAAACAAAAATAATTATAGATATAATCAACAACAAATTAAACAAAGAAGATTATGTTAGGAACAAATTTATTACTCCAAGCAGGAGAAGCGTCACAGATGGCTGTTGAAGCAATTAAAGCTTATGGTTTTGACAAAATCGGAGCTTGTATCGGTGCAGGAATTGTAGTTATTGGTGCCGCATGGGCTATCGGTAAAATCGGTGGTGTAGCAATGGAGGCAATCGCCCGTCAGCCTGAATCATCAAACGACATCAGAAGTAATATGATTGTAATAGCCGCACTGATTGAAGGTGTTGCATTGTTCGCAATTATTGTCTGCGTACTTGCATTGTTCGTTTAATACACCATAGCCATGGAACTGTTTACACCTGAATTCGGTATGATTTTCTGGATGTTCGTCGTCTTCGTCATCCTACTGTTCATACTATGTAAGTATGCATGGCCTTACATCGTGAAGAGTCTCGACAAACGAGCCGAGCTTATCGACAACGGTGTGGCATATGCAACACAAGCAAAGGATCAGTTGGACCATGCGACAGCAGAAGGTCAAAAGTACATAAAAGAAGCACAGTTGAAACAGACTGAGATGCTTCGTGAGATGGAACAACAAAAGACGCAGTTGGTGGAACAGGCAAAAGAGAACGCTCAAAAAGAGGCTAACAAGGTTAAGGAACAAGCAAAGGCAGACATTGAAAGAGCGCGTAAAAAATCAGAGGCAGAGTTGCATGACCAAATTGGTGATTACGCAATCATGGTCGCTGAACGTATCCTGCGCAATCAATTGGCAGATAAAGACGCGCAATATACACTCATTAACAAGATAATCGACGAAATCGAGACTGGAGGATAATGTAGATGGACAACGGACTGATTCCAAACAGGTATGCTAAAGCTCTGTACAAATATGCAGCAGAAAAAGGGTGTGCAGACAGGATTTACTACGAAATGCGGCTGTTGTGTAAGTCGTTCGAGGAAAACCCTGGGCTCAACAAGACCTTATGCAACCCTTTCTCTTCACTCAACGACAAAGAGACTATATTGCTGACAGCTGCAGGGACAAACTCCGATGACATTCTTATCGACTTCTTCCATCTTATGATCAAGCACAATCGATTGGATCTCTTCAGAACTGCATGTCTGTTCTACCTCGAAGTCTTTAGTAAGGCTACAGGTCTTATGCATGTGGAAATCCAGTCTGCCATTCCACTCACCGACAGCATCAAGAACAAGATCAGTGACATACTTAACAAAGAATTTCCACAGAAAAAATTTGAGATGACATATAATGTCAACCCCGACATTATTGGAGGTTTCATAATAAATACGGGAAATACGCTTCTGGATGCCTCGGTTGCTACAGAACTTAATAGATTCCGTTCAAAAATCATAAATCAAGATCACAATGATTGACCCAAGTGAAATATCAGAAGTTTTAAAGAAAGAACTTTGCGACGAATCGTCGAAACTGTCGTTCGAAGAAACCGGCAAAGTACTACAAGTAGGTGATGGCGTGGCACACGTCTACGGGCTCGACAAAGTGAAAGCCAACGAACTTGTCAGGTTTGAAAATGGAGTGACTGGGGTTGCAATGAACCTTGAAGAAAGCAACGTCGGTGTCATCCTGCTCGACAACGCAAGCTCGGTAGAGGAAGGAATGAATGTCAAACGCACAAAAGAGATAGTATCCGTAAAAGTAGGCGAAGGACTCTTGGGACGAATAATCAATGTGCTGGGTGAACCTATCGACGGCAAGGGACCTATCAACGGCGAGAAAATAGAGTTGCCTCTCGACAGAAAGGCACCAGGTGTCATTTTCCGTCAACCTGTAAAACAACCACTCCAAACCGGCATCATCGCTATCGACTCTATGATTCCAATAGGCAAAGGACAACGGGAACTGATTATCGGAGACCGGCAGACAGGGAAAACCGCTATTGCCATCGACACTATAATTAACCAACGGGAGAACTTCGAAGCCGGACATCCTGTATATTGCATATACGTGGCTATAGGCCAAAAGGCCTCCACAATTGCATCGTTGGTCAATCAGCTCACACAACGCGGAGCTATGGACTACACAATTATAGTATCGGCAACGGCATCCGATTCCGCAGCAATGCGTTATTATGCGCCTTTCACAGGAGCTGCAATAGGTGAATACTTTAGAGACACCGGTAGAGACGCCCTTGTGGTATATGATGACTTATCTAAACAGGCTGTAGCATACAGGGAAATATCACTGATATTGAAACGCCCGTCTGGACGTGAAGCCTATCCTGGTGATATATTCTATCTGCATTCCCGTCTTCTCGAACGTGCAGCAAAAATCATAGAGAACGACTATATAGCATCTAAGATGAACAACTTGCCTGAACCATTGAAAGATAAGGTAAAAGGTGGAGGTTCTCTTACTGCTTTGCCTATCATTGAAACACAGGCAGGTGACGTGTCGGCTTACATACCGACAAACGTCATCTCTATCACCGACGGTCAAATATTCCTTGACACAAACATGTTCAACGAAGGACTTCGGCCGGCCATCAATGTAGGTATTTCTGTTTCGCGTGTAGGCGGTAATGCTCAGATAAAGAGTATGAAGAAAGTGGCCGGTACCCTAAAAATCGATCAGGCACAATTCCGCGAACTTGAATCCTTCACTAAATTTGGAGGTGATGTGGACTCTGTCACCGCAAAGACAATTGACAAGGGAAGGAAAAACGAACAGTTGCTTGTACAACCGCAATATACTCCTTTGACGGTAGCCGAAGAAATAGCGGTCGTGTTCTGCGGCGTTAATGGCCTGCTCGAAAAGGTTCCAGAAGCTAAAGTACACGAATTTATGAAATTGACACTCGAACAATTACGGCACAACCACCCAGATATACTTAAGCAATTGAGCCAGGGCACACTCGATGACAATGTGTCTGCCACTCTTACACAAATTGCACAATCTGTTTCTGAAGGATTAAATTAGTCACAACTGAACGACAATGTCAAATCAACGTGAATTAAAAAGGCGAATTAATACCGTTGCTTCTACAGCGAAGATCACAGGAGCCATACGGATGATAACGTCAGCCAAAGTCCATAAAACAGAGGTAGAGCTAAGCCATTCGGAACCTTATCACGACGCTATAAGGCAAATTCTGACGCACCTCTACGCAACAGATAATGGAAATCGTTTGCAATCTGAATTCCTCACTAAACGTCCCGTCAAACGGCTCGCTCTTGTAGTATTTGGCAGCGACGGAGGTTTGTGTGGCGCATATAATATCAATATTTTAAAAGAAACCGAGAAGATAATAACAACGCTAGAAGCGGAACATGTGGAAACCGATATCTACCCCGTAGGTAACAAGTTACACCACATATTTAAAACGGCAAAGTTACAGGGCGTCAATATCCTACCCCATCCCGAACTGAAAGCAGAGGCTTCAGCAGAACAAATTATCTCGTTTTCCAAATTACTGAGAGATAGGTTTGCACAACACGAAGTAGACAAAGTGCTCCTGCTTTTTATGCACTATAAAAGCATGGCACATCAAACTTTGTGCCAACAGACACTATTCCCTATGGAGCCATTACAAACCAACGATGCCACAGACAACATCGATCCACTATGCATCATGGAACCAAACGCAGCAGATATCCTTAACAACATATTACCTATGTATGCCACGTCAATGACGGTCCGTGCTTTTAAGGAAAATGCGGCAAGTACATATGCGGCGAGAATGATTGCAATGCAAACCGCCAATGAAAATGCATCGAAACTCAACGATGAGCTTATTCTCGAATATAATAAAATAAGACAAGAAGGCATTACAACTGAGCTCCTCGACATTCAAGGCGGACAGATAGGACAATAAACAGACCGTTGACAAGAGAATTCAGTAAGAGACCAAGCACACGTCCACTCATTGTCTGACAATTGCCAGACAATCGTTGGGCAAAAGCCACACAATCGCCCGACAAATGCCGTACGATTGTTTGGCAAATGCCAAACGATGCCAACTGTGTAGTTTAAACGTTTTTGGTTGACTGCTTTAAGCCTTGTTTTTAATATGGGTTGACTCGGTTAAACTTTACTTTTATTTGTGGTTGATACGTTTGCGGCTTAGTCACACTCTCAAGGTCGACACTACCATAGCGTTAGCGAAAAGCATAGTAGAACTTGAGAACGTTTACAGCAATCCATTTACATGTTTAATTCAACCTACGATTAATAAATTAATCTACAAATGAATGTTCTTCAAAAAAAATTATTACCTTTGCAGTCGGTATGAACATCATCTGCTAAAAAAGAACAATCATAACCTATAAACATATAATTGTATGATTAAAATTTTTCTATTATCAGCCTTCATTTTGGCGACAGGAACAATGTCGGCCCAGCAGGCAAAAAAACAAGATGTAATGACTAAGGATAAAGGTACTTATGTCATTAATACGTCAACTATATGTGATGCAAAAGGATTCAAAGGACACGTACCTTTGACGGTTACTGTCAAGAAAGACAAAATAGTAAAAGTGGAAGCTGCGGCTAATCAGGAAACCCCTAAATACTTCAAGATGGTACAAGATGGTATGCTTCCAAAATACGCCGGACTTAAGTTCGACCAATATGAGACCGTAGATGGTGTAACAGGTGCCACGTTCAGCAGTAAAGCGGTAAAAGCGAACATGAAGGCTGCATACGAATATTATAAGGCACATAAATAATTACAGGGAATCATTGAACAGAGTACTCAAAATTAGGTATAAAACCATCTAATGAGAGAACCATTAAGCTCAAAACTGACGAAGTTTCTTGACTCATACATCTGTTTTGAGTATTGCTCATATAAATGATTGTTCATATCTTTGCAACCGCAAACTAATGGGAACAAAGATATCAATAAGACATAAATTATTAATGTTTTTATTTAGATATATTTTAAAG
>CAYVNW010000034.1:0-34656 GCA_964452915.1 uncultured Bacteroidaceae bacterium | reverse complement strand
TTCCTTTGCTGGTTCAGCAACCGGAGCTTCAGTCTGTGGCTCAACAGCCTTAGCTGCTGAGTCGTCAGTCTTCTTTACTGGTTTACGTGCTCTCTTAGGCTTGTCTGCCTTTACACCGCCATTCTCCTGTGACTGTTCACCAGCTGCTTCTGCATCGAGTCTCTCAATCTTACGCTCTTCAAGTCCCTCAGCTATAGCGTCGCAGCAAGCGGAAACAATTACATCGATTGATTTTGTTGCATCGTCGTTTGCAGGAATCATGAAATCAACATTGTTTGGATCAGAATTTGTATCTACAATAGCAAATACAGGAATACCCAAACGGTTTGCCTCATGTACAGCAATATGCTCTTTCATCACGTCCACAACGAACAAAGCGGAAGGAAGACGGGTCAAATCAGCAATTGAGCCGAGGTTCTTCTCCAATTTCTCACGCTTACGACGGATTTGAAGATTCTCACGTTTTGAAAGTTTGTCGTAAGTACCATCGGCAATGAGTTTGTCGATGTTAGCCATTTTCTTAACAGCTTTACGAATAGTAGGGAAGTTTGTAAGCATGCCGCCTGGCCAACGTTCGATGACATAAGGCATATTGACAGCCTTTGCCCTTTCTGCCACGATTTCCTTTGCCTGCTTCTTTGTAGCAACGAACAAGATGCGCTTGCCTGACTTTGCTATTTGCTTCAATGCATCGGCAGCAATATCGATATGCTCTACAGTCTTGTTAAGGTCAATGATATGAATGCCGTTGCGCTCCATAAATATATAAGGAGCCATTGCAGGATTCCATTTTCTTTTGAGGTGTCCGAAATGACAGCCAGCCTCCAATAATTGTTCGAAATTAGTTCTTGACATAATTTTCTTCGTTTGTTTTTGTTTGTTTACTTTCTTTTTAGTTTTTACAACCAGCCCTCAAGTAGCCATCATGGGTCTTGAGAGTTTAGATACTAAACTCAAGGTCCTAAGCGTCAGTCCCCTTGTCTTTCCTATAAAAGACAGATTAAGGACATCAGGAACATTTTAACGCTTACTGAACTGGAATCTGCGGCGAGCCTTTGGTCTTCCTGGTTTCTTACGCTCAACAACGCGAGAGTCTCTGGTCATGAAACCTTCTGCACGAAGTGCCTTCTTGTCTTCTGCGTTTATCTTTACAAGGGCGCGTGCGATCGCAAGACGTAATGCCTGTGATTGTCCGGTATAACCGCCACCATAAAGATTAACCTTGATATCATATTTATCAGCGACGTTGAGAAGATTCAGCGGTTGCTTTACGACGAACTGCACCAGTTCCGAAGGGAAGTATTCTTTAAGGTCTCTCTTGTTGATAGTAATCTTGCCAGTACCTTCAGTGAGGTACACGCGAGCCACTGCTGCTTTACGACGACCTAACGCATTAATCATTTCCATATATCTTCCTTATGTTTATTTCAGTGAGTTAATATCAATTTCCTTAGGACTCTGAGCCTGCTGTTTGTGTTCAGCGCCTTCATATATATAAAGATTCTTGAGGAGTTTGGCTCCAAGGCGTCCCTTAGTCAACATACCTTTTACAGCATGACGGAGTATGCGCTCGTATCCGCTCTTATGAGTAGACAATGTTGCAGGACTCATCTTGTGCTGACCACCTGGATAACCGGAGAATGTGATATACTGCTTGTCTGTCCATTTCTTTCCAGTAAACTTAATTTTGCTGGCATTGATTATAATGACGTTATCACCACAATCTTGATTTGGAGTGAAACATGGTTTATATTTACCACGCAGAATCTTTGCCACCTTTGAACTCAGGCGGCCGACAGTCTGATCTGTAGCGTCTACGACAACCCATTGCTTGTCTGCTTCCGCCGATGTCACATAACGGGTCTGTGCACTTAATGTATTCATTTTAATTCTTGTTTTGTTTGATTCAATTAATACCACAAAAAATTTCTCCATTTCCTTGCCCTCTGTAGGACACGGTGGAGATGTAGTTTTTATTGGATGATTCACAGACCACACTAACCGGCCAAAGAAAGTGCTATCTACACATCCGTTGAGAGGACCATCATGCCTCTCTTGATAATAATCGGCTTGCAAAGGTAATGCTTTTTCACAAACCGACAAAATATTTTTATCAATTTTATTTCATCACAATTCTATTTATGCACTTGGAAATTCGTTTTTGCATATTACCTTCTTGTTATTAATCATCTTTTTATTAACTTTGCAGTTACAAAAACTCATACCTCATGAACAGGATAAGAACGATGTTGGCAGCATTCGCACTTGCTGTACCGGCTGTGAGCGGCTATGCGCAAATACAAATGAACCATATAGACTTGTCGGTCGATGCCGGCACTACCGGTATTGGATTTGATGTGGGCATGCCTGTGAACGATTATATTAACATACGTGCGGGAGCATCGTTTATGCCTCACCATAAACGGCACATGTCGTTTGGCATCGATATGTCAACTGACCCTGCATACGAGACTTTCTTCCGTGACAATGATATCGACATCACGGATGACATGAAATTGACATTTGATAACCTCACAAATACTTTACAACAAGCAACAGGTCAGGAAATCAACACGGACATTAATACCATTGGAGAACCAACGTTCAACAACTTTAAATTTATGGTCGACATATTTCCATTCAAGGAGAACAAGCATTGGTCTTTCACCGTGGGATTCTTTTGGGGAAGCGGAAATATAGCCAAAGTATACAACACAGCTACTGACATGACTTCACTTATGGGCATCACTATATATAATAATATGTATAGAAACGCATGGTCAGAGACTCCTATTCTTGAATACAATAACTATTCAATTTATATGCCAGCCAACTTCACCGAGAAGATCAGATACTCTGGTGAGATGGGCATTGTTGTTGGCGAATACTCGCACGACGTTTACGCCAAAGAAGATGTCTATTGGGATTATACGTCGTACGACCCTGTGACTGGAGATGTCATTTATCAAAAAGGAGACTTGAGATACGCAAAAGGAGACTTAATCCACAAAAAAGGCGACGTGTATCGCATTACTCCCAATGGCGACAATATGTTCAAAGCAAAAGTCAATACCAACCGCTTCCGTCCATTCTTAGGCGCGGGCTACACTACATATCTCACGAAAGACAAGCGCACAATGATATCGCTTAACGCAGGAGCCATATTTTGGGGAGGTAAACCAAATATAATTATGCACGACGGCACAAACGTGCTAAAAGACTTACAAAACATAAGAGGGAAGTTCGGAGACTATGCAGATGATTACTCAAAACTGACGGTTTACCCCGTAGTGAATCTAAGGATTACCCGCAGACTTTTCTGATGTAACTGACTAAAAAAAGCGGCAAACTTCATGAGACTTTGATGCAAACTTCATGAGGTTATGATGCAAGTGTTGACTCTGTCCTCTTGTGAGCAAATAAAAATAAAGCTGGATTCGTGCGGAACCCAGCTTTATTTATTGGAGCAAACACCAGCCAGTTAATGTTGGCGAATGTATTCATATATAAGTAATACATCCTGTGTATCTACTCTGCCATCTCCGTTAATATCATATTTACTGTCAACTTCACCACTAACAGATGATCTTATAACCTCATACAAGTCAAGAACATCTTGAGTGTCTATAGAGCCATCATAATTAATGTCAACCGGATCAGCAGGAACGTCAGGTTTGTAATCAGCATATTCTTCCTCTGTCATGACAGTCATTTCAGTTGCAGTACCGTCAGCAACAGGAAGATATGATTCGTTTGCGTTTAAATAACGTTTGCCGTCATCGCCCCACCAATTCACATGCAGCTGTGAGACATCCGACCCAAGGGAAAGCTTACCTTCTGCATTCATGCTCCAAACACGCATAGTTGAGGAATCAAATGCTGTGATTGCATCTTTCGACTTGTCACGGAACTCATTGCAGAAGAATACGCCTTTCAAAAAATTTCCAGACACAGCAGGATAATCGCCAGTATATAGGTTGAGCCTGTTGTCTGACTTGTCAGCCGACGAGCACTCGATAATGACAGGAGTCGAAGCAGGGATTACATCTTCCTTGATTTCTGAAATTACCGCGATGTTTCCATCAACCTTACTTACGTAATACGCCTTCATGCCTGTTGAAGCGAACGAGAAAGCAAAGTCGGCATAAAATGGAGCATAATACTTATCGCCCACAGTCAGTGTTGGTTCTATTCCAAAATAGCAATCAGTTGATGCATCAATTGGCTCTACAATCCAACGCCGCGTCGAACCTTGTCCGTTGGTTCCAAGTACATTAAAGTTTCCTCCCCAACTGCCCACATCCGACAAATAGAGTGTCATGCCGGCTTCGGTAGCACTGACCTGATAGAAGGTGACTCCGTTTCTTGATCCAGATGTTTCTACATCTACATAACGGCCGATAATCTTGTGCACACTGGTTCCTTGAGCTGTTATATCCCAATTATTACCTCCCTTCGCATCGAAATAGAGCACAGAAGCGGGTTCGGATATCGCTTTGTCAAGTCCTTTCCAAAGTTGCATTGCAGCCATATCAGCACTCGTAGTCGCGTAGTTTATGCTACCCGTATTGTCGCAAACCCAAATATAGGTGTCGGTACCATAGTTTCTGACTCTGTAGAAACCGCTACCGTTCAACTGTGCGCCGGCAAGTGCAGTAACAGATACAAGCATCAATAATATCAATATTCTTTTCATGTCTTTTATAAAAATGGCTTGTTCCCACCTTTATAAAAAGTCCAGGAACAAGCCTTTTCAATCATGAGAAACTATTTACTCTGCTACGCAAATACTTACACGATTCTGAACGTCAATATCAAATGGTTGTTCTGTATCACCCTTAGAATCGACCTTGATACGGTCAGAGGAAATACCAAACTGTTTGATAAGAGTATCTGCAACGACTTGAGCACGACGCTCTGAAAGTGATTTATTGATCTTTGCGTTACCAGTGCCTTTGTCAGCATAACCTGTGATGCTTACTTTTGCATCTTTGTACTTATTCAGGTAAGCAGCAATCTCCTCTACCTTAACCATCTCAGTCTTTGAGATTGCAGTGCTTGAAATTGTAAAGAACACATCACGACGGAGAGGCTCCCTTACTACCTCTTTCGTCTCAACGACTTTCTCAACGACCTTCTCTACAGGTTTCTCAACGATACGCTCAATGATTTTTGGAGCCGGAGCCTCAAAAACCTTTGTCTTGTGAGTTTTGCCGAGAGCAATCTTGATGCCTCCAAGTAGGTTATAATAGAAGTCCGGGTTTGGAGCTTTCTTTGAATTGTAGTGGTCATTAATTATATTGAACTGACCTTCAAGTCCGAGAGAGATAACATCATTGATGCGGAAGTCAGCAGCAAAGCCAAGACGGCCATTGAGGCGGCACTTTGTACCATCCCACAAATAACGCAACCACTGATCCTCAGATGGTCTTGCAGTACCATAAAGTCCTACAAGTTCCTTATTTACATCGCATGCCTCATCGTTATCGAATGCGATATTGGCACCAAATCCTGCAAGCACACTGAAATTGAATACACGTTTTGCGTTATAGCCGAACAATGCGTTTGAGAGGTTGAATGTAGCATCAACCCCAGGGGTTACATACTTCCATTTCCAACCATACTCCTTATCTTGGATCTCAGAACCACCCTTGCTCTGCCAAGCATTAACTGACAATCTTACGCCGAATATAGGGCTGAAGTTGTATCCACCAGCAACTTGGACGTTTGGTGATACAAGATGCTTGAATGCACGCTCACCTTCTGTATATTGAGCACCACCCTGTGCCTGAACATACCAGTGTGGTTGGAAAACCTCTATGGTCTTTTGTTCCTGTGCAGATGCACTCATTGCGCCAAATGTCAGGACTGCTGCAAATAAAACTTGCTTTATCATAATTCAAATGTTTTACTATTATATAATAATGTGTATCTCTAATTTAATATTGAACATAGTACTTATGCATTGAGATCTTGCCTGAATAGTCAAGAGCTGAATAAGCGAACTCATATACATAGCCGGAAGTCAATGTTACAGGTATTGAGCGAACATTACCTTCAATAACTGTATTGACATTATTCTGTGCATTAACCGCATTGAGGACTGCCAAACATTCGCTATCACCAGCCTGTGCGCTTGCTGTATTCTTGAACACGTTTGTACAAGCTACATGCTTCTTGAATGCAGGAGCCACTATTTCAGCTGTGTAAGTAGTTGGGTGCAAAGTGACGCTTGCAGACGCAACCGTAGAAGGAGCGTTCTTTGCCTTGCTTCCAAAGTGAGTTCCGTTGTTGTCAGAAACCACGAGCACTGGTTGTATTTTAGCGTTTGCATTATTGATTACACTGCAAAGCTTTTCATTAACCTTGTCGAGATAAGTCAGGAGCTTATTCTCAAGGCTCGCTATTGCGTTTGTCATGCCAGTCTCAATGTCGTTAAGCTGATCAAGGAGATCATTGACATCTTCAACAAAGTCTGCGACCTGACCGTTATAATCAACAAGAGCTTCATTGAGCGAAGTCTGTATCTTTGTGTACAGGTCATGAACCTCAGGACGAAGGTCGGCACCTTCAATTGTCATAACATATTCGCCAGTAGCATCGTTGTATTCGATTTTACCAGCCTTTACATAACCAGCAAGGTCATGAGTGTCCTTATAATAAACTGCAAGATATCCATCCTCGTCTGTTGTTCCAAGATACGTTGATGGCAGAGTGAACTGGAGTTTAATATTGAAATCCTCACTGATATCATCAGTATCTATGCTGATTTGAGTAATAGTCGGCGCAGATAGACTGTTGATTGAAGGCCAACTTGACGCAATCTTATAACGGAAGTCACCTGCGAGCTCATCTATGAAATTCCATACACGTTCGTATCCAGGAACACTTGTATAGTTTACATTCTCAAGGAAGGCAAATGAAAGAGGTTTGATTGCTGTAGCAGCAATGCCATATTGAGAGTAAACACTGTGCTCTCCATTGTAATCAGACCAAGATGCTTTAAGAGCATTTGCCGGTACTATTCCATTGAATTGATTGTAGAGCTTGCCTGCCAATGTTGCAACGCTTGCAGCTGTACGCTGGTTGAGTGCGTTTTTGAATGCGTCTTTCAAGCCTGATTCAATGTTAACCTTTACATTGTCAATCTCATCAAAGCTTACACTTGCCTTTGCTGAATAGAAACCATTGTTCGATGCAGAACGAGTGTAACCGAACATAAGTTCTGTATCAGTCTCCTTCTTAAGAGATGTCAGTTTGATACCGGACTCTTCATCCTTTGAGTTAACCAACACAAGATCCTGACCTGCGAAGTCAACTGTATTAGGATTGACAGTTACATAGATTGTTCCTGCATTGTCATCAGTTTCATTAAACAATGTAGTGTTGCCATTTGCGCGATAAGTAGTCAACCCATTGCTTATAATAGCAATATCAGCGTCAGTCAGGACATCTGAGTTCTTTACATAATTAGCTGCTGCACTTGTAGGGAATACAACCGGATTGTCGTTTGTTCCATAGTATGCGATAAGTACATTTGAGTTGATACCTACAGGAAGTGATATAGATCCAAATACCGGATTATATGTTCCCTGAACAATGATGCCTGTGATAAGACTCTTGAGAGCTTCATCAACATTGTCAAGGCGGTCGGTTATATCATTGATCTTATCTGACAAGCCATTGATAGCCTGCTCATTATTTTCAACACGGGTTGTGAGGGCACTGATAGCGTCAGACAGTTCAGTATCCTTTGCCTCAAGGTCATCAAGCTTAGATTCAATTGCAGGAATCTTAACGTCGTTGATGTTGTTAACAGAGTGGTTAAGATTGCTGATTGAAAGCATCAGCAACGAATCTTGCACATTGAGCAAAGAGTCAGCCTGCTCAAGGTTTGCACGAGCTGTATTCAACTCATCTGCCAAACTAAGTGCGACACTTGAAAGAGAATCCACACGATTGTTTACAACATCTCTAAGAGAGTCCACACGACCATTAACTTTTGTGTTATAGTCATCTACAAGAGTTTCCAATGACTTAATCCAAGCAGAATCGTTCTGAGCACGCTGGAGTGCCTCATTTGCAACCTTAGAAACATTTGACAAGTTACTTTCAATTGTAACAAAGCGGTCGTCAACTTTCTCCTTCAAGCTGTCGATGCGGGCATTTACGTCACCAACACGACCCTGAAGAGCTGTAAGGCTTGAGGAAAGATCGTTGACAGTACTGTCGAGTGTATGTTCCAAAGCAAACAGAGTGCTGATATTAGAAGTGTTAGTATTAACACTATCCCTAAGGCCAGCGATTACGTTGTTGATACCGTCAATCTGAGACTGGAGAAGAACGTCTGCAGACTCCAATGAGGCAATTTTGTTAAACGCAGTAAGCAAGCTGTCGCTCTGAGACTTGTTCCAATTGTTTACATTTGCGATCATTGAGTTGACTCTGACAAACTCAGTACTGCAGTTAGCCTGGCACTGACGCTGTGCTTCTGCCAAATCATCAGTAATACGTTTCAAGTTGTTGTAATTCGTGCTTATGAGTTCACGAATATCAGCATCGTTCTTGTTGATATTTATCAACAAATCGTTGTATTCGTCTTCATCATGATCTTTACATGAATTGAATACATTCATGCTAACAAATACTATTGATAGCATGAGCACGGAAGTGAAAAATTTCTTCATGTTCTTGTTCAACTTTATATAAAATAATTAATTAATTTATTTCTACAATCATCATTTTCTTTTTATGCATCTACTAATTCTTAGCTGCAAAGGTACACATTATTATTTATAACCAAAAATTTTTTATAAAAAAGAACGTCATAAGATTCATATACTCTATTAGGGATTTGTAAATAACACTTATAAGTCACAACGAGCCGTGCAAAATATCTGAATGCCATTGTACAAAATGGGATACCCACCGGAACTAAATTGTATCAATACTTCACTCTTGATTCACGAGCCTTCACCATAATTTCTTCTTTCGTTTGCTCTAATTCCCCATTTTCTATTCGTCTGATTCCAGGCTTCACTCTGTTTACCAACACTCTGTCATATAAAGTAATGGGATCCCAGTGTCCTGGAGAATTATGACGGTGTTTTGTATCATGAATAGTCCAATACAAATCAACGTACTTTGTTCCGGTTACAAACGAATAAGTACGTTTAACATTGTAGTAGCCGTTTTTTTCAAAATCCGTTTTCTTACTCCATTTTCTAAGATACCACTGTGCGTATATACTTTGAAATGGTGTCATTATGCCTGCAAATAAACCTGCCATTGTGAGTCGGTTTTGGGTGCGTTATTAAGTAATTACTCTTGTTTGAATTGTTTGATCTAATTAATCTCTTGAGTGACTGGCAATTCACCTTCTTTTATTGCCGTTTGCATTCAATTATTAAGTCTTTGGTCACGAAACAATATCATTTTACAAGAGCGACCCAACTTACTATTTCTATCAACTGATGCAATTTCATGAGCGCAAAAAATCCCCCCCCCAACAAACCTGGCAAAAGCATAAGCACTTACCGTCAGAGAAAGGCGCCTGACAACCCAAAGCCGGCGTATTATAATATCTGAGACTTGCATATAACAATCATTTATCATTAATTTCAAATTAACAATTCGCATGCAAAGGTAAAAAAAATTTTCATACCAGCTTCTTCTACCATCAGTAATATTTTGTATGTAGGCAGGAGTTTTCCTTATCAAAAGAGGAATAAAAAGTTTTAAGACAAACTGATGGAGTCTCCGAATACGAGTATAAAGGTTATGAACTGTTCGTGCTGAAATTTTTTTAATTCTGATACCGCTTGCATTGCAGATCTATAACAAGCAACTACAGGCTCTTAATATCATTACAAGTACGCACAATTAGAATAATCGGATTCAAAGTCCGTTACAATCATTAATCAAAAGACACAAACCCTATAATTGTCATTATTTTTTTATATCTTTGCATGAAGATTATAGAAGTGTAGTATTATGATACAATCAATGACAGGCTACGGTAAGAGCGTAACAGAATATAAAGGCAAGAAGATTCATGTAGAAATTAAGTCACTCAACAGTAAGGCACTTGACCTTTCGACACGAATAGCACCTTTATACCGCGACAAGGAAATGGAAATCAGAAGTTTCATTGCATCTAAACTGGAAAGAGGCAAGGTTGACTTCGTATTGTGGACTGAGCAGGATGCAGGGCAAACGGCAACACCCATCAATACAAAATTGATCGCAGACTATTATAATCAAATCAAAATCATCGCACAAGAACTCAATATCGGTAATGACAAGCAGCTGACAGTAACCGATTGGATGCAAGTGCTGCTCAAATTACCCGACGTAACGACAAAGACAGAAGTTGAGGAACTGTCCGAGGAAGAATGGAAAGTCACTAAATCAGCAATCGAACAAGCAGTGGAACAGTTGGTAGAATTCCGTAAGCAAGAAGGAGTGGCACTGGAAAAGAAGTTCCGTGAGAAGATCAGCAACATCACAGACCTGCTTGCAAGCATAGAGCCATACGAAAAAGACCGTACAGCAAAGATTCGCCAGCGTATCATAAATGGATTGGAACAGATTCCTGAAGTGGAATACGATAAAAACCGCCTTGAGCAGGAAATGATCTATTACATTGAGAAACTCGATATTTCAGAGGAAAAACAACGTCTGACAAACCATTTGAAGTATTTCATCGAAACCTTAGAGCAAGGTAAAGGTCAAGGGAAAAAGCTCGGATTTATAGCACAAGAGATGGGTCGCGAAATCAACACTACAGGAAGCAAGTCGAATTTGGCAGAGATGCAAAATATCGTCGTCAAGATGAAAGACGAATTGGAACAAATAAAAGAACAAGTCTTAAACGTAATGTGATATGGCAAAACGTGGAAAACTACTGATATTCGCTGCTCCGTCGGGCACAGGGAAATCCACTATCATCGGATTTTTAATGCAACAAGGGCTCAATATGCACTTTTCTATTTCCACCACTACACGTGCTCCTCGAGGCAATGAACAAAACGGGAAGGAATATTTCTTTATCACACTCGAAGAGTTTCGCGAACATATCCGACAAAACCATTTTGTTGAATATGAAGAAGTCTATTCCGACAGATTCTATGGTACATTACGCTCACAAGTAGAAACGCAATTGGAACACGGAGAGAATGTTGTGTTTGATGTAGATGTCAACGGCGGGATGAATATCAAACACATTTACGGCACACAGGCACTCAGCATATTCATCATGCCGCCAAGTATTGCAGAGCTACGCAAACGTCTTGAAACACGAGGAACCGATTCACAAGAAGTGATCGAACAGCGCATTGCAAGAGCTGAATACGAGATCAGTCAGGCAAAGCACTTTGACAAGATTGTTGTGAACGACGACCTTGCAACGGCAAAAGCAGAAGTACTGGCAATTGTAAAAGAATTTCTTGCAGAATAAGCATTAGCGACAAACTGTCATCACCAAAATATAATAATGGATATTGCAATTTTTGGAGGAACATTCAATCCGATACATATCGGACATACATCAATAGCTCAATATATTGTGGATCAAAAATTGGCTGATGAGGTATGGCTGATGATTGCACGACGTAATCCATTCAAGGGCAACAATGCCGCTGACTATGAGGCAAGAATTGATATAGCACACTTGGCGTTGAAGGGAATGGCACATATACGTGTGAGCGATTTCGAGCGCAATCTCCCTACTCCGTCGTACACGATAACAACACTTACTAAGCTTTCTGAAATATATCCGCAACACAAATTCTCATTAGTCATTGGAGCAGACAACTGGGAACGTTTTGCAGGATGGTACGAGGCTGAAAAAATATTGCGAAACTTCAGCATATTAATATATTGTCGTCCGAATTTTGACATTGACACATCGTCCGTTCCACCATACGCTTCGGTAAAGATTATCAATGCACCAATGTACGACGTAAGCAGCACAGAAATACGCAACGGGCAGAAACTAAATATGTTAAACCCTGACGTACTTAAGTATATCAGGGTTCACAAACTTTATTTTTAATGAAAGCTACATACACGTTTCACCACGGCATTTAATGATTGTCATTGTGACTTTCGGCTAAAGGGTTCCATCCTTGTGCCTTGAGATCGAAAATATTTCCATCACGCGTCACAAGAAGCCTTCCATCTTCTTCTTTCGTAATATAACCTATAAGGTGTATGTCATCCACATCATCTATTTTGTCCTTATCTTCAATTGGTACAGTGAAAAGCAACTCATAGTCTTCTCCACCATTCAGAGCACATGTGGTGACATTCATGTTGAACTCCTCCGCTTGTGAGGCAGTCTCATAATCAAGTGGGATATGTTCTTCATAAATACGACAGCCACACTTACTCTGTGTACAAATGTGTATAAGTTCACTTGAAAGTCCGTCTGATATATCCATCATTGCAGTTGGTTGTACACCAAGATCTCTCAGTTTCAATATTATGTCTCTTCGGGCTTCTGGTTTTAGCTGACGTTCAAGCAAATATTCTTTACCAGCGAAGTCTGGGTTAACCATTTCAAGCGTTTCCCGTCCTTTATTCTCTTTCAATTGCTGATAGTACACGAGCTTTTCCCTTTCAAGCAACTGTAAGCCCATATAAGCTGCACCAAGATTGCCGCTGACACAGATGAGATCGCCTGGTTTCGCTCCATTACGATATATAGCCTTTCCTTTCTCAACCTCTCCAATACATGTGATGCTGATTGCCAGGCCTGTCATTGAACTCGATGTATCACCGCCAACGATATCAACACCATGTTCTTCACAAGCTAACTGTAAGCCAGAATAGAATTCTTCCATATCTTCAACAGTAAACCTCTGACTTATCCCGAGGCTTACGGTAATTTGTTTTGGCATACCTCCCATAGCATACACATCACTCAAATTCACCATCGCTGATTTGTAACCCAAATGTTTCAAAGGCACGTAAGTCAAATCGAAGTGAATACCTTCAAGCAGTAAGTCGGTCGTTACCAACACTTCCTTATCCTGCGGAAACTCTAAAACAGCACAATCATCACCGACACCCTTAATCGTAGAAGGATTTTTCAATTTAATTGCTTCCGTGAGATGATGTATCAGACCAAACTCACCAATTTCCTCAATCTTCATTATCTACACTTTCAATATTAATTCTCTCATCAAAGCCGACATACGCGGTTGGGCAGCGTCTGCGGCAACTTGTACTTCTTCATGACTTACTTTCTGTGCCACCTCAAAACCGCCAAGGTCGGTAATCACAGAAATTCCAAATACCCTCATTCCACAATGAACAGCGACAATGACCTCCGGAACAGTCGACATACCTACCGCATCTGCTCCCATCAACCGGAACATGCGATATTCGGCAGGGGTCTCGTAAGTAGGTCCCTGAGTGCCGAGATAAACACCTTTGAATATCTTTATGTTAAGCCGTTTGGCCGCTTCATCAACAATATTTATAAATTCCGGATCGTATGCCTGGTGCATACTTGGAAATCGAGGTCCCGTTGGAATGTTCTTGCCACGCAGCGGATTATCCGGAAACATATTTATATGATCTGTAAGTACCATAAGGTCACCTACATGGAACGCCGGATTCATTCCTCCCGCAGCGTTGCTTACGAATAAATTCTTCACGCCCAACTCATACATCACACGTATAGGAAAAGTTACCTCCTTCATGGAATAACCTTCATAGTAATGGAAACGCCCTTGCATCGCAACAACCTCTTTGCCTGCAATCTTTCCAAACAACAACTTGCCAGTGTGTCCCTCAACAGTTGATACCGGCATGTTTGGAATGTCCTTATATGCAATCTCGGTGTCAACACTGATTTCGTCAGCAAGATGTCCCAGTCCAGAACCTAATATAACAGCGGTTTCTGGTTTGGTTGTCATTCTATCTTTAAGGAATGACGCCGTTTCTTGAATTTTTTCGTACATAATCCAATATTTGATTGTTAAACAGATTCTCTTCGTCATTTATAAACTCTATCTCAATCGGCAGGGAATAAACGGACTTATACATATTCAGTTTGTCCGGATCCATCCTCACATGGTCCTTCTCGGTTGTTATGATAATACACGGTTTGTCGTCAGGCAAATCATTAAATGCCATAGCAATCTGCACGTAATCCTGGTCCGTGAAGTTATGATGGTCCCCGAATTGGATAGAATCATACTTAGTATATTTTGCAAGTTCTGCCATCATAGGTTGCGGATTTGCTATACCGGTTACCAATAACACATTGTACCGGTCCAGTTGTTCGAGGGCGATTGTTCCACTACTGTTATACACATCTCCATACTTCAAGCGGCTGAAGTACATGTGTTGCTCTTCCGTTATACCTAAGCGTTTATATAATTCATCGTATTCATCGGTGCTTATATCTCCTGTTACTTTTGTCACAACGACTATATCGGCTCGTTTGCTACCCGTAGCCCGCTCTCTTAAACGTCCCGCCGGCAGAAGATAGTCTCTATCATACGTTGCATGGTAGTCTGTAAGAAGAATGTTCAATCCGGCACTGATACTGCGGTGCTGGTATGCATCATCAAGCAATATGACATCCACATCACTTGTAGCATCGCAACTCATTATATTATATACGCCCTCACGCCTGTCCGCATCGACAGCAACTACAGCCTCACTGAACTTTCGTTTAATCTGACAAGGTTCATCACCTATGTCAGTTGCGGTGGAGTCATTGTCTGCAAGCACGAATCCTTTTGTTTGTCGCTTATACCCCCTGCTCAATACCGCGACTTTATATCCGTTCGTTTGCAACAAACGCACGAGATACTCTGTATGCGGTGTCTTGCCTGTCCCGCCTACTGCCAGGTTTCCCACACATATTATTGGCAGGTCATATGCTTCGGAACTAAAAAGTCCGTGGTCATACATGAAGTTACGTATTTGTGTTACTCCATCGTAGATCCATGCCAAAGGCAAAAGCAAACGGGTAGACACTTCTTACAAATTAAATTTCAAGTAAAACGGCATCGCAGCTTGAATGCGGTCCTTTTCGTGTATGGTCTTGAGCGAACGGAACATATCACGATATTCTCCCAAGCCATTTTCAAGTTGTGCTTCCATATATCCGCCACCAAGTTGCTCGATCAATTGATCAATAAATGTTGACTTGGACGGATAGGCAACTACAGAGCAGTCTTTGAGTCCGGCCTTTTTCTTTGCTACAGCAATAGCATCATCAAGATTTCCAAGCTGGTCAACCAAGCCAATAGATTTAGCATGCTTTCCTGTCCAGACACGTCCTTCACCGATTACCTTAATTGAATCTTGAGCAATGCCCCTACCGTCAGCACAACGTTTGGTGAACAGTTCATAGCCGCGATTGATATAAGCCTGCAAAACGGAAGACTCACCTTCATTCATAGGCCGATACAGACTTCCGAAGTCTGAATATTTGTTTGTCTTAACTGTAGAGAACCGAAGTCCCAGTTTCTCTTGCAAAAGTTCACTGGCCTCAGGGATCATACCGAAGATACCTATAGAACCGGTCAAAGTTGTTGGTTCGGCAACAATCCAGTCTGCCGCACATGAAATATAGTAACCTCCACTGGCGGCATACCCGCCCATCGATACAACAATAGGTTTCTTAGCCTTGATATTCTTTACTTGATGCCATATTTGCTCTGCCGCATATGCGCTACCACCTGGGGAATTCACCCTAAGTACAACAGCTTTTACATCGTCATCCTCAGCCAGTTTCTTTAAGTCTGCTGACACTTTGCTGCCAACAATCTGTGCTTCAGAGTACAAGGAAGAATTCAGGGCATCCTCCACAATCTCACCTGTAGCGTAATAAACAGCAATCTGCTTATCAGGCGTTTGAGGTGCAGTTAAGCTTGCAGCCATAGCTACATCAGTATATCCTATCTCATTATATTTATCTTTGCCTTTTGGCATCATACTTGATATTGTACCCTTTACTTCGTCTTTGTACGCCAACTTGTCCACAATTTTATGTTTGACATAATAATCTGCAGGCTGGAACATCACAGCGTTGTCAATCATGCTGTTGAGAGTTGTCTTCTTTAGCCCTCTTGACTTACCGATATCGGTGAGTAGTTCATCCCATATTTCACTTGTAAACACGGTTGTCTGTTCACGATTTGCCTCACTCATAGAATCAAGCATGAATGGTTCGACTGCAGATTTATATGTACCGACTTTAAACACTTGAACGCCAACTCCCACTTTCTTCAACAAGTTCTTATAATAGATTGTAGTACTTGAAAGCCCGCTCAATTCTATAATACCACTTGGATTGATTAGTAATGAGTCTGCTACACTGCACAGGTAATAACTGCCCTGACTGAAGTTGTCGCCATAAGCAACAATGAATTTTCCTTCTGATTTGAAATCCTCCAAGGCGTCATGCAGCTCTTGGAGCATGGCAGGTGTAGCACCCGACATAATGCCTCCTTCCAGGTAAATACCTTTAATTTTTTCATCATTCTTGGCGTATTCAATGGCTGTCAACATATCATCTAATCCATTCTGAACTGTTGCATCCCCTAATAAGCCAGCTAAAGGGTTGTCTTCACTTCTCTCAATCAGTGAACCTTCAAGATCGATTATCATAACCGAGTTCTTTTGTATTGGCACAGCAGAAGAACCTAATGAACCTAAGCCGATCAGGGAGAAAAAAGAGAAAACACCTATTATAAAGCAAACCACAGCAATTCCGACAATGGTCGCAAACGTATATTTCAGGAAATCTTTCATAACACTACTTTTCTAATGATTTATAATATTCACATGCTGCAAGTAACCATGCGCCGGTTCCAAACGGATGTTGAGAAGAGGCATCAGCAAGACGTGTAGGATCCGGTTTCTCACCTATTGGTTGCACATACCCTATTCCGCCATCAGGTTGCAGGGCCACTGTAGTCAGATACTTCCAAGCCTTATCGGTCACTGGCTTAAACTCCTTAACATTGAGTATACCATTATTCATACCCCAAAGCAGACCGTAGGCAAAGAATGCCGTACCACTTGTTTCGTATCCAGGAGCATCTTGCTCACATAGCATCGAGCGTGTCCAATATCCTTCCTCCATCTGACAGGCGGCGACCGCTTTTGCAAGTTCCTTAAACCGTTTTATGTAGAATGGTCTGTACTTACTGTTTTTCGGCAAGTCCTGCAATACTTTTGCAAGTCCGGCAAGCACCCATCCATCACCTCTTGCCCAAAAACTCTTTCCCTCGTTACAGGCTGTCTTTACTTTAGGGTATACATACTTACCGTCACGATAGTACAAGCAGGCATCCTTATCGAAGAGTAAACTGTCAGTCCAAATAAAACACTCATACTGTTTGTCGAGTAATACAGGATTGTGGGTCACAGTGTATAATTTAGAAAATATAGGGAACCCCATATACAGAGCATCAGCCCACCACCAATAGTCGGTCTTATCTGATTTAGCTTGATACATCATCACTTCCAAAGCACGTTGAATACGCTCCGCACGATGCTCGAGTTTGTACAAGTCAATATATACTTGGAAACAAATCTGCCAGTCAGCAAACAGCACATGATCCATATCCTCACCATACGTAGCATATTTCCATTTCGACTTATCGGTTTGTGTCGCTCCCTTCCAATGGTTGTATTCTGCCCAAGTCAGTGCATAGTCAAGATACTGCTTTTTTCCTGTTATCTCAAACACTTCCTGGTTGCCTGTGAAATAAGCTGCGTTGTCCCAAAAGGCCCTGCACTTGGCAGTTTTGGTTGCCTGCCAATGGTCGTTTACTTTCTCTATCATTTCAATCACATCCTGCTTTGACTGTGCGAACGACAGTGCAGATGCAAAACTTGTAATTACAAGTAGTATAATAGTCTTCATACAATAATTTATTTTATTGGCAAAGATACAAAAAAAGATACAATAAGCAGTTCCATTGAAGATTAATTTTGTGTTTCACTCTCTGAATCGATTTTTTAAGCTACCTTTGCACCATGAAACTACTGACAGAAAAAGATATAATCAAAGCTATAGATGCCCCTGTATTTCATCTTGTTTCAGAAACAGCAGACAACCTGGGACTTGAATGCTATGTCATCGGAGGATACGTACGTGACTTATTTCTCGATCGTGAAAGTAATGATATCGACATTGTTGTAGCGAATCACAAGACAGATAACGGACAGCTATGGACTAACACAGACAACATACGCAACTCAATTCTGATTGCAGAAACGCTGAAAGCGAAGATCGGGAATAAAGCGAAATTATCAGTATTCAAGAACTTCGGAACTGCGCAACTGAAATATCAGCATATGGAGTTGGAATTTGTTGGTGCAAGAAAAGAAAGTTACAGTCACGATTCGCGAAAGCCCATTGTTGAGGACGGCACCATTGAGGACGACCAAAACCGTCGGGACTTTACCATAAACGCAATGGCAATTTGCCTCAACCACGACCGTTATGGGGAATTAGTCGACCCATTTGACGGACTGCACGATTTGGAAACTAAAACTATACGTACACCACTCGACCCTGACATCACATTCAGCGACGACCCGTTGCGGATGATGCGCTGCATCCGGTTTGCCACACAACTGAATTTCGGCATTGATTGGGAAACACTTGATTCCATTGAACGTAATAAAGACCGCATACGCATCATATCATATGAGCGTATAATCGAAGAACTGAACAAAATCATTCTTTCTTCCAAACCATCAATAGGGTTCAGCTATTTGGAACACTGTGGCCTGCTCGAAATCATATTTCCGGAATTATATGAGCTTGAAGGAGTGGAAATGAGAAACGGACGCGCTCACAAAGACAATTTTATCCATACACTTGAAGTGCTTGATAACGTGGCATCAGTGACTAACCAGTGGATTCATGACCCTCAATTGAAAGACAAAGTATTGTGGATTCGTTGGGCTGCAATCTTGCACGACATCGGCAAACCTAAGAGCAAACGATGGGACAATAATGTTGGTTGGACATTTCATAATCACGACTTTATCGGCGAGAAGATGATTCCAAATATCTTCCGACGGATGAAACTGCCTCTTAACGAAAAGATGAAGTATGTCGAAAAGCTCGTGGGGCTTCACATGCGTCCTATAGCCATTGCAGACGATGAAGTGACCGACTCCGCAATCCGCCGCTTACTGTTTGAGGCAGGAGATGACATTGATGACCTTATGATACTTTGCAACGCAGACATTACATCAAAGAATGAGCTGAAGAGGCAGCGTTTTCATCATAACTTTGAGCTTGTAAAGAAAAAACTTAAGGCCATAGAAGAGAAGGACCGCATACGCAACATGAAACTTGCAGTGGACGGTGATGAGATCATGCAAATGTTCGGTCTTACTCCAAGTCCGGAAGTCGGACAGTTGAAAGACTCAATGAAAGAGGCTATACTCGAAGGTTCTATAAAGAACAATCACGATGACTGCGTGGCTTTCCTGCAAAATAAATGGAAGGAAATGAACCGGTGACGAATGATATACGCCTCCACAATTCAACGTCAAAACACTATCAAACAATCATCTGAAATCATTCATCCTATAACTGAAAGAAATGACGAACATAGACGAGTCTCCATAGTTGCGGCTCTCATTCCATGTAGTGCTCGACATTGAAGCATGGAATCCATTGTATGAGTTCAGTATATCCCGCCAGTTGAGCCGTATGGAAGCTAACTTTTTCTTCAGGAATTTATACTCAACAGTAAGGCTCCATATGCACTCTGTTTTGTTGGCAGAAGCCATTTCGTACCCAAAAGGCTTGTTTAAACTACACGATGTACCTAATGCAAGGCCGAATGGTGCCTGATAGGAAATGTCTGCATCAGCCGTTATCGTATGTCCCTTAGTGGCACTTGACAGATAATCGCTCTTACTGTAGTCAAGGGAGTATCCCACATTGCCATTGATTATCCAATACTTGTCCCCGTAGCTCACACTCATGTCACACGATGCATTGTGCCACTTAGTCGCACTCTTCTGTACAGTCATGTCTGTAGTGCTCTGAACGAATGACACATTGTGCCGGTATGAGTGGTTGGCAGTGAAACTTAAGGTTACATCATGGATAGGTTTTGTCAAGAATATATATTCGTTGGTGTTCCAATTGCCGTTGATATTGGCAGGAGAAGTCCGGCGGACACCTGTCTCGCGGTCGATGAGTGTCAGTGTAGTGAAGCTGTTATCGCTAAATCCATACTGAACTGTCATACGCATGAACGACTTCAGTTGGAATTCCAAGCCGAATTGATGACTGAACTCATTCTTTAAGTCAGGATTACCCACACTGATATTCATCGGGTCGCTGTAGTCTGTGACATTCGACAACTGTTCCACACCTGGCAGGTTGTTTGAGCAGCTATAGGTAAGCCCATATTGGTTCTTGTGGAGTTTGTATTTGAGTTCAGAATTGAAAGAGAACAATGTTCCATTATACTTTATATGTTCGACTTTACCAAATTGGTCGTTATCAATCGATTTATGGGTTGGAGTCAGTGAGACATCTATATTAGTACGAAGCGTGTCGTTGTTGAAAAAGTACGACATACCCACAGTATTGCCAATTTCCTCACTTCTCTTGTCATAATGCAAGCTGTCTACCGGTAAAAAGTCGTTGTCATCTGTAATGTCGTCATATGATTGCAGGCTCTTGTTGTGGTTGTAGTGCAAACCATACGAAACACGCAGATAAGAGAACTTTCCAATCGAGTTGTTGTAATTGACTGAGAACGATTGGGTGTCCGAATTCGAAGGAGTACTTATACGGTGATACACGTCGCTCACGCTGTCATTCAATTGTACAAACCGGCTGTATGACCTGTTGTATTGAGTATTCTTATCGTTTGAATGATTTGCATAATAATCGAAATTCAGCTGGTCGCCCTTTTCGTTAAGTTGGTATGCGAAACTCAAATTTCCTGTTACTTGCTTTGAACTTCCATGCGAATTGTTGGTCTGTCGGGTAGTACTTACCAGTCCCTCCCCCTCATTCGATATTGAGTCAACCGACATACTATGTCCGTCGTTATCTGATTTCGAAAAACTAAATCCCCCATTCCAACGCCATCTTTTGCTCAGCGAGCCGCTTAGATTGGCAGAACCCGACCATGAATGTCCTTTGTTACCATTTAAAGACTCGTTCGATGACACCTGCGTATAGTCGGGCATGAAGAGTTTACTGTAGCTGTCCGATTTGTTCTCATTATGATAGTAGCTGTAAGAGCCGTTACCGTCCACATGAGTGTTGCCTAATTGTTGCCCATACATCAGTGAGCCATTGGTACTGATTGACTTGAGTTGATACGATCCTTCACTCGGAATATCCTGTGTTATGAAGCTTCCATATATTTCCGCACCTTTCTGCTTCCACGTTGAGAAATTACCACCAAACAGATAATGATTGAATTCCTCCGTTGTGCCAACACTCCCCTCGCTCATGAACACACGGTCCATCTTCTCCTTGGTCTCCATATCCATAACGAGATGATTGTCAGTCATCACGTCGAGTGTATCATCTGGGACTTCATACACCTTCAGGCTTTTCAGTTTATCCGACGGCATGTTGTTGAGCGCAATACTCATGTCCCGTTTGAAAAAAGAATCTCCATTAAGCCGTATTTCTTTAATGTCGCGTCCGAGATACGTGAGTTTTCCGTTCATGTATTTCAGTCCTGGCATTCTGCGTACAAGGTCGAGCAGCACACTTCCTGTCGGCATCTCGTAGGCAGTCGCATTAAATATTGTAGTGTCGCCCCGTTGATACATCCTTTTCAGCTCTGCGACCACTTCCGCCTCGGCAAGTGTAACAGGATTACTTTGCAGCACAATCGAGTCAAGGCGTACTGTATATTTGTCTATCCCGTTTTCCTTCGATTTAGTAGGTGTTATCACCTGGTCATAGGTCTTCATGCCGATATATGAAATAGTGACATGCAGACGCGTGTCCTTCAATCGCTCACGCAGATTGATCCATACATTGAAGCCGCCGTCACGTTTTACAGCGTCACCTTCCATGTTGGTAGTATCACCCACACACGTAACTTTTACGTTGGCTCCTTGCAACGGATACGGCTTCGGTTCGAAATCGTCAGCTCCATACACCTTGCCACGCACCTCATATATTTGTTTAAACAATGTGCGCATCATGGCTTCCTCCTCTGGGGAATCAAAATCTTGCGCTTCGACACCTATTGGCATCAGAAGTAATGGAATCAAAAGAAATGTCAGTTGTTTCATGAATCAGTCAGTAGCTTCAAGTTCAAATATCTCTTCTAATGGTTTCTCAAATACCTTAGCAATCTTCAATGAGAGAGTAGTTGAAGGCACATAGTTGCCCTTCTCAATGGCGTTTATCGTCTGACGGCTCACTCCTGTCAATTCAGCCAGTTGTTGCTGTGTGAGATCTTTTATCGCACGTTCTACCTTGAGTCTATTCTTCATTGCTCTTGCGGAATTTGTATAGTGAGAGATTATATTTTATCATAAACACGAAAAAGGTAGAAAACGGATAAATAGCCATCACAACAAAGTAAGAACCGCCGAATATGAACAAGGTAGACAATAATACAAAAACCAAATTAACCAACATCGACCATACAAGTGCGTTCATTCTTATTTGAGCGATGCATTCATCCTCATCTTTTTCCTTGGAGAACACTACGAAGGCACAACCGACACACATCAAGGTCATGAAAATCTCAAACCAGCTTCCTTCGACCATGTGTGGGTCAAACCATTTATCAGGATCATCAAACATCCCTGTCGTCAAGCTAAACATAGGGTATGACACGTCAATGACTGACGGGAAAATGAATGAGGAAGTGCAGACCAACCATATAAATGCCACGCAAATGAGTGCGTAGCCGACTTTTCTCAGTGAGTGAGGAAACAAATAAGTTTTGTCCCTACCTTTTGCATCTATTTATTGTCTTGTGTGCATTGATAAAACACGAGTGCAAAGGTAAAGTTGTTTTTATAAAAAGTCAAGCGTATTTGACAAAAAGTAATGCAGACTTAACTACTATTAACCCATCGGCCATATATTTAAGCGTTGTTAACCATATATGTACCGGAAACTGTTTAAAAGGGGAATAAAACAAAAGCGGCAACATCCCACAAAGCGTGTGAAATGATGAGTGCCGGCAGCATCTTCGGGCGCAGGCAATACAAGAGCCCCCAACAAAAGCCACATGCCGCAGCCGCAACGATAAGCATGAAATTGAACGACCATATATGGACCAGTGTGTAACAAGCGGTAGCGCAGGCGAAACCGGCCCATCTGCCACATTTGCTTGCAAAACGGCGCTGCACGAATCCTCTCCAAAAGAGTTCTTCCGCCGGACCTATTATAAATAGTAGCAGAAAGGCAATGACACTTACCGGCTCATCTCCCTTCATGCCATATATGCGGTCGACCTGTGGACGGGCAAAGTCGAACATCAACTGCGACACTTTGTCGCCCAACCAGAATACGCACCAAAGTACTATAGCGATAGCAATGCCACAAAGTGCCTGATTAGTCCAATTAGTCTGATTAGCCTGATTAGTCCAATTAGTCCGATAATCGCCCCACAGCAGAGCAATCACTGTCAGAATCACGCCCGATGCCGCCATAGTGTACCAGAAGTTTACATAGTCCGCCGTCCAGGGCGAGAACATAATGAACCATAATACTGCAGCTATAAGCACAGCAACCAGAGTCTTACTCATTTTTTTATCCATTGTTGTCTATCTAATTTATATAAATGCGGCAACTACAAACGACAGTGTGAAAAGTAACCCGAATGACATTTGCAACCTGGCTGTTTGCTGGTCAAGTCCGCCTATAGGCTCTTCTGCCAAAGGTTCTGCCTTCAGCATCACACGCATCAACTTAACAGCGAACGGCAGAGTCAGAAATACCGCCAAAGCAGGCAATGGAAGAAGACCTGTCAGCATGTATACAGGAATCAAAATATAAGGAAGAATGAGTTCGGCAGCGTATATCAGTTGCGACCACTTGCCTCCTATTTTTATACTGATCGTCTTTATGCCTGCCCTACTGTCATTCAGAATATCACGCGTATTGTTCGCATGCAGAATAGATACTGTCAGCGAGCCGAAGGGCAACGATAGAAGCAAGACTTCCCAATGATATTGCCCTGTGACGACATAGCTTACACCAAGTGCCGGCAGCAAGGCGTAACCAAGCAATACGTCTATATCGCCCAATGCATGGTATTTCAACCACGGATAGAAATATACCATTAACAACCCTAACAGACCCATCCAAATGAGTTCGAACGAACTGCGGCAGAGAATAACCAGTCCTATTACAGCACCTGTAACAAGCATGCAATAGCCATAATGAAGTATTTCCTTTGGTTTGAACTTGCCGCTCTGTATGTGCCTGACTTGATTCAGACTGCCAGGTAAGTCCACTCCTTTAACATGGTCATAATAATCGCCGATAAGGTTTCCGGCCGCTTGCAGACACACCAGCATCGGAAGTGACAGTACGGCATTTACCCAATCAGCCGACACCCCTTCCTTAACGCTTAAATACAGAAGGTAAGCAGAAATGGCAATTACAGGGATAAGCGATGCAGTGAACGACCATGGTCTGCTTGCCACAATCCAATCCTTTAATGTTCGTACCTTATTCATATAATTTATTTAAGTTTCATTTTACATCAACAAATTTCGTTTGGTTCATCAATGGGTGTATAAGCCGTATCGCGTCATGAGTACAGGCCATCACACATGAGCCGCAATAGTAGCACTCACCTGGATAGAGCACTACAGGATGATGCCCCTTTATTTCCGACGGGACCATTATGTCAACCTGGCACACTTCAGCACAGCGGTTGCACCCTATACATTTATTCTCATCGAACCGCAGTGGTATGACACTGCACGACACTGTCCTGCTTTCAAAATCTACGTGCATAACTCTCTGCCTCCTCTCTGTAGTCTTTGTTATTTGCCTCATAACCTGCCTTCACGTCTCCATAATAATCCTTTGGGACGTTCCTCGACTTGATGAGGTCTCCGTCACGATATATAGTGATAAAGCAATCTTCTTCGGTAGCTTTTGACTGGTCGTTGTCACTTCGCTCAAAGCAAAGCGGTTTCGAATTCGCCTTACGCAACATACATGCGTTCAGAATCATCTTTGCCACCTCGAGAATATCAAGTACTTCATGCGTGCGCATCAATTCATGCGGATTCTTGCAACTTAACAACGGCACGATGTCGGTTTCATACGAGCTGAGTAAGTCAAGTCCCTGCCTGAGCAACATGTCGTTCTTCACGCCTCCGCAATAGTTTTGCATCGCCTTACATATTGCCTTGTTGAGTTCTCTCCAATCCATTCCGTCTTCAACGGACAAAGGCCGGAAGAGACGTTCCTTCTCTGCCGCCACATCATTCTCATTGGGCTTTGTCAGTTCTAATCCTTCCGATGCTTTCGCAGCCTTCCTGCCTGCGTAATAGCCTGTAGCTGCAGCAAAGCCGGCACAGTCAGCGGAATACAGCTGGTCGCCCGCAGCATATATTCCTTCTATGTTAGTATTCAAGTCCCAGTCATGAAACACTCCTCCAGGGGCACCAAACAACTGGCGTTCCTGTGGCAGGAATGCCGCAGACTGCCATCCTGTGCCATACGACTGCAACCGATGGCGCTTAGGGTCAAAGCCGCGGTCGGTCAGGCTTTTGAGTACAGGAATCTTTGTCTTTCCCTCCTCGCCTACCATCATACCCCATATTACCCTGCGCTCCGTATCTGGCATCTTACTCAAGTCAGCGTAGAAAGGCAGCTGATAGCCCCGCTTCATCAATTCATCGAAATCCATTGTCTCAGGACCTCTGTACTCATACTTCGGATTATCTATTATACCGCCTTTTAGAAAGAACTTCTGTCCTTCAGCCGGATAATATCTTTCTTTTACTGTCTTCAGGATCTTCCCGTCACGATCCACGTATGGAATCTCCACACCTCTTGCGTCAACCATAGTGGCAGCGTACCACGTGTTGTGGTTGTTGCCCGTGCTATAAGGAGGAAAACTCCTGCCCGCTGCTGAGAATTCCCCTTGCACAGACTTTTCCATCATAGTAAACTCCAGACCCGCACGATAACCCATGGCGTGTCCGGAGCCTATCGTTTGTGGGGGGCGGAACTCGCATAGCCCTACCTGGTCGGAGTCGAACAGCCAAATACGCGCCGGACGTGACATACAAAGGATGGTGGTTCTCGACGTAAACACAAGAAACTTGCCGGTGTGTACGTTCATCCCGACAGCACCAATTCCCCGCTTCCGCCCGTTTTTCTTTTCGACCAACAAGGCTGTGGCTTCAGTACGGTCAAATACCCTGACGCCAAGTTTCTTTAAAGCTCTTCTCAATGCAGGCTTGAACGTGCTGCCCCACACGCGGATCGTGAAACGGTTCTTATAGTCATAAGCGAACATGAGTTTCGTCCTCTCATCGCGGAAGTCTGCTCCTGCGAACTCATCCTCCGTATCACGTATTTTCCCTCCAAACGACTCCATGTCGAGTAGTCGGTGCCACCCTTCCTCACACTCAATGTACCGTGCGATACCATTTGAGTACCCGTCTTGCTCATTAATAACAGCGTTGGCTATTTCTTCCGGAGAAACTCCCGAACACGGATTGGTGCATGCCGATTCCCAATGGTCGAATCCACTACCTGCCGCACCACTGCGTTCTGTCGCTCCTTTTTCAACGAGTACCACATTCTTGCCTCTGCGTGCCGCGGCAATTGCGGCATAGCAACCGGCCATACCACCACCAAGTACAAGCACGTCACACTCAACTCTTTCCTCCTTATCCATCTCGTTAGGATAAGGCCATTTACCTGTTTCTGCCATATCTTCTGTCAAACAAACTGAATACAACTAAGAATACCGCTGATACCACATACGCCAGCAACAGCGACAAATCTATGTTCATCCTGCCATGCAACGGTCCGGGTATGCCGCACAGAAAAGCGACAACACCGATGATGCCGCCTGCGATTGCAGCTGCATAAGCCCCCTTCACAGTGGCACCCTTCCATACGAGTCCGCCAAGCAACGGCACCAGCATACTGCCCATATAAGGATAATTGAAAATGATCATGGCGTCAAGGATGTCGGTCATGTGAAAGGCAAAAAACAAAGCCACGAGGCTGCCCGCCAATACAGTAACCTGAGATACGAGTTTCGACTTGGGCAAATTGTCCAAATCGTTTTCTTCGGGATGAAGGAACTTATTGTAGAAGTCTCTTGAGAACGATGCACCAAGCGATAGTATTACCCCGTTGGCACTCGACATAGCAGCAGCCAATATTGAGGCTATCACAATTCCCGCTAATACGGGCGAGAGTACCGAGGTGGTGCATACTGTGAAGATGCCGTCTGTCACACCAGGGAACAACACGCGTGCCGCAGCTCCAATAGTGGAACACATAAGGCCGATTATAATAACAAGTATACCGCCGACGATGCATCCGACACTCGCAGTTCGTGCGTTTTTTGCCGACTGGATTCTGGAGTAAACATCATACGAGACTGATATAGACAACAGAAACGGTACTACAAGATACACGAACCTTGAAAACAGACCCTCGGGAATGAATGGAGTATTTATCAACGATTCAATACAGCCTCCGGCATCCATATACCTTGTCAATACAGCCACTAACAATACCGGTATACCAACCACGATGAATCCTGTCTGCAGCATATTCGTCAGCACAACGCCCCACATGCCGCCTATGGCACAATATGCCAGTATGGCAACTGTTGTCAGCACAATAGCCCACTCGTATGATATGCCAAAACCTGAAAGAATCGAACCGCAGGCTATCAATTGGGCAATATATATACCCAGCAAACTCGGGATGTTGCTCAGCCATGCCCACAGCCGTATAATGCGGCTTTCACCATATCTGTGCGCGAAGTAGTCAAGCGGCACGTATCCCTCCTGTCGCCTCAGTTTGCCGGCGGTGACCCAACCGGCAACCACCAGTCCGCCGCCACATCCGATGGCATAGTATGTGCCGGGCCATAAGCCATCGGCATACCCGTTTGAGGCAGATCCGAGCACAATTCCTACCCCGATCTGCACTGCCGCTACGGTTACCGCCACCATCAAGACATTCAGCTTTCTGCCTGCTACAAGATAATCCGACGTATGCTTGTTCCGCTTCGATGAGTACAGTCCAATAGCAATCATCGCCACAAAATAAACAACGCAAACAATCAATATAGTAACTTCTTTGTCCATCACGTTCCCTTTGTCGTGCCTTACATTTTCAGCATCTTTGCAAAGGTACAACAAATATTGGTAAAAGCAACATGATAATTGCCATAAAAACATTTTTTGTATGAACATTTCCTTCTGCCGGGGCTTATGGAGCCCACCACGGAAATGAGTACGACCCACTTCATACAACGATGTCGTTTCCCGAGACAGGACAACGTGTGCGTTTTTATTTGTGCGGACACTTTCGGCGCATCTCAACGCCTTTTTATGTTTTTACGACAAAAACATTCCATTTTATTATCTCCGTTCAGAAAAAACACATTATCTTTGCCCTTGGATTGACACGTTTTGCCACAAATTGAGCTTAACGACTTTCCACGACATAACATGATAAGCCGTATACTAACGCTCTGTTTAAGACACACTGAAATTTGGAAAACTTCAGCTACAAAATTCAGTCTTGAACATATCCACGACGGTAGACGCTCATTGTCATTCTACGCTCTTCCTCGGAAACGGGGGGGAGGCGCTGGCAATATATGCGTGAGCTCTGACGTTATCTGTTCTACTGAATTGGGCATTCCAGAGCCTCTGTGTGTAGGAAGATAACGTTACACTCACGCTTTTCATATCTACTCAACCTACCGCTCTGCGTGTGCGCCAAAATATTGACTCTGTATGAAGAAAATATGCGATTATCTCAGATATTGTCACCCATCAGCTGTATGGAACACTATTTACCTCAACTTGCGATGCTTTCCATTCAAGAAGGCGGTCCGCCTGCCTGTCCTGTGCGGCAGGCATATAGTCATTAAGGACATATATCGTGGTTGCATCGAATGTCCCAACCGGTTCGGAATCATTCGGTTGGGAGCCGAGGAAGGCTCGTTCCATCTCCATAAAGGGATGGCATCCTACCTGTCAGTGAAAGGCAATGGTACAAACGGAGGAAAAATCAAGTTTAACGGGAAGTGTGTGTTCTATTCCAAGTTCCACATCCACGTTTCTGCAAACGGACGCATGGAAATCGGCGACAATTTCTATGCAAACACGGGGTTGATCATGTCATGCGGACACCGTGTAACCATAGGCGACGAATGTATGGTAGGCTGGAACGTAACCATAATCGACGGTGACGGACACAGCATTATGTACAAAGGAGAAAAGATTAATCACAACAAGCCCGTCACCATTGGAAACCACTGTTGGATTGCGTCGGAAGTAACCATAACCAAAGGCGTTTCATTGGCAGAATGCACCATCGTGCCCAATGGCAACAACATATATAAGTCGAACGCTACTCCATTCAGTATCTTCGATGGCAACCGTGTCATACGACAAGACGTTGACTGGAGCGTGATGTGAGCTGACAAATATATCATTCAGTAAAAGACATTAAACTACAGTCGCATGTCGTCTGGCAAATGCCGTACAATTGTTTGGCAAATGCCAAACAATGATCGGACGGGTTGTGTGTCTTTTACTGATGGGCGTAACTGAGTACTCTGACCATACTTAACTCAACTCTATGTTCAGCGATCATGCCCAAGGCTGCTGCACTGACATCGGAGATGTCACACCATGCGAGGTATGTCAAACGACGGCCCTTTCTCTCCCGTCATCCCGATTCATCCGAGCGGATCCTCATAACGGACCCCATTGCACTGTGGCATTGCATTGCGGCAAAGCACGATTATAGCGCACTGAGGATACACTCCTCACTGTATTCGTCGGTATGACGGAGTGGGCTGGTGTACGCCTGCTACTGCTGTGGCACCTTTCCAAGGTGCAGTTCAATCTGCGAAGCAAATCAGTAAAGAGGATGCCATCATGTAAAGCTAATCAGTAAAATGTTAAAGACTAAGTAAAGCATATCAGTAAACAAGTACAAAGAGTGTAAAGTAAATTCAGGTAAAGTCACTGCATTTTCAGCCCTCAAAAAAGATATTAATATGCTTTGCCATTTATATTAATATGCTTTGCCATTTATATTAATATCGTTGGGCATTTCAATTAATATCATTTTTTGCAAGACTTCCCCTCGTCACCCCGAGCAAAGCGAGTGGTAAGCTCTTTCAACTTTTAGCGGACAACAATAATAACTATTACTCAAACTCCAAGAACATATCCTTGAAGTTGATGGTAGTTTTTTTATTTTGAAGTACGGCGGCTATTCCAATGTTGCCATAACAGCGATTTAGTCCCAATCCATCATTCCGTTCTAATATTGCTCCTTTAAAACTTATGTTTTTATTGCCAACATAAAGTTGAATAGTGGGGATAATCTTGACCTCTTTTGTTTTTGCATAAGCATATCCTCCTCCGGAAATGGAGTCTGTTGTGGCATTAGCATCTACAAATTGTTTATATTTTGTATAGAAAGGGCTATAGAGGTAACAACCTACGTTGTCGGAATTGCCTGTGTCAAAGAGGAATGGGAGACGGTCTTCGGAATAGCCGGTTTTGACAAAAGCATTATCCAAGAGATTAATGCCTGACGGCGGCATAGCACTACTGTGGATAGGGAACCTTAATGTACTGTCAGACATACTAATTTGTATTTCGCCAATAGCCGACATTACATCACGTCCCAATGCTGCATCAAATCCAATAAGGTCAAAAATCTTATTATTGTCGTCAAGTCCCACATAGGCGATGATGTTATGGACTGTTATATCGCCTATCTGCAAACTGTCTATATATGTTCTTAGTCCTTTTTGTGTTCTATTCAAAGTTATAGAATCTCCAACAAGAGGAAGCCCCTTATCTCTTGCAAATTTCTCAGTTAGGAATGTAGCACCTGCACCCGTGTCGAAAACGAACTGCATGTTTTCTCCATGAAAGGCCACGGGAACCATGATGGCGAGCGAATTATATTCCGGCATCTTTTCCGTGCGGCTTTTCATCCATGGTTCAATTTTCTTAGTATGCCATTCTTGGAGAGCGAATTTAACTTGAGAATCTGCATCGGGCCGTGAAATGCTCATAGGGAGATAAGAACGAACAGAGTTTATCGACATCCAATAATTTTCCATACTTTCAAGACCTTTCGTTACACCTTGACTTTTAAACCGGTCAAGGGCGTTGCGAAGAAAATCTGCCGCTTCGGCATAACGTCCTAATTTTACAAGGAGTTGTGTTCGTAAAGCTATAAAGCTGATAATGCTTTGTCCCAAATCTGACTGATATTTATTAAACATCAAGTCTATGTTCTTAACGGCATCAGCAGTTCTATTGGTATGAATATCAATCATTGTTTCTGCCGCTAATTTCATAAATGGACTTTGCATAGAATCCTTCAATTGTGGATACTCGTCAATCAGCTCAAACCAGTTCTCTTCATTTATCAGATTGGCAATCTGAATGTCAGCTTTTTGTGCGTACGGATGTTGAATGCAATTAAATGATAACATTACCAGGAAAAACAACTTCTTCATTTTCAATAAACTTAATTCATTATGTACAACATGACACTAAGTACGTGAAATTTGAGGATATATGCAAGCGATTCACCAACAAAATAGTGGCATGGCAGTAGTTATTGACTTCTGTCATTGATTTGGAATCAAGAAGCATCATGGAATGGCCCATAGGAACGACCGCAAAAGTAAATTACAAGGTCGTTGATGAAGGTATATATGCTCTATTGGACGATGAAAAGAATGTAATTGTCAAATTCCAATCTTATGTTCCATCTTGTTTGGGAGATAAATATAACGACTATATCAGTTTGGAAATAGACGCCAATGGTACAATCGCCAACTTTGATTTTTCCGACAAAGATGCAGAAGACATGATTAATGGCAATTTGCCTTCTTACACAAAACTCCTTGTGTAAAAAAACGATTTGGCATAATAAAAAGGGTTAAAGGCATCTGTGAACAAAATGCGAACAAAAATATTTGGAAGTAGACTGTAATGTTTAGCAAGATGAAACTAACAGAAGCATTGGCTATCCGTAAGGATACGCAAAAGAAGATAGAGCAGCTGAAAAAGCCGCCTGATGAACAACATTCGCATACAAGAAGGCGATGAACCTTCAGAGAAACCAGAGGAACTGAAGGCTGAACTTGACAGCTGTCTAAACAAACTTCGTAAATTTGCACTTGCTAATTGACTCCGCCAAGTTTCGAGTCTTATCGGAATCACGAATAATGAAATTACTGCAGAGTTTTTTCTTGGCTTAAAAATAATTTTATAACTTTGCAAAGTCATAACACAGAAAACCAATGATACAAACCGTTAACAAATATCCAATCGATGAAATTTTCAAGTCTGATAGTGAATTATATTACTTCATACCCAAATACCAACGGGAATATACTTGGGGGTACAATGATTGGTACAACATGTATTCAGACTTACTGGAAAACGATGAAGGATATTTCTTCGGGTCTATAATCTGCATTAATACTGGCGATTCTACATATCCACATTTAGAGGTAATCGATGGCCAGCAACGCCTTACGACGCTTTGCATGTTTCTTGCTGCCATCTATACAAAGATGAGAGCGATTAAGGAAGAAGGCGATGAAGACATGCTTGTTGATATTATCAACTTAAGAAAAGCTCTTGTGAGAAAAAATAATAAAGAGAATGGACTTGTACTTGTTCCTCAAGTACAAAGCAATAATCTTGACGATTTCAATTATGTCATGAAGGAAGCAGGTCTCATTGAGTTTGCCGCAAAAAAGCCTTATTGGGGACAACATAAGATGGCAAGAAGTTTCCATTATTATCAAGAACTTCTTGATAGGGAGCTAAATAAGGTCGACAAATATGACGATAAAGCTAAAATTCTTTCTTTAATCAGAAAAAAACTCATGCATGCTATGTTAGTTAAGATAGAGGTTTCAACAGCTTCCGATGCTTATATTCTCTTTGAATCACTTAACAATCGCGGTACACCTCTCACAGCTATTGACCTTATCAAGAATCTTATTATGGCTCGTGCAGAAAAATCCGGTTTAACAACTGATGGATGTTTCTCACGTTGGCAGAGCCTGCTTGGTTATTTGACAGATGACTATGCCACACAGGAACGATTTTTCCGCCAGTATTATAATGCCTTCAAAAATCGTCTTAACGAACCATTTCGCAAGGCTGATGACAAGAAAAAAGACCCTCTTGGTTATATAGCAACTAAAAGCAATTTGCTCAATATTTATGAAAGGATAATAAACCGCGACCTAAAAGGATTCTTGGATGACATATTAATATGCGGTGAGATTTACTCACACTTTATATTAATGACAGGTACTACAAAGGATTCTACAAAAGCCTTGAAAGACTTGGCTCATATACAGGCTGCCAGCAGTTATATGCTTTTGATGTATCTTTTGCATGAAAAGGAAAGCCTCCAATTAGACAGCAATACATTGGTAAAAATAACAGACTTGCTTACAATATATTTCGTCCGCAGAAACACTACCGACTATCCGGGAACACGCGACCTTATACGTATTTTCATGGAGATTATCGCTAATATCGAAGCTTATGAAACTATAAAAGGCGAGAAAGTTTATGACTATATAATGGAATATCTCGGCAATCCGGATCGTAGTGCAGATGATGCGCTCTTTGAGAAAAAACTCCGTGGTGATATTTATAAAGACAATTCAGGTATGGCTCGCTTCCTGCTTTGTGCACTTACCGAAAAGCACATGACATCAGAGAAGTGGACTGATTTGTGGAAGAGGAATGACCATAATGTCTATATCTGGTCTATTGAACATATATTCCCTGAAGGAGAGAATATTCCACAGGATTGGATTGATATGATTGCAGGTGGAGATAAAGAAAAAGCAAGCCAATATCTCAATGATTATGCGCACAAACTAGGAAACTTAACTGTAACCGGATATAACAGCGCTCTTAGCAATTTTTCATTCGAGAAAAAAAGAGATAGAATGGACAAGAAGAAAGAGAATTACATTGGTTATAAGAATGGACTTGAAATAAACAAGGAATTGGCAAACAAGAATTCTTGGACCATCGAAGATATAAAGCAACGAACTGACTGTATGGTAAACGAGCTTGTTACAATGTACAAATTCCCCCAAAAATAAAATGCTAATGTTATGAACATAAAAATATCATTATCATTACTCTTTCTTATAGTTCCATTGATTGTATTATCACATAAGATTCAAAATGACAAGGTCATTGATGGCCAGCGTATCATAATGATGAAAGGCGAAATTATCAATTCGGTAGGCTATACTTGGACTTTCGCGAGACTATCTATGATTGTGCATAACGACAGTTCAAAGTTGATACTATCCCTGAGAACTACTGAGATTCCTACGAGTGAAGGATTCACGCTTCTCTTTAAGCTTAATAATAAAACCCGTTGGCGGAATTAAATTA
>CAYVNW010000033.1:0-36341 GCA_964452915.1 uncultured Bacteroidaceae bacterium | reverse complement strand
CTTATAGCGGTCATCGTTGGAGGATTGTCGACCATGCCTTTTTGATTGGGCTTCTCCATGCCTTTTTGATTGGGCTTCTCCATGCCTTTTTGATTGGGCTTCTCCATGCCTTTTTGATTGGGCTTCTGACAGTTTGATCCCGAGAGACCCTATTGCTGTTGATGCCATACCGGATATAGGAGATAATCAGCAAATCGTGTCAACCGACTGGATGGGACATTCACCTATGGACATACAGGAACTGGTTACATATCCGTTGACAACAGCATTGCTTGGTATTCCTGGAGTGAAAACAATACGGTCGTCATCGATGTTCGGCATGTCATTCATTTACATTATTTTTAATGATGATGTGGAGTTCTATTGGAGCCGCTCGCGTATACTTGAAAAACTCAACTCATTGCCTGCCGGTCTGTTGCCGGATGGTGTGCGTCCGACACTCGGACCAGACGCAGCTGCTTTGGGACAAATTTTTTGGTATACACTTGAAGGACGTGACCCGAAGTCGGGCAAACCTACCGGAGGTTGGGACCCACAAGAACTGCGAACAATACAAGACTACTACGTGCGCTATACTTTGTCGTCTGCGGAGGGAGTATCGGAAGTTGCATCGGTTGGTGGTTTTGTAAAAGAATACCAAGTCGACCTTGATCCGGATGCCATGCGGGCGTATGGATTGAATCTAATACAGATAATGAAAGCTGTGAAAAACTCGAATATCGATGTGGGGGCTGGTACGATGGAGATAAACGAAGCTGAATATTTGATACGTGGACTGGGATATGTGAAGAACCTGTCGGACCTGGAAGAAGCTCCTATTACATCGGTAAATGGAATACCAATACGCATAAAGGATGTAGCAAAAGTGAATTTCGGTCCTGCCGATCGCCGTGGCGGACTTGACAAAGAAATTTCCAACTCTCATCTATTGGGTGTTTTCTCTTCGTATTCCTCGCAATTTGGCTATGCGGCTGTTTGACGGGAAATCGAACATAAAGACTGTGAGACTATGGCGATGGGGCATTAATGTGAACTATATCATCCTGGCTGTGATTGTTTTATTGGCGACGTACATCCTTACTACACGTTGGATGCCACTTGGCCCACGTAACGGAATGACGCTGAAAATGCTGTTTGTTTTGGGCATTATCGCTCTCGTGTTGGTCCCGTTATGGTTAATGGTGATATACTACGAGAAGATACTCGTGTGGTGTCTCAACAACAGGTGGAAATTTATTATGATACCAATAGTCACGCTTGTATGTGGATTGGTTGTATGGAAGAATACAGGATCCGAATTCATGCCTACACTCGATGAGGGTACGTTTATGCTCATGCCGACCAGCATGCCGCATTCGGGCGTTGAGGAAAACTTGAAGTTGTGCCGTATGCTCGACAGCAGAGTTTCTTCCATTCCGGAGGTGGAAAGTGTTGTTGGAAAGTGGGGGCGTGTGGAATCTGCTCTCGACCCTGCGCCAATCCAGATGTATGAGACCATAGTCAACTATCGTTCTGAATATATGCTTGATGACTATGGACAGCGAGCACGATTCAAGACGGACAGCAAGGGACGTTTTATTCTCATTGACGGTTCTACTTATGATCCAGCCAAAGAATTCCGCATAGTGCCGCGCGACTCACTCATACAGAGCAGGTATGGGGAATATTATCGTCAGTGGCGCGCAAATATAAAGAGTGATGATGATATTTGGGCAGAGATAGAGAAAGTAAGCAATATACCCGGATTGACTATTTCACCGAAGTTACAGCCAATAGCTACCCGTCAGATAATGTTGTCGACCGGAATGAAGGCTGCTATGGGATTGAAAATATATGGTCTTGATCTGCAAAGTATTTAAAATGCTGGGCTACAGATGGAGAAAGCCTTGAAAGAAGTGACGCAGATAAACAGTGCTTCTGTTTATTATGACCGAGCAGAAGGTGCACCATATATTGAGATAAAACCAGACAGAGAAAAGTTGGGACGTTATGGCATTCAGGTTGGTGATGTTCAGGAAATTATTGAGACTGCAATCGGAGGAATGACGGAAGGAATGACTGTGGAGGGTAGGGAACGCTTCCCAATCAGAGTGCGTTATGCACGTGAACTCCGTGATAATCCTGAAGCGCTGAATAATATACTTGTACCGGCTGCTGATGGTACGCAAATACCATTAGGACAGCTTGCTGATATCCAATTTGTTAAAGGAGCATCGATGATAAGTTCAGAAAACAGTTTCCTCGTGGGATATGTAACGTTTGACAAAAACAAGCAGTCTGACGCAGAGGTAGATGTGGTCAATGCTGCAAATAATTATATTGATCAACTTATCGCTAACGGAAAATTAAGCCTGCCTGAAGGCGTAAGCTATCGGTTTGCCGGTAGTTATGAACAACAGGTTCACGCGGCCAAACGACTTAGAGTAGTTATTCCGCTTGCATTGTTGCTGATTCTGGTGATACTGTATTTCCAGTTTAAGAGCGTTATTGCCTCGCTTATCCATTTTTCAGAATTCCTCTGGTCTCAACAGATGGTGATAGTACAAGTTGAGCGAGGGCGAAAAGTCCGTCGGGGTCACCTGCAAAATCATTATCCATTATAACACGCATGCGTCCTTGCGAATAAGTGAAGAGTGTACATAATGTCAATATAAGAGTTGTTAAAAACTTTTTCCCTTTCATCGTTGTAATGTCATTAAAGAGTTAATTCAAAAATATTTTTTTTCATTGGTGTTCTGTAAGCCAGGCTATAGCATGTCTTTAATTTCACAAAGCTTGCGTACCATGTATGTTGGCTTCTCTGGCGGTATGAAGTCGGCGTCCCACCGGTTGAAGAATATAGTATCAATACCGGAGTTTTTCGCACCCATAATGTCTGTATAGAAGTTATCGCCAATCATTATTGTGCGTTCCCGCTCTGCGTGGGCTGTTCGCATGGCGTAGTCGAAGAACGCTTTATCAGGCTTGTTTGCTCCGGCATCTTCACTGAGTATGACGGATGTGAAGTAGGGGAGCAAACGGCTCGCTTCGAGTTTCTTGTATTGCACTTCGTGAAATCCGTTACTACACACATGCAACCTGTAGCCCTTTTCCTTGAGATAGTCCAATAGTTCGTAAGATCCTTCGACAACACCTGTCTTGCACGAGCACAAATCCAGAAAGGTATTGTTTACTTTCATGCAGAATTCGGGTTCAGGCTTGTCTATACCCAACGAAAGCGGCTGTCGGAACCGTTCCACCATCAGGACAGACCGGCTGATTGTGCCTTTTGCATATTGTGCCCACAGCGAGGTGTTCGCGTTCCAATATGCTTCGTAAAAAACGGACGGAGTGGGGAAATAGCGTTCGAGATGAAAGGCAGCGAACAATTCGGCCAGTGCTATAACTGCGTTGCCGTGCGTATCGTAGATTGTATCATCGAAATCGATGAACAGGTCTGCGTATTTTAGTTCAGTCCCCATACATTTTTCAATGTCTCAATATCTTCCGACTCAACGCTCTGTTCTGTGTCAGCGGGCAGATTATGGAAAAAGTCGATGCCGGTCTTATTTTCCAAGTTGTCTATGTTCATTGCGCTGCCGGCCAAATCAGCTGATGTCCCGTCACGGTTATAATTTTTATGCTCCACCCAAAAACCGATTGCACTGTATGAGCCTGCGAAATACCGCAGCAGTGCAATAAAATAATATTTAGGGACGACAATGCTCTTTCCGCCACTGCTAATGGAGGTTCCTTGTGTCATGCTGTTCTCGATGGTGCCGCCTTTCACCACATATAGTGTATCGGCAAAATGTTGGTTCCGTCCCTTGCTCTGTACAAATTGTTCGAATGTTGTCCAGTAGCTGCTGTTGAACTGACTTATCATTGGACTCATGTTGGTCAAGTAGAAAGTTTGCTTGTTTGCTTCCACATTGTATTGTCTGTCATACGAAGCGCAAAGGTGGCCGCGTGACTTGCCTTGGAAGTAGCCTGTTCCAACCTGATACTTAGAAGGCAATGCAGGGTCGTTTGCCCATGAATCGGACCTTCCGCTACCGAGTGAACGTGTCACACCGTCAAAACGGAATGCAACCCACCGCGAGTGGTTCTTTATGGTGTCGTATTCCATGCAATAGGTCATAACGGAATCGTGTCCTATCAGTGTGCTGTGTTGGATGAACATGGTGCCTCTGTTTTTCATTTGTGGCACTTCAAGTCTTGACTGGTACGGACCGAGTTTTGCGCTGTTGCTCGATAGGCGCACATCATCATCCTTGCCGCATGACATGATTATGATTGATGCCGAAACTATTATTACGTTTATTATTGTTTTGATATTATTCATATTTCTAATTTTTTTATTTGTCAGCAAGTACCATCAGAGCGATGTCGTACTTGAGTGGATCGTTGGCATCCCACGATTTGAATATGCCGGTGAGTTCCTCACAAGCCTTCCACGTTGGACGCTTATTCTTCAGTAGATTTCTTGTCTGCTCGCACACATGTACATCCATTACTGCATAGAGGTCGGACTGGCTGCGTGATTTCCAAATGCCAAAATCGGGACTTTCGTGCCTTATCATCCAACGGAAGAACATGCATACCCGCTTGCATGCAGATTTATCCATGCAGCCAACCTTAGCAGGTGACAGCCACGTGCAGACTTCTCTAATGGCTTCTTTAGTTGAAAGTCCGTTAAGCCGCTGTTCCATCGTGGCATAGCCCGTCAGCGCACCACAAAGATTGTCGCACACCTGTCGAAATGTGGGTACATTGAGGGTTCGATAGACACATTGGTTTTTAGCGTTTTGATAAGAATGGTTGTACGCTTTATCCATAATAAAGTTCGCCGGATGCCATTTCATTTCATCACACAGCATGTGCAAGGCTGTGGGTACGATCACCTTACGTGAGCCCCAACTGATCATTGCTACCAGAAGAGCACCTATTTCGATGTCGAGTTGGTCAGTTGTATGTTCCATCAGCTTGTAGACGGTACCGCAAGGGTCAACTTGCTTAAACTGAGTAGCGTCGAACTCGGAGTAAATTTTGTCGAGCAATTCTTTCATGCCTCATTGTTTTTAAGAGTCTCAAGGTCTTTGAGCCATTCAGTAACGCATGCATCGCTTGGCATACGCCAATCGCCACGTGGACTGAGGCTTACGTTACCGACTTTCGGACCATCGGGCAGGCATGAGCGTTTGAACTGCTGGCTGAAGAAGCGGTGATAGAAAGTGATCAGCCACTTCATGATTGTGTCGTCATCATATATTCCCTTAAACGCATTTTGAGCAAGAAAATATATCTTTGCGGGACGGAAGCCGTTACGGATGAAATTGTACAAAAAGAAATCATGCAGTTCGTATGGTCCAACAAGGTCTTCGGTCTTTTGTGTGATCTGTCCGTTCTCGTCGGCAGGAATCAGTTCGGGACTGATAGGCGTGTCAACAATGTCGAGCAATGTTGACCGTGATTGTTCATCAACCCCTGTATTAGCTACCCACGTGACGAGATGTTTCACGAGAGTCTTCGGAATTGAGCAATTGACACCATAGTTCGACATGTGGTCGCCATTGTAAGTAGCCCATCCAAGAGCAAGTTCGGACAGGTCGCCAGTACCGACAACTATGCCGCCTTCCTTATTAGCCATATCCATCAGTATTTGCGTGCGCTCACGTGCTTGGCTATTCTCATAAGTTACATTATGAACATCTGGGTTGTGCTTTATGTCCTTGAAATGTTGTATGCATGCATCCTTAATGGATATTTCCAGAATAGTGACACCCAACGACTTCATTAGCGATAGGGCGTTGTGGTATGTGCGGTCGGTTGTTCCAAATCCTGGCATAGTGATAGCGATGATGTCTTTACGGCTACGTTTCAGTTTATCAATCGTTTTGACACATACCAATAGTGCCAAGGTTGAATCGAGGCCTCCTGATATGCCGATAACCAGCGACTTGGAGTTGATGTGTGAAATACGTTTTGCGAGTCCGGCGACCTGTATGGCGAATATTTCCTCGCACCGCTCATCGAGTAGTGCTCCTTTGGGCACGAATGGATATGGATCGATTTTGCGTGTGAGTGACGGTAGTTCATTCCATCCCTCAAATGATATTGCATCAACTTCGTTGGCATGTGGAGCTGAAACTTGTGAGTCTGCAAATGTAATGTTTGCCTGTCGGGTAGACTTTATGTACTCTACGTCAATTTCTGATATAATGAGTTGCTCCTTCATGCAGAAACGCTCCCCTTCAGCGAGCATTTTGCCGTTTTCGAAAATCATTCCGTTTCCGGCAAAAACAAGGTCTTGTGTAGACTCACCAAAGCCGCACGACGAATAGACATATCCACTGATACAGCGTGCGGATTGTTGTGACAGAAGGCTTGTCAGATAATTGTGTTTGCTGACGACCTCATTTGTTGCTGACAGATTGAATATAATATCAGCACCCTGTATGGCAAGAGTGGAACTTGGAGGCACGGGTGCCCACAAGTCTTCACAGATTTCGATGCCAAAACAGCAGTCGTTAGTATGGAATATTGTGTTGCGTGACACATTGACGGCTTGTGCACAAAGGGCTGCTGTACACTCGATATTTATGCCTGATGTGAACCAACGTTTTTCGTAAAATTCTTTGTAGTTAGGAATGAACGATTTAGGAACGGCTCCCAATATTTTTCCTTTCTGTACAACTATAGCTGCGTTGAGCAGCATGGTGCCGACTCTCAAAGGAACGCCGATTATGGAGATTATGTTGAGAGAACGTGTTGTGTCCAAAATGTGGAACAATGCCATCTCGCAACTGTCGAGAAGCAGTTGTTGCTGAAACAGATCAGCGCATGTGTAACCCGTAACGCAGAGTTCCGGAAAACAAATTATTTCCACACCTTTCCCTTCGGCTTGCGCGATAAGGCTTTCTATCTGCTGTGCGTTCCAATCACAGTCTGCCACTTTGACTTGCGGAACAGCTGCCGCGACTTTTACAAATCCGTATGACATATATTCTATTGTTTTTGTTTGTTTATTTATAATCTGGCTGCATTCTCTTTCATTTTCCGCCGGAACAAAGCTTTCCACGAATCAAAGTCACGCTGGAATACTATTCCGATACCTTGGGTGTTGAGAGTAGCTTTGGTGAAATAGCGGTCGTTAGTCTGATTGTATGCTTTGATAAAAGTGTTGCCGTTTTCTGACAATCTCCATCTGACATCAAAGTCTCCGATAAATGTAGATGTGTTGGTCATCGCATTATCACGATAGCCAAAGTTGCCGTTAATTAGCAGGCGGTCGTTGAGCAGCCTTCCACTTAGAATACCCTCAACGTCCAAGTCGTTCCATCCGCGCTCGCCGGTGGACAACCCTGTGCCGAAGTTCCATTTGCTGTCTTGTCCGATGAAATTGGAAAGCATTTGGTTGATTTGGCCGGAAATGGTGGACGAGATAAGAGTGTTGACTTGGTTCGATCCATACTCTCCATTGGCCCTCGCGTACTCGTTTGTATAGAACCGCCCGAGTCCGAGAAGGTAAATCATCTGCATGTTCATCTCGTCGTCTGTACTGATGAGACTTCTCACCAATTGCCGTGTCTCATCATTTACGTTAGGCAGCAAAATATCGAAGCCAAAATTCATATTCCCAAGTTTTCCTGTTATGTCAAGCTCACAAATCACTTTTACTTTGCTGTCTTGATTGTAACCTGTATTTGAGGTGAGATCACGAAGTGGAACGGAGTTGATTGTGTGGTGACAGATGAGATGTATGTTTGCGTCGAACGGGTTGCCGTTGAAGACCACGTTACTGCCTTCCTGCAAATCCAAGTCACGGTATATGATGTCTTGCAGGTAGAGGCGATATAGGCCGCCTATGATTTGATATACTCCATTAAGAGAAAACGGACTTTTATTATGATAGTGGGCCAGCAAGTTGCCGTTTCCGAAAGTTGTTATGTATCCGTCGTCGGTGTTGTCCATGCGCAACTTTATCTCGCAGTCGGGCGTTATATGCAGGCTGATGTCCATGAAGATGTCGCCTTCATATTCATAGTCCTCTTCGGTGGAGTCGGTTTGTTCCTCGTCATCGAACAGAGGGTTATCCTCGGTGAACATCATGTACTTCTTATTGTCTTCTTTCTGTTTAGGAGTGATGTCGCGGAACTCTACGAATGAACCGGTGGAGATGGCGTCGGGAGTTGCTGCATCATATGCAAATACACTTCCTTTTGTTGGCGTAACATCGGCAGACATAATAAGCGGATGTCCGTCGGAACCATGGATCGACATATCTGCATTGGCAAATACGGTGGCATAGAATTTGTCGGAATTAAATTCTCTTTCGTCATAGATGGTAAGGTTTGTCATACCAATCTCGAAGTCGTACTTGAAGTTTTTCATGTTTTTATGAGACAGCGTTCCGTTCACTATCCCCTCGTGACCTCTTTTATCAGAAATCCGAACGCTGTCGAAGCGGAATACATAAGGACGGAAATGCAGTGTATCGGCAGGGTTGATGTGGTATGTCACATCGGTTGCTTTCAGACACATATCAACATCTGCGCTAACATCACCTACAATATTCACATCGTTGAGTGGGCCTATAACATGGAGCTCACCATTGGTATTCCCGTTGATATCCTTAAATGTGGAGTTGAGAAAACCATTGAGGAAGCCTGCGTATGTGTTGTTGAGTTTTATTTTCAAATCCATATCGTTTGTACTTGGCGCGATGAAACCTGACACATCGGTTGTGCGGTTGACTGATTCGAGGTCATCTACGATATGTCCATAGACTCTCATACCTTTTATGTCGTTATCCCAAAATGCTTGTATGTATCCTGTACCCAGTTTGCCTTCTTGTAAGTGCATGTCGTTCACAAGAACGTTGGCATTGAGGTGTATGTTGTTGTATATGTTGCTGATGACGGCTTGCCCGGAAACCAGACCGCTAAAGCGTACCGCATGAAAGTCTACGAGATCCGTGATGTATGCAATATCTACATTCTCCAGGTCGGCTACGAGAGAGTCGTTCGGTGACTCAGATATTGTTCCGTCGATCATAAGCGACTGCTCCTCATTGTGAACTCTTACTCTTTTACAGAGGATGTGTTTCCCATACACAGAGATTTCTGATGGTTCAATTTGCCATAAGGTGTCGTTCATGGTGAGTTGTGAACGGTGAATGCTGATGTCCGCCTTCATTGTTCCGAGACTGTCACCAAACTCCGTGGTGGCATATATTTGTCCATTCGATGCGTTGTCCTTCTTGCCTTTCCAACTAACCAGCGTTTGTAGGCTGTCGGCATCTGCATCGGCCGTTATGATGTATTGCGTGTACCCATTGTCGCCTTTCTTCAGCGTGAAGAGAGAGGCACTCAGGTAGTGCCGTGAACTTGTAAGGTTTATGTGAGAATTACGATAGACCTTATTGCTGCCGGTTATGATATAAGGAGCATTAATATCGGTATACATTGTGTCGGTCCGATCGTCAATATATCCGTTAGCATGTAAGGGAGCAACCAGAGTGTAATCGGCCTGTATGAAATGACGCAGGATGTCGGACTCCGACACTGTGATGTCAAATTTGAAGTGGTTCTTGTTAGCCTTGCGGTCGTGAATCAGCGCAGGCAGATGTAAGGCTACCTGGTTTTTGAATGCATCAATAATACTGTTGAGATATATGTCGCCTTCGAGTCGTGCGTCGGCAAAATCGGTATGAAGTACAATGAGTTTATCTTTATTATTGTTGCTTATACTAATGTTGGCACTGTCGAGCACATATTCATTGTCTTCGGTTGTGATGCGGAGTGAATTCAAACCGAGTTCACCTGTAATTGTGTTAAGATTGTTACCTGTGATATTTGCGTGTGCCTTCAGGCTATATGTCTCGCCCTCCAATTTATCTGTCAGTCCCAAAGCATGTGGGTTAATGCTTTCTATGTCTGCATTTGCACTGGTGTGGGAGTTGCGTTGGTTGTACATACCCTCTATGCGGATTGCTGCCAGTTCATCGTTTATGTTGAGTGTTCCTTTTAAGATTCCGCTGTTATGTGTCGCGTCGATGCTGATGTCATTATAGGTGTGTCCGCGGTACTCAAACTTACTGATGTTACCTTTTGCGTAACCGTTTAGTACTTCTGTGCCCGACAGACGACAGTCGATGTTGAGGTCGAATGCTGATAAGCCAAAGTCGTTGTTGCCTGAAATTTTGCCGATATTTATGCTGTCGGATAATATTGAACCGCTGACGTGATTATCCTTGGTTACGCTTACATTCATGATCACCTTTCCTGCATCGGTCGACAGGTCTCCACGTGCGTTTATGTCGTGGCCGGTTTTACGTATGTAACCGCTATAGTCGATTGTTCCAAGGTTCTCCACCTCTTCTGGTAAAGATGTGTGTGAATTAAATAATTTGAATACAAGAAATTTACCGTCGTCGTTCAACAACATCTGTTGTATGTTGGCGTTGAAGTCTTTTTCAGGTGATTGGATGTTTTCCGCATAACCATCGAACGATAGACGGAGTGAGTTGTCATCGCTATGAATTATGGTTTGGCCGACTCTGACACGGCTTTCGCTGCCATCTATTCCGGTTTCAAAATAGAGTGGGGTAGTGATGCCTTCAAGTGCTGGTGTGAAAGCTTTGAAATCGTCTAAGGTAACAAATGAGTCACTGATTTTTGCATGGTAGGTGAAGGTCTTGTCTTTCCCAAAATTAGCGTAGTTGACAGTGAGCTGATCAATGTTGACCGACGACTGGTGTGTCTTGACTGTAATATCAGTTGCAGATAAGGTATTGTTCTTATCAATGGCTTTTGCCTGCAGGTTCTTCAGTAGCAGTCCGCTGTTTGTCTCATTGAAGTTGAAGCGCTTCACAATCAACTCTGTGCTGTCTTTCCCGAACGATTTCAGCGATAGGGTGGCATCAACATTCTTTAACCGCAAGTGGTTAATATCGAATGTCGGCTTGCTCTTTTCACTTTCAACATCGTAGGTGATATACCCTCTGCGAAGAATAAACGAGTTTATACTTAAATTGATGTTTGATTTATGCTTGTTATTGTCTGACGAGAAGGCGTCGATAAGGAATTGATAGTTAGATTTGGATTTTGGTGTAGATTTGCGAAGATATGCCGTCAGGCCAAAAATCTGTATGTTTGCTATGGTCATTTTCCCTTGCAGGATAGCCGATATGTCGAATTTGACCGACAGCCGGTCGGACTTGATCAGTGGTTTGCCTTCCTGGTCGCTTGTATAAACATCATCGACAATCAGGCGATTTAAAAGTCCTATATCGACACGCCCGACTGTCACATTTGTCCCTAATTGTTTTGACAAGGAATCCGCAATCCAACTTCCCAAGGCTGTTTGGACGGCTGGAATGTTGACCAGTATTATGATGATGACATACAAAGCCAGTATGCTACCAATAATACCTCTGGTTATTTGCTTAACTTTCTTGATACTGCAATCATTTTAATCGCTGTCACAGCACATTCATCGCCCTTGTTGCCCATTTTGCCTCCACAGCGGTCCAATGCCTGTTGCATGTCGTTGGTTGTCAGCAGTCCGTAGATGACAGGAATGTTCTGTGTGGCGTTCAATCGTGCCAATCCGTAAGTTGTGCCTTGACATATATAGTCGAAGTGTGGGGTATCACCCCGTATGACGCAACCCAGTGCGATGACGGCATCAACACCGCTGCGCACCATAAGTTGGGAGCCGTAGATGAGTTCGAAACTGCCTGGGACGGTTACCACGTGAATGTCGTTTTCTTTGACGCCAAGTTCGATGAGCGTCTGCCGGGCACCTGCAAGCAGTGCGCCCGTAACGTTCTCGTTCCATTCACTGACTACGATACCAATTTTCATTCCTGTTGCATCGGGAACTTTATTAATATCGTAGTCGGAAAGATTATGGTTTTTAGTTGCCATAAATAATTCTGTTATGTGTTATAGACGCGGGGCAGACCGCAACCGTTATTTACTTGCTCTCTCAATATACTTGTCAATATCTGCCGACAGAGGAGAGCGGAAGTATTTAGTCTTGATCTCCTTGTAGAGTTCAACAGCCTTGTCCGTGTTGCCGAGCTCCTCGTAGATTTCGCCTGCTTGCAGGAGGAATATCGGGCTGACAGCATCGTTGTCTGCTTTCTTAGCAGCCTTTACGAGAGTTTCAGCACCTTTTTGATTGTCACCCTTCTTAACATAGCAATTACCAAGAGCCTCCAATGCGGCAGGTGAGATGACTTGGTCGTCCTGGGCCGCATAATCCTCAAGCATCTTGATAGCCTCGTCAGTACGGTCGAGATGTGCGTAGCAAAGTCCTGCATATAGTTTTGCTAAGTTTGCGGTCTTTGTGCCGCTGTACTCATCGATGATTTTGAGCAGACCCTTCTCCTGTATGCCGTCGCCGTTTAGTGCTTGCTCGTACTGTGACTGGGCGAAAGCGATTTGACTCTTTGCGATAGCTTCGTCAGCCTCCTTTGTCAAACTGCTTATGTGCCATCTGTAAATATAGAAACCTGCGACAACTACTATTATTGCCCCGATAATGATAAGGAGCGTTTTGTAGTGCTTTTCTATAAACGCCTCCGATTTTGTAAGTTCCACATCGAGACCGATTGCTTTACTCGATTCTTTTTTTCTTGCCATTTCTTTATGTATATTTATTTGTTTGTTATTTCCTGCAATATATTTGCTTCTGTAAATAAATCACAACGCAAATTACCACATTCCCACATTGTGCGGGAACATTTCAAGTTGCAAATTTACTGCTTTTCCTTCACACAGAAAAATAATAGACTCAAAAAATGCAGCGGAACTTGCATTAAACCGGTGTGACAGCCTGTCTGTGCGCTTCCTGCCGGCACACAAGAAGGAGCTACAAGATGAATGTCAGCCAATTTGTTTAGTGCTGACCACGGAACCGACTTAATTCAGCCTCGAAGCTAATTAGGTTATTGGCCGAAGCTAATTAGGTTTCCGCCAAAATGAAGTCAGCCTCTATCCGTTTTTGTGTTTCCTCTTACGTGCTTCCTCAAGACTTAGCAGTTTTGGCTGCCGGTTTTCATACTCGGAGCGTAATTCTTGTTGGCGGGCTTTCAACTGTGCGATATACTGTGGTGAGGTGTTTGGATCGAGCAGTTGCCGTGCTACCGTCACGTTTCCGGAGGCGTCTTTCAGCCATACCACAGCTCCATCCCCATATGCGGGTGCTATTTTAAGGGCTGTATGCAGTTCTGTGGTAGTTGCTCCACCTATCATCAGCGGTACTGATATTCCAGCCTCGCGCAGTGCCACTGCAGTGTTGACCATTTCGGTGAGTGATGGTGTTATGAGTCCTGACAGTCCTATTATGCCTGCTTTTGTCTCTTTTGCTTGTTGAACAATGGTTTCTGCCGGTACCATGACTCCAAGATCGATGATTTCATAGCCGTTGCAGCTCATCACCACTGATACTATGTTCTTTCCTATGTCGTGAACGTCGCCTTTCACTGTTGCCAATATGACTCGTGGACGATGTTGCGGCTGAACGGCATGTTGTACGGTCGCTACATGTGTGCCGCAGCACGGACACGCTGTATCTGTGTGTGTGGTTTGGTTGGACTCTTCGATGTAGGGTTGAAGTATAGCTACTGCCTGTTTCATGGTGCGTGCCGTTTTCACAACTTGCGGCAGGAACATTTTGCCCTCACCAAAAAGTTCACCGACTTTGTTCATCGCATTCATTAAAGGTCCTTCGATGACCCTCACGGGCGACCCAAGACGGTGCAATTCTTTCATGAGTGCTGGTTCCAGGTGTTCGGTAGTTCCCTTCATGATCATCTCTTCCAGTGTCAGTTCTTTTACCTCTGCCTGTGGAGTATCCTTTGTCGGAATAAGCGACTGGGCTATTTCAGTCAGCCGTTCTGTTGCGTCAGGGCGCCGATTAAGCAACAGGTCGTCAATAGCGTTGACAAGTTTTTCCGGAATGTCGGAATAGACCACTTTGGTCGCAGGATTGACAATCGCCATTTCCATTCCCGCCTGGATTGTATGGTACAAGAATACTGCGTGCATAGCCTCACGCAAGTAGTTGTTTCCACGGAAGGCGAAAGACAGGTTGCTTATGCCTCCGCTTATGTGTGCATAGGGGAGATTCTGCTTGATCCAGCTTGTAGCACGGATAAAATCGATCCCATAGTTGGCATGCTCTTCGATGCCTGTACCGACAGCAAGTACGCAAGGGTCGAAAATTATATCAGCCGGATTGAATCCGATGGTCATCAGCAGGTTATACGCACGTTCGCATATCTTTATCTTGCGTTCATAGGTCGTGGCCTGTCCCTCTTCGTCGAATGCCATGACTACCAAAGCGGCTCCCATCCGTTTGACCTCCTGTGCTTTTGTGAGGAATGATTGCTCGCCTTCTTTCAGCGACAATGAGTTGACGATACTTTTGCCTTGGATGCACCCCAGTGCAGCTGTGATAACCTGCCAATCTGATGAGTCGATCATGAGCGGAACTCTCGATATGTCAGGGTCGGACATCATGAGATTTACGAAGTGTACCATCTCTTCTTTGGCATCAAGGAGCCCATCGTCCATGTTTACATCAAGCACCATGGCTCCGTCTTCAACCTGTTTGCGTGCTATTTGCAACGCTTCATCGTATTTTTTTTCACCTACAAGTCGGAGAAATTTGCGCGAGCCGGCAACATTGCACCGTTCGCCAATATTGATGAAATGCAGTTCGTGTGTGAGGCGCAACGGCTCCAATCCTGCCAGTGTGAATATGTGGTCGGCTTTTTGTGGAATGTGGACATTTTCCATCAGATGTTCGGCTATCAGGGTGTTACTCAATTGTCTGATATAATCAGGCGTGGTGCCGCAGCAACCACCGACGATATTGACAAGGCCTTCGCGTGCAAATTCTTTTACTTGTGTGGCGAACTCTTCCGGTGTTTGGTCGTATGTGCCAAGTTCATTGGGCAGACCGGCGTTTGGATGGCAACTGATGAGGTAGGGTGCTTTTGATGCCATCTCACGTAGAAACGGTTTGATTTCCTCTGCGCCAAACGAGCAGTTGAGTCCCACTGAAAACAAGTCGGCATGAGCCACTGAAGCGAGGAATGCACCGATGGTCTGTCCGGACAGTGTGCGTCCGGCTTTGTCCGCCACCGTCATCGATAGCATCAGTTTTACACGTTTGCCAACATCATTCATAGCTTGTTCGGCTGCATAAATGCCTGCCTTTGCGTTGAGTGTGTCGAAGATTGTCTCGAACATGACTGCATCGACACCTTCTTCAATCAGGACGCGAATTTGTTCGCGGTAGGCACATGCGAGTTGGTCGAAAGTGATGTCACGGCGTGCAGGGTCGCCGGCATCCGGACTCATGGAGCAGGTGCGGTTGGTCGGTCCGACAGTTCCGATAACATAACGGTGCCTTGATGGGTCACGCTTCGTGTACTCATCGGCTGCTTCGCGTGCCAGTCGTGCACCGGCTGCATTAAGCTGACAGATCATGTCCTCAGCTCCATATTCGGCTTGCGATATGCGTTGTGACGAAAATGTGTTGGTCGTTATGATATCAGCTCCAGCTTCGAGATAGTCGGTATGCACTTTTTTCACCACATCGGGATGCGTGAGATTCAACATATCAAAATTTCCGCTGAATCCCCGTTGCTGCAATACGGTACCCATGGCACCATCGAGTATTAGTATTCTATTCATCCCTGCTTGTTTAGTGTTTCATCGCACGGTCCATTTCCCGTTGATCTTCCTTCTCTTTAATTGCCTGTCGTTTGTCGAACGATTTTTTGCCTTTAGCCAGTGCTATGTCGAGTTTCGCCAGTCCCTTCGAATTTATGAATAAGCGTGTGGGAACAACAGTGAATCCCGGATTCTTTGATTCTGCTTCCAGGTTGCGAAGTTCTTTTTTGCTGAGGAGTAATTTACGCTCTCTTCGTTCGGTGTGGTTATTATATGATCCTTGTGAGTATTGTGAGATATTCATGTTTTTTACCCACAATTCACCGCCTGTGAAGTAGCAATAGCTGTCGACCAAACTTGCCTTTCCCATTCGTACCGATTTGATCTCTGTACCGGTAAGAACTATACCAGCCGTATATATGTCGATAAACTCATAGTCGAACGATGCACGGCGGTTTTTTATGTTTATATGTTGTTGCTTAATGTCTTTCTTCTTTCTCATTGTGTTGTTTTTGTCTTTCCTTGAAAATGTCAGCTATTAGTGGCGTTGTTTCTTCTTCCCAATCATCGAGAAAATCATCACCATAGTCGTTCAACTTCTCATATTGTTCGTATTGTGCCATAAAATCCTCATCGCTTTTGTCTGCTTCGAGTTGTTCCTTATGAGCCTTGTATTCGTGTGCCACGTTATATATCAGTTTACTGAAGTCCTTCAGTCCCCATTCCTTTTTGAGGAGCATAGGGAATGGTCCTGACAATACGTAGGGACCATAGCCGTTTTGAATTAATTGTATAAAACCTCCCTGCATCACTTCGTCGCGAAGGTAACGATAGGCAAGCAGACAATGTTCGTCGAGTGACAGCAGGTCCATGTTGTCATTCGTGAGTTGTCCGCCAACTTTCCTCAGCAGGTTGTCGGTAGTTTGGTTTATATATTCTACTGCTTCTTGATATTCCATGTGCTTATTTGTTGAGTTCTTTAATCCATCCGTTGCGGTATGCGTAGAGCAGCTTTTTCAGATCGTTTACTTTCTTGCTCAATACCTTTCCTTTGTCAGTGTCTTTTACGTACATCCGATTTTGGCTGAGTTCTACAATCTGTCTGGTGCTTTTTATGTCTTCTCCTTTACGTATCGCTTCTTCTGCCGACTTGAAAGGTTGGTGTTGTACGAGCTCTAATCCTCTTGAATGGAAGGTGAGTGTATAGCCGGCAATTCCAGTTTTAGGTTGATAAGCCCGTGAGAATCCGCCGTCTATTACCAGGTGCTTGCCATTAGCTTTGATCGGAGTCTCGCCTTTTATCGTACGTACAGGAACATGCCCGTTTATGATATGCCGGTGGACTCCTTTTACTCCGAAATTATCCATTATCATGTCCATCACTTCCTCGTTGTCGCCATATTTATAGTAGTAACCTTTTTTCTCGGTGTAAGTGGATTCGTCGTCGATAAAGTAACGTTCGAATGTGGTCATACGGTCTTTGTCGAACAGCGGACTATCTTTCCCACACCACAGATACCAAAGAAAATCAATAGCGAACAGTTTGTCATCTCCAGTGGTGTCGTTGTTGAACGCTGCACGCACGATGCGTTCGACCTTTTTCATGAGCTCTATTCCTTTGTATCGTTTACCTCTTATCTCCACTTCTTTCAGTGAACCGTCTTTGTTCAGTGGTATCGATGCATGAAATAGCAAGTTAGAGTTGACTACAGAGTACATACTGCCGTGTGAGAGCAGGTTGTTGATGTGTTTGTACAATTTATCGCTTGCAGAGAACGAGTGTACCATCTTGTCCATCACACGTTCCTCATCAAGACTGAGTTCGTAGGGTTTGTTTGGATCGATTGTCGGTAGGAACGTATCGGTAAGCGGATATGTCTTGCCGTCTATCGTTATAGTGCCGTCCTCCTTATTAATCAGATGCAACAGGTTGCGGTCTTCCATTCCGAATTCGGGACGGCGGTTGATTATTTTAGCTTCTTCCTTGAATTGTATAATTGAGATAGCTTTGTGCATCAGTGTCATAAGCCGTTCGGTTTGCTGGTCGTCCGGCATGTCACCCTGAAGATGAATGATATCGAATCTTGTACAAGGGTCGTCGTGATATACATCCATTGCAAATGTAGCCAAAGGAAGCAGGTTAATTCCGTATCCGTCTTCGAGTGTACTAAGGTTACCATAACGGAGAGTCATTCGCAAAACGTTGCAAATGCATGCACGATTGCCTGCTGCCGCACCAAACCAATCGATGTCGTGGTTGCCCCAAACGATGTCGTAATGGTGGTAATTACAAAGAGTCTCCATTATTAAATGTGCACCGGGACCGCGGTCGAATATGTCGCCAAGCAAGTGGAGCCTGTCGATTGCGAGTCGTTGGATAAGCATGCTCAGTGCTGTTATGAATGCGTCTGCCCTCTCTGTTTCAATTATTGTTTTTATAATTTGAGTATAATATTGATATTTCTTATCTCCTTGTCCGGAAGGTGATTCATGAAGTAACTCTTCAATTATATACGCAAATTGTTGAGGAAGTGATTTACGTATCTTGGACCGTGTGTACTTGCTCGACACTTCACGGCATACTTTGATCAGTTGCAACAACGTGGTGGGATAGAAGTCCTTTAAATCTTTCTTTTTGGATTTTATCAGTTGCAGTTTCTGTTCAGGATAATATATGAGTGTACACAACTCTCTCTTCTCTTTGTTTGTCAGAGATTCGCCAAACAGTTCTTCAACTTTTCTTTTGATATAGCCCGATGCGTTCCGAAGCACGTGGTTGAAAGCTTCGCTTTCGCCATGTGGGTCAGAAATGAAATGCTCTGTAGGCTTTGGCAAATTGAGTATGGCTTCAAGATTTATGATCTCCGTACTTGCATCGGCAATAGTCGGATAGCTTTGTGACAATAGCTGCAAGTAGCGCAGATCTCGCTTTATCTCGTCTTCTTTGGGTGTACTGTTATTGGACTTCATAGTTCCGTTGTGTTTGCTTTAAACTGCAAAGTTAGAATAAATTATTTACATGATGAAATGATTATTCAGAATTGAAGTGATAATCGTTTCAATAATGTATGATCTGTTGAAAAGAAGGGTAATATAAATAAAAAGACGTACATAATTATATGTACGTCTCTTAAGTATTATATGGTGTTTTGTGTATATGTCCGTCAAAATATTACATCATCCATTGTCGTTCTTGTTTGCAGAGCATTTATCGTAACATTCATTGTAATTGTATGTGTCATACATTCCGCTACATTCATTGTTGTTAGTGCCGGGGTTCCACCCTTGTTGCTTAACGCTTGGATACTGCATTTTTGGATAGCCCCATCTTCTTCTATTATTGTTCTGTGGAGAAAAATGCCTTAGTGCCTCCATATTGAATCTTTGTAGGGCAGTTCTTACCTTGTGGATCTTTTTCCAAGAGAGTACTGAATGAAATTTCTTCTTGTAGTAAGTTTGCTCAATCTTCTTGCTTTCCACTTCAAGATCAGTGATCCAAGAGATGATTTTCTCATAGTCTGCTTCTGTTTTGGCACTGAATCCTAATCCAATGGTATATTGAATCTTACCACCGATTTCACGTTGCTTATTCATCATCTCATGCATCAAGGGGAAGAACTTTTGGCATTCTTGCGGAGTAAGGTCTGCTTCCTTTTGGACGAACGCATCCAACTGTTGGTTGAATGCTTCAGGCGAGAAGGGCCTTACCCAAGGATTACTATTCTTGTCGTCTTGTTGCGCGAATGCTATTGTGCCAATACAGAGACAAATGATTATGAAGAAAAGTCTTTTCATTTAACTTGTACGTTTCTTTTTGTTGATTTGAATAATTAAAAGTTACCGCCAGAGAGATAGCAGTAGACATCAGTGTAATCCACCATTGCGTAGTCTAATAAATCTTCTGCATTAACATCCTGGTATTCGTTGCTGAATGTTGATTGATTCTTTTCTACAGTCTGGCTTGTAAATTGATCGTCTTCCTTCTGTTCTGTCTTGTTGAAAACGTTTATACAGATTAATGCGCCTACAAAGCATGCAGCGACAAGACCGGACCATTTTATCCAGCCGTTCTTGCGTCTGGCAGTTTTGATGCTTATGACTTTTGTTTCTTCCGTTGGGATGTTCGACATTATACGTGAGGTTAGAGTGTCGAAATATCCGTCAGGTACTTTGAAGGGGTTTTCCTTCTTGCATCTTTTCAATATGTCTTTCTCTTTGTCCATCGTATATATAATTTTATTTGTATGACTTTGTTGGAATAAAAAGGTTTAGTCTCTCTTATGAAAATAGTCCTCTATTTTTTTTACGGCAAGATGAAATGATGCTTTGAGCGCTCCGACACTCGTTCCGGTGATCTTCGACATGTCTTCGTATTTCATTTCATCATAATACTTCATATTAAACACCGCTTTCTGTTTGGATGGCAGTGTGTCAATAGCTTGTTGTAACATGAGTTGCGTTTCATCGCCATCAAAATAAGGGTCGCTCTCAAGCGTGTTTGTGACGTTGGAGTCGACATCGTCTAAAGAGATATTTTGTTTCTTGTGATTGATGAATGTCAGACTTTCGTTGTATGCAATTTTGTATAACCACGTAGAGAGTTTTGATTCTCCCCTGAATGAAGATATGTTGCTCCATGCTTTTATGAACGTATTTTGCAGAACATCATCGGTATCTTCATGATCAATGACAAGTCTACGAATTTGCCAATATATAGTTTGGCTATAATGATTTACAATCTCCTCAAAAGCTTTACTTTGCGTTTTGGGATTTTGCAGTTGCTTTAGTATTTCTTCTTCGTTATACTTGCTCATCTTTAATCTCGAGATTGTCGTACAATCTTGATATCACCAGTATTCATCTGGTTAATAATGATAATATCCTGTTTTTGGACTGTTAGGTTCCAGAAACGAGGATATTGTCATATTTGGCATGTTGTAACTATTTCAAATATATCTTTCTGACGGTTTTGCCTACTTTGATGATATAGCATCCTTTTGGGAGATGGGCAAGGTCTATTTTCTTGTCGGCGCTGTCAATCCTTTGTGTGCACACCTTAACTCCTGTAAGATTGTATATCTCGAGTACCATTTTCTCTGCATTCTTAATATGGATGCTTGACTCTGTAACAGTAATAGATATAGCCTGCTGTTCGGTCTCAATCGGATCTTTCTGAACGTCTTGAGCTGAAACTGGTAGTGCAATGCCTAACATCATTGTTACCGTCAGTAATAGTAGTAGTTTTTTGATCATACGCAGTTATATTTATACTTCTCGCTGCAAAAATACAAACTCTTTTGGTTATATCCAAACTTTAGCGGAATTTTTTTGGTTATGCATGCATTTTTACGTAAATAAAAAGGTGCATCGTTATGACACACCTTTTTATTAATATATATTCGAATGGAAACTTTGTCTGCTTATTCTTTTGTCATCTCTGCTTTCAAAGCGGCGAGTGCATCGATGTCACCCAATGTTGTACTTGCAGCCTTGTTTTGTATTGCAGGAGTCTCACTCTTTGCTTTTGCCTTCTTGGCATTTGCTTCCTTCTTAGCCGCCTTGGCTTCTGCACGCATTGCATCTTCATAAATGCGGCTGTGTGAAAGGATGATTCGTTTTGCATCCTTATTGAATTCGATAACCTTGAATGGAAGTGTTTCGCCAAGTTGTGCTTGTGAGCCATCTTCTTTTACCAGATGTTTTGGTGTAGCAAAGCCTTCAACTCCGCCTTCGAGGCTTATTACGGCTCCCTTGTCGACGATTTCTACTATCTTGCCTTCATGAACAGAATCTGGAGTGAAGATTGTTTCGAACTTGTCCCAAGGATTCTCCTCTATTTGCTTGTGACCAAGGCTGAGGCGGCGGTTTTCCTTGTCGATGTCCAATACTTGAACTTCCATTTCTGCGCCAATCTGAGTGAACTCTGATGGGTGCTTGATTTTCTTTGTCCAAGAAAGGTCTGATATATGGATAAGTCCATCAACTCCTTCTTCTAATTCTACAAATACTCCGAAGTTCGTAAAGTTGCTTACTTTTGCCATGTGATTAGAACCAACAGGATATTTCTCCTCGATCTTCTCCCATGGGTCTGGCTTGAGTTGCTTCATTCCGAGTGACATTTTTCTTTCTTCGCGGTCGAGAGTAAGAATTACTGCCTCAACTTCATCGCCGACTTTAACAAAGTCTTGTGCGCTGTGAAGGTGTGCGCTCCAACTCATTTCGGATACATGGATAAGACCTTCAACGCCTGGAGCTATTTCAACAAAAGCTCCATAATCTGCTATAACAACAACTTTGCCTTTAACAACATCTCCAACTTTGAGGTTTGGATCAAGAGATTCCCAAGGATGTGGAGTGAGTTGCTTCAATCCAAGTGCTATACGTTTTTTCTCCTCGTCGAAACTCAAGATTACAACGTTGATCTTTTGGTCGAGTTGTACGATTTCCCTTGGATCGTTTACGCGACCCCATGAAAGGTCTGTAATGTGAATAAGTCCGTCAACGCCTCCAAGATCGATAAATACTCCATACGAAGTGATATTCTTGACAACACCTTCAAGTATTTGCCCTTTCTCAAGTTTGCTGATGATCTCTTTCTTCTGTGCTTCAATTTCAGCCTCAATAAGTGCCTTGTGTGACACGACAACGTTTCTATAGTCTTGATTGATTTTGACAATCTTGAATTCCATTGTCTTGCCTACGAATGTATCATAGTCGTGGATAGGTTTTACATCGATTTGACTGCCAGGGAGGAATGCTTCTGTTCCCAATACGTCTACAATCATGCCGCCTTTGGTACGGCATTTTATGAATCCTTTAACGATTTCATTGTTGTCGTAAGCTGCATTGACACGATCCCAAGAGCGGGCTTGACGCGCTTTTTTGTGTGACAGGTTTAATTGTCCTTTCTTGTCTTCCTGGCTTTCAATGTAAACTTCCACCTTATCGCCTACAGCGAGGTCTGGGTTGTAACGAAATTCGTTACTTGGAATGATGCCTTCAGACTTGTAGCCTATGTTGACAACAACTTCTCGGTCATTGATGGCTGTTACTGTTCCATCAACAACTTCACCTTCTGTAATGTTGTTCAATGTGCCTTCATAGGCTTTTTGTTCGGCTTCTTTGTCTGCCACCTTCTTTCCATGCTCGAACGACTCCCAATCGAAATCTTCCAGCGGTTTAATGTTCTTTGTTTCTGTCATAATTTAAATTTGTTCTTTTTTTTGACATGTTAGACATTATGTTGATAATATGAATTGTACGCCCGCATACGCATGCATGTGCGACAATCGGGTGCAAAGTTACGATATTTTGTCGGATGAACAATAAGTTTTCCGATAAATTTTCAAATATTCTCTACACGCAGTAATGACGGGTGCCTGCATGGTCGGCTTATTTTGATAGTTCGTCCTGTAAGTATAGTAATAAAAAGATTAATAATTCTTAATCGGTTTGCCCGTCTCATTTTTTATTAATACTTTTGTATTCATAAATAAAATAGCATATTAATGGACTTATATAAATATATTGTAGTGGGAGTAGCTTTTGTGTGCACAGTATCAACTGCTTCTGCACAGAAAACTACGGTGAAAGGAAGTTATACTTTCAAGGACGGATCAACATATAGCGGAGATTTGTTTAATGGGAAACCTAATGGTAAAGGCAAAACAACTTTTCCGACAGGAGATACTTATGAGGGTGAGTATCTGAAAGGCAAGAGGCACGGTAATGGTGTTTATTCGTTTACTGATGGAGAAAAATATGAAGGACAATGGATGAATGACCATCAGCACGGAATGGGAACCTATACTTTCGCAAATGGTAACAGATATGAAGGTTTGTGGTATACCGACTACCAAGAAGGTAAAGGTACCATGTATTATTTTAATGGAGACAAGTATGAAGGCAACTGGCATCAGGATATGCGTGAGGGAGAAGGAACTTATACATGGGCAAATGGGGCTTTCTACCAGGGTACGTGGGTCGGCGACCACAAAGAAGGCAAAGGTCTCTTTGATTGGGCTGACGGTGCAACATACTATGGTGATATAAAGAATGACAAGCGTGATGGATATGGCTCTTATAATTATGCCAACGGTGATACATACAAAGGACAGTGGAAAGATGATATGATGGACGGGAAAGGTATATATACGTTTAAGAACGGTGATAAGTATGAGGGAGAGTATGTGAAAGGTAAACGTCATGGCCAAGGAATATTCACATATATAGACGGAAGCAGGTATGTCGGTTCTTTTAATGATGGACTGATGAGTGGCTTTGGTACGTATACATGCGCTGATGGCTCTGTTTATGAAGGCTACTGGGCAGAAGACCAACAAAACGGACGTGGTAAGTATACTAATAAAGATGGTGATACTTATGATGGAGAATGGGCGAATGGAGAAATGAACGGCGAAGGAATTATCCACATGAAAGACGGTTCAAAATTTAAAGGCCATTTTGCTAATGGAAAAAAGAATGGCAAATGCGTGGAGGAAGATAAAGACGGAGTGCGCTTTGAAGGTACTTATGTCAACGATTTGCGTGACGGAGCTTTTGTCGAGAAAGACCGCAATGGAAAAACTATTCGAAAGGGATATTATAAGCGTGGTGTCATTGAGATGTCAGAAACGAAATAAAAATAAAGTAATATGATTATTGATTCATTAAACAACTTGGAAAAATATGTGGCTTTGAACCCTTTATTTAGGGATGTCGTTGACTACATTAGATCAAATGATTTAAACTCCAAACCTGAAGGAAAAGAGATTATAAAAGGTAATGACCTGTTCGTGAACTTCAATACGGTTGGCGGAAAATCGAAAGAAGCAGCCAAACTGGAAACCCATGACAGAATGATTGATATACAGATTCCGTTGAATGTAGCAGAGGCGTATGGATATACTCCGCGTCAAGATTTACCTGCCCAGGCTTATAATAGCGAAAAAGACATAACATTCTATGACGGACTTGCCCAGCAATATGTGAAGGCAGAACCCGGAATGTTCGCCATATTCTTTCCACAAGACGGACATGCCCCATGTATATCTGACGAGAAAGTAATCAAGAAAGTAATATTCAAAGTAAAGGCTTAGGTAACACCTCATTGATTCAATAGCAATATAATTAATCATTTAATAACTACAATATTATGCCTAATAAAACTGAAGAAACTATACAGCATATTGGTATCGTAAAAAACGATCCATGGTTGGAGCCTTATGAGAACGCAATAATTGGTCGCCATCAACATGCCATTAATAAATTGAACGAATTGACAATGAATGGCAAGCAAACTCTTTCCGATTTCGCTTCCGGATACTTGTACTTTGGTTTGCACAAGACAGCTAAATCATGGGTATTTCGTGAGTGGGCACCAAATGCAACCGATATATATTTGGTGGGCGATTTTAATGACTGGACAGAGAAATCAAAGTATAAGCTTAAGAAAAAGGAAAATGGTGTTTGGGAGTTGAGAATGCCGTTGTCGTATATGAAACATGGCGATCTGTACAAACTTCATATCTATTGGAATGGTGGTGAAGGGGAACGGATTCCTGCATGGGTCAATCGTGTCGTTCAAGATGAAACGACCAAAATCTTTTCAGCACAAGTGTGGGCTCCAGAGAATGAATACAAATGGAAGGTCAAGAAGTTTAAGCCCAACACTTCGCCACTCCTTATATATGAGTGTCATATCGGTATGGCTCAAGATGGAGAAAAGGTTGGCACGTACACAGAATTCAAGGCCAATGTGCTACCTCGTATAATTGCTGATGGTTACAACTGCATACAAATAATGGCAATTGCAGAACATCCGTATTATGGCAGTTTTGGATACCATGTAAGTAACTTTTTTGCTCCTTCCAGCCGTTTCGGTACTCCCGAAGAGTTGAAAGAATTGATTGATGAAGCTCATAAGAACGGTCTGGCTGTCATAATGGACATAGTTCATTCTCATGCAGTAAAGAACGAGATGGAAGGATTAGGAAACTTTGCCGGTGATTCTTATCAGTATTTCATGCATGGTGACCGAAGAGAACATCCAGCTTGGGACAGCTTGTGCTTTGATTACGGAAAGAATGAAGTCATACATTATTTATTAAGTAACTGTAAGTATTGGCTTGACGAATTCCACTTCGATGGATATCGTTTTGATGGCGTAACAAGCATGCTCTATTATAGCCATGGACTTGGAGAGGCATTCGGTGGCTATGAAGACTATTATAATGGTCACGAAGATGATGAGGCAATAGCTTATCTTACGCTGGCAAACTTGCTGATCCATGAAATTCATCCAAAAGCAATAACAATAGCGGAAGAAGTCAGTGGTATGCCTGGACTTGCAGCTCCGTTTGATAAAGGCGGTTATGGTTTCGACTATCGTATGGCGATGAATATTCCGGATTATTGGATCAAAACAATAAAGGAACAAAAGGATGAGGATTGGAAACCGTCATCAATGTTTTGGGAAACAACCAACCGACGTGCTGATGAAAAGACTATCAGTTATGCTGAAAGTCATGACCAAGCTCTTGTAGGTGATAAAACAATAATATTCCGGTTGATTGATTCTGATATGTATTGGCATTTTAAGAAAGGAGACGAGAACCTGACTGTCAATCGTGGTATAGCACTTCATAAGATGATACGTTTGCTGACAGCTTCAACAATAAACGGAGGCTACCTCAATTTCATGGGTAACGAGTTCGGGCACCCTGAATGGATCGATTTCCCGCGTGAAGGTAACGGCTGGAGTTATAAGTATGCACGGCGCCAATGGGATCTTGTTGATAATCATGAATTGTGCTACCATTATCTTGGTGATTTTGACAAGGCTATGATACACTTGATTGGCGGAACAAAGAATTTCCAAAAGACAAAAGTCCAGGAGATTTGGCATAATGATGGTGACCAGGTGCTTGCATTCACAAGAGGTGACCTGCTGTTCGTGTTTAATTTCAGCCCTAATAAGTCATTCACCGATTATGGGTTCCTTGTCAAAGAAGGCGCATACGATATAGTGCTAAATACAGACTCAAGTGCGTTCGGTGGTAATAATCTTAACGATGATTCTATCCGTCACTTTACAACTACAGATATGCTGTATGCAAAACAGCATAAAGGTTGGCTTAAGTTGTATTTGCCGGCAAGGAGTGCTGTAGTATTGAAAATTGTATGAACTATAACAATCCCATACCTCAAAATATAGCGAACCGTATTGCAATCGCATGTAGAGGGCTGTTTGCACTGTTCTGTTTCTTTTATTTATTTTGTTTACAGAATGATGTGCTTGCCGAGGCCCAATATGTATTCTCGAATGGTGTTACTCAGTATTCGCGTTTTTGGGGAGCAGTGATAATTACATTTGCCCTGATGTGTGTGCAATATCTTGTAGAAAAGGTTGCACACCTTTCAGGAAGATGGTATGCTATTACATATCTGCCGTCGTTCATTCTGCTAATGATGGTAACAAGTCTGAGCCGCCGCACAATAGAACACTTTACTTTTGGCAGTTGGGTTTGGATTTTGCCATTATTTGTCGTAGTATACATGTTAGTTTTGAGGCTCAAATATAAAATGCCGGGTGAAAGCATACAGGAAGGTGATTATACTGTTTCGCGTTATCTTTGGCCCAACTTGCTTACATTGCTTTTAATGATGCTTGCGTGTGGAGCCAATGCACCGGCAAATGACGTATATATGTACGAGTTGAAAACAGAGAGACTTATTCTTGACGGTAATTATGAAGAAGCCGGTAAAGTAGGGCAGAAGTCACTGGCAACATCAAAACGTCTCAATGAATTGCGTATGTATGCTTTGGCAAAAGAAGGGAAACTTGGAGATAAGCTGTTTGATTACCCGCAACCATATGGCGTGGAGTCGTTATTGATGCTCGATGACACATTAACCCATCTGCATCGTTTTACAAGTAAAGACATACAAGAGAATCTCGGAGCATGGGCAAACGATGCAGTGAAATCATTAGATTCGTATCTGGATTTGCTGCGGACCAATGAAGCTACACGCCATAACCCGTTGCTGCCTGAATATGTACTGTGCAGTAAGTTGCTGGAAAAAGATCTGAATGGATTTTACCGCTCTCTGCGAAACTATTATCATATCAGCAATCCTTCGGATGTTCTCGAATTACCTAAAGTTTATCGTGAGGCGATGCTGTTACAAGCTAAGTCAATTAGCAAAGATTCTTTAGAATCGTTTGCTGACACACTTATGCTTGCTCAATATGAAAAATATAAGACAATGCAAGAAACAGATACAGCAGAGAACATTAAGCAGAACATACTCAGACGCGATTTCGGTAACACTTTGTGGTGGTATATAGATAAGGATTAATTAGGGTTAATTATTGCAAAAGAATTTTGTTGTATAAAATCAATATAGTATTTTTGCAGTCACTTTAATTGCAAGAAGGCATGAAACGACAGACAGTCACTTTCATATTAACGGCATCAATGATGGTGCTCATACATTCATGTGCGGAGAAATATGTGATAGAAGGCACAACTTCCCAATTCATACAAGATGGGACGGTTGCGTATCTGAAGCAGTATGATGTTGATCCAAGCCAGCGCGATGTAAACTTCAAGGCTATTGACTCATGCGAAATATTGCATGGCAAGTTTGATATGACAGGTGTCGTAGACTCTGTCATGATGGTGCGGCTGTATATGGGCGATGATAATTTCCCGATGGTACTTGAGCCTGGGACGGTAACTATCAGTATTGCAAACAATGTGGTAAAGATTGAAGGAACACCGTTGAACGACAAATTATATGCCTTCCTATCAAAGCGTGATTCATTGAAAATAATATATGATGACCTTCCTAACAGGGAAAGCAGAATGTATTTGGACGGATATGATCAGGATGAAATTATGCGTGAACTTGGTGATGAGTCGTTAAGATTACAAGCAGAGGTTGATAAACTGGAAACACAGTTTATAAAAGACAACTATAACAATCCGTTGGGAATAATATGGTTCTTACGGCTTTGTTATGAAGCGCAGCAGTTCTATGGATTTCCTACCACCACGCCGCAAATAGATGAAATATACATACAGGCACCGGAATCATTTAAAAAGAATCGGCTTATTGCCAATTATATGAATCAAATCAGTAATTAACAAACTCTACATCCGAAGTAACCAACAGTAATGAGTACGCAAGACATATTATTTTTGTGCGCCACCATTCTTAATATCGGTGCCATAGCAGGGTCAATTGTCCCTGGCTTGCCCGGTCCTCCGTTAGGGTTTGTTGCAATGTTGTTGTGCTGTATTGCAATTCCTACTCCATTAATGATTGTCCTTACCATCCTTACAGGGTTATTTGTGCTGTTCCTTACTGTATTGGATTATATATTGCCGGCATGGATCACCAACAAGGCCGGTGGAAGCAAGTGGGCATCTGTCGGCTCTACAATAGGATTATTGATTGGTTTGTTTTATGCTCCATGGGGATTACTTGCCGGACCTTTTTTAGGAGCTTTCATAGGTGAACTTTGTAAGTCGCACAAGTTCAAACAATCGCTTTTCATAGGTTTCTATTCGATGTTGTCTTTAGCCTTTAGCACTATATTTAAATTGATTGCAAGTATAATGATATTTATCATTTGTGTCATCAGCATGTTGTACTACTATTTTGGCTGAAATCCTATAGTAAAAGAGGTAGCCAAACATCATCTCTCTACGCGCGCGTATTATATATAAGGTGTATACCGCATCCCTTGTTACATGTCATCTTCCATTCGTCTGTTATACTTCCCTGCGTTAATGTATAACTTACAACAGCTTGTTTCAACAGAATTAATAAAATAATCCATTTTATAAAAACGTTTCTCCATTGCGATCATGACATAAAGTATGTATCTTTGCATATCATGAAATTAAAAATGATAATAGCGTGATGTAAAATGAAATATTTATTTAAGACATTAATAGCATTAGGAGTAATGCTGACATTTCAACATCAGTTGAGTTCACAGACAGCAGGTGGAAAGGACGTTCCGACAATTACGTGGGATAATCGTAGTCTTATCGTTGATGGTATACGTGTTGTTCCTGTAATGGGAGAAATACACTATTCACGCCTGCCTGAGAATGAATGGGAAGACGAACTTCAAAAGATGAAACAAGGTGGTGTCACCATGATTGCCACTTATGTATTTTGGAATCATATAGAAGAAGTGGAGAAACAATACGACTGGAGCGGCTGTCGCTCATTGCGTAGCTTTCTAAGTGTATGTCAAAAAGAAGGCCTGCCTGTAATCCTTAGAATGGGTCCGTATTGTCATGGCGAGGCCCGCAATGGAGGCATTCCTGATTGGGTATTTACAAAAGGCGTAAAAGTCAGGAGTGAAGATCCGGAATTCTTAAAGATTGTTGATGAATGGTACCGTCAAGTATATTCTCAAATACAAGGTCTGCAATGGAAAGATGGCGGTCCGGTCATAGCTTGCCAATTTGACAATGAATGGGGCGGGAAAGCTTCATATCTTATGTCTTTGAAAAAGTTAGCCAATGATATAGGGTTTGATTTACCGTTTTACACTCGTACAGGATGGCCCGAACTAAAGACGCCAACTCCATATGGTGCCATGTTGCCACTATATGGTGATTATGCGGATGGTTTTTGGGATCGCAGTTTGAAGGAGACAGCAGGTAATTATTATAAGGCTTTTTTCTTCAAACCTGCTCGCGACAACAAAAGTATTGGTTCGGAACAAATAAAGTATGACGGCAAGGATGTGGTGGCAACTGATGAATACCCATATTTTACTTGTGAATTAGGTGGCGGCATGATTCCGGCTTACCACAGGCGTCCATATATGTACCCGAATGATTCTTACGCTATGGCTGTAGTGAAATTGGGTAGTGGAAGTAATCTTCTCGGTTATTATGTATATCATGGTGGTACCAATCCTGACGGCCGTTTGACATATCTCAACGAGTGTCAACGTTCGATAGCGACTAATTATAATGATTTGCCTGTAAAGACTTATGATTATCAAGCACCAATTAATGAGTTTGGTTTAAAGAATCCTGTTTACTATCGCCTTCGTCCTATACATTTATTCATGCACGATTTCGCAGCATCTCTTGCTCCAATGGACGCTCATTTTATAAACACAAACGAAATCAAGAAAGGTGATGATTCTTATTTGCGTTGGAGCTATCGCACAGCAGACGGCAAGAGCGGCTTTGTGTTTTTCAATAACTATGAACGTTTGCAAACACTTACATCGAAACACAATGTGCAGTTTGACGTTTGTGGAGTCGAATTTCCAAAACTTACAATTCCTGCAAATGCTATTGGTATCCTGCCGGTTAATATAGCAGGCATAAAATATGCAACGGCACAGCTTGTCGCTAATCGTGAAGGTAAAATCTACCTCATGCAGATCAATGGCATTACTGTGGAAATTGCATTTGAAAGTGGCATGAAACTGAAAAACGTCAAGCCAAAAGGTACGGGCAAACCAATTTATAAAAACTATTATCTTCTGACTGAAGACGAAGCCGAGCATCTGTTTCTTGACGATGAAGGTGCGGAAGTATCTCGGCCGGTTACATTTACGAAAACGAAGGAAGCAGGTTCGTTGCGGAAGATAGAGCTTGGAGTCTCTAAAGTAGCCATGGAGCCGGAAGATAAAGATTTTAAGAATGCCGCAGTATACACCATAACTCTACCTGACGACAGCATTACCGAAGATAAGAAAACCCTCGACATTGTCTATCATGGTGATTGTGCCCGTTTATATGCCAATGGCTCTTTAATCGCTGATAACTTCTATAATGGCTGTCATTTCCAATATGGATTATGGCGTCTGCCGGAAGGAGTCAGAACTTTAGAGCTCTATATTTTGCCAATGCAACCAAACGAACCTGTCTATTTCCCAAAAGAAGCCAATACGACTCCAGGAGAAGGTGTTGTCAGTATGAAAATAATAATGTGCCGGTCAGCATACGGCACATCAAATTAGTACAAGAATCTTTTCACTGTATGCATTGCAGACTGTTAGTCGCGACGAAATATGTCGCGAGTATACACTTTGTCTTTCACATCATCGAGAATCGTGTCGTAGCGGTTGGCAATTATTGCCTGACTTAATCTCTTAAACTCATTAAGATTGTTGATGACTTTACTGCCGAAGAATTTGTCGCCATCTTTAAGTGTCGGTTCGTAGACGATAACTTCGGCACCTTTTGCCTTGATGCGTTTCATAATTCCTTGAATAGCACTTTGTCGGAAGTTGTCGGAGTTGCTTTTCATTGTCAACCGGTAAACACCGATTATACAAGTATGTTCTTTAGATTGGTCCCATGCGCTGTTTGCATTATAATATCCTGTTTTCTTCAGTACTTGGTCAGCAATAAAATCTTTGCGTGTGCGGTTACTTTCTACTATAGCCGTCATCATGTTTTGAGGTACATCGGCATAGTTGGCAAGTAACTGTTTTGTATCTTTTGGCAGGCAATAGCCTCCGTATCCAAATGAAGGATTATTATAGTGCGTGCCAATACGTGGGTCGAGTCCGACTCCCTCAATAATTGCAGCTGTATCCAACCCCTTCACCTCCGCATAAGTGTCAAGTTCATTAAAATATGACACGCGCAGCGCAAGATACGTATTAGCGAAGAGTTTCACAGCTTCTGCCTCAGTAAGTCCCATGAATAAAACAGGGATTCCCTTAGTTTCAGTATCATCTTGTTCTTCAACAGAAGGCAGTGCCACCGGACTTTGGCCGTTTGCGGCATGTCCTATAGCTCCTTCAACCAGCAAATGTGCAAACGTATGAGCTTCCTTTTTCAGTTGCTGTGGCGCTCCGACAATGATACGCGAAGGATAGAGATTGTCGTATAGAGCCTTGCTCTCACGTAGGAACTCAGGAGAAAAGATAAGTTTGAATGCCTTACCTTTAGGCATGGTGCTTGCATATTTCTCATAAAGCCGTTTGCAATAACCTACAGGAATAGTCGACTTGATGACCATAACCGCATTTGGATTGACGCTAAGCACCAAATCTATAACTTCCTCTACGTGACTGGTATCAAAAAAGTTCTTCTCAGGATCATAGTTGGTAGGAGCAGCGATGATTACATAATTTGCATTACGATAAGCTTCGGCACCATCCAGTGTAGCCGTAAGATTAAGAGTCTTTTCTTTCAGGTACTTTTCTATATACTCGTCCTTGATAGGGCTTATTTTTTTGTTGATCTTGTCAACTTTGTCGGGAATGACGTCAACAGCCATCACTTCGTTGTGTTGTGACAAAAGTGTCGCAATCGACAGACCTACATATCCGGTTCCCGCTACAGCAATTCTCATATTGTCAGTTCTTCTTATTTAAACAATAGGAGTAGCAATTGACTTGTTTCGTCTACTCCATAATGCAAAGATAATAGATTCTTGTCAAAAATATGCTTCAGACGCCTTAATTTATATAATTACATCCTTTTTTTTATCTGTCGCTGATATGAAAGAAGCGATTAAAAACCTTGTTGAGCGTATGCTGGCGATTATCTATGAAAGCATCGAGAATCTTCGATTTTCCATGCAGAGGCCAAACATCATAGTCTGCAATTGCTGCGGGAATTAAGCAACTATAGCCTTCATTAAGTGTAATTTCATCCCCCGTGGATCGTATTCTAATTTTGCAGTCACCCTTAATGCACATAGAAATTATAAAACTGTCGTATTTCACCAGGTTCCGATGAAACGCACTTGCCGGTTTTACGGAGTCTGTCGCATCCGGCGACTCGATGTCAGTGATGCGTACATTGAAAAATGGCGAGTCGATAACAGACACTGCCTTATTGCCGCTTTCACGATAGATAGTGCGATACTCGTCTTCCACGTGGAAATCAAGAGCTTGAGCTGCAAGTTCAGTATGCAACTCACGTGGTTTCCCATCCATGCCGGGACGGTTATAGTCGTAAATACGGTATGTAACATCCGATGATTGTTGCACCTCCGCTAATAGGATTCCTCCACAAATAGCATGAACACGTCCGGCAGGTATGTAGAACACATCGCCGGCTTTCACCTCATGGCGTGCAAGTACCTCTGTAATCGTTCCATTGGTGATTCTTTGTTTATACTCTTCCGGAGTTATCTCCTTATTAAACCCAGCATAAAGATGGCTGCCTGGTTCTGCGTCAATAACATACCACATCTCAGTCTTTCCAAACTTTCCATGTATGCGTTGAGCCATCTCATTGTTCGGGTGTACTTGAATGCTCAAGTCCCGCTTTGCATCAATAAATTTCACGAGCAGTGGAAGTTTATTCTTGTATTGCTGAGCCACCTTCCTGCCAAGTATTTCTTCGGGCATCTTACTGATAACGTCTATTAGATTGTAACCAGCCCAAGTTCCGTTTGAAATTATAGAAGGAGAACTGTCTACAGCAGAAACCTCCCAACTCTCGCCTATATCGTTTTGGCATTGAAGTCCCTTCCACTTACTAAGTCGGTTTCCACCCCATACCACAGGGTGCAGGTTTGGCTCGAACAGCATAGGGTAGAGCTTTCTTCTTAGTGCTTCGATTACACAGCCAATTGTCATAACTCTGACATCGGTGATTGCCCTAAGTTCGTGTGAAGTACATGATGTGACGTATACGAAATCGTTTTTATGACAATGAATCAGCTCTTCATCGAGAGTAACGTCAAGATCGCCATCCATGACAAAGAAGGCTTCTTGCATGTCGGGATGAATATGTGCAGCAGCCACCTCACTAGCTTTTAAGTCGGTCACTGCAATCTGAGTCAAACTGCATCCACTTTCGTTAGCTGCGAGCAAAACCCGTTTCAATCCCACCTCGTGCGATGTCTTAATAGGCTGGATATCCTTCAGAGTTCGTTTCATAATTAACTGATTGTATGCTTGTACCAATTAAAGAGACTCTCCACTCCGTCCTCTATCTCCACACGATGAGTCCATCCCAGACTGTGCAGTTTAGTGACGTCAATCAATTTACGAGGTGTCCCGTTAGGTTTTGTCGTATCCCATACAATTTGCCCATTGAAGCCAACTGCTTTAGCAACAAGCTCAGCAAGTTGCTTGATTGTTATTTCCTTTCCTGTGCCAATATTTATGTGGCAGTTGCGTATTTCACCCAATGACGGGATAGCACCACCGCGTCCCTCACTATTATTGCGGTTCACCGCACCATTTGCTTTGACTCCATAAAATACAGATGAATACTTCTCTATTCCGATAATGTCGCTGAAGTTTACGTTTAATAAAATATGAACCGACGCATCAGCCATATCCTCGCTCCATAAGAACTCACGCAATGGTGTCCCGTCACCCCAAAGTGTAACTTTATTATTTTCTATGCCATAAAAAGCCAAGGCGTCAAGAATCCTTTGTTGCGGACTGTTGCCATCCACATTCTCCTTTCCGATGTTCTTTGCAAGCGAAGCTGGTGGATTGATAGGGCGCTTATCCATATCTTTCTGAATTGCATTCCAATTGTTTTCTGCGATTAGCTTCGCAAGGTATATCTTTCGCATCATGGCTGGCATGACATGCGAATTCTCAAGATGGAAGTTGTCGTTAGGTCCATACAGATTGGTCGGCATAACTGCTATATAGTTAGTGCCATACTGAAGGTTGTAGCTCTCACACATCTTCAGACCTGCTATCTTAGCGATAGCATATTCCTCGTTAGTATATTCGAGAGGTGATGTGAGCAGGCAGTCTTCGGGCATTGGCTGAGGTGCGTTCTTTGGATATATGCAAGTACTGCCGAGGAATAGCAACTTTTTCACACCATGAGCGTATGATTCTGAAATGACATTACACTGTATCTTCATATTCATCATAATGAAATCGGCACGATACAGGCTGTTAGCCATGATGCCCCCGACAAAAGCGGCGGCAAGTACAACTGCGTCAGGCTGTTCTTCATCAAAGAATTTCTTAACTGCATATTGGTCGGTCAAATCCAATTCTGTATGGGTGCGCCCCACAAGATTATAATAACCGCGTGCCTTTAGATTGTTCCATATAGCTGAACCCACAAGTCCACGATGACCGGCAACATATATTTTTGAATCTTTTGTTAACATATTATCCTTATCTTTATAATTGTGTTATTTCACAATACCTTTCTCAAGATATTCTGCAAGGTTGGTGCGCACCTTAGCTGCTGCACCTTCAGAAGCTACCTTTGCTATGTCGTTTTCAACCATAATCTTTACGAGCTCTTCAAACGAAGTCTTCGACGGATTCCATCCAAGTTTTGCTTTGGCTTTTGTTGGATCGCCCCACAGATTGACGACGTCAGTCGGACGATAGAAATCTTCACTCACTTTAATCAGCACCTTGCCAATAAGGTCACTGCTTACTTTACCGCTCACTTTCACACACACACCGATTTCATTGATGCCGCTACCTCTGAACTCAAGTTCAATTCCTGCATGTTTGAAAGCGTAGTATGCGAACTCACGTACTGAATGCTGCACACCAGTTGCTATTACAAAATCTTCAGGCTTGTTGTTTTGCAAAATGAGCCACATGCACTCAACGTAGTCCTTTGCATAGCCCCAGTCGCGCAACGATGAGAGATTACCCAAGTACTTTCACACACACACCGATTTCATTGATGCCGCTACCTCTGAACTCAAGTTCAA